>CAZEKH010000003.1:0-146576 GCA_964512925.1 uncultured Candidatus Saccharibacteria bacterium | reverse complement strand
AAAGATTGAAAGATTGAAAGATTGAAAGATTGAAAGATTGAAAGATTGAAAGATTCTGTTCCGAAAGTGGAAGTAGAAGAATTGACTGCTGGGCGACGGCGTTCGCCCTGCAGTATTTTTTCATTTTGAAAAGGCATAAAAAGATGGTATAATTAGAACATTAAATTTATTAAATTTGAAACAAAATGAAAAAACTTTCTGTAGTATTACCTGCTTACAATGAAGAAAAAAGAATTGAGGCAACACTTAGGGATGTGAACGCTTATTTAAGCGGACAATCTTATGTTTCCGAGATTTTGGTTATAGACGACGGCTCAAAAGACAAGACCGTTTCTTTGGTGAAAAATCTGGCTTTGACAATACCGAGGATAAGATTGGTGCAAAATTCTGAAAACCACGGCAAGGGTTGGGTGGTTAAGCAGGGAATGCTTGAGGCTTCAGGCGACATACGGGTGTTTATGGATGCGGATAATTCCACAAAAATAAATGAAATAGAAAAGTTTTTGCCATATTTTGAGCAAGGGTTTGATATGGTGGTAGGCTCGCGCAGGATAGAGGGGGCAAACATTGCGGTTCACCAAGGTCTTTTTCGGGATTTTTTGGGCGGAGTTTTTAGGCTAATAGTGCATACTTTGGTGCCGGTTGGGGTGACAGATTCCCAGTGCGGATTTAAAGCCTTTACTGCGGAGGCGACAAATAAAATTTTCCCCAAGCAAACTATATTTCGCTGGGCGTTTGATGTAGAAATTTTGGCTTTAGCTCGCAGGGCAAAGATGAAAATCAAAGAAGCGCCGATTACCTGGGTCAACGACGGCGAAAGCCACGTGAAATTTTCCGGTATGATTAATATGCTTTTTGAGATCGTTGAGATACGATTGAATTTGTGGTTTGGAAAATATAAATAGAAATTAAATATTTAAGTTTGTTTCATTTTTCTCCTTCTCCGATATCGGAGAAGGTCGGGGTGAGGTTTAAGCGATCATAAAAAAAATGATTTTGATTAATATTCAAACATTGTAATTTAATCTATTTGGCAGACTTAAATAAGACTTTCCGAATTCAGAGAGTATATTTGTAATCTAAAATATGTTAAAAAAGATTCAAAATCATTTATATATCATTACTCTTATTGTTTTAGTGTTTGCCGGTTCTCCGGTTTTTTCTACTAACGCGCAGGCTTTTAATGATGGAAAATTTTATATACAGGATTTATTGTTTCCCAACGACCCTGGCTTTGACCCAAACCCCGCTAATATTGACCGCCAGTGGTATTTGCTGAAAGCCAAATTTCCCGACGTCTGGCAGGCTAATTCCGGCTCCAGGAAAGTTTTGGTGGCTATCATAGACACAGGCATTGACCAAACTCACGAAGATTTAAAAACCATCAATTTTTTACCCGGATATGATTTTGTAAATGGGAAAAAAATAGAACCGGGGACAAACTCGGATGACAACGGGCACGGGACTATGGTGACAGGGGTTTTGGGGGCAACAGCCAACAACAATATCGGTATAGCCGGAACGAATTGGCAGATTTCGGTTTTGCCTGTAAAAGCTTTAGACAGCGCCGGCGCGGGAACAGTGTCCCAGATAATAGAATCAATAAAGTGGGCGGCGGACAATGGGGTAAAAATAATCAACTTAAGCCTGGGCGGAACGGGTTTTGGCCGAGATACGGCTTTGGCTGACGCTGTGTCATATGCTTATAAAAAAAATGTGTTGATAGTGGCAGCAGCAGGCAATGACTCCAGTTCTTACGGGAGGAATTTGGATCAGCAGCCCATATATCCTATTTGTGATGACGGTACTCAAAATATGGTATTGGGTGTCACGGCCTTGGACGAGAAAGATCAGAAGCCCGCTTTTGCCAACTTTGGAAAAAATTGTATTGATGTGTCAGCGCCGGGAAAAAGGATGTTGTCTTCCATAAATTTTGACCCTTTAACCAGAGTGAAAGCTTCAAATTCATACGCTTACGGCACTGGAACTTCGCTGGCCGCGCCGCTGGTTTCCGGAGAGGCGGCTTTGCTGTTTTCTCTTTACCCTCAGGCAACTAATGCTCAAATCCGGGATAAGATTATTGAAACAGCCGACCCTGTTGATTATCTGAATTTAACCAATTGCTTAGGTCAGAACTGCAATGGCCTTTTAGGCAAGGGCAGAATAAATGCGCAAAAAGCTTTAAGTTCGGATTTTAGTATCGGAGTAAATGCCAAAGAGGGCGAGCTTGTGCAGTCTGAAAAAGGCGGTCAAGTGTACGAATACTTAGGGGGCGAAAAACGTCCTGTTTCCTTGTGGGTGATGGCCGATAAATTTGCCAAAACTGAAATAAAAATTTTGCCGCAATACCAGATAGACCGTTTAAGCACCGGGTATTTTTCTATGCCTAAAGAGGGTACGTTAGTAAAGCAGTTTGGCGATAATTCCGTATTTGTCATTTCAAAAGGAAAAAAGCGCCCGGTGCTCTTGTCTGTTTTTAAGTCCAGAAAATATAATTTTTCCCAGGTGAAGCAAGTATCTTTTGAGGAAATGGATTCTTGGCCCACTGGAGACTTTTGGCCTTTAGAAGAAGGGGTGGTTGTTAGGGCTCAAAATAGTAAAACTTTGTTTTGGGTGGTAAATGAAGTTTTGCACCCTATCAACGCCGGTTTTTACCAGGACAAAGGGTTGAAAGCATTTAAAATAACTAATGTTTCCGCATCTGACCTTGAAGCTCTGCCAAAAGGGGAGCCGTATCTTAAATAGATTAAATTTTTAAACATATTTATACAATGAAAAAAACAAAAATGTTCAAAATCAAAAAACTTCTAGTATATTTTTTTTCTTTTTTACTTGTTCAAGCTCCAACCTTGGTTTTGGCGCAGACAGTTGATCCGCTGTTTAACCCTAACAAGCTGATAGAAGACGGGGTTTTTGTTGACACTAAAACTTTTGGCGGTCCTGAAGGCATACAAAAGTTTTTAGAAAATAAAAAATCTGTTTTAGCAAATACGGATCCGGCTTTTTTAGTTATGCTTAAAGAACCGACCGCCACTATTTTAAAAGAGGGTTTGGAGGATCCGCGGCCAAACTTGGGAAGGCTAAGGACAGCGGCCGAGCTGATTTGGGATGCTTCTTTACAAAGCGGTTTAAACCCACAGGTGATACTCGTGACTTTGCAAAAAGAACAAGGATTGATTACAAACCATTCCAATGTTCCGCCGGAAAAACTGCAAAAAATCTTAAATGCGGCTTTGGGTTTTGCTTGTCCTGACAGCGGGGGATGCGGGGATGTTTTGCCAGGTTTTTACTTTCAGCTTTTTGGGAATTTTGACTCGCAAGGCAACAGGTATTTGGGGGCCGCCAGGTCATTGGTTAAGTCTTATTCATCACCCAACGGCAGGGGTCCTTTATACAATGGCCGTGCAGCCCAGGTGGGCGAAACTGTTATTATAGAAAACACTACCGGCGAGCCTTACAATGCCCAGCCTAGCCAATCAGTCACACTGTCAAACAAAGCTACCGCAGCTTTATACCGCTATACGCCTCACGTTTTTAACGGCAATTATAATTTCTGGAAATATTTTCAAGAATGGTTTAAATATCCGAACGGCACGCTTCTTTCTTTGGCTTCGGATTCAAAAATTTATATTATTCAAAACGGCTTAAAACAACTTGTTCCGGATTTTGTGGTAAAAGCCAGAACTTTGGATTTAAGCAAAAAAATTATTGTTTCGCCAACGGAGCTTTCCGCATATTCGGATAGCAAAGTTTATGGACCTGCTGATAACACTATTGTAAAGATTGATCAGGACCCGAAGCAATACGTATTTTTAAACAACATCAAATACCCTGCTTCGGAATTTGTTTTAAAACAAAGAGGGCTTTTAAATTCTTTGGCTTTGAGCATTTCTGCGGCTGAAGGCTCTTTGTTTGAAACCGGAGCGGTTTTGCCTCCTTCTGAGGGGACAATAATTCGCGGCAACATCGGCCAGGCGGTTTACCTGGTTGAAGGCAGTACTTTAAAACTTTTTAGTTCTTTTACTTTTAAGCAGCGGAAAGTAAAAACCAGTCAGGTGGTCTTGGTGCCGGATGACGAGCTGAATACTTATCTAAAGCAAGGCTTTGTCGCTCCGTTGGACGGCACTTTGGTTAAGTCGGAAAAAAACCAAACAGTCTATTTGATAGAGAATGGTTTTAAACACCCGTTTTCTTCCGAGATCTTTAAAAATCGCGGCTTAAGTTATAAAAATATTGCAGTTTTAGCGGATGAAGAAGTCAGTTCAATTCCAATTGGTTCGTTTGCAGTGCCAAAAGATGTAACTTGGTTGGCTGATGCCAAAACCGGACAAATGTATTTGTTTAAAGAAGGTTCATTGCATAAAATTTCTTCCTATGTGGCCAAAACCAGAAAAATTACCCCGGATTATTTCTTTAGTCCTGGCGAGATAGCCGAATGGCCGGAAGGAATAGCTTATCCTCCGAAAAACGGCGCATTGGTTTCTGGTGATAAGGAAAAAACCGTGTACTTGGTGGAAAAAGGCCAGCTTAGGGCGCTTACAGCGGCGGCTTTTAAAAATCGAAGATTGAGTTTTAAAAATGTCGCTAACTTGCCCCAAGCGGAAGTTGATGCGTATGCCAAAGGCGACGTTATAACCAAGTAGCGGTTTTTGCAGATTTGCCTTATGCCCAACGCTTCAAAAAATATTTTTTGGATGTCAGCATCCCGCGCGCTCGCTCTTGCAATGCTGTTTTTTGCTTATGCGGTTTTGTTCAGATATCTTGGTCCGTACGGTTCTGGGCAGTACCAGTTTGTATTGTCCTTTGTGTTGATTTTCGGCATAATTTCCGATTTTGGCGTACAGCAGTTTATTACCAAAAAAATGAGCGAAAATCCTGAAAAACTGAAGGAGTATTTTCAGGATTTTTTAAACTTTGAAATTTTGTTGTCTGTTTTTTTATTCACCGCTTTAGTTTTTACCGCTTGGCTAAAAAATTTGGAAATGGTTGTTTTTCAGGCTGTGGCAGTTGCGGGTCTGGGGATGTGTCTGAACGCTTTAACCTTTCCTTTTTTGTCAGTTATGACTGTAAAAGGGGATTTGAAAAAAGTCGCTTTCATAAATTTTTTAAATTCCCTGGTCAATATCGCTGTGATATTTTTGGCCGTGCTTTTAAAAAAGTATATTGTATTTTTAGCTGTTATACAGCCGGTATTTGCGCTCGTGGATATTGTATTGTATCGCAGGTTTATAACAGCGCATATTCCCAGCTTGCAGATTTTAAAAAATATAAGGGTTTGGCATTTTGGCAATATAAAAAATATTTTGTCCTCTGCCTGGCCGTTTGCGTTGCTGGCGGGCTTTAGCGCAATCTATAACAGGATTGATGTGGTTATAATCTCCCATTTTACAGGCTATGCACAGACCGGCATCTATACAGCCGCATATAAATTCGTGGATTTGTTGAATTTTTTTCCGGCTTCGGTTTCCCATATTTTATTTCCGATTTTTGCCGCTTTGGTGGCCGGAGGGCAGGTTTTAAAAGCGCGGGAGACTTTGGAAAAATATTTAAGGCTGATGATAGCAGTGGCTTTGCCGTTGGCGGTAGGCGGCTTTGTGCTGGCTAAGCCTCTGGTGCTTTTGGTTGCGGGAAAGGATTTTGCCGCTTCAGCTCCGGTTTTGTCGGTTTTGGTTTGGGCGATTGCTATTTTGTTTGTGTATATACCGGTTAATTCGCTGGTTATATCCCAACAAACCAAAAAAGCCGCGGCGATCACGGGCGCGAATATGCTGTTTAATATAATAGGTAATATTATTTTAGTTCCCAAATACGGAGTGTTGGCGGCGGCTTTTTTGACAGTAGCATCGGAAAGTATCCAAGCAATTTTTTATTTTTATTTTGTAAAAACCAAAATTACGGATTTTTCTTTTTTTAAGTATGTTGGCAAGCCCTTTTTTGCTTCATTGTTAATGGGAATAGTTATATATTATTTTGTCGCCCAACCTTTGATCTTCGTTCTCCCGCTGGGAGTTTTTGTCTATGCTCTCGGTTTGTATATGGCTAAATTTTTTAACCGCGAAGATTTGATTTTTATAAAATCATTTTTAAAAAATAATTGATGAAGACTATAAAAGAAAAAATTATGGTTTTCGGGACATTTGATGTTTTGCATAAAGGACATCTTAATTTTTTTAAACAGGCTCGCGCTTTGTCAAAAAGCCCATTTTTGATCGTTTCTGTCGCTAGGGGAGTCAATGTAAAAAAAATCAAAAAACATAAGCCGATTAATAATGACAAAAAACGGCTACAAAATGTCCGAAGCTGCAGTTTGGTGGATCGGGCACTTTTGGGGGCCAAAGTAAACTATTTGAATCATATAGTAAAAGAAGACCCTCAAATTATTGCTCTTGGTTATGATCAAAAAGCTTATGTAAAAGGCCTAAAAAAACTTTTAGCAGGTCTTGGCGCACGGCCTAAAATTTACAGGCTTAAATCTTATTTCTCAGGAAAATACAAAACTTCTATTATCCTTAAAAATATGGTAAAATAAAAATACAAATATTTAAAATAAACATATGGAAAATAAACAAATTGCTGTTGAACGCAAACCTTTTTTAAGACAAGGCATTTGGCCTATAATTTTTATTGCTGTTGTTTCGGCAATAGTCGGAGGCGGGTTGGTTTGGATTATCTATAACTCTGGGCTTGACGAACAGTTGTCCGACTTAAGGCCGGGAAGTGGCTTTTCCCAGAACAGGCATATGAAAAATGTTGATTTAAATTCCCAGAGAAGCATCAAATAATATCATTATTTGGATAAATGCATAACGATTTAATATTAAAAGAAAAATGGGAAAGCTTGTCTGTTTATATGCAGTTGGCCAATGTGCTCAGCGAGGTTGGTAGAGCTTTAAAATGGCAAACACAAAATATCCCTCTAAGGTCAGAATCGGCTTTTTTACGAGCAATAGAACTTTTTGACGCAACCATAGCTGATAAAAAAAATCATTTGAGAAAAAAGGAGATATATATCCAAAGAATTATTTGCTGATATTTACTTTAAAAAAAATGAGTATAAAAAACGCGGAAAATTTGGAAAAATATTTTAATCAATTTGCTGGGCTGGCAAGGCAAATATAAGAGTTTATGATCATTGGCATAGAAGCTGAACGAGCAAATAACCCTGTTAAAACCGGCGTTGAGCATTATGCAAAGCAATTAATCTTGCATTTGGCGGAAATTGACAGGCAGAATAAGTATGTTTTGTATTTAAGAACCAGGCCTGAAGCCTGGTTTTCAAGTTTGCCGGAAAATTTTACTTTGAAGATAATGCCGTTTCCGGTTTTTTGGACGCAAATCCGTTTGTCTTGGGAGATGTTTTGGCATAAACCGGATGTTTTGTTTATACCCGCCTCGGCTCTGCCTCTTCTTCACCCGAAAATGTCAGTTGTCACAATCCACGATTTAGCTTGGAAATTTTTTCCAAAAACTTTTACCTGGTTTAATAGGAATTTTTTGGAGTGGTCAACGAGATTCGCGGTAAAAAATGCGGCCAAAATCATCGCGGTCTCACAAAGCACTAAAAAAGATATTTTAAAATTTTATAACATAAAAAATGAAAATATTAATGTTATTTACCACGGGTTTGAAGAAATCGCTAATAATCATTTAAATTCAAAGGAGCTAACGGCAGATGTAACTGTAAAATACCAAATACATAATATTAAATACGTTTTGTTTCTTTCAACTTTACAGCCCAGAAAAAATCTGGAAGGTTTGATTGACGCATTTAAACTTTTAAAAAACGAAAATCCGGAGATAAAGCATAAGCTCGTGGTTGTAGGGAAACCAGGATGGAAATTCGGCAATATATTGGAACAAATTGAACAAAATAAAGATTTTGTTATATATTTAAACCATATCAGCGATTCCGATCGGATGGAAATTATGAAAAATGCGGATTTGTTGGTCTTGCCATCTTTTTATGAAGGGTTTGGTATGCAGATTTTGGAAGCGTTCTCTGTTGGTGTGCCAGTTGCAACGTCCAATATTTCCAGTATGCCAGAAGTGGCCGGGGAGGCGGCTGTGTATTTTGACCCGAAAAATATCCAGGAAATAAAAAATGCCATTAAGGCGGTTTTGCTTGATAAAAGTTTTGCCCAAAAACTTTCAGACAAAGGACCTATGAGACTTAAAGATTTTTCCTGGAAAAAATGCGCTGAAGAGACATTAAAGGTTTTAACTAAAAACCAATGATTCAATATTTTACATCAAATAAAACACTTAGCCTGATAATTTTGCTCGTGATCTGGCAATACATTTCTATCCTCCTTACAGGGATGCTTGGTGTCTCACCGAATTTGGTTTGGGTGAATTTTACTTTGATCTCTGTTTTTATCTTTTTATTTGGCGCTTATAAAGGTTTTTTACTTTTATTATTATCTATTCCGTTTTTTTTAGTTTTGCCGGGTCTGCCCTTTGACAGCTTGTCGATGTGGCGGCCGTTGTTTGTTTTGCTCTTTATGGTTTGGTTAATAAAAGAAAAAAAACTCCAGTTAAAATCAGTGGAATTTTTGCCTTGGGACAAATACTTGCTGTGGTTTTTTTTGGCAGCCGTGTTTTCTGTTCTGGCTTTTGCGGAATATAAAATTCCGGGAATAAAACAGTTGATATTTTTTTTGAATATTTACTTGTTTTATCTGGTGGGAAGCAATGTGATAAAAACAAAAGAGCAGGTTTCCCAAACCGTGAAATTTACCATCTGGTCTTTGACAATTATAGTAACTTTGGGTTTTGCCCAGCTGATTGGAACTTTTTTAACCAACCTTGATACTTTTTGGGTGTATTGGGCTTCCAACATAAGCCAGCTGTACTATGGCAGTTATTTTTCCAGCGTAGCTTTATATTCCAATTCCTGGTTTTCGTATGTGGGCGGAAGAAATCTCAGAATGTTTTCTATAATGCCGGATTCCCAGTCTTTCGCTTATGTTTGTATGTTCGGTTTGTGTCTGGGGACTGCATTGACTCGTGAAGTTTTTGTGCATATACGAAAATGGTTGTGGTCAGGCATTCGGTTTGCCGGTATGGGGGTGATGCTTTCCGGCACTCGGGCGGTTTGGGCGGGAGCAATGCTTCCGGTTTTGGCTGTGGCCATAGCCTGGCTTAAGGATTTTATGCCGGCTTTGGTAAAAAAATTTAAATGGCCGTTTGTGATTTTGTTTTTACTGCTGATTATTTCCCCACTAATCAACAAAGGATTGTCAACGCTCAGAATTGGAAAATTTGAAGAGAATTTTTTAGACAGGGCGAAAAGCATTTATGATCTAAAAGAGTCTTCTAACGCGGGACGAATTGAGATTTGGAAAAGCAGTTTGATTTATGGCACCAAACACCCCTGGGGCATTGGACTGCAGAATTTTTTAGTTGCGGCAGCAGATCCTGAAAGCAAAATTTCCTATGAAGATTTGGCAGGTAGGGTAAATGAGAAATATAATTTGCCAGCCAGGTTTGTCTCGGCGCATAGTTTGTTTTTGCAGGTGTTTGTGGAAACAGGGTTTGTGGGTTTGGGCTTATTCCTACTGTTTTTTTACAAAGTTTTAAAAACATTGTTTGAGTTTTTAAAAGCGCATCTAAAAGAAAAAGATTTTTATATTTATTTGGCAGCGCAGTTTTTTCTCGCCGCGCTATGGGTTCTGGCAGCCGGGTTTTTTGACATTACTTTGTTTAACGACAAAGTGCTGATGTATTTTTTTATCAACCTCCTGCTTTCCGGAGTGGTGGTTACTAACTATAAAAAACTTAAATCCAATGCCTAAAGTTATAGTCGTACAAGTTATTTACAATAGTAAAAAATGGATTGAGCCTGTTTTTACCGCGCTTTTTAACCAAACCTTTAAAGATTTTAAAGCCGTGGTGGTAGTGGCTGGAAATGATGACGGGGGCAAGGAACTTTTGATGGAAAAATTCCCGCAGGTGGAAATCATTGATCCGGGCTATAACATAGGTTTTGCCAAAGGGCATAATTTGGTGTTTGAGAAGTATTCAAATTTGTCTCCCTCCCCAAGACTCCTGCCCGAAATGCTGCGCATAACGCTGCAGGCGGGTGGGGAGGGTCGGGGAGAGGTTGAATGTAGCCCAGAATTTTTTCAACTTGTAAATCCGGATTTAATAATGCAGGCGGATTATATGGAAAAGATGCTTGAAGTTTTTGAAGATGAAAAAGTCGGAGCCGCGACGGGAAAACTGTTTAAAATTGAAGATTTAAAATTGAAGATTGAAGATTGTAAAACATTAGATACAACTGGGGTGACAATTAGTAAGTCGGGAAGGGCGAGGGATAGGGGGCAGTGGGAGACTGACCTCGGGCAATATGATTTACTAACCGATGTTCAAGCAGTGTCCGGAGCCGGGGCAATGTACAGGGCTTCTGCCCTAAAGGCTATAAGCTATAAGCTAAAAGCTAATACAGAATATTTTGACTCCGATTTCCATAGCTACTGGGAAGATGTGGATTTAGCTTGGCGGATGGTGAACAAAGGATGGAAATGCAAGTTTGCGCCAAAGGCCATAGCTTTCCACGGCCGTACTGCCGGGTCTTCAAAAAAAGGTTACTTAAATGTTTTGGCTTTTATTAAGCATCATAAACAATTAAATCCAAAAATCAAACAACTCAATTGGACCAACCATATTTACATGTACATAAAAAACTCCAAGTACTTTTACCCCCAATTTTTCTTCCGCGAGTTTTTTATGTTAATCTACATATTGCTGTTTGAAATAAGTACCTTAAAAGTTCTTCCGGATTTTTTTAAAACTTTGCCGATGATGTGGAAAAAGAGAAGCATAATAAAAAAACTGCCGGAGGCCTAACAAGGCGCGGCAGAAGAAACTGCGTTTGCGGCGGCGGCCTATTCGGCGGCAGTGGCTGCTGGGAGTTTAAAGTATTGCAGCTCTACTACCCGCATCATGACGCCACTTTCAATACCCATATCACAAAATTTGCTCCACCAGCCTTGTCCCTGCTGGGCTGACTCGTCTAAGCGAAGCAGAATTGGAACTCCGCCAAGCTTGTTTAGCCTCTGCCATACTCTCCTCCAATTTCTCGATTTCGGACTTAGTTTGTATATCATATTATTTTTAAAAAATCAATGGTAAAACTCTCAATAATAATCCTTTCCTACAACTCCAAAACCGATTTAGAGCGGTTGTTTTTGAGTTTGGGGGGGAGCGAGGGGGTTTTGTTTACCAGTGGAAAGAACTCCCAAGTCCCCACTTTAGTAAAGAGGGGAGATAATGGGTACTTGGCTGAGGTGATTGTTATAGATAACGGTTCAACTGACGGAACTGGGCAATGGCTTGAAGGTTTGTTAAATAATCCTTCGTTCGACCTCTCCCGTCCCGATGTCCATCGGGACACCCTCCCCACGCCTGGGGAGGGAAAATTTGAATTGCTTCGCAATACTAATACTGGGTTTGCGCACGGAAATAATTTAGGGATTAGGCGGGCTAGAGGAAAATATATACTTTTGCTCAATCCGGATACAAAAGTAGAAAAAGATACTTTAAAAACGACTTTGGAGTTTATTGAGAAGCGGGAAGATGTGGGTATTGTAACTTGTAAAGTAATATTAGAAAATGGAAAATTGGACTTAGCTTGCAGAAGAAGGTTTCCAAATCCTTGGAATGCTTTGGCGAGGTTTTTGAGGGTTGATGGGTTATTCAACCCCCTCCCTCAATCCCTCCCCCCGTTTAGACGGGGAGAGGGAACAAGTTATAATATGCTGGACACGGATGAAAACCAGAGTATGGAGATAGATAGTTGTATGGGCGCGTTTTTGCTTATCCGAAAATCAGTTGTAGAAAAAATTGGTTTGCTTGATGAAAAGTTTTTTATGTATGGGGAAGATATTGACTGGTGCTGGCGATGCAAAGAAGCCGGGTTTAAAGTCTGGTATCACCCTACGGCATTTATCACCCACTTTAAAGGCTCGTCCTCCCGTAAAGTCCCGTTTCGTGCTTTAAAGTGGTTTCACGAGGCGATGTGGATTTTTTATCAGAAATACTACGCTAAAAAATATCTTTTTATTTTTAATTGGGCGGTGTTTTTAGCCATCTATATCAGACTATTTCTTTTAACCGCAATAAATTATTTTAAAAAATCTCCCAAAGTCAGCGGTTAAGGAAAATTAGCGTTTGAAATTAAGTTTTGGTATAATAAATCATATTAAAATCACACTATGGACATAGAAAATGAAAAAGCAGGTAGGGTAGAAATCCCGGTGCCTCATAAGCCTGAAAATTCCAACCAAATTCGCAAAACCGTAACCGTGTTTTTGCTGCTTATGATAGGATTTTTGGTGGGCAATAAATATGGCAAACAGGGTTATGTTTTTCAGCCTAAAACTTTTCAGGTCGTAAACCAGGATCAGCTGCCGAAAGATGTTGATTATGGGCTTTTAAACGAAGCCATAGACGTGGTAAATAAAAAATACATAGAAAAACCGCCAACAGCCCAGCAGTATTTATATGGAGCTATCCGAGGGGCGGTTGCTTCAACCGGCGACCCATATACGGCTTTTTTTGAACCCAAAGATTTGGAAACTTTTAAAACCGACTTAAAAGGGGAATTCGACGGCATTGGCGCCGAGATTAGTAAAAAAAATGGAGTAATAACAGTAGTTGCGCCTTTAGACGATACTCCGGCGAAAAAAGCCGGCATCCTGGCTCAGGATATCATCCTCAAAGTTGATGGTCAAAGCACGGAGAACTGGACAGTAGAGGAAGCGGTGTCAAAAATCCGCGGAAAAAAAGGCACCTCGGTCGTGCTGAATATTTACAGAGCCAGCAGGTTGAAGCCTTTTGACCTGACTATTGTCCGGGATAGTATAAAAAATAAAAGCGTAAAACTGGAATTTAAAGAAGTTGAAAAAAATGGAAAAAAAGAAACTATCGCCTTACTAAGTATTTCCAGGTTCGGCGACGATACGGATAGTCTTTTTTCCGCCGCAGTCAACGAAATATTAACCAAAAAAGTGCAAGGAATAGTTTTAGACCTTCGCAACAACCCCGGAGGGTACCTTGAAACCTCGGTGAACCTGATCTCAGCCTGGGTTGAAGAAGGTAAAACCGCCGTGACCGAAGAGCGAACTAGCAGCGAACCTGTGGTACACAAGGTATTAAGGGACCAAAGGCTTTTGGGTATAAAAACTTTGGTTTTAATAAACGGCGGCAGCGCTTCCGCTTCCGAGATTTTAGCCGGAGCTTTAAAGGACCATAGCAAAGCAAGTTTGATTGGCGAAAAAACTTTTGGCAAAGGCAGTGTCCAGGAGCTCGTGAATTTGTCAGGCGGAGCGGCTGTAAAAGTTACTATCGCCAAATGGGTAACCCCGGGAGGGAAAAATTTAAACAAAGACGGGCTTAACCCCGACATCGAGGTGAAACTCACCGAAGATGATATTAATAATTCCAAAGACCCCCAAATGGACAAGGCTTTGGAAGAGATAGGAAAATAATATGCGGGGTGAACATTTGGGCCCTAAAGGAGATCAAGAAACACCCAAACATTCAGACAGTTTTCGTTATGTATTGGATAATGCATTTGCCGAACAGGACTTAAAAGGCGCTGCTACACTTTATCAAGTGGGGGATACGGTATATCATCCTGATTTTGAAGGTTTGCGACTTAAAATTAAAAGTTTTATTAGTGAAGGAAATACAGAATATGCTGAGTTAACAAAACCTGATGGTGAAATAATAAAAAAACAATTTCCTCTTTCCGATTTGGTTACAGAAACAAATTTTCAAAAAGCAAAAAAAGAAATAAGCGTTGAGGACTTATCTTTACAAAAGAAAGAAGCTTTTGAAAATTTAAGAAGGCATAATTTTTTGATTTTTAATGAAAGGGTTCACAAATTTGAATGTGATATAGGGACTATAGTTTATTATGCAGATTTAAATCAATCATATAAAGTAGTTAAGATACATAATAATCCAAATTTTCATAATGATTCTTATAGTGATGATTGGGAGATTGATATCAGACCAAATAATTCAAAAGAAGGATATCCTGTAAAAAAAGTTAAACTGAGAGAAATAATAACACAATCTGAATTAGATAAAATTAAAAGTATTAGTACTACAGAAAATGTACTCGCAAGGTTTAAGAAAAAAATATCTGGACTTTTTTAAGTCAAAGGGGCATACCATCATCCCTTCAGCTTCTTTGGTTCCGGAGGGCGACTCTTCGGTTTTGTTTACCACGGCCGGGATGCATCCTTTGGTGCCTTTTTTGCTTGGCCAGGAGCATCCGGGCGGCAAAAGGGTCGCCAATGTGCAAAAGTGCGTCAGGACTGGCGATATAGACGAAGTTGGGGATGATACTCATCTCACATTTTTTGAAATGTTGGGCAACTGGAGTTTTGGCGACTATTTTAAAAAAGAAGCCATAGAGTGGAGTTTTGAATTTTTGACTTCCAAAGAGTGGCTCGGCATCCCTCTAGAACGACTGGCTTTTACCTGTTTTGCCGGGGATGAAGATACGCCAAGGGACGAAGAATCCGCGGAAATCTGGAAAGCTTTGGGCGTGCCTGAAAACCGGATTTCGTTTTTGCCTAAAGAAAAAAATTGGTGGATAGCGGGAAATACCGGTCCTTGCGGCCCGGATACGGAGATGCACTACTGGATAGACGACGGCACTCCAGCGCCGGCTTCTTATGATGTCAACGAGCCCAGATGGGTTGAGATTTGGAATGACGTGTTTATGCAGTTTGAAAAATTGCCTGACGGAAAACTCGTGCCGTTAAAAAAGCAGAATGTAGACACGGGTATGGGGCTGGACCGCGTTTTAGCGGTATTGTCGGGACAACGTTCGGTTTATGACACTGAACTGTTTAAACCGATGTGGGATGTTTTGGCTTTGGATCAGGAGATTATGTCCAACGACGAAGTGAAAAAAGGCCGCATTGTTTTAGACCACATCCGCGCCAGCGTGTTTATGGTGTCTGACGGCGTGGAGCCTTCCAACAAAGACCGCGGATATGTTTTAAGGCGTTTGCTACGTCGGGCTTTGGTAATGGGGCGGCTTTTGAACCTCAAAAACCACTGGCTAAAAGCTTTGGTTGGGCAGGTAATCACCGTTTATGCGGAAAGCTATCCTGAGCTTGTAGAAAAGTCAGAAAATATTTTTTCAATCATTGAGGGAGAACAGAAGAAGTTTGAAAGCACTTTAGAGAAAGGGTTGAAAGAATTTGAAAAGTTAACTCGACACGAATCTGCAAATGACACCCGAATGACACTAATATCCGGGAAAGATGCGTTTGATCTTTACCAGACTTACGGGTTTCCTTGGGAGCTAACTAAAGAATTGGCTGAACAGTTCGGGCAAAAAATAGACAAAACCCAGTTTGAAGAAGAATTTAAAAAACACCAAGAGCTTTCCCGCACTGCCTCAGCAGGACAGTTTAAAGGGGGACTTGCTTCTCATAGTGAAAAAATAGTCAGGCTTCATACCGCAACGCACCTGATGAACGCGGCTTTACGCCAAGTTTTGGGCGACAATGTATGGCAAAAGGGGAGCAATATCACCGAAGAGCGCACCAGGTTTGACTTTACCCACAGCCAAAAGATGTCTTCTGAAGAAATAGCTTCGGTGGAGGCTTTGGTTAACGACTGGATTTCCAGGGATTTGCAAGTAAAAAAAGAAATTATGCCCCAGGAAAAAGCCAAAGAGCTTGGCGCTATCGGCGTGTTCGGCGAAAAATACGCGGACACTGTTTCCATATATACGGTTTTTGACCCTAAAACAAATGAAGTTGTGTCGCGCGAGTTCTGCGGCGGCCCCCACGTTGAGCATACGGGAATAATCGGTAATTTTAAAATCCAAAAAGAAGAAGCCTCCTCTGCGGGAGTAAGAAGGATTAAAGCGGTAATAAGTTAGCCCTTAGCCCTATAACCTTAGCCCTATAATCTCAGTCCTAAAAAATGAACCTCAATTTTTACAACTGTCCAGCGCCTCAGAAAATCTCGGAAATTAAATTGCCGGAAGACCCGCTGTTTTTGTCGTATGAGCCGGATTTTGAGGCTATGGAAAAATTGGTTTCAGAATACGGCAAGTATGAAAACATTTTGATTATTGCCAATGGTGGAAGCATCTCCAGTTTTTACGGGTTTTACCACGCTTTGAAGTACCAAACAAAAAAACAAGCGTATTTTTTAAGCACTTTGGATCCGGATTATATCTATGAGCTAAAACAAACTTTAAGGCCGGAAAATACTTTGGTTTTTTGCATTAGCAAATCTGGGGAAAACACAATGCAGCTGGAAATGACGATGCCGTTTGTGTCTTTTCCGATGCTGGTAGTAACGGAAAAAAATACCCCGCTGTTTCATATTGCGGAAAAACTTAAACTAACCGTGGTGGAGCATCCGAAAATCGGGGGAAGATATACGGGTTTTACCGAGGTCGGACTTCTGCCCGCTGCTTTTTGTGGCATTGATGTTAAAGCTTTGTATAAAGGCGGAAAAAAAGTTCTGCAAAAATATCCTGAAGATAATCTCGCGTTTAAAGCCGCATCGGTTTTATGGCAACTAGAAAAGCAAGGATATGTTGATGTGTTTATGCCTTTTTATTCCCACTATCTTTTTCCGATGTCAGCGTTGGTTGTACAGCTTTGTCATGAATCTTTTGGCAAAGAAGGCAATGGTCAGACATTTTTAACTTCAGAAGCGCCCGAAAGCCAGCATCACACCAACCAAAGATTTTTTGGCGGCATAAAAAATATGATTGGATTTTTTATCGGCACAGATATGGTTATGCGCCCAAGCCTGAATTTATACCCGACTGAGGCCCACAGCGTGCAGATCAAAGGGCATCCGCTTTTTGATATCAATAAAATTCCTTTAGAGCAGGCTTTTGCGTACGAGCTTCAAGGTACTTTGGAAGACGCAAAAGTTTCCGGAATTCCTTGCGCTCACCTGGCAGTATTAGGCCTTTCGCCCGATGAAGTTGGTCAATTTACGGCCTTTTGGCAACTCTTTGCGGTTTATAGCTCCGTCCTGAGGGCTGTTGATCCGTTCAATCAGCCACAGGTGGAAAATAGTAAAAATATTTCATTTGCAAAAAGGCTTCAATATAAAGGTTTGTTATGATATAACTTTGTTTGATTAAAATAAATAAAAAATATAAACTATAGATGCGATGAATTTACCAAGCGTCTACATAAATCTGGAAGATGATGTCAGCAAGGTTGCGGCGCGTTTAAAAAAAGAAAAAGCCCGCGAGGTGATTTTGGTGTGCCCAAAAAGATGTTTTTTATTTCATGATTCGGTTAACTTGTTGTTATTAAAAAAACAAGTAGAAATTTTAGACAAAAAGGTTTTTGTTTTTACAATGGATGAAAAAGGCCAGCAATATGCTTTGGCTGCCGGCTTTGAGCTGAGGGATGTGTTTGCAAAAAAAACACAGACTGGTATTTCTGACATTAAGCAACAAACTCAAAAAATTATTGAACAACCCGTTGTTGCTTCAGTAAAGCCTGAAAATAAAACTGAAGAATTGCCCAAACCTGCGCAAGTAAAGCCTGCTTTTTCGACTTTTATAGCAAAAACCCCACCGCCTGCCGAATTAGAAAAGCCTGTTTTTATAACAAAACCCGCTGTAGAAAAGAAAAGTATTTTTACCCCGACAAAATTAACTGCAGTTTTTCTTATAGTCTCTCTTTTTTGCGCCTCGTGGCTTGTTTTGTTTGCATTGCCAAAAGGGGAGGTTGTCATTTTTCCCAAATCTGAACAAATTATCCGCGATATGGAGGTGGTTTTAGACCCGCAAAACAGCGGGATAGACCCAAATAAACTGGCTATTAAGTCAGATGCTCTTTTTGAAGAAAAATTTGAAAGCGGCAAGTTTGAAAGCCAGGGTAAAAAAAGCGTTGGCAATAAGGCTTCCGGCACTGTTAAAATTTATAATTTTACGGCCTTGCCTTTAAATTTAAAAGCTGCCACAACAATTATTAGCATTGGGGAGAAAAATTTCCGCCTAACCTCTGATGTGCTTTCCCTTAAGCCCACAAAATATTCAAATGCAAAAACCAAAGAAATTGACGAAGCATCTTTGGGAGATTCTTACGAAGTCGTGGCTGAACAGGGCGGTGAGAATTATAACCTGCCCGCGGGAACCAGACTGGAAATCACTAATCAGGTTTTAGGCAGTAAACCCCAGGTTATCTATGCGCGCATAGATTCAGCCATAGTTGGCGGCACAACAAGATATTTATCAGTCGTTACAGATCAGGATATTGCCAATGCTCAAAAATCTTTAGCTGACAAAATTTTAAACTCGTTAAGGAATAATTTATCCAGTCAGGGAAAGGTTTTATTGGATAAATCTTTCCAAATAGAAGTTCAGGAATTTTCCGCTGACAAACCTTCTGGTACGGAAAGCCCGAGTTTTAACGCTCAGCTAAAAATAAAAATATCAGGCTTTGTATTTTTTAAGAAAGACCTTGAAGATTTGGTTTATGCCAGGGTTGTAAACACAGTTTCAAAAAATAAAATTTTAAAAAAACCGGAAAGTAGCTCTATTTCCTATGCGGTAAAAGATTCTGACATAGCAAGTTTGAAGGGGTCTTTGTCAGTACATTTTGAAGGAAAAGCTTTTTTTTCAGTCAATATGCAAAATTTAGCTGGCAGGCTAAAAAACAAAACCGCAGATCAGGCTGACGAGCTTATAAGGAGAGAGAGCGAAGTTGAAAGGGTTGATGTAGTAATTGCTCCTTCCTGGCGTAAAAATTTACCCTTAATCTCCAACAAGATAAAAGTGACAGTTCAAGAAAAATAATTTTTTGGCTTAAATAAAACAAAATATATTATTTATTTTAAAATATTTGACTTTTTTTTCTTTTCTGGTAAAATAATTTAAATTAAGCGTAAATCTTAATCAATTTGAATCCCAGCCATCAAGATCTCGGGTCGACCGGAAACCACAACAAAGACATTATTGAATTGCAGGGCAAAGTAACTGAAAATTTGCCTAATGCTATTTTTCGCGTCCAGTTGGATAACGGTCAGACTGTGATAGGACACTTGGCCGGAAAAATGAGAGTAAATTTCATCAAAGTTTTGCCAGGTGATAGAGTTATAATTCAAATGACGCCCTATGATTTAACCAAGGGCAGAATAGTAAGGAGACTAAAAGCAAATGAAAGTTAAAGCCAGTGTCAAACCCAGATGTAAGAATTGTAAGATAGTCCGAAGATTTGGAAGGATATATGTTATTTGTCAAACACCCAAGCATAAACAAAGGCAAGGGTAATTTTTCTAATCCAACTAATTAATTTTTTATAAAATGGCTCGTATAGCAGGAATAAATATTCCAAACGAAAAAAGAATAGAAGCAGCTTTGCCTTTTGTGTATGGCATCGGTTTGAGTATGACAAAAAAAATATTGGCTGCTACCAAAATCAACCCAGATAAAAGAACCAAAGATTTGACAGAAGTGGAAATCAATATGATCCGCGATCATATTGATAAAAATGGCATCAAGGTTGAGGGCGAACTCAGGCAGCAGGTGTTGCTAAACATCAAAAGACTAAAAGAAATGGGCGCTTACAGGGGTATCCGGCATATACGCGGTCTTCCCGTCAGAGGTCAGAGAACTAAGACGAATTCCAGAACCAGACGCGGAAATGTGAGAAAAACAGCAGGTAGCGGTAGAAAGAATTCCGCTGACAAGACCTAAACCACAAAATTGACAATTATTATTTTGAAATTATTGAGAATATGGCAGAAGAAATATCTACAACAAATACAGATAAGCAGGAAGAAGCTCCGCTGTTAGCAGAGGCAAAAATCAAGTCTAAGAAAAAAAAGGCCAAAGCCAAAGTTACCCGCGGAAAAATTTATATAAATTCCACTTATAACAATACCATCATTTCTGCCACCGACCAGGCGGGGAATGTTATTTTATGGGCAAGCGCCGGAAAAATCGGCTTTAAAGGTTCAAAAAAATCCACCCCTTACGCTGGCCAGAGAACTATGGAAGATACTTTGTTTAGACTGAAAGAAAGAGGCTTGCAAGAGGTTGATGTTTTAATCAAAGGCGTGGGCAGCGGCCGCGAGTCGGCTATCAGAGCCTTGCAAGGATCTGGACTCAATGTTTTGACCATCCAGGATAAAACCCCAACAGCACACGGCGGTGTCAGGCAGAAAAAACCCAGAAGAGTATAATATTTATATTTTTACTATTCAATTTTTATTTTAAAAATGAGATATACAGGTCCCAAAGCAAAAAAAGCCAGACGTCTAGGTATGGCTTTCACCAACAAAGACGCAAAAATCCTCCAGAAGCGCAGCTATGCTCCAGGGCAGCACGGTCAAAACCGCGCCCGTTTGTCTGAATATGGAATCCAGCTCCGTGAAAAGCAAAAGGCCAAGATACTTTATGGTTTGACTGAAAAACAGTTTGAGAATTCTTTCAAAAAAGCCTTAAAAAAACCGGGTATCACTGGAGACCATCTGCTCAATCTTTTAGAAATGAGGCTTGATAATTTGGTTTTTAGAGCAGGTTTTGCAGAAAGCCGTATGCAGGCAAGACAACTGGTCAGCCATGGATTTTTGGAAATAAATGGTAAAAAAACAGACATCCCTTCTTACAACGCCAGAGTGGGAGATGTGTTCTCCATTCGTGAACAGAAAACTAAATCCGCTTATATCGGCAAGTTAAAAGAAAAAATTAAGTCATTTAAATCTCAAGAATGGCTTTCAGTAGACCCGGCTAAACTTTCTGCCAAAATTTTGACAAACCCCACGCCGGAAATGATTGGAAATTTGATCAACACCCAGCTGATTGTCGAGCACTACAGCCGCACATAAAGTTTTTCAAATTTATAAGCATTTTTAACTTAATTTATTAATCTTTAGCGGTTAAAACCCGCTATAAGTTATCCGGAGGTAATTTTTATGGAAGCTATTCCGTTGCCTAACAAGGCCCGAGTATCAAGCTTGGGAAATAACAAATATAGTATGGTTTTAGAACCCCTGTACCCGGGTTATGGAATTACTATAGGAAATTCTTTGCGGCGCGTGCTTTTGTCTTCAATGCCGGGGGCGGCTGTCACTGCCGTAAAAATAAAATTTGCGGATCACGAATTTTCCACCATACCGAACGTAAAGGAAGATGTAATACAGATTATTTTGAATTTGAAACAGCTGAGGTTAAAATGCCACAGCGCTGAGCCGGTCAGAATATCTTTAAAAGAAAAGGGAGAGAAAACAGTTACAGCTGCCAGTTTTAAGGAAACCGACCAGGTTGAAATTGTCAACAAAGACTTGCATATCGCAACTTTGGATAACAAAAATTCCGATTTGGAAATGGAAATCATTGTTCAGCAAGGCAGGGGATATGTGCCTGTGGAAGCCCGCGACAACCACCACCTGGAAAGCGGTATGATTGCCTTAGACGCTATCTATACTCCAGTTAAATCCGTGCATTTTGACGTTTCAAACGTGCGTGTCGGTCAGTTTACAAACTTTGACAAACTGGATTTATTTATGGAGACTGACGGAAGCATTGCCGGCGAAGAAGTCATAGATATTGCTTCGCATATTTTGGTGGACCATTTTTCAATGCTTTTTAACAGCAGTTTTATTGATGCTGAAAGCGCTAAGGTTGTTGTGCCAGAGCAGTCTGAAGCTGTGGTTCAAGATGAGACTGAAATGCAGAAAAATGAAGTTGAGTCCGAAAATGAAATTTCCACTTCAGCTTTGTCTACCAGGGCAAAAAACGCTTTGTTAAAAAACCACATTACCAGTTTTGCGGAATTAAAAGCTTTAAGCTCCGAAGACATCTCAAACCTTTCCGGTTTGGGAGACAAAACTATCAATGAAATTTTGGAATTCCTGCAACGTTAAGCATTTTGATATATTTATTTTCAAGCATTAACCAAATAAGCGGCACAAGTATATGCGGCATTTAAAAAAGAAAAAAATCGGCAAAGGCAATGATCACAGACGTAAATTGCTCAGAACTTTGGCATCTTCCTTGTTTTTATACGAAACTATCAAAACTTCTTACGCAAACGGGAGAGCGCTTAAAAGTCATGCTGAAAAACTTATTACAAAGGCCAAAGAAGGCACCCTGCATTCCCGCAGGCAGCTGATCTCGAGCTTGACAGCTATGGCGGCAAAAAAAGCGGCTGAAGTTCTCGGTCCTAAATACAAAGAAAGAAAAGGCGGATATGTCCGTTTAACCAAGCTAAACGACCCCAAAGCTGGAGCGTCCCAAGTAAGATTAGAATTACTATAATTTCCATGAAATCTCAAAAGATTACATTAGCAAAAAATGTTAAAAGAGTTTGGCACGAAATTGATGTGTCAAAAAATTCTTTAGGCAGAGTGGCTACCCAAATAGCCAATTTGCTCAGAGGCAAAGGCAAGCGGGATTTTACGCCGCATATGGATATGGGTGATTTTGTTGTTGCTGTAAATATTGATAAACTTGTTCTGACCGGCCGAAAAATTGACCAAAAGCAATATTACAGGCATTCCGGGTATTTGGGAGGCATTAAGTCCGAATCACTAAAACTTCGTTTGGAAAAATCTCCGGAAAAAGTTTTACGCGCCGCTGTAAATAGTATGCTTGATGAAGTTTCTTTTAGAAAAGCTATGCTACTCAGACTTAAATCCGTAAAAGGAAAAACTCATAATTTTAAAATTGATAAAGTATGGTAAACGAAAAACCAGCAGCCAAAAAGCCAGCGGCCCACTCAGCCAAGCCTAAAGCCGCCAAGGCAAAAAAAACAGCAACGCACCATCCAGCTTCTCATCCAGCAGCTGAAATTTTACCCGCGCAGTCTCAAGCTGCAGCGCCTAAGATGGAAATTTTTGATATTGCCCCGATTGAAGACGGACGATACATATTCGCAACCGGCAGAAGAAAAACTTCTGTAGCCAATGTCCGGATGTTTTCCGGAAAAGGCGACAGCTTGGTTAACAAAAAGCCTTTGGAAAAATATTTTTCTTTTGCTCAGTTTGTGGATGTGGCTTTAAAGCCTTTTGATGTTACCGGACAGAGGCCAAATTTTTATTTCACTGCCACAGTCAACGGCGGGGGACTTCACTCCCAGGCGCAGGCTTTAAGGCACGGTATTTCCATAGCTTTGTCTAAACTTTCCGAAGAAGTCAGAAAAGTGTTAAAAAAGAACGGACTATTAACCCGCGATGACCGTAAAAAAGAAAGAAAGAAACCAGGTTTAAAACGTGCCCGTAGATCCCCACAGTGGGCGAAGCGGTAATAACCCCGCTTTTGGGCAAAATTAGGCAATAGGTACAATTTTAAAGCTAACCAGCAATGGTTAGCTTTTTTATTTGCGCCCTGAAACCGACTAGTCCGGGACCCCCGCGGAGTCTTTGTTTCCCGCGGACGGGGTGCAAGTTAAAAAGCTAACCCCTTGCGGTTAGGCGGGTTTAAAGGCTCGAGACCCCCGCTTAACCGGAGGGAAAAACAAAAATTAAAAAAGGAAAGGGACAAAAATATGACTAAGTACATAAGGGTAAATAAATATAACAGTAGTTTCCCGCAGTATTTACCGGCGGGCGAAAGGTCGAACGGTATGCAAATAATTAAAAAAACCCTTGCGGGTTTGATAGGCTTTAGCGTATTTTGGTTAGCGCTTTGGGCTCTAAGCTATGTAACTTGTGTAGCGGAGTATAAAAGCTCTGTATGCAAGCAGGATGTAACCAGCCAATTTATTTTTAAGATTTTAAAATAATGACCGATCAAAATAATAAAAAAGACACCGCGGAAACGGCGTCTGAAAGTAAAAACTCTAAGCAAATTATACTTCAATCTTCACAGGCTGTCAAACCATACAACCAAGAACAGATTGAATTAATAAAAAACACCGTAGCAAAAGGAGCAACAAATGATGAGCTTAAATTGTTTATGGTTGTTGCGAACAAAACCGGATTAGATCCTTTTACTAAACAAATTCATTTTGTTAAGCGAAAAGTTTGGAATAAACAAACAAACGGCTATGACGAAGTTGGAACGCACCAAGTTGGGATTGACGGTTTTAGGACAATTGCCGAAAGGACAGGATCATATGCCGGGAATGACGATCCAACTTTTGACAACGAAAAGATGCCAAAAAAAGCAACGGTTACAGTTTATAAAATTGTTCAAGGAGTTAGATGCCCATTTACGGCAACCGCACGCTGGGAGCAATACTATCCCGGGGAAAAACAAGGATTTATGTGGAATAAAATGCCACATTTAATGCTTGGAAAATGTGCCGAGGCATTGGCTTTACGCAAAGCTTTTCCAAACGATTTAAGCGGGTTATATACCCACGAGGAAATGCAACAAGCGGATAAAGGTTTTGTTGAGGCAGCGGAAGTTACAAAGACAGTAACAGCGCCGGCAGAGATTACTCAAAAAGTTGAGCAAAAACCAGTAGAGCAGAAAATGACAGTTTTGGGAGAAAAAATAAAGGGCGAAATTGAGGTTTGTTTTACCAAAGAAGAATTGTCATTTTTAGGCTCTGGAATAAACGAGGCTAAAAAAGAGAAAAAGATATCTGATTATGATTGGCAAATAATCAAGCCAATTTATCTGAAAAAGTTAGAAGAATTAACTAAAAATAAAAATGGCACAAAAGAGAATGTTCTCAAGGCTGGTAATTAGCACCGACGCATTTCTCGATATGCCGGCCAGTACCCAGCTGTTATATTTTCACCTGAATATGGAAGCCGACGATGACGGTTTTGTATCTTCACCCAAAAAAATAATGAGGCTTTTGGGATCTACTGACGATGATTTTAAAATACTTTGTGCTAAAAGATTTATATTGCCTTTTGAGTCCGGAATCTGTGTAATTAAGCATTGGCTGATACATAACTACATCCGGAAAGACACATACGAGCCGACAAAGTATTTTCAAGAAAAAAATACCTTAACAATCAAAGAAAACGGATCATACACCGATGCCGTCGACGGCTCGTCGACGGAACCGTCACGCAGTATAGGTAAGGTTAGGTTAGATAAGGTTAGTCTAGAGAGTGGCGGCTTTTCGCCGCCCACGCCCAAGGAAATTGCTAAAAAGTTTTTTGAGGATGAAGACACGCGGAGGAAAGTTGGGGTTATGTTTTCGCAAAAGTACGATGTTAATATACAGGCCATAGCGGAAGAAATAAGAAAATTTACTCGCTATTGGACCGAACCCAATAAATCCGGAAGTAGGCAACGCTGGGAAACGGAAAAAACTTTTGAGGTCAGCAGGAGGTTTGAAACTTGGCTTTCAAGGGCCGGAGGCTTTCAGGAAAAAAAACAAACTAACGCCGTAAGAATATGAAACAAATAATTACCTATGAAAATAAGGTTTATGACATAACTGACGAGCAAGTCGAAAAAATAATGCTGGCAAGTACGGAAGGCAAACAAAATGGAATATGGCTAGGGTCAAATTATATTGCTTTTCCAAGTATCAAGGAAATTTGCGAAAAATCGTATGACTATCACCAGCCGTATGAAACTAATCAAAAAATGTTGTCTGGAAATGTTTTTAGCCGGTCAACTAAAAACGCAAAAGAATTAATGTTAAAGGGTTTCAAAAAAAGAAAACCAACCGCAAAGCTGGAGGATTTGGAAAAATTTTTTAAACCTGAAAAAAAGGAAGTTAAATATAACCATATAAAAAATAACAAAGGCGAAATAATTAAATACGCCTGGGAAGTGGCAAGGGAAGCCGAAATGTTACCAGTTTAAATTAAAAAAATAAAAACAAAAATATGCAAGAAAACAAAAACATCGCGAAAATACCTGATTTCATTCAACGGAAAATTGAAAGCAAAACTAAAACCAAAACCCGCGCAAAAAATTATTTGGTTTTAGTTGGTTTAGTTGTACTTGTAGGACTTGGATTTTATGGGATTTATAAAATTAACCAGTTTTTTGAAAACAATAAATTGGTTTTCCAAAACCCAGTAAGGATTGGGTTTTATGCCCCGGTATATATTACCAAGCGGGAAAAACCAGAATCAAAAACAATAATTCAAGAAATTAAAGCTAATAGCCCCCTAAATGAAATACAGCAATACATATGCGACAAGTTTGGGCCCGACTGTAAAATGGCGCTGGCCGTAAGCCGGGCAGAAAATGGAACAATGCAATGCGATAGGTTTGGAATTAACACCAACGGCACGATTGATCTAGGAGTTTTCCAAATAAATTCTGTACACATGAAAAAGGGCTGGAAGCTTGTGGATCTGGTGGACTGTCAAAAAAATGTTGATTTTGCTTATGAGATATTTAAAGCTCAGGGCTGGTCGCCATGGGTTGCGTACAATAACGGAAATTATAAAAAGTTTCTTTACTAAAATTAAAATAAGTAGCGTACTTCAAAACGCAAAAAATATGAACGAAAAATTAGTAACAAAATTGTTAAAGTTAGTTTTGGAAGATGAAAATAATTTGACCGAAACACCTTTTGAAGTTGGGGAAAGTTATTTTATCAGAACAGTTGGATATTTTTTTGTAGGAACTGTTGAGGGATTATTCGGTAAATTTCTTATAATGAAGGATATTTCTTGTGTGTTTGATACCGGCAGATATTCAGACGCTGTGAAAGATGGAAAACTTGAAGAATTAAGTGCTAGCGAAATAGAGCCACTACCTAATGGAACAGGTATTGCAATTGAAAGCATAACTGATTTTAGCCCTTGGAATTATAAGCTACCTAAAAAACAAAAATAGAATTTATATGAATTTATTTTCACAAAAAAATTATTTTGGCGTAAGGAGTGGGAGTTGGAGTAGGAGTAGGAGTAGGAGTTGGAGTAGGAGTTGGAGTTGGAGTTGGAGTAGGAGTTGGAGTTAATAGTTTTCTTTCTTTACCCCTAAGTTTTAATGGGGGTAAGACTAAGTAAGTTAAAATAAATGTCAAAAATAAAGGTCGAAAAATACAAAGAAGAAGTTTGCCCCCACTGTCACCAGACGGCCAGTTATTTAATTGGGTTAGATAAAGGTTGTGCCGAAACTCTTATGCAGATTTTAAAAGCAGTAAGTGCCAAAGGTGTTAATGAAATTCATCCGGCGCGAGAGCTTAATTGGAAAGACGGCGAAAAATGGAAGCTAACAAACTTATCTAGGAATAAATTTCATGGCCTAATTGCCTCTGTTAATAAAAAAGGTTATTACTGTTTAACAAAAAAAGCCGGTAAATTTCTGCGCGGCGAGTCTATACCCCGATACCTTATAAGGTCAAAAATTACTAAACATAATGAGCAGTACTGGAAGCCGGAAGAAAACCAAATAACTTTTAAGGAATTATTAAATGACTCGGAAATGCCTTATTGGGATGGTGCAGAAAAAAACATTATTGACTTAATTGATCCGCTAGAACGGCAAGGACAACAAACATTGAGTTTTAATTTTGTTCTTAGGAAGGAAATAGTATCAATATAAATAGAATAAATTTAACAGGCAAAAAAGTTAATAAATTACTGGTAATAAAATGTATTGGAAAAGATAAATTTTATCAGTATTTATGGGAATGTGTTTGTGAATGTGGAAATAAAACAACCATGCGTACCGGTGATTTAAGAGCAGGAAAAGTGATTAGTTGTGGATGTTATAGAAATAATAAGTTAATTAAACAAAGCAAAACTCATGGAATGAAAAAAACTAGATTTTATAGAATTTGGGACGGAATGAAAAGGCGTTGTTTAAATACTTTTGATTCTCACTACTCTAAATATGGTGGACGAGGTATAAAAATTTGCGAACGGTGGATTAAATTTGAAAATTTCAGAGACGACATGCTTAAAGCTTATTTAAAACATTGTTTAGAATTTGGTGAAAAAAATACATCAATAGATAGAATAAATAACAATGGTAATTACGAAATAAAAAATTGTAAATGGGCAACAAAAAGTGAACAGCAATCAAACAAAAACCCATATAAATTTACTAAACCACGAAAAATTAATGTACAACATTAAAATGAAACTCAAAAACATGCTGTCTAAAATCTTTGGCAAAAATAAAACTGTTACGGAGTTAAAAGGGGATAAAAGCATAAAGGTTTTAATTTATAACACCGGGCAGTCGTTTGTTACGGACTCAAGCGGACAGGATATTGAGGGTGCGGGTAAAAACTGGTTTTTAGTTTATATCGAGTATTTAGCCGGCGCCGGGATTGACTTGAGTAAGTGTGAGTTTGTTTTTGAAAATAACCAAAAAGTTAAAATTTCAAAAACCGCTGTAAAAGAAAATGGGGAAATAAAAACAAAATATAATTATTCAATACATGAGAATTTTTAAAGAGCGCAGGCTTTACTATTACACGTGTGAACAATGCGGAAAACAAAATCGGCATAGCTTTAAACGGAAAAAAGCTAAGGTAAGAGTTTGCAAAAAGTGTAAGGGTAATGTAGTAGATCCGAATCAATTAACATTATTTCAAAATGAATAATTTATTATTTCTCGATACAGAAACTACTGGAAAAGATGAAAATGCCCGGTTGGTGCAACTGGCCTACAAATGCGGGCAGATTAAAGCTAACTTGCTTTTTAAACCGCCAGTGCCAATTAGTTTTGAGGCTATGAGCGTCCACCATATCACAAATGAAATGGTGGAAAACAAGGAGTCATTTATTGGAAGCGATATTAGAAATAAATTACAGGCAGATTTAAATCAGGTGATAATGGTTGCCCACAATGCGGCTTTTGATGCGGAAATTTTAAGCAGGGAGGGTTTAAAAGTTGGAAAGATGATTGATACTTTGAAAGTTGTACAAAATTTATTTGACCTTTCAATGTATAAATTGCAATTTTTACGGTATAACTTTGGCCTTGATGTTACACAAGTACGGGCGCACGATGCGGAGGGGGATATTGAAGTTTTGGAGGCGCTATTTAATTATTTGGTGCATTTTATGGTTCGGGAAAATCCGGAATTAAGCCAGGCGCAAATAATTGAAAAAATGCTCGAGTGGACAGAAAAGCCAGTGTTGTTACGTCTCATTGGTTTTGGAAAACACCAAGGAAAAGAATTTAAGGATATTCCGAAAGATTATTTAATATGGCTAAAATATCAAGATAATTTAAGCGAAGATTTAAAATTTACAATTAACCATTATCTAAAATGACACGCGGATATGTTTTAGTTGATTGGGAAACTGGGCTGGCCCCGGAAGAAAAAAATATGGTTAATTTACATTTTGAAATAAAACCGAACGGGAGGGTGATAATTGAAAGCAAGGAGGGCGACACAAAGTTAGTTTTTGGGAAAGAATATAAACAAGGGCGCGGGCGGAAAGTCAGTGCAATTGAAAATGTCGGAAAAGCATTTTTAAAGATAGCAGCTAAAGCAAAAGAATTAGGATATTATCAATAAAAAAAATATGGAAAAATACTTTATAGGTTTTGCTTTTGGTTGGTTCTTGGGGGAATTTTTGAGGGTTTGTTTTGAGAAAATTAAAACATAAAAAATGTTAATAAACATAACTATAACAGCAGAATTTGGATCTAAATTTAGAAGGGAATGTGCGCTAGATTCTTTAATAAGTATGTTAAGTGCGTGGGCTTCTTTTGAAGAAAATGCTAATAAAAAAACAAAAATTAGATATTTTGTATCAAAAGACGGAGAATTTTACCATTTTTCTACAAAAAAACTTTATTAAAAAAATAAATGCAAATAAAATTTACAATTTATGGAAACCAAGAAAAACAGGACGGAAGTCCTATCCCGTATGTTCGGGTTGTAGGACGCGCTTTGTGGTTGCCGGCGGCTAGGAGGTATTACAACTGGAAAGAATATGTAAGGGCTGAATTTAAAAGGCAAACTAGGTTAAGCCCAGTAATTTTTACTAGCAAAATAAAAGCTGAAATGCATTTGGATATTTATTGGAAAAACGGAAAACACGCAGATCCGGACAACATTTTTAAGGGTATTGCTGACGCACTGTTTGTTAATGACAACAATTTAGACGGATCATTTAAAAGCCAAATTGCCATTGATGGCAAACCAAAGGTCGAGGTTCTAATAACAATTAAAGAAAATTAAAACTATGGATTGGATTAAGCTGTTAGAATTTATATTTTTCTGTTTATATTTTACTTTTACGGTTTTGTTTTTTTCCCATGTATGGACACCCCCGTATTGGCTTTTAGGTGCTACTTTTGTGTCTATAACACTAAATCAATTTTTTAAAATGACAGAAAAAGATGAGTAGTAACAAAAAAAATAAATGTGTTTGTATAAAATGCAAGCAACATTTTAAATCTAAAATTAAAAATAAGCCACTCTGTAAAGAGTGTGCGAAAGGGAAATAAATATGGAAAATAAAGAATTAACGCTCGAAACTGTAGAAACTAAATACTCGGAGTGTTTAAAGGTTATAAACGGCTCTGAACAAAAAGACAAAGTCAGAGGTGAATTTTTAAATTTTTATGGTCAACAGGCGTTTAAATTTTTAATCGAAGGTCTGGATCATCTGGAAAGTGTAAAAAGGGCTAAAAAAAGGCTTGAGGAATTACCAACACTGATTGAAGTTAAAAATAAGGAAATTGAAGCTTTGTCTGCCGGTCAAAATCCTGATTATCACAAAAAAGAAATCAGGGAAGAGGTTAAAACTTTAAGTAAGGAATTAGAGGCGTTGGAGAATGAAACCAAAATTTTTCCTGACGATATAAAAAACAGACTAATGCAAGCTGAATTAAGTTTTAAGAATTTTGACTTTAATATGGAGCGTATAGAATTAGTCAAAAAGTTGGTTTAACAATTAAGGTCGATAGCCGCGAGAAACTCTAGATTTTTCGCGGCTAGTAAAATCAAATGCAAATTGGAAAAATAGAAAGAAAATTAAATCAGTGGCAATTTAGATTTATAATCTCTAAAAATGTTCCTTTTAGATTTATAATCTCTAAAAATGTTCCTTGGAAAAAAGGGTTTTTTCCTTATATACAATTGGCTTGCTTTAAATTACTATCTTTCCCAGAGGAAGGCACACAATTAACAAAGTCAAACTACAAAGGTATTTTTTGGGAATATGATTTTTTTAATCATTGGGAGATTATACTTCACCAGTGGAATTTTTACATTGCTAAAAAAAGATTTTATATTGTGCTGCCAATTAAAATTAAACATTTAAAATAGCAAAACTAAAAAATATGGATCAACTATCTTGGTACATAGAAAAGCGCAAAGTTTCGGAATTAAAAAGCTGGGACAAAAACCCGCGCATTATAACTGAGGAAGCTTTTAAAAGGCTTAAGCAAAGAATAGTAGAGCGCGGCTTTCACGATGTTATAAAAATTGATACAGACAATACTGTACTTTCCGGTAACCAGCGCAAAACCGCACTATTGCAATTAGGTGTGACAGAGGTTGACTGCATTATTCCGAACCGCGCACTTACTGAAAAAGAACGGGATGCGGTGGCTATTGAAAGTAATAGGCATGAAGGAAGTTTTGATTTTGAACTTTTAGCCAATAGTTTTGAGGTTGACCTACTAAAAGATTGTGGATTTTCGGATTTAGAATTAAATGGCAATAGTATTAAGGCAGAATCGGAAACAACCCCGAAACCCCCTAAAACTGTTAAAATGATTAAGTGTCCGAACTGTAATTTTGAATTTGAAAATGAAAGTAAAAAAATGCCAACAATGCAATAAGGAGTTTATTTCTACAAAAGATTGCAAAACTAGAATACAAAAGTTTTGTAGTCGTGTTTGCTATGGAAAATCAACAGCAAAATGGAAATCGTGTGCCTTTTGCAAAAAGCAGTTTTATTACTGGCATAACAAAAAGTTTTGCTCAAATAAATGTAAATTCCTTGCCCAAACCGGCAAACCCTTCACCGATTTTCATAAGGCCAAATTATCCAGTGCAAAAAAGGGCAAATATGAATTTGAGAAAAGTTACTTTTGGAAAGGCGATAAAGTTGGCTACCATGGTTTGCACAAATGGGTAGTTAGGGTTTTAGGTAATCCCAATAAGTGCGAACACTGCAAGAATATATTTCTAAAGCCAAAATCTATTCAGTGGGCAAATAAGAGCCAACAGTATAAAAGGCTAAAGAGTGATTGGGTAAGGCTTTGTATTAAATGCCATGCCGATTATGATAAAAAATTTAGAGAGCAATTTAAAATAAAGTCGATTTACAAAGCAAAACAAAATGGCTGAACAAATAATACCAAATGATACTAAAACGCTAGTCCCAACAGCATATTACGAAATGTTGTATTTAAGATTTATGGGGCTTAATTATGAGCAGATAGCGGCAAAGACCAATTATTCGCATTCCCACGTTAAAAGATTATTTTCAAAGAATGGGGTATTACACGATTTATACGAGCAATGGAAAGAAACGGCTAAAAAAAATAGTATTGAGGAGGCTTTGGATATGATGTTTGGTCACCTGCCGGATATTGTTAGATCGCGCATTGTTGCCGCTAAGGGTTACGGCGCGCCAGCGAACACCGCGGCCGAGATTATTTTAAGGTATACACTGGGCAACCCGGACAAGCCAACGATACAAAACAACATACAAATAAACGACAACCGCATAACTGGTTTTCAATACATAATTCCAAATGATCCCAATAATAAAACCGACTTGGAAACAGCATCTAGCGTACCAAGCATTGAAAGACCCAATAATTAAATATCCAATGTTCGGTGGTGGAGCGGGCGGGGGAAAGTCTTGGTTAGGATCTGAATGGGAAACTACCAACTGTTATTTTTACCCGGAAACCCGCTGGTTTATTGGCCGTGAGGAATTGACGCGGTTATATCAAACGACTTTTTTAACTTTAATGAAAGTTTTTAAAAAGCATGGCATACCAAGAACGGACTGGAAGCTAAACGGGAAATATAACTACATAGAATTTATTGACGGTAGGGCAAAAGGAAGTAGAATTGATTTTTTAGATTTAAAATACCTACCCAGTGACCCATTGTTTGAAAGGTTTGGATCTTTGGAATATACAGGGGGGTGGGTGGAGGAAGCGGGCGAAATTGAGTTTGAGGCATTTGATCGTTTAAAAGCGGCAGTTGGCCGGCACATGAATGAGATTTATAATATCCCGCCTAAAATTTTAAGTACCTGTAACCCAAAAAAAAATTGGCTGTACAACACTTTTTATTTGCCGTGGAAAGAGGGTAGACTACCCCCGGAATATGCTTTTATACAGTCCTTGTTTGGCGATAATAATTACACCGCGGGCCAATATAAAACCCAGCTGGAAAGTATATCAAACCCGTCAACAAAAGAGCGTTTAATGTTTGGAAATTGGGAATATGATGACGATCCAAGTGTTATGATTGCTTACGAGATTATAATTGATTTATTTACTAACCCGATTGAAGTTGTAGAAGAAAAGTATTTAAGTATTGACGTGGCGCGTTTTGGAAAAGATAAAACAGTGTTTGCAATTTGGAAAGGTTTGCATTGCGAAAAATTGATTATTAAACAAAAATTTTCTACCCAGCAAACCATAGAGTTTGCCAAACAATTACAGGAACTTGAAAAAATACCGCGTAGCCACATAGTTGTTGACGAGGACGGTGTTGGCGGCGGGGTGGTGGACGGCTTGCCCGGGTGTAGGGGATTTATGGCTAATACCCAGCCAACAATTAACCCGGTAACAAGGAAGCCCGAAAATTACGAAAATTTGAAAGCCCAATGCGCTTATAAGCTGGCCGAGTTGTGTAACGGCCGTAAAATCAAAGTTTCTATTGCGGAAGAAAAAATCAAAAAGGAACTCATACAGGAATTTGAGCAATTAAAAAGCAAAGACGCGGATAAAGACGGGAAGTTTAAAATTATACTCAAAGACGAGATCAAAAAGAAAATAGGCAGATCCCCCGACTTACTGGATACTTTTATAATGCGAATGGTATTTGAAATAAAAAAATTAAGACTGCCAGAGTTTAGAGTATTAGGATAAAACAAAATGGAAGCCGTAAACCAAAAAATAACCCGGCAAGTCAGCCCGCAATGGGACTGGCTTATGAGGGAAATATCCGCTGAACATTTGGCGTTTGGCGAAGCTCGGGTTATTTTTCATAATGGGGAGCCGGTGGAAATAGTGGAATTATTGCGCAGGAAAAGATTTAATTAGATATCCACAGAAATATATTTGACAATTTTTTTTATTGGGTGTAAGTTGTAAGTAACAAATAAATATCCGTCTGAGCAGACCACTGCAGGACTTACGTTTTGAATCAATTAAATTTGATTTCGGACGTAAGTCCTTTTTTTTATTGCCTTTACCCTTTCCCGAAGGATCATAAAACGCTGGCAATGCCAAGCAATACCCGCAAAATCGGGAAGTTTGTAAAAACTTCAAGAGCGGGTAAAAGCAATAAAAACCAAACACAATGAATTTTTTAGACCGAGTTTTTGAAAAGCTCGGATATCTGAGTAAAAAAGGCTTGGCGCCTTACATGACCGCTGCCGGTAATTCCAGCGGGCTTTTGGCTATCCTTTCGGGCAAAGATATTGACCCACGCGCGGCAATGGAAGCATATAATGGCTGGGTTTATGCTTGTGCTTCGGTTATTGGCGAGGAAATTGCTAAAACTAAATTTAGGCTTTTTAAAACAAACAAAAATGATGAGCAGGAAGAAATTTTTAACCACGAACTTTTAGATATTTTAAATAAGCCGAACAGCTATCAGACAGGATGGGAACTTAAATTTTTGTTGGGTGTGCATTTGGTTTTGGTAGGAAAAGCATATTTGTATTTAGACGGCGTAACTGATGCTTTGGGCAAGCCAAAAGGAATATACCCGCTTTATCCGCAGTATTTGACCCCAATAATGGGGGATACAATTCAAGACTTGATTAAAGGCTATAAATACACACTTAGGTCAGATAAAACACAGCAATATACCATTGACCAAGTTTTATGCGTCCGATATCCGTCCCCGGTAAAACTTTTTGACGGCATGGGCGTAGTTGCTGGCATACCTGGCTGGATTGATAGCGATAATTTTGCTACTGAATTTAACCGAAAATTCTTTGAAAATTTTGCAATGGTTGGGGGTTACTTGGAAAGCTCGGATTATACCAGCCCGGAAATGCTGGATTATATGGCTACAAAGTTTCAAGAACTCCACGCCGGATCTAAAAATGCCTACAAAACAGTTGCAATGCCGCAGGGTACAAAATTTACTCCTGCCCAGCGTACGCAGCAGGAAATGGATTTTACAAATAGCTCTAAGGATATGCGAGACAAGATTATGGCAGGTTTTCGTGTACCTAAGTCTGTCTTGGGTTTAACAGAGGATGTTAACCGAGCTAACGCCGAAGCTACTGACTATATTTTTGCCACAAGAACAATAAAACCAAAGTTAGATTTAATAACCGAATTTTTCAATACCTATTTAATCCCAAGATTTGGAGAGGATTTAGTTTTAGGTTATGTAGATCCAACGCCGGAAAATAAACAGTTGGAAATTGAAGAAGATCAGGCAGCTTTAGCCCAACAGCCGTATAAAACTGTTAACGAGGTTAGGGAAGAACACGGTTTAGTACCAATTGCTAACGGCGATGCGGTCATGACCGACTTTAGCAAATCTCCTTTAGGCGAAGCAGTAAAAAGCACAAAAAAATACAAACCGCAGGCAAAGGGCGTTGTTATAAACAAAATGCCAAGGAAAGAAAATCCAATAAACAAAGTTGCGGATAATTTGGTAGCTAGTGCGATTAAAGCAGTTTCGGAAATACCTATTAAAAACGAAAAGGATTTCAATCGGGAAAAAATGCAGGCGGTTTGGAAAGGTATGGTGTCAAGGGTTGCCCCGTTTGAAAAGCAAATGACAGAAAACACGCGCAAGGTAAACAAAGAAATTTTTAAACAGGTTAGAAAAAATATCGACAAAATAAAAAGCAAGGCAATTGATCCAGATGATCTGTATGACGAGGACGAAATAGTTACTTTAAGTGTTGATTTAAATAAACCAACACTTACTGAACTTTACAAAAAAGAGGGCTTGGCGGGGGCAAAATTGATCAATAGGGACGATTTTAAATTCACTCCCGAACTCCAAAAAGCTTTAGACAAAGCCATAAATCTTTTAGGTCAAAGTTATAGCGATGTTACGAAAGAACTTTTAAAAGGAAGTTTAGAAGCCGCAATAACTGACGGCGTAAGTATACCGGATCGTATAGCCGAAATTGAGGAGTATTTCGACAAAAGCCGCGCCGAAGCCGTCGCTAAAACCGAAACTTTCCGAGTGGCTAATACTGCCGCCAAAGAAGCTTGGAAACAGAACGGTATATCTAAAATAATCTGGTTTACGGCCGAGGATGAATTAGTTTGCGCGTATTGTAACGACATGGACGGCAAAGAGATAGGTATTGAAGAAAACTTTTTTAACAAAGGCGATAGCTTGACGGTAGATGGTCAAACATTGAATTTCAACTATGCGAACATTGAGGCCGGCGCATTGCATACTAATTGCCGATGTATAACAAAACCAGTAGTTAGCGCAGATGATTTATAAATTTATAAACTTAAAAAATTAAGTAAAAAAATATGGAATTGAAAAGCGAAAATTTAACCCCGCTGGGGGTTGTTGAGTACCAGCATTTTGACAAAGACGGAAACATTAAACCAATGTTTCAGGAAAACTCTTTGACTAGGTTTTTGTTAAAAAAGAATTTGTTAAATCCTAACTGGATTAATGGGGCTTTAGGCAAATTGGATTTTTTGTTTGGCTCTTGGTCCAACAAAAGAGTTGTAGCAAACCTCGTCGTTTCGGCTGGTAAAGCCGCTATTGCTTCAAGGATCAACGGATCGGGCGCCGAAGCAGTATTTGCATATATTGGCTGGGGGACTGGTACAACCGCGGCCGCTGCCGGCGACACCGCGCTACAAACCGAAAAAGATGCCTCGAACGGCGCAACTACAACCCATGTTATTGCCGCGCCAACCGCCTCGCGCGTAACAACCACTGTTACCAACGACACTGCCCAATTGCAGGGAACTGCTACCGCGTCCGCTACAATTGCGGTTACCGAAAGTGGGGTATTTAATGCCGCTACAGCTGGGACAATGCTTTGCAGGCAAGTATTTACTGCCGTCAACTTAGCATCCGGCGACAGCTTGCAGTTTACTTGGAAAATTCAAGCCTCTTAATTTATAAAAAATATGATTAATAACAACGCATTAATATCTGACGGAGTTTCGCCAGAACAAGCCCAGGCTTATTTGAATCAAGCACTTTTGAAAGTTAAAGAAGAAATACAAAATGATCCGGCAGAGCAGGGATATGCCGGCAAAAACAATCAAGAAATTGCGGACTTGATGAATAGTCCTTATTCAATAAGCCACGTGGTTGTAGATACTATCCACGAGCCAGAGGTAACTTTTAGGCAAGCATACGAGGAAGTTACTAAATCTTACCCATATATTGGGGATAACAGAATTGTAAAACCAGATGGTTCGGTTGTTTCAGGAACTACCACACTTAATACTGAATTTGCGAGTATTGTTTCAACAGCAAACAGTAAAGTACATCCAGCAAGGGATGTAGAAAAAGAAAGAACAGTTAAACAGGATTTTGCCCCACGCTTCAATGTTATAACCTCTGGTATTCCTTACATAAATAATTCCATAACCGCTGACGATATAGCACAAGCGTTGGCAATATAAAAATATGGCTGATATTAAACAAAAATTTGGAACCAATAATCAAAGCATCACTTGCTCTTTAGCCTCTTTAGCTAATAACTCGGCTAGGCAGTCCACAGAAATTGACAACAGCACAAATGTTTTTATGGATGTAATTTTGCACCTAAACATTAAGAGCGGAGCGTCCGGCGTGTTAACTACCGGTTATGTGAATGTTTATGCGTATGGTACGGCTGATGGCGGGACCAATAGAACCGAAAATGCCGGCTCTACTGATGCGGCTATAACTTTAATTTCACCAACAAACCTTAAATTTTTGGGCGTAATCAATGTTGTTTCAAACGCTACAACTTACAAAGCTACATTTTCAGTAGCACAAGCGTTTGGCGGCGTTATGCCTGAAAAGTGGGGTATTGTTGTTGAAAATAAATCCGGCGCTGCCTTGGATTCTACCGAAGGCAACCACGCCAAAATTTATCAAGGTTTGTATGCGCAAGCGGTATAAATATGATTATTTTACGTCCAAAAACTTGGAAAATAAAACCACCAGCTGGAGCGGTTTTGGATAGAAATAATCCGTTGACCAGAGGACTTGATATTGCTTTTTTCTTTTTGGAACGCGGAGGCAATACTGTCCGAAATTTGGTTGATAACAAAACATTTACTTTAACAAACCCAAATGATCAAAAATGGACATCGGTGCAAGGTGATGGGGTAACGCCGAGATTTTACTCGGGAACGATGTATATAGATATGGGTACTGACGCAAAGTATATGAGCCAAACATTTACTTTGTTAGTTGGGGCGGAGCTGGATAACCCAGGGGCGCAAGTAAACGGAATTTATACAACAAATGCAAGCGCAGGAATTGAATACAGATGGTATGCATCGGTTCAAGGATTTTTATCTTCGCAAACTTTGCAATTAGGCCAAAGCAACACCGCGCTTACAGCAAATAAATTTCACCACGGTGGATTAAGTTATAACTCCACTACTGGAGACTATCAATTTTATTTAGATGGTAATAAAGATGGAAATGGGACAAATATACAAGGATTTAATTTGTCTAACACCGCAATAGGAGCCGGTCACTGGCCAGCCGCAGAAAAATTTTATGATGGAAATATAGGATATTTTCTTAAATATAATCGCGTTTTAAGTCCTCATGAAGTTAGAATTATCAGTCGCAATCCTTACAGTTTACTTGTTTTTCCTGACAAAATAATGGGAAATTTGAATGCTGGTTCATACTTTCAAACATTAACCGAATTAACTTCAATAAATGATACTTTAACAAAACAAGTTGCAAAACTGTTTGCGGAAAATAATTTGATGGGAAATATCCTTGTTAAAAGTGTATCAAAAAATAATACTGAAATTCAAAACTTTACTGACTCATTAATACGCAGTGTCTTAAAAAGATTAAACGAAAGTATAAACAACAGCGATACATTAACAACAATCCGAATTTTTCTTAAAAATTTGGTTGAAACTGTAACCAATACTGATAGTTTAGTTAAATCGGTCAACAAGATATTAAGCGAAGCACGGTCTATAGTTGATACTTTGACAAAAAGTGTCACAAAAAGGTTAACAGATGCAGTAACCAACAGCGATGTTTTAACCACAATAAGGGTTTTTTTAAAAACTCTAACCGAAACTGTAACAAGCAGTGATAGTTTGGTTAAGTCAGTAACTAAAACATTTAGCGAAATTCAGAGTTATGTGGATAGTCTTGTTAAACAAATAACAAAAACATTTACGGAATCAGCGGTGTATACAGATATTGTAACTTCAATCAGAGTTTTTCTTAAAACATTGTCGGAAGTAGTTTCGGTAACTGATAGTCTAGTAAAAAAAATCTATAAAACTTTTGTTGAAAGCAATTTATTTGTTGATTTGTTGAATGTTTTTTCAGCCAGTATGGCAGGGTTTTCAAAAATCAAAAGTTATATTTTAAAACAAGTATTTAAAAATTCCATTGGACTTAAAGATACTAAAAAAAATAATACTTTAAGACTGCCCAAATAATATGCAAATAACTAATACCGAAGTTATACAAGACGATGTAGGTTATGATCTGAATTTCACATTACAGGACTATTCAGGCGGGGTTATTAACATAACCGGCGCGACAATTGTGTTGAATGTTCAAAAACAACACAACACAGGACTTAAGTTTACTGGATCGATGAGTATTGTAAGCGGCCCCGCCGGCACTTGCAAATATACCGTGGCCACAGGAAATTTTGACGAAATAGGGGAATTTGATGCAGAAATTAAGGTGACTATTTCAGGACAAACAGTTACTTACTCGGGAATAAAAATCAGAGTATTGCCTAAATTACCTAAATCTTAAATTAAAAATAATAAAAATATGCAAGATATTTTCAAAAAACTTACAGAGGATTTAAAAGCACAGTTATTTGCCAGTCTTTCAACAAAAGAAAATCAGGATCTTATAATTGAAACTAAAGCTAAAACTGATACTGGAACTTTTAAGTTTGTGGCTTCCACCCCAGCCATTGATAGGCAAGGCGAAAGCATCGACCAAAAAGGCTGGGATTTGGCTAACTATTTAACCAACCCGGTACTACTTTGGGCGCATGACTACACCCAGCCGCCGATCGGGGTTGTAGACAAGGCTGGAATGGAAAATGGCAATTTAATAATCGAGGGAAGATTTGCGCCGACTGATTTTGCCCAACAGATCCGAAAACTTTATGACCTTAAAATGGTCAACACCGTTTCCGTTGGATTTATTCCAAAGGAAATGAACGGCAATATAATCACAAAATCCGAACTGTTAGAGGTTAGTGTAGTACCGGTGCCGGCTAACCCGCAGGCATTATCATTGCGCCAAGTAGAAGAAGCTGGGGTAAATATGGAAATGTTAAAAACGAAAGGATTTGAACCTAAATTTGAAACTACAGCAGATGTGCAGGATGAAAAAGGTGCGGTTGCAGATAGGCTTGCAGCTATGGAAACAATCACATTCGATACCATGCAGGAAAAATGGGATAACGTGGATGATGTATACGATATTATTTCTGCTTTCTGTGGCGTGTATTTACAGCCCGAAACTAAACCAGAGCAGTTTAAGGAATTACTACTTGAAACAGCCGGTATGTTGACTGTGTTGGCTAATGATCCGGAAGGCGAAGATATGGCAGAAAAAAGCTTAATTTCCGCGGCGGTAAAAGTGGAAAAATTTAAACATATTGAATTTTTAAAAGTAAAAGCTGGACGGGTGCTTTCGGAAAAAAACAGGACACTTATAAAATCAACAATTGATGGCTTAACGGCTACACAAGGCGCCTTGCAAGAGTTGTATGACGCAACCGAGCAGGGTGATAAGCAGGTAGATCAGCCTTTAGAAAATAAGGGCGAGGAAACCAAAAAACAAATTCAGTTAAGCGACGAGGACATAAAGGCTTTGGATCAATGGCTTTTAGTTAAGAAGCTTACTGGCGCAGCTGTAACGGCATTGAGCGAGGCCGGGGCAGTTGCAAATAAAAAATTAGCCGCTCTAAATAATTAACAAACAAAATATATGTTTGACGAAAAAGCAATGGCAACTTTGACCGAGAAATTCAAAGAAGCCGCCGCAACTGCTATCAAGGAGCAGGTTCCCCAAATGGTGGACGCATCCGTTGACGCGAGAGTTAAAGCTATGATCGAACAAATCGACCTTAGCAGGTTAGTGTCCAATATGCGCAAGTCCGGCATTTCCTTGGCCAAAAAGAAAGAGTTTGCTGAAAAGCTTAAAGCTCTTTCCGAAGGTACTACCACAGCCGGTGGTTACTTGGTCCCGCAGGAAATTCAGCAAGGCATTGCCCGCATTGTTGAGGACTTTGGTTTGGTTCGTAAATTCGCAACCAAATTCACAATGAACGAACAGATTTTAAATTTGCCTCGTTTGACCAGCTCGGTAACTGTTTACTGGCCGGGTGAAAACACCGCCGGCACAGCCTCTGACCCGGTTTTGGGTAATGTGGTTTTAACCGCTAAAACCGCCGTCGTTTTGACCGCTGTTTCTAACGAACTTTTGGCCGACGCTAACATTTCCGTAACCGACTGGTTACTCGAAATTATAGCAGAAGCCATTGCAGGTGAAGAAGATAGCCAAGGTTTGACCGGCACTGGTTCTCCTTTTACTGGTATTCTGGGCGACGCAAACGTCACCATTAATACCCCGTCCGCTGGTAACAGTACCTTTACCCTTTGCACCACGGCCGACAACTTGCGCGATCTTATCGCCCAGGTTAAACCGACCGCTTTGTCTGGCGCGGCATTTATAATGCACCGCTTGGTTTTGGCGATCGCCCAAAAGCAGAAAGATACTGCTGGTAACTACATTGTTACCAGCCCAACTCCGGTAATTTATGGAGCAGGCGCCGAGTCCCCGGTATTGGTTCCAGCCGCATATATCTGGAATTACCCGGTATATCTTTCAGAAAAGATGCCGTCCAGCACCGCAGTTTCAACCAAATATATCATATTTGGAAACCTTAAATATCTATTCTTCGGCGATAGAATGGGTATGACAGTAGATATTTCTGACGCCGCGACAGTTGGCGGAGTAAACGCCTTTGCCGCTAACCAGAAAGTCTTGAGGGTTACGGAAAGAGTTGCGATGGCCGTTGGTTTGCCAACCGCATTTGCAGTTTTAAAAACTTCTGCCACCTAAAGTTTTTAATCTTAGGCCCCCGGCTTTTGCTTGGGGCCTAAGAGCCTTAAACATTAAAAAAAACCTATGCCAAAAGTTAAAGCATTACATAGCATTGGAGTTGGGCATTTGCTTGGCTCTCATAGCATCGACCACGTAGGCGGCATAATACCCAATAAAAAAGTTTTGGAACTTAGTGAAGAGTTAATCAATTTAATTGGTGCGGAGTCTTTTGAGTCCGTAGCCACAGAGGAAACTAAAATGTCCGAAGAAGTACAAACCCCTGTCACCCCGGAAACCCCGGTAGTCCAGCCTGAACAAACCCCTGTCCAGGAAAGCGAAACTTTGCCCGTTGAGTCAACCGAGCCTGTCACCCCGGAAACCCCGGCCGTTTAATTTAAAAATTGGCAAATTTCCCCTTTTGAATCGACCCAAAGGGGGAGAGAGCCAGCCTTTAAAAAAAATTTATGTCTAACGAAATAATTTATCCATACGCGCTAACTACCTTAGACCGAGTCAAGGACAAGCTATCAATTGACAAACCCGGAAAAGATATTGTTTTAGGACGCATTATAAACAGCGTAACTGATTGGATAGAAAACCAGTGCAACAGGCGTTTTTTAAACAGCACATATACAAACGAACTTTACACCGTGCGGGGTCAAAGGGAAACAATAGTATTGTTAAAAAATTCCCCTGTTACAAATTTAGGAGCCGTCCAATACAGGCAAGGATCTGTAGGCAGTCCAGTTTGGACAGCATATACAAATAACGACTATGAATTAGTTGGGGACGGATCAAGCGGAATGATTAAGTTTTATACCTATTTAAACCAAGGTTTAGTCCAAGGCGTAAATACTCTAAGGATCGCAAGTTACACGGCCGGATACTTGATTGACTTTAAAAATTTTGGGAATAAAACACTTCATACACTGCCGGCAGAAATAACAGAGCTTGCGGAAAAACTAGTTACAAAATGGTATCAGCGCCGGGAACACCCGGGTAAATCGTCTGAAAGTTTTAATTCAAATACCATAACTTGGTCAAAAGAATTGGATATGGAAGACACTGAAACACTAAAAGCCCATAGGAGAATAGTAATGCCGATAATTTAAATGCCAAATATAGATGTAAAAATTGAGGGATTAAAAGAATTGCAAAACCGGCTGAAAAAATATCCGGATATCAGCAAACCAATTTTTGCAAAAGCTATCAATTTTAGTTTAGCGGAAATTGTTTATAACGCGCGAGATCCACAGTTTTTGTTTAAAACACCAAGATCAGAACGTACAGGATATTTAGAGCTTAGTTTTAGCGAAGCGTCTGCCATGGTTAGGGCAACGCCAAGCAAGCTTGAGGGTACAATCGGACCTACCGCCCAATATGCAATTTATGTACATGAAGGAACGTCAAGAATAACCCCAAACCCTTTTATGGTTAGGATATTGCAAAAATCACAAATTAAAATTAGCGACATTTTTAAGAAAGCTTTAGAACAAATAACCAAAAAAATAGCCAACGACTAATATGTCACAAACAGGGGATATAAAACTAAAAATAAGGGATTTGCTGAACGATTTGGTTAACACCGGGGATTTAGCCGATGTCATAGTTTTAAACAAGCCAACGGCCATTTTTAGCCTAAAAACCGATAAATTTCCCGTGGCTGTATTGGCAAATAATAGCTTTAGCGGCGAACGGGCAACCAACCGCGATAATGAAGTTACCCATACCTTCGAAATTTTAGTTATAGAAAAAACTGACAACATTGATGGTGAAACATACTTGGAAGATTTAAGCGAGGTCATCAGAAAAAAATTTGCTGATAATGAAACTTTAGACGGGCTAAGTATTGCGTTAGAGCCAGCAGTTAGCCAAGTGGGGCCAATAAGCGAAACCGATTATTCAATGACAGTATTTTTAATTACTTTAAAAGTAAGAGCAGTTGAACAACTAACATAAATTTTATGGAAAAAGATTATCCAAACAAAGCCATGAAGCCGGAGCAGGTTAAAACAAAAGAAGCTTACTTTTTTTCTGGCGGTACACTTTTTGAGCCTATTACTATTGAAGCTGATAGTTTGGAAGAGGCTTGTGAAAAATACGAAAAAATTAAAAAACCCATTAATAAAATTAACTAATATAAAAAATATATGCCAAAAGCGATAGGACGAACAACTCAATTCGGAATTGCAAAAGAAACTGTGCGCGGAACACCTGAAACCGCAGCCAGTTTTTGGATTCCTTGGAAAGATATAAACATCGATGAAATACAGGAAGATATTATTAACCAAGAGTCTTACGGCGTGATTGAAGACTCATTTAGTAGGGATATTGCTAAGCAATACATGAAAGGATCTTTAACCGCTCCCATTTCTGACAAACATTTTGCTTTAATTTTACTTAATGTTTTAGGAAGTTTAAGCACAGCCGCAAACGCTGATGGCAGCGGAACTATAAAAGACCACACAATTACAGTCGGCCAAACTTCACAACACCAAGCTTTGTCTATATTTTTGGATGATCCAGCTGGTGGGCAAGATTACAAACATGGTCTTGGAATGATTGACTCTTTAGAAATCAGCTATGAGTTAGGTCAATATATAACCTACAAAATAGATTTTCGTGCTAAGAAAGGTGCAACGGCTACTCTAACCCCGGCAACAAGTACCGAAAACCGCTTCACGCACAAACATGTAACATTTAAGTTAGCTTCTAACTTAGCAGGTTTAGGTGCGGCTTCTGCAGTAACAATTAAGTCATTTAAACTTTCTATCAAGGCCAACATAGAAGAAGATTTTGTTTTAGGAAGCGTTGACCCTGCCGACTTCTTAAATAAAAACATTTCAATTGAGGGTAGTGTTACAGCATTTTGGCAAGACGAAGCTTCATTTAAAACAACATTTTTGGGAAACACTGCAAAAGCACTTCGTATAGATATTGCAAATTCGGATGTCACCATAGGAACTTCAGCAACTCCTCTAGTTAGAATTGACTTAGCTAAAGTTTATTTCACCCAACTCGGGAGAGAATTTAAATTAAATGATGTAATTATGCAAGATGTAAGTTTCAAACCAGTATATTCCTCCAGTGACTCAAAAGCAATTACTTGCTTAGTTACAAATGCACAAACTTCTTACTAAGTTTAAAAGAAAACCCCGCGCCTGTGCGCGGGGGTTAAACTAAAAATCATTAACATCAACAATAGGTTTTAGGATGCAGCGACAACCCTGTTTGCTTGTACAAAATTTCCAAGGAGGAACATTGTCAGGATTTTGGGCAGACTCAGTTGAAATTTTTTGTTCATCTGCTCTTTTACAGGCTTCACAGGTCAACTCATCTTTGCAAGAAAATATAATAGCGTTCTTTATTCCTGTTTCAGCCCAAGATTTTGCAGCTTTTGAATTAATGTGTGGTGAGGCTAAATCGTATAAATTTTTAGGCATTTTTTATTTAATAAGTGCTAATATAGCCTCTTGTATCTTTTCGGGATTATGCCAGCTACCAAAAATAAAACTTCTAATTACTGTTTTTTCTCCGCCCGATGTTTCTATAAATACTCGGCCAGTTAATTTGTTATAAGAAACATTTGCAATTTTTTGGACTGGTATTACTTTCTTTGAAAAAAGTTTATTAATTACTACCTTATCTTTATACAGTCTAAGTTTATAAAAAATACCAAAATTTAATTTAAACTCTTGTATTATTTCATCCATATTTAAAATCTAATTATTAATATGACCACTATACAACAATTAACTAATTATGTCAAGTGGTAAGGGAAAAAATAACAAAATGCCAATTTTAAAAGACACACGAAAAATAATAGAAATTAAGCTTAAGAGTATTGAAGGGGGAGTAATACAAGTTTATAACGGTCTTTTAGCCGCCGATATAGATGTATTTAGTGAAACAACCGGCAAGCCTAAATTACTTTTAATGCTAACTAAAATTATTAAGGAATGGAATTTGCAAGACGAAGCTGGAAATGTTTTACCCGTTAGTCTTGAGAATGTCGGAAAAATAGACATAGCTGATATTAATAGCATTTTTTCCGAATTAGATTTAACAAAAAGTTTTTTAGACAAGAGCCTGTAGACCTAATAGAAGACTTTAAAGTTGCAATTTGTTTGGAGATGGGCTGGACTGAACAGGAGTATTTAGATCAACGCTGGGACTTTATTGTGGCTATAGCTAACAGGCTTAAAAATCAGGCTGACGAATTAAAAAAGGCAAATAAAAAATATGTCTAATACGGTATTACAAATTGTAATAAATGCTATTGATAACGCTACAGGAAGCATATCAAAAATTGGATCAAGTATTAAGTCAATGGAAGACCAATTTAATCAGGTTGGTAAAGCTGCGACGATAGTTGGTGGTGGAATTGTAGCTGCTTTAGGTTTTTCAATGAAAGCCGCCGCAGACAGCGATGAAGCATGGGCTAAAGTAGGACAACAAATTAGACTGAGCGGTTTGGATTTTGATAAAACTAAAAGATCAATTGAAGAATTTTCTAGCAAAACTCAAAGACTAACGGGTATTTCCGATGAGTATTCTTCTAAAATTGTGGGTTTAATGTTGCCAACAGTTAAGGATGTTACAAAAGCCACAGAATTAGCTAGTCTGGCATTAGATATAGAAACTAGTGGAAAAATGAACGCCGAGGCTGCGACAAGGGTTTTGTCTTTGGCATATTTAGGTGAGGTTGATGCACTAAAAAGGTTGGTCCCGGATTTAAAATTAGTTAGCGACGAAACTTTAAAACACATGAGCCAAAGTGAAAGATCGGCTATGGCAATTGAGGCTTTAAAAGGTCAGTTTGGCGGGTTGGCTGAAGCAGTCGGAAAAACACCAACTGGGCAACTCAAAATCTTAAATGAAACATTGGGAGATTTGGGAGAAAAAATTGGTAATGTATTAAATCCCCATTTGACCAAACTGGTCAATAATCATCTATTACCACTGTTAGATAGATTATCAGACTGGATGGACAAAAATCCAAAGTTAACCGAACAAATAATAATTGTTGCAGCTGCTCTCGGTGGTTTTTTGGTTGTCGTTGGTCCACTTTTAATAATTTTACCCGGATTAATTGCAGCTATTGGATTACTTCTTAGCCCCATTGGTCTTGTAATACTTGCCATTACAGCTTTGATTGCTATAGGTGTGGCGTTGTATATGAACTGGGATATTATATCCCAAAAGGCCGTTCAAATTTGGACAAAAATAAAAGACTTTTTTTATCAAACTTTTGATGGTATTAGAATAATAATTACTGAAAAATGGAATGCAATAAAACAATACTTTTTTGATGTTTGGGAAGGAATAAAGGATATATTTAAAAAAGCGATTGATTGGATTAATGAAAAATTACAACCATTATTTAATGCGCTCGATAAATTAAAGGGAGGTATAAATGCTGTAGGTGGGGCGATTGGAAGTGGTTTTAGTTCGGCAAAAAATTTCTTGGGTGTTAATGACGGAGTTATTCAGAATGGACAAATAATAACTACACACCCAGATGATTTTATAATAGCCACAAAAAACCCAGGGTCTTTGGGTGGAAATAATGCGGGTAGTAGTGTCGTGGTAAATGTTTACGGCGATATTTCCGGTAACGAGTTAGTGCAAAAAGTTGAAGAGGCAATAATGTCAAAGTTAAGTTTAAACGGCAAATATAGCTTTTAATTTATGATCCAAGTTGTTATTAATGGAACTGACAGAACTAGTCTGCTCGACAAGGGCAGTTTAGAAGTCCAACAAATTTTAGGTGCGCAACGCGACACTTCTAAATTTAGTTATAGAAAATATGGATCAAGAAGTTATGTGCCGGCTGTACTAGATACTGTTTTGGTATATGACGGTTCTAGTAAAATTTTTGGCGGAAGAATTGTAAGAATTTCCGAAAAGTTTTTAAATGGAGCAGATGGAATTGTATACACAGTTGATTGCGCAGATTATTCTTTCGACTTAGATTCTTTGTTAGTTTCTCAAAGTTATTCCGGCATGACCGTTAATGCTATTATTGCCGACATTCTAACAAACTTCGCTACGGGTTTTACGGGTACAAATGTTGATTGCCCAATTGTGATAGGTAAAGTGGTTTTTAACCAAGTTGCAATTAGCCAGTGTTTAAAAAGACTTGCGGACATGGTTAAGTTTGACTGGTATGTAGACCCGGACAAAGACCTCCATTTTTTTAGCAAGTATACCAATACCGCACCATTTAATTTAACCGATACGAGCGGAAATTATATTATTAATTCTCTAGAAAGAAAAATTGACGGTTCACAAATTGCAAACCAAGTTAAGGTTAGGGGCGGAGAATATGAAGCCAGTTCTTACCAAGACATTATTACGGTCAATGGAAACACCCAGGCAACTTTTAAACTGCCTTATAAATTTTCAAACTTAACCGTTCAGCTGGATACTGGCGCCGGTTATGTTTCAAAAACCGTTGGTGTTGACTTCATAAATGATTTTACTACACACGATGTTTTATATAACTACAATGATCAGACCATTAAATTTGCCTCGGCGCTTGCTGACGGCAACAAAATAAAGTTTAGCGGAAATCCAAAAGTTAGAGTTTTAGCGGTTGCCAGCGATCCGGCTTCTATTGCAACTTATGGGGTTAAAGAAAAACTAATTGAGGATTCAAGCATTGAAGATTTAGCCACTGCCAGAAAAAGAGCGGTTGGGGAATTATCCGCCTATAAAGACCAGCAAACCGAAGCTAACTTTGATACTTATACATCAGGACTCAGGGCAGGGATGGTTATAAATTTAAACAGCAGCAGGCGAACTACAAACACAGACTTTATAATTCGTGCGGTAAAGTTTAAACCTTTAAAACCCGATACCTATGTTTATAGCGTACAATTGGTTACCACAAAAAAATATGATTTAACGGAGTTATTACAAAGTATTTTACAGCCAACAGATTTAAAGTCCGCAGATTCGGAAACCACGGAAACTATAAAAACCGACATCGCAACCATAACTATAACTGAAAGTATTACAGTTGGCACGGCAGTAACAGATAATATAACCATAACAATTACAGAGAACATCCAAAAAGATCCCTTGGGCGCGGGGGTAGAACCGAGCTGGGTTTTGGCCCCATATTTTCCGAGCAGTATTTTAGACACTAAAAGAGAGGGATTTTTAGACAGAAATTTTAAATTAACTTAATAACAATATGAAAAATGTTAAATCTGATTTAGGGGTTAAAGTTAACATCCGAAAATTCACTTTAGCCGGGTGGGTTAAAGAGGGGTCAAAGTATTTGGATCTACTTAGGCAGGCGATCCGAAATAATGACAAATTGATTTATAAGTATTTGCGGGAAAAGGGTGTTTTGCTGGGCGAAGTTTGGGAAAAACATAACATTGTAGTTACCGCCGGACGCAATGTTTTAGCCCGCCGGCTGGCTGGAAATACTACCTATACTGGTGCAATAAACTATGGTGCGCTGGGAACGCAGGCCAGCCCGTCAATAGTCAATGGCGCGACACAGTTGGGAACGGAAACATACAGAAAACTCAATAGTAGCGCAACATACTCGTCTAACATCGCTTATATAGACTTTTTCTATGCTTCCACCGATACCAGCGGAACTTTTACCGAGTTTGGAAATTTTATTGACGGATCAGCCGGGGCAAACACTGGTCAACTTTTTAGTTATATCGCAACCGGCGGCTGGGTAAAATCTAGCGTGCAAAGCTTGTTTGTTTCGTGCCAATACACAATTAACTAATTTAATTTTATGCCTAAAATTTATAGCGCAGGAAATAATTTGCCGGCGGCTGACCTAAACGGAATAGTCCAAGTGGCGGGAGGATATGCGGCATCGTCTACCGGCAACGATAGTTATGTTGTAACCATTACCCCAACGCCTGGAAGTTTAACAACCGGGGATGTTTTTAGATTTAAAGCGGATGTAGGAAATACCGGCGCCGCGACTTTGAATGTAAATTCTCTTGGGGTTAAAACTATAAAAAAATATGTTGGGTCAACAAAATATGATTTGCTAACCGGCGATATTGTGGCGGGGCAAATTGTTCAGGTTTACTATGATGGGACAGATTTTATTTTAGACAGTTACCGCCAGCCAATAACTACCGTTGTTACATCCAGCAGGGCAGCCGGCTCGGGTGGAACTCAAAATATAGCCCACAACTTAGGAGCAATACCCAAAAAAGTAACAATTTATGCGTATGGAGGAACGGCTGGGGTGATGTCTATCGGAGTATACAATGGGTCTTCTACTGCAACCTCATATTATCAGACTAGCGGATCATCGGGATCGGCTACTGATACCACATATATTATTTATATCCAAGCAGGAACCGGAACTTACAATATAGCAACGATCAGCGTTGATTCTACCAATGTTATTTTAACTTGGACAATTGGCGGCGGCGGAGTAGGAGTAAATTTTACGGTTATTTCAGAAATTTAAAAATTAAACACTTTTTTAAAATAAAAAAAGTTTAGGAGAAAAAATGCCAGACTTAGAATCATCAAAAATTGTTTCGGAAACAATAGCTTATAAGCACGGATTAGTGGCTCTTATAGGCGGCTTAGCAAACGCAATAAATAAACACAGAACAGGCGAAAGTAAAGGTTTTTTAGATTTTATAGCTTTAAGTGTTATGTCCTCTTTTTTTGGAATTATAACTGGATTTATTGCGGTGAGCTTATTTGGGACTAATGAGTATTTAACTTTGTCAGTTGCTGGAACTGGCGGGTGGTTAGGCATTGAAACAACTGGAATTTTACAAATTTGGATTAAAAAAATTCTAAAATAATATGTATAAACCATACGGCTACATACCAGAAAGTATAAAACCCGGATCAGCGGTATATGATCTAATTTTTAACGTCGGGGCCGGGGAAGTGCGCGAAAGTTTTAATTGGATTAAATTTTTACCCGCTCGTGAGAGGCAATACTGGATTCCGTTTTGTGTTTCTTTTTCGCGCTTAAATTGTGCCGAGGCGGTAGGTAAAAAACAAGGAATTGATATAAATTTTTCTGACAGAGAGTTGGGTGTAATATCTGGTACAACAATCACAGGTAACAGCATGGAGCCGGTTTCGGAATTTTTCCGAAAGGTTGGGGTTAGAAAAGAACAAGACTGTCCATTTACCGAAGAAATGGTCAAGTATGGGGGCGATGTTATTTGGAAGAAAATTTTTGATTTGCCAAACAATACCGGGCAAAAGGTGTATAAGGGCGGAAATCATAGCTGGGTTTATGGCAGGGCGGCAATGGTAGACGCACTAGATCATAGCCCACTACAAATAGCGGTCGGCATTGACGGAAATTGGGAAAAAGAGGGTATGGTTCAAACTCCAAGCAAAATAGAAGCGTACCACGCCGTAACTCTGTACTACATTGATGCTTTGGGTTATATGTATATTCAAGATTCAATCGGTCGAGAATTTAAAAAATTAAATCCCGATTATCCACTAACCGGGGTAAAAAGTTTTCGGGATTTGCCTGAAAACTGGAAGGATATAATGGTCAATAGATTTTTTATAAAACAAGGCGACAAAATTGGCGTACTCGTGACCGAGGGTTTTACTTTCGGTGGCGGGTTTGCAAAAGATATGAATGCCTTGGAAAACTTAAAACAGGCATTTGAATTTAAAGGTGATGAACCAACAATAAATTTGCCAGTTACAAATGCTTAAAATTTTAATGTTTGCCGCGGCTTGCGCAGGTTTAATACTTATATATTACCTCTGTCTAATAATCGCAGCTTACTTAAATTATTTTTTCAAAATTAAAATAGCTTACTAAATATATGGCTAAATTTCCTTTAGGATCAGAAAATTTTAGTATTAACACAAACGAAGTTAAAAGCGTTTTACGTGGACTTTTAATTGCAATGGGTGGAGCTGTTGCAACACAAATTACAACACAACTAACTGGTGCTGATTTTACCTTACACTGGAATGCTTTTAGTATCGGGGCGTTTTTCTTTTCGGCCGGAAGCTATAATCTCACGCCGTTGGTTTGGGTTGGTTGGAGTGCTTTAATTAACTTTGTCCGTAAATACATAACCGATAATTCAAATAAACCGGCTTAGGCTGGTTTATTTTTTAATGGGGGCGGCTAAATCCCGATCAAATAACCTGTCTGTTTTTTTTACAAAAAACCAAAATAAAAAAAGCGGGCAATTTGGCCGTCTACATTAAATTTGGAGGATAAATGCTAATTGGATATCAAGGCAGTTTTTGCCAGTTTTGCGGGTCAGTTACCACGCACCAATTCGTCCAGAGTGATGCGGTGCTTGCCAAAATTTGTCTTAAACACCAACCCAACAATGCCATACGGCCGGAGGCACAAAAATGTCCACCAGATATACTGTTATGGGCTTCGCTTGTCAAAATTGCCAGCACCGAGTCAACCAAGTTGATGAAGTCGGCGTAACCGATAACCTAGAAATGCGGTTTGAGTGGAAATGCCCAAGGTGCTACCAACAGATCGCAGTCATCGCCCCGTTTGAAAATTTGGCGAAAATGGCACCCAAACCACCCGAACCCGAAATGACCGAATACGACCGAAAATTCTTGGCCACAGCCCATATCTCTGGCCTGAAAGACGAAGGTAAAGAATGACCAATCTGCCAGACCACTGCGCAATCTGCCACATCAAAGTAGCTCCGCACGACCCCAACCGCCGAAACATTGAGGGGCAGGACTACCACCGTACCTGCCTAAACCCGAAACCCACTGTCCGAGTCCATAGAGAGGAGGGCTTATACAGCCCGAATTTCAGCCAATACACGCAGTGAGAGGGGGTGATCCAATATCTACGCCGTTACCCCGTGGCGTTATACGGGGTTTTTCTTGACAAAGTTGTGTATAAGCCTATAATACAAAGTTATAAATTAATATACCTATTGGCCTTTACAGGCTTGCCGCAAATACGCGGTTGACGCGAACAATAGGGTTTATCCTTGTTTTTTAATTTGGTATAATTAAAAAGACAGGGAAACTTGTCGGGGTTTTTGAAACAAAAACCTAAACGCCCAGCCAAACGCCGCAAGGTGCAAGCTGGAACGGGCAAATAAACCCACTGATTCGCGTCAGTGGGTCTTTGTCATTTTATGAAGCTAAAAGATTTTTTTAATGGACTTATTGAGCATAAGCAAAAGCTCGGTTTAAACCCAAAAACTTTGTATGATTATAAAAAACAATTTGAAAATGCTTTTTCGCGAGTAGGCGAAAAGGATATAAAAAACCTGAAAATGACCGATGTTGCTTTGTGCTATGAGGAAGCACGGAACCACGGCAAATATGGACCACTTAGGGCGGGCGTAGTTTTTCGGCAGTTGTTATGGTATATAAAACAGTCCGGATATAAACTAGATTTTGATTGGCGGGATATAAGGTTACCTAAAGAGCCTAAAAAAATGATTGAATTTTTAGACCCGGAAGAATGGGAAAGAGTACAAAATGCTTTTGATACTAATTGGATCGTAGGGCTTAGGGATCGGGCGCTGGTTGAGGTTTTACGGTGTACTGGTATGAGGATAGGGGAGGCTTTGGGTTTAGACAGATCAACAATTGATTGGTATAAAAAAGAGGCTAAAATAAAAAGCGGAAAAGCGCCTTATTCCGAAGGTAAAATCTATTTTACTGATGAAAGTTTAAGCTGGGTTAGGCGTTATTTGGAAATGCGCAATGATAATTTTGAGCCTCTTTTTGTAAGTTTTACCGGGCGCCGGGCTAAGCCTTGCAATATACGGCGGTCAATACATACGGCTATGAGGCGGGCGGGCATAACCAAAAGAATACACCCACATATTTTTAGGTCAACATTTGCAACGGAACTTTTGAGGGGCGGGGCTGATATTAAAACAGTACAAAACCTATGCAGACACGAAAGCGAAAGGACAACACTTAGGCACTATACGGCTTGGACTAAAGAGCGGAGCCAAGATGAGCACCGGCGCATATTTGAGAAAAAAGGTTTTTCCGATCCGGTGGAATTAACCTATGGAATGTCTAAGGTTTTGATAAGGCATAAAATTTTAAATAAAAAAATTTGACAAAGGCTTAACACAGAGTTATTATATTTCTATGTATCCAAAAAATGAAAAACGAAATAAAGAATTGGTCAAAAAGCGTTTGAAAAATCCTAAGTTATGGACTTGGGGGCAACTTGCGCAATTTTACAAAATTTCAAGACCAAGATGTGTGCAATTATTCCAAGAGAACAAAGAATTATATAAATGTTAATGCTTGTGGATAAGTCCAGTTGACAAGTGTTAAGGCTTCATATATACTGTATATGTAAGGTAAAAAAGGCACTTTTACAGCCAAATATACGAAACTTGCTGGAAAGCCAAAAATTGACTTATACGGCCTGAAAAATGCTTGAAGCCCCTTTCAGTGGGCGAAGAGATAATTGTCCTCAGACCTGCCACGCATTGCTTGGCAAGGTGGAACACTGATAGAAACAAATTACACAGCTCAAAAACCACCACCCGAAAAGGGTGGTGGTTTTGTAACTATTTATATTTTAATCCGTATAGTATAATATAGAAAATTAAAAATTCCATTATATTAAGTTTGTCGTATATTCGGCAAACGCAAAATAAAAGGACATTCAATTATGAACGAAATTTTAAGCGGCAAAGCCGCAAAGGTGAGTTTGGTGCTTTTAGCAGGGGTTTTGGGGCTAATTTTTATTGGCAAAGGTCAGGATTTAGCGGATAAGTGGTCTGGTAAAATATATCCGCAAAAAACTATGGCTGTCACTTCCGAAGGCAAAGTTAAGGCTATTCCGGATTTAGCCACTGTATCTTTGGGTGTTGTTACCCAAGGGGCAAATCCGGCTAATGTGCAGGCGGAAAATAGCGAAAAAATAAAAAAAATCGTGGAATTTGTAAAGTCTGTCGGAGTCAATAAAGACGACATTTCCACTTCGCAGTTTAATATCTATCCACAATATGACTATACGAACGGAAAAAATCTAATAACCGGATACCAGTTAAACCAGTCCATTGTCATAAAAATCAAGCAAGTTGACAAATCAACAGAAGCTTTAAACAAGGTACTAAGAGGATCTTTGGAGCAAGGGGCAAACCAAATTGACGGAGTTACTTTGGGTTTTGAGGACCCTGATGCGATGAAAATGCAGGCTCAAAAGCTGGCAATTGAGAAAGCCAAGGCCAAGGCCCAGGATTTGGCGAAAGTGTCAGGCTTAAAGATTGGTAAAGTTGTAAATATTGCTGAAAATTATACCTCAAATTTCCCAATGCCTTATATGGATTATGGAAAGGGCGGAGGGGGTGGATCCTCAGGCCTGGAAGCGGGTTCTCCGAACATTCAGCCAGGACAACAGGATTTAGTGGAAACCGTTACAGTGACCTTTGAAGTCAAATAGCAACACAAATTTTAAAACCCTTCCAATATATCGGGAGGGTTTTAAAATTGCTTTAAGCAAACTCATAAGCCGAATTCTGTTTTTATATAATCATCTATCTGCCCTGTCTGTCGCCAGAAGGGTCAAGCAGCCTACCAAATTTGGCCTTGCACTCAGGTAAGAATTTAGCCGTTTCACCTCCAAAATTACTTTTGGAGATCGCCCTATACCATTTAGCAAAGCTTGAGGTATAGGGCGGTTGCTTGCTTTCGCGCGCAACCGTTTCTGTTCGCATCTCGTGGCTTGGCTCCGACTTTTACATCGGAGTTACTCCAGACGGGTGTTACCCGCTACCAGTGTTGATAATTCTTAAGTGACTATCAACCAAGTGTTCGGACTTTCCTCCCAACCCATAGCAAGGCTATGGGTTAAGCGATTATACGATTTGCTTAAAGCTGATATATTTTAATACATTTTTGTATTTTTGTCAAGTGTAAATTTGGCTTTCATCAATAAAAATGCTATAATATAAGCCAAATATGAAAAAATCAGAATTGATATTTAATTTTGTTTCCGTGCCTTTTGATGGGGCGATGCTCATTTTGGCCGGGGTTACCGCCTTTTTTTTGAGGAAAAATCCACAGGTTTTTTCTAAACCGATTTTATACGAGTTGGATTTCCACCAATTTGTAATAACGGCTTGTAAAATAGTGCCTTTTATTGTAGTTATTTTTGCTTTACTTGGCTTATACGGTCTGAAAGGCACCAGGAAATTTTTATCCGAGTTAAAGCAGATCTTGATAGGGGTTTCGCTGGGTCTGTTGGTCGTGATACTGCTGTTTTTCTTCGACCAATCAATTTTTCCTTCAAGATTCATTATTTTGGTTACTTGGATTTTAGGAATATTTTTTGTTGTTTTGGGACGTTTTTCTTTGAAGCTTTTTCAGGAATTTTTGTTTAAAAAAGGCATAGGACAACATAGAATTGTGGTTGTGTATAAAAAAGAAAGTTCTTTGGATTTTTTAAGGCAATATTTTAAAAATAAAAATTTGGGCTTTTGGGTTTTAAAGGAAACCTCTTTTGACGACAACATCTGGATTGTTTTGGAAAAACTTTATGAAAATCCGGGTTTTGATGAAATATTGCAATCTGATTCATCTTTGCCCGAAGAAGATAATTTAAAATTGGTTGAATTTTGCCGAAACAAAGGCCTGGAATTCAGTTTTATACCGAATTTGTTTGAAGTGCAAAGGAATTCGGTGGAGACCACCGAGTTAGGCGGGGTACCTTTGATATTGTTAAAAAATACTCCTTTAGACGGCTGGGGTAAAGTCGCAAAAAGAGTTTTCGATGTTTTTGCTTCCATTTTATGTTTGATTTTAACAGCCCCGCTTTTTTTAATCATCACTTTAGCCGTGAAATTTAATAGTCGTGGAAAAGTTATTTATTCGGCTATGAGGGGCGGTTGTAAAAAAGATTTTCGTTTTTACAAATTCCGGACAATGTTCAGCCACTTGTCCGTAGGTGATGAATATGGGGGGCAGATGGCTGAGAAAGTAAGAAAAGAGTTATGGCAACAAAACAGCCGAGGAGGGGAAAGCGGGCCTTTTTTAAAAATCAAAGATGATCCGAGAGTTACAAAAGTAGGAAAATTTTTACGAAAAACAAAGCTTGACGAACTACCTCAGTTTTGGAATGTCTTAAAGGGAGATATGAGTATGGTGGGCCCCAGGGCTCATGTATTGGATGAAGTTGACAAATACCGCAATCGCTATCGAAGAATGTTTTCAATAAAGCCGGGAATTTTCGGTTATTCGCAGCTGGCGCAGCTGACTTGGCCGGATTTGCCTTTTGAAGAAGAAATCCGCCTCAACACTTACTATATTGAAAATTGGTCGTTTATACGCGATTTAAAAATCTTGGCAAAGAGTTTTTGGTTTTTATTTTTTGCAAAAAAACCCAAAGAAAATTATTAAATTTTACGAATACGAATTTGCACAAAAATACGAAAATAAATGTTGCTTTAATACACGATAGTTTAACCCAAATGGGTGGAGCGGAAAGGGTAGTGGATATTTTGCACGAGATGTTTCCAAATTCGCCGGTCTATACTTTGGTGTTTGACGAAAAAAACAGGCAAAAATACCAAGGTTGGGACATTCGGACAACCTGGTTGAACGCGGTTTATAGGCTTGTTCCGCATATTAAATTTTTACTCCCATTGATTCCTTTCGCGGCAGAGAGTCTGGATTTAAGGGCTTATGACCTGGTCATTTCTTCCAGCTCCGGATTTATCCGCAACATTAAGTTAAAAGTCGGAGCCAAACACATCAGTTTTTGTCATAGTCCCACAAGGTTTTTATGGATAGAAAAAGAATACATAAAACAAGAAGTGCCGTATATTTTAAGGCCTGTTGCGAAGGTATTTATCAATTGGATGCAAAAATGGGATTTAAATGGCGTAAAAAAAATTGATTTTTTGATAGCTAATTCAAAAGAAGTTCAAAACCGGATAAAAAAATTCTACAATCGGGACAGCGTAGTGATATATCCGTCAATAAATTTTGATTTTTGGGCAACTGGCGGTGATTCGGAAATTCGCAATAGAACATATTTTCTTTTAGCCGGCAGGCTGCAAGCGCATAAAAAAAATGATTTAATAATCGAAATATTCAATGATTTGAAAATACCGCTTCATATTGCGGGCTCAGGCAGGCAGGAAAAATACTTGCGTTTGATAGCAAAAGATAATATTAAGTTTTTAGGCAAAATTTCTGATGAAGAATTAAAAACTCAGTATAGGGGAGCTAAAGCCCTTATATATCCTCAGCTGGAAGATTTCGGGCTTATGCCCCTGGAAGCAGGCGCGGCCGGCACCCCAACTCTGGCTTATGGGCTGGGCGGGGCTTTGGAAACGGTCATTGAGGGTGTTACGGGCGAATTTTTTAGAACATACGACAAGGAGAGTATTAAGCAAAAGATTTTAAACTGGGATTCTGAAAAGTATTTAATTCAAAATTTGCAAAAACAAGCAAAAAAATTTGAAACTGAAGTGTTTAAAAAAAGGATTTTGGAAATATTAAAAAATTTTTAAATATTTGTGAAAGTGGCTGTTGACCTCAGAAGCCTGTCATCAGGCTCCATATCCGGAGTGGAAAACTATACGAAAAATGTCGTAGAAGGTCTTTTAACGGTTGATAGAAAAAATCAATATGTTTTGTTTTATACCGGTCTAAAAAAACCGGACTTTCAGCAATTTCAGTTTATTAACTCAACATTTAAGCATATCCGCTGGCCAAATAAGCTTTTAAACATACTATTGATGTTTAAAATAGTTAAATTGGAAAAATTTTTGGGCGAAATTGATATTTTATTTATGCCGAATTTAAACCAATTTAATGTTGAAAAGCATGTTAAAGTGGTTGTTACAGTCCACGATTTGTCGCCGATTATAATGCCGCAATTTTATGACTTTAAAAGAAAGGTTTGGCATAAGCTGCTTAATTATAAAAATTCATTCGCCCGGGCTGATATGCTTTTGCCGGTTTCCGAGTCCACCAAAAATGATTTGAAAAAAATATTTAATATTCCGGACAGTAAGCTGCAAGTTGTATATCCGGCAACCGACTTTTTGGAACTGGGTGAACAAGATATGGGCGAAGCGATCAAAAGCGCCAGAAATAGGCTCTCGCTGCCTGGCAGGTTTGTCTTATTTTTAAATACCATTGAGCCGCGAAAAAATTTAAGTTCCGTCTTAAACGCATTTTCCCTTCTGGACGATGATTGTTATTTGGTGATTGCGGGAAAACGAGGATGGAAAGCGGGAAAAATTTTTAAAGAACTTCTTCAGCATAAGAAAAAATCAAAAATACATTATTTAGGTTATGTCAAAGAATCGGATAAACAAGCTCTGATTGCCGCTGCTGAAGTTTTGATTTATCCTTCGTATTATGAAGGTTTTGGCTTTCAGGTATTGGAAAGTTTTTTTACAAAAACCCCCGTGGTCACATCCAGCTTTAGCTCCCTGCCCGAAGTGGCTGGCGGCGGAGCTTTGCTTATAAACCCTTTTGATTTTAGGCAAATATCGGAAGCAGTGAGCCGAATTTTTTTAGACAAAGAATTAAGAGATAATTTGGTTAAAAAGGGCCGGCAAAGAGCAGGTGATTTTTCCTGGCGGAGATCCGCGGAAAAAATTTGCCAAATATTTCAAGCTATGAATATATGATTTTTGGATTTGACGCAAGACTTATCGGATTTAAAAACGGCGGGATAGGCAGATACAGCCAGGAACTCTTGGCCGGACTTTTAAATATTGACTCTAAAAATTCCTATAAAATATTTTATAACCAAACGGATTCGGTATTGCTTTTAAAAATCACGGACAAATACAAAAATGCCGAATTGATTCCCGCTAACATCAAACACTATTCTTTGGCGGAACAAATACGTTATCCGAGACTGCTAAAAAAAACTCCCTTGGATTTGATGTTTTTCCCCAATTTTAATGTACCCATAAAATGCCCACATCCCTTTGTTGTGACAATTCATGATTTGGTGCATCATAAAATCAGTGGCGCAAAAAAAAGCAGACTACTACATTTTTGGGCGTATAAAAAAGTAATTCAAAACGCCGCTCGTCGTTCAGCGGCCGTGATTTCTGTTTCTGAATCTGCAAAAAAAGACATAGAACAATTTTTGAACGTAAATCCGCAAAAAATTTCAGTTGTGTATGAAGGTTTTACTATGTTAAACAAGCCGGAAGAAAAATTCGTTGAAGAAGTAAAAGCCAGATATATTTTGCGCAGGCCGTTTTTTCTTTTTGTCGGCACTTTGGAGAGAAAGAAGAATTTAATAAACCTATGCAGAGGGTTTGATATTTTTATTGAAAAATACGGTTATGACTTTGATCTTGTCATTGCCGGAAAAACCGATAAGCATTATCCTGATATTAGACATCATGCTATGGATATTAAACATAAAAACCGTTTGGTGTTTACAGGCGAAGTTTCCGACCCTGAGTTGTCGGCATTGTATGCTTCGGCCTATGCCTATGTTTCCGCCTCAATGAACGAAGGATTCGGGCTGCCCGGGGTGGAAGCGATGAGCTTTGGCTTGCCCCTACTCGCGGCTAATACCGAGACTTTTAACGAGATATATGACGATGCGGCTGTGTATTTTGACGGGTTGGACACCAATGACATTGCGGAAAAAATGAATTTGCTTGCCAGAGACGCTGATTTTTTTCAAACAGTTAAGGAAAAAAGTTGGAAAAGAAGTCTTATTTTTGATTGGAAAAATTGCGCGGAAAAAACTTTAAGGATTTTGGAAACATCGGCGGAAAATAACAATTTAAGCAAACAATTATGAAAATTTTGCTAGCTGGCGGCGGCAGCGGAGGCCCGACTTCGCCCCTTTTGGCTGTTTATGAAAAAATCAAAGAAAAGCAACCGAATGCCGAATTTTTATTTGTCGGCACCAAATATGGGCCGGAAAAAGAAATGTGTGAAGTTTTGAATGTGCCGTTTTTACCTATCAGCGCTGGCAAATGGCGCCGCTATTTTTCATTGAAAAATGCCGGAACTTTTTTTGAGTTTTTTTACGGTATGTTCCAGGCGATAAAAATCATACGCAAGTTTCGCCCAAACTGCATTTTTGCGGCCGGGAGTTTTGTTCAGGTTCCAGTTATTTGGGCGGGAAAGTTGTTTGGCATCCCTTCCGTTATCCATCAGCAGGATATCGTGCCGTCCTGGTCAAATAAACTCTGTCAATTTTTTGCAAAAAAAATTACAGTAACTTTTCCTTTGTCCTTAAAACATTTTTATTCCGGCAGTGGAATATTTTTCAAAAATAAGTCGGAAAAAATTATATTTACCGGAAATCCGACCAGAAAACTTGAAATAAAAAAAACTTCAAGGGAGGCCAGGGCTTGTTTGAATTTTTCAGACGATTTGCCCGTACTACTGGTTTTGGGGGGAGGAACAGGATCTGAATACCTAAATAATTTGGTTTGGGAGTGTTTACCAGAGTTATGCCGCATAGTTCAAGTTTGTCATATTACCGGCAAGGGTAAAACTAAAGATGTCGTCGGAAGAAATTATGTTCAGATTGAGTTTTCGGACAATATGCCTGAAATTTATAAAGCCGCGGACTTTGTCGTTTGCAGGGCCGGGCTTTCAACAATTTCAGAGCTATCAGTTTTGGGAAAAATGGCAATTATTGTCCCAATGCCCAGATCTCATCAGGAACTTAATGCCATATATTTGGAACAAAAGCAGGCGGCGTTGTTCGCGCCTCAACAATTTTTAAAACCTGAAAATTTTCCTTTGCTTATACGAAAATTAATGTTTGACCATAAATACCAACTTGTAATGCAGGAGAACATAAAAAAAATTATGCCGCATAATGCGGCGGAAACAGTAGCTGATTTAATCACAGCGCTGGCTCAAAATGATAAATAAAAGAAAAGCAACTTTGGGTTTGGCATTTTCCGGAGCTGGAAACAGAAGCACTTTTTATATAGGTTTTTTGGAAGTGTTAGCCGAAAACAATGTTGACATAGATTATATTTCCGCTTGCAGCGGGGGATCGCTAGTTTCGGCGGCTTATGTATGCGGAACATTACCTATTCTAAAAAACAAAGCTTTACAGTTGGATTTTAACACAATGAAAGACCTATATTTGGTAAAAAGCCGAAACGGCAGCGGGCTTTACAGTTTACAAAAGGTTGCTGAGGATTTGGAGCTGGTAACCGGAGGTAAAACTTTTGAGGATGTTAAAACTAAGCTGGTTTTTGGGGCCATAGATATAAATTCTGGTGAAAAAGTTTCGCTTTGTATGGGCAGTATTGCCCAAGCCGCGACTGTGTCTTGCGCTTTTCCTGGGCTGTTTGAGCCGGTTAAGTGGGGAAATAAGATTTTGGTTGACGCGGGCCTTTTTACTTATTTGCCTTCGGATTTATTGTCCGGGTTTGGTCCGGATGTTGTGGTGGAAATAAATCTTCAGGCTCATAAATATTTCGCGACAGGCAGGGTTCTTCCGAAGTTTTTTTTCCACAGTTTAAAAAAACTGGCAGCTTTGCCGGGAAAAGTCAAGGCTTTGCTGGGACAGAAACATAACGGCTTTGAAGACGATATTTTTTCCGTGATTGAAAAAAGCCTGCAAATTTCTTTGGAAAACGAAAATTTATTTGAAAAGCCGAACAGGCCGGCTGATTTGACGATCACTATGAAAGATTTAAAAACTTCAAAAGTCAATTTATCGCAGGACACTTTTCGTATATACTATGAGGAGGGCAGGGCATATGCGGAAAAATATTTGCCGGTTATTGAGCAGTTATTAACTGTAAAATCTGTATGAATATAAATGCAAATACAGTATATTTTGTGGGCATCGGCGGCATCGGGATGTCCGCGGCCGCGGGGCTTGCCGCGCAAAGCGGACTGAAGGTTTCAGGTTCAGATAGCAAAGAAATTTACAATCCGGCTAAAGATGTTTTGGACAAAAATCACATCCAATACTTTACCGGCTACAATGCGGAGAATGCAAAAAATTCAAACGCTGATTTGTTTGTAATCTCTGCCGGAGAAACGTTTTTAAATCCGGAAGTAAAATGGATATATGAAAATTTAAAGGCCCATTGCGGCTTGGGAAAATTTTTGCATACACTGGCAGCGGATAAAATTCGGATAGTGATTACCGGCACGCACGGCAAAAGCACCACTACGGGTTTTTTAGGCAGTGTTTTGAAAACCTTAGACGACAGTTCTTTTTTTACCGGCGGAGTTTTTCAAGGCCAAAATACCAATTTTTATAAAGGCGAAGGACATTATTTTGTTTTTGAGGGCGATGAATACAAAGAAGAATTTGACGACCCGACCCCGAAATTCCATTTTTACAAACCGGATATATTGGTTTTAACCAACTTGGAGTATGACCACCCGGATGTTTTTGAAAGTTTTGAAGCTTTGGAAGAGGAATTCAGACTTTTGATAAATTCTCTACCCCCAGACGGAATTTTGGTTTATAACGCCGACAACATCCATCTCGCTAAATTGGCTTTAGAAGCTCCGTGCAATACCGTAAGTTTTGGCATTGACAACGATGCGGATTTTAAAGTTGAGCATATAGAATATGGACAGTACACTAAATTTGAAGTTTTAAATAAATTTTCCAAAGACGAAACCGCCCAAATTTTAAGTTTGACCGAAGATTATCAAACCCAATTGCCAGGCAAAATAAATGTTTACAATGCCTTAGCTTGTGTTGCCTCTTTGAGAGTTTTGGGTTTTAAACCAGAACAGCTGGCTTTAGAGGTTTTGGCTTTTAGAGGCATTAAAAGAAGATTTGAATTGGTGGCGGAAAAAAACGGCATTACAATCATTGACGATTATGCTCACCATCCGACAGCGGTAAAAGAAACCCTGGCTGCCGCCCGCCTTAAATATTTTTCAGGATTACTAAACCCCAACCCCCAAGCTCTAAACCCTAAACTTTGGGCTGTCTTTGAACCGCACACCTTTTCTCGAACCAAAGCGACTTTAAATGAATTAACTGAAGCATTTGAAGATGCAGACGAAGTTTTAATCTCTGAGATTTATCCGGCCCGCGAAAAAATTCAGGCAGGCAATATAACTTCCGAAGAAGTGGTTAAAGAAATTAAAAGCCGCTTATCGACAAACACTAAGCAGGTAAGAAAAGTAAAAGACAAACAAGAAGCGCTAAATATACTCAAAACCGAAGCCAAGCCCGGAGACGTGATTGTTGTTATGGCAGTCGGCGCGTTCAACCGTTTGGCTTATGAATTTAAGGAGATAATTTAATTAAGTTTATTATTTTATGGAATTTGAGGATCCCGATTTAAATCAAACTATATCCAAAATAGATGCCGAGTACAGACAACAATTTTCGCAAAAAGACTTTTTAGAAGAAATGCGCAAAGCAGAAGAGTATGATAAATTTTTTGCTGAAAATGCAGAAAAAGCACAATTGGATTCATTGCTAGCAGAGCAAAAAAGTAAAGTTGCACAAAGAAAAAAAGAATTATTAATAGCCTTAAATTTTTTTGAAAACGGCCTAAAAAGCAACGACCTACAACCAGATACCAAATTCAGTTCACTATATAAATTTTTTGGGAATAAAGTTGCAAGTATAGCAAAAAAAGAAAACGGTTTTATTGATGATGATTATAAAGCGCTCTTTATATTTAAAGCTTTGTTGGAATTAAAAGAAGATGGATTTAAAGACGAGGCTGATATTTATCTCGTTATTGAAGCTTTATCAGATAAGTTTGAAAGCCTGTCAAATATATAATGAAAATTTTGGAAAACATTTTATTGGCGCCGTATACGACTTTCAAGATTGGCGGGCCGGCTAGGTATTTTTGTGAAGCAACTGACCAGTTTGACGCTTTGGCGGCTTTTGAGTTTGCAAAAGAAAAAAAAGTGCCGGTGTTTGTGCTTGGCGGAGGCAGTAATCTACTTGTTTCCGACAAAGGCTACGAGGGGCTGGTAGTGCGAATTGTGAACAAGGGAATTGAATTTATAACTCTTAGCCCTAAACTCTTAGCCCTTAGCCCTAACCGGGTATTTCTAAAAGTCGCGGCTGGAGAAAATTGGGATGGGGTGGTTGATTTTGCGGTAAAAAACGGCTGGTGGGGAATGGAGAATTTATCTCATATCCCGGGATCTGCGGGCGCTATTGCCGTTCAAAATGTTGGGGCATACGGACAAGAAGCAAAAAATATCGTAAAATCCGTAACGGTTTTTAACACACAGACCCACCAGATTTCAGAAATATTAAATAAAGACTGTGGTTTTGAATATAGAAAAAGCATATTTAACACAAGCCAAAAAGGAAAATATATTATATTTTATATTACTTTTTCTTTGTCGGTTTTACCAAAGCCGGTTTTGGATTATCGGGATTTAAAAAACAACCCTGAATTGATAGAAATTAAAAATAAAAAAATCCTGCTAAAAAAAATCAGGGAAGCTGTGACAAAAATTCGAGACAAAAAATATCCTTTTCCAACCCAAGCAAAATTTGGCAATGCCGGATCTTTTTTTAAAAACGCGCAGTTAACCGAATCCGAATATGGAAATTTTTTAAAAAATTTCGGCTTGAAATTCGGACAGGCGAAAGCTGATGATTTGGAATCAAAAATTTTTCGTGAAGAACGAATCGTAAAAATTCCTTCCGCGTATTTGATAGAAATTTGCGGACTAAAAAACCTAAAATCTGGAGGAGCAAAGATAAATTCCAACCAGCCTTTGGTTATAATCAACAGCACTGGGCAGGCTTCAAGCTCAGATGTATTAAATTTAGCCAAGTTGGTTATTGAGTCTGTTTTTAACCAAACCGGTATAAAACTTCAGATAGAACCGGAGTTTCTCGGCATAGACAAAACAAAACTATGACTATGTTATAATATTATTAATAATTAATTTTTACAGTATGAAAAATCCAATAACAATCAAAGCTACCAATACAACATTAACACCGCCAATCAGGGAGTTTATAGAAGATAAAATCAGCACTATACAAAAGTTTTTGAAAAGTGAAGACAAAGTGCGCGTAGAGCTTGAAGTGTCAAAAAAACACCAAAGTGGGCTAGTTCATCGGGCAGAAATAGACTTACAGCCAAGAGGTTATTATGCGGATTCTTGGGGGCCGGATTTTTATACAGCTTTAGACTCGGCAATCTTAAAAATTAAGGAGCAACTAGCAAAAAATAAAGACAAGAAAATTTCACTTAAAAGAAGAGGTAAGTAGCGATTTTAAAATTGACAAGCTTTTAAATTTATGAGATAATATTTTAGAAATTTTTCGCAAATGCTAAATCAGCTCAAAATTTATCTGAATAATAAAAATCACCATTATTTTATCATTTTAATGGCGATTTTTATATTTGGGGCGGTTTCTTGTTCCGCAATTCTGGTTTCGGAAACTCAAATTGGTCGCAAAATCGGCCAAATTTTGGGCTTAAACAGTTCTATTACCGTATCTTTAACCACGCCCACTCAGGCCGTGCTCAGTTATGAAACTGATGATTTAACAGCCTGTACTTTGGAGGTCAGTGAAAGTTCTTCATACACCCCAGTCGTCAATGATGTAAACGGATCTTTGTTTTCCAATTCAAATATAGATATCTTAAGAGATACCAGTTTGGCCACCTCCACGTCAAGAATGATTGTAATCGGAAAAAGGAAGGCTGAGGCCGGAGTCGATGGGAATTATTATTCCAGGGCTTTACAAAACAATACTCTGCACTATTTTCGCATAAATTGCGACGGAGATATTTCTACAGGAACTTTTACTACGGATACCTTGCAACCGTCGGATTTCGGCGAGCCGCAAATATATGATTCCAACGCGCCGGATAATTATGCTTTCCCTACAATTGATTTTTCCTCCTCATCTTTCAGTTTTTATGACCCTCACACCGGAGTGAAACTGGTGCCTTTTACTCGCCCCCAAACTTACGGTGTAAGTACCACTACTGCTACCAGCTCGCTTGTAGCATATGCGCCAAACGGCGGCTGGTCTTCTGATTCAAATGGAAATTTAATAGATGGTTCGTACGCCACAGTAACATCCACAACTTCTCCTTTATTTGTAAGATTTGATACCATTTGCCCAAACAGTAATTGCCAAAATGATTCAAAATGGACAACTATCGGCAAATCTTTAGATGATATTGAAGTTCAGATCAAAGCATATAATCCAGATGATCAAAATGCTCAAATTTGCATTTCGGTTAATGGAATTTCCTGTTCAACCGCCTGGAAATCCATTACGGTTGGCAGCTCAGCCTCAACAACAACTTTTCCTTCCAATTTTGCTACCCCAATGCTAAATGGCTGGAAAGGCGTTGGATTTCCAAACCCCCCAGGTAGACCAGATTTGGCTACAAAAACCGGAACTGTAAATACTTCAGGCACTTCTGTAACCTGGATTTCTGGAAACACATTTCCCCCGGTTTGGACAGCGGGAACGAAAATTACTATTGGCGGAGTCGAATATACTATCAGCTCCTATAATCACAATAAATCTTTGACTTTGTCTTCATCTGCCGGCACTCAGACAGGCGCTTCATATTTAGCAAACAACACAGGACTGTTAATTCGAAAAAGTAGCGCCGCTTCAGACACTTTGAGTGTTGATGGAGTTAAAATGCGATATGCTGCTTCTGACCAATTTCAAACTCCTGCAAATGGTTCGTATTTTCCCTGTAATACCAATTCGTTTACTGACCCGAATTTAGGGGTGACTGCCTATATGTGCAAGAAAAATAGTCAGGTTTTTGAATGGATACCTTCTTTGGAAAGAAGCGTGTATTTGGGTTTTATACAAGTTCCTTTTAATTATTTCTCACCAACAACAACTATTGACCAGACAGCAGTAGGAGACTGTGGGGCAAATTTGATGTTTCATCCGACCAATCCGAACAAGTTTTTATGTTATGTAGGAGAAGCATCTGAAAATGGATATGGCCCTAGCCTTACGGAAATCACTTACACAGGAAATTATCAGACTTCAACTACCTCTGACGGTTCAATGCTATATAAAACTATAGTTAGATTAACAAAGCCTTCGTCAGGAACAGGTCTTTGGCAGCAGGCTGAAGCGAATGATCCAAATGGTTATGACACAGCAAGATATCCTTATTGCTCATACTCTCAGCAAGGAACTTATATATATGTAGGTTGTTGGGCGGGGCAAGATTACCCTTCGTATTTAATCGCTGTCAATGCCGCAACCGGTCTTTTAACTTCAGGCTCTGACAGTTTTTCAAAAGCTCCTCATAGGTGGTCGGGTGCACACACTTTTCAAAATGCAGGCAATGATCAATACAATTTTTGGGTTTCCAAAGATTTGCAGGGCGATACTTACAAAGTCGGCGTTACTCAGGTGGGTTCAACCGGCACTTCCACAATGTCTAACACTTATACAGAAACTTGCCCTTCGGATATAGATCAGGTTTATAAGGATGATGGAGCTACTGGCTCTAACTGCGCGACAATCACTGTTCAGGGAGAGCCTTGTAAAGCAAACCCGAATTCATGGGAAAGCTCAAATCTTTTAGATTGCACTTGGGATGCTTCAAAAGTCCAGCTAAATTCAGCTGCAACCACGCCCACAATGGATATCCAGGTTGGCGACCAGGCTCAGGCGGCAGACAGCGGGGGAACCAAGGAAGGCATATTGTTTGTCAAATCGTTAGGCGGAAACCAATGGGTAATTTTAAGGGATTATAAAAAATATCATTCCGCAACTTTGGATTATCCCTGGCATCCATTTGGAAAACGCTCATTCTCTGGGACATGGCAGATTGAAATGGCATGTCAGTCGTGCACAGGAGCCGGTTATGTTGCGTGGAAAGGAGATGATTTGCACGGAGACAATATGCTGCCATTTAGAACGCTTCAATCCGCGCAGCACGGCGATATTAGTTTAGGTGTTATTATGTCCTCATATGACGGCGTATATAACACGTTTAGAAATGATATATGGCCGAATTGGTCAACAACAACTTTAGCAGCGGTTTCCAGCACGCTTCAACGCGGAGTTTATGGTTTTGACAGGATAGATGTAAACAATACCAGCCTGGCCGGGCAATATATCCAAACCCATCCATCTTGGAGGCAGGTAAATGCCACTGGCGAAGAAGCTAATTTTTATTTTGATGGAACCCCCTTGGCCGGACAATCAGGCGGGGATTGGGGTTTGTGGACACAAAGCGGCGTTACTCAAATTTCAGGCAATTTATATAAAATAGCCTCGGCAAACAAAACCACTCCGACAAGTTACAAAACTTTGCCCCAGGTGTTTTTTGCCGGTCGCAAATTACTCGGAGATATTAGCGGATACAACTCTTCTATAACCTCAGCTGATTCTGACAATTGGAAATTTTGTTATGTTTATCAGGCTGGTGAATGTTATGCCGGATCATCGGCTGGAGACGTATATTTTAACGCGCCGGGGCTTTACTTGGACGGTTACTGCGGTTGGTCTTATGATTACACCAAGCCGTGCTTCTTTTCTATGCCCGCCGCTTCTTTGGGCATTGCAAAATATTATGCTTCTTCAGGGTCGTCTTCGCCTGTTCACCTAACACAAAAATTGGAAAAATACAATTGGGCAGACACATACTCTAACGCAACCCCGATCCCGGACGGATCTTGGCTTATGTCCGGTATTACCTGGGGTAATGGGCAGAGGACTGATATTTGGATGATAAAAAATCCGCCTGCTTATACAGCTGACGGAATTGACAGAAAAACATTTATTCCGGCAGCCTTAAGCCTAACAGCGCCAACAGGTATGGGCATCACGCAGGCAAGGGTAAAATTTGGTTATGTTGAAAACGGAAGCCCAACGGATTATTTTTGTTACGGTAGAAGGGAATCTTGCGTAGCGACCGCAACTTCCACTGCCACATATAAAACGTATTTTTTTGAAAATTCTGATTCGTATGCAAATGCAAGTTGCGCAACTTCTTGTACAATTTATTTGCCTTTGATACCCCTTCGAATTGCTTACTATAAAGTTGAATATTTAAATTCACTAAATTCAGTCGTGTCCAGCCAGCTTGGAATTGCTTATGAAAATAACCAGATGAATTTATCTGAACCCTCTGTAACACCTACACCAACTCCAACCCCAACGCCCACCGCTTCACCTACCCCGACCCCGGAAAACAATTCAACACCAACTCCAACCCAGGTTTCTTCTGGTGGTAGCGGTGTTCCTAATACTCTAACTCCCACCCCAACACCAACTTCTAATCCGCAAATCATAAGTACTACTCCAACTCCCACCCCTGCCCCAGAGGAAAATAATCCGCCTGTAAACAGCAATAATCCAAATTTAAGTTTAATAGTATTGCCATTTAACAGCAGAGAAGGCGAGGTTTTGAAATTTTCCGGATATCCCACTGTTTATTTGGTAAAAATTGAAGGGTTATACCCTTTTGACAGTCTAAACAGTCTGTTAGCGTACCAAAGCACGGTTAAAAACGATATTAAAATCATAAATGACAATCCGGGTAAATTCACAAAAATGGAGATTTTTGCCAGGCTTGTTGAGACAAAAGCCGATCCGGTGAATTATAATCCTAAACCGTCCATATACTTGCCAACCGGATCTTTAGCTATTCAAAACAAAACTGTTTATTATATTTATGAAAACAGTAAAATACCATTTCCTTCCTTTTCTATATTTTCTGGTCTGGGATACTCTTTAAAAAATGTAATCAAAGCTGACTTGACCGGTTATAAGTTACCCGAAGTTTATGGTTTTATTTCTCCCAGGACGGAACATCCTTGGGGAAGCTGGGTAAGAATAGGAAAAAGCGTTTATTATTTTCATCCGGAAGGATACATACCGGCACCTTCTTTAGAAGTATTAAACAGTAATAGGCAAACAACAAACTTGCCTATTGTTAAAGCCAATCAAACCGATATTTCAGCCATTAAAAAAGGACCGGTTTTACCAATTATGGTAAAAAATGATCCGAGAATTATCAAGTAGCTATTTTATTGATATATTTTGCATATGAATATTTTTGCCAATTTGTTCAAAAAAAGATCGCCATTAGAAAAATATAAAGATTTAATACAAGAAACAAATTCATATTCGGCGGAAATTAAATCATTTACCGAAGATCAGATAAAAAATGAGATTTCTGAAATTAGAAAGTATTTTTCTGAATTCTTCGAAAGTTTGCAGGGTGACGAGTTTGAAAAAAAACAGGAATTTTCAAAAACTCTTTTTAAAAAAGCCCCGAGGGTTTTTGCTTTAACCAGAGAAGCGGCAAGCCGAACCATAGGTCAGTTTCATTATGAAGTCCAGCTTGCAGGAGGTTTTGCCTTGGCTGAAAATAGAATTGCTGAAATGAAAACAGGGGAAGGTAAAACCCTTACGGCAACTTTACCTTTAGTTCTATACGCATTGGCGGGCAAAGGCGCTCATTTAGTCACCGTAAATGATTATTTGGCAAGATGGCAGGCGAGCCAAATGGGAAAAATTTTTCACTATCTGGGACTGACAACCTCTTCTATCCAGCACGAAGCGTCTTTTTTCTATGATCCGGCTTACCAGCCTGAAGACGCGGAAATTGCCGAGTTAGAAAAGCAAACCCAGGGGCTAGTTATGGATGTTAAGCATATGAGGCCGATCAGCCGAAAAGAGGCTTATTCTGCCGATATTACTTACGGCACCAACAATGAGTTTGGTTTTGATTACCTACGCGACAATATGGCGCAGCATTTTTCTCAAATGTCCCAACGCGATTTGTTTTTTGCCATCGTGGATGAAGTGGACTCAATTTTGATAGATGAAGCCAGAACTCCTCTTATAATTTCCGCTCCAGACGCAGAGCCTACACAAAAATATTATGATTTTGCCAAATTGGTAGAACACTTGGAAGAAACAAAGCATTTTGTTATCGATGAAAAGCATAAAAGCGTAAATTTAACAGATGATGGAATAGGTAAAATCGAAGAACTTTTAAAAGTCCCAAATATTTATGATACCTCCAAAGGAGTGGCTACTATTCACCATATTGAACAGGCTCTGAGAGCAAAAACTCTATATAAAAAAGACCGCGACTACGTTGCCAAAGAAGGGGAGATTGTTATTGTCGACGAATTTACGGGAAGGATGATGTTTGGCAGGAGGTACAGCCAGGGACTTCACCAGGCCATAGAAGCCAAAGAAGGAGTAAAAATTCAGGCTGAAAGCAAAACTCTGGCAACCATCACTTTTCAAAATTTGTTTCGATTATATGCTTATTTATCCGGTATGACAGGCACTGCTTTAACCGAAGAAGAAGAATTTTTCAAAATTTACAAGTTGCAAGTCGAGGTCATACCAACCAACAAACCTCTTGTTAGAAAAGATGGGTCGGATCTGGTTTACAAAACCGAAAAAGCCAAGTTTCAAGCCATAGCACAGGAAGTAAAACAGAGGTATCAAAACCGGCAGCCAGTTTTGCTTGGTACTGTAAGCATTGCTAAAAACGAGATTTTGGCTGAGTTTTTAAAAAAAACCGGAGTGCCTTTTGAAACTCTAAACGCTAAAAATCACGAACGAGAAGCTCAGATAATTGCCCAAGCTGGGCGACCGGGAGCGGTTACTTTGGCTACCAACATTGCCGGACGCGGCGTGGATATACTTTTAGGCGGAAATCCTGTTGACCCAGACGAAGCTGAAATAGTGCGCAAGGCCGGAGGTCTTCATGTCATAGGCAGTGAACGGCACGAGTCCAGGCGCATAGACAACCAGCTACGCGGCCGAAGCGGCAGGCAGGGCGACCCGGGTTCTACCCAGTTTTTTGTTTCGATGGAAGACGATTTGATGAGGCTTTTTGGCGGCGACCGGATGAAAAAAATGATGGATGTTTTCAATATGCCCGAAGACCAGCCCATAGAAGCGGGTATGGTGTCAAAAAGCATTGAGCAGGCGCAGAAAAAAATTGAGGGTCTGAATTTTGACACCAGAAAGCACGTGCTGGAATTTGACGATGTTTTAAACCACCAACGCAATGTCATCTACAAACGCAGACGCAAATATTTGCCCGGAGTTGAACTTAAAGCCGGCGATGAAAATGCTCTAAAGCAGGAATTTTTAAGCATTCTTAGAGAAGAAATTGATGCTTTGGTTAAAATGTATTTTCTTTCTTCAGAAAATCCAAACGCTTCGGATTTGGCTAAGCAGGCAGCTGCCATTTTTCCGATTCCTGAAAACTTGAGGAAAAATATTGAGCAAGCTATGGAAAACGCAGCTGATTCCGAGTTTGCCTCGGCTGACGCCATTTATAAATCTGCTGTGGAAGCTTTTGAGAAAAAGGAAAAAGAAATGGGCGCGTCGGTCTTTGACGGAGCTATGCGTTTTGTCGCGCTCCAGTCTTTAGACGAACTTTGGATGGAGCATCTGGATACCATGGATCATTTGCGCGATTCCGTGCGTCTTCGCGGCTACGGACAGCGCGATCCTTTGGTGGAATACAAAAAAGAAGGCTTTTCAATGTTCCAAAGGATGATTGCTGAAATCAACAAGCAAATGGTTTATACTATATTTAAAATCAATGTCCAGCCCAGAGCAGAAGAGCCGCAACCTATAAAAATGGTAACCAATGAGCAGGTGAGTAAATCAGGCAAACAGATAATCAGTAAATCAGAAAGCCCTGGCCGAAATGATCCCTGCCCGTGTGGCAGCGGGAAAAAATATAAGAAGTGCCATGGAAAATAATTTAGCTCATTTGATTGAAATAAAAAGATGGGCAAAGAAAGTTTGGGATTATCATCATTTAAATCACAAGCTTTTACCTGCTGATTGCATAATTGTGTTGGGAAGCAATGATACCAGGGTGGCTGAGCGGGGTGCGGAGTTGTTTTTAGCAGGTTTTGCCCCACTTTTAGTTTTTTCTGGCGGTTTTGGCAGATTAACTTTGGGAATTTGGCCAAAATCGGAAGCGGAAATGTTTGCTGATATCGCAATTAAAATGGGCGTGCCAGAAAACAAGATTATTGTTGAAAATAAATCAACAAACACCGGAGAAAATATTTTATTCACAAAAGAGCTGTTGGAAAAGAATGGGATAAATTTAAAAAAAGTGATTGTAGTGCAAAAGCCGTATATGGAGAGACGGACTTATGCTACTTTTAAAAAAATTTGGCCACAAATAGAATGTATTGTAACTTCCCCGCAAATTCCTTTTGAAGATTATTGTAACGGCCAAATAACGATTGAAACCACCATAAATGCAATGGTTGGGGATCTGCAGCGAATCAAATTATATCCTGAAAAAGGTTTTCAAATAGGTCAAACTATTCCGACCGATGTATCGGAAGCTTATGAAAAATTGGTCGCTGTGGGATATAGTAAAGATTTAATAAAAGACTAGGTTTTATTTCAGTTTAGAATCATCTTATGCAAAACAATCTGCAATTGCCAAAATTATCAACCGGTATAATTTTCATCAAAGACAATAAAATTTTGCTGGCAAAAAGAAAGAGCGAGCTGGGCAAAAATACTTGGGGTTCTTGCGGAGGACATATTGAGATAGGTGAAACTCCTAAACAAGCAGCTATCAGGGAAGCAAGGGAAGAGTTAGGAATTGAAGCCGGAAACCTCAAATTTTTATACTCCGCTTTTAAACTTTATGATCAGCAATGTTATTTGGATACTGTTTTTACAGGTGATATTATTTCAGGCGAGTTGAAAAATGCTGAGCCGGACAAAAAGGAAGGCTTGGGCTGGTATGACTTAAACAATCTTCCAGGCGAACTCTTTTTTCCAGTAATATTAGCTTTAGAATCCATAAAAACCGGGGAGAAGTATTATGAATAACAATGATCCGCTATCTGAAAAAGCGCAAAACCTAAAGCTTGGGAGTTATATGCACTTTAAAGGTCACAGCGTAAAAGTTTTGGGTGTTGCCAGGCACACGGAAAATCCGACAGAAGAGTTTGTAGTTTATGATCACGAGGGAAAACTTTGGGTCCGTCCGCTTCCAATGTTTTTAGAAGAGATGGATAAAAACGGTTATATAGGTCCGAGATTTAAATATATAGCATAACTAAAAATTATTTACGCAATACCGAAATACCTACAAGTATGCAAGTATTGAAAAAGGAAAAATATGGGAAAAGATTTTTTGAAAAAAGAGCCGACTAAAACCGAGAAAATGATGTATGACATAATGATGAACCAACAGCTTTTGGAAAGAAGGCTATATTCTTTGGCTGGGCAGTTTTTGGCTTTAGGCAGGCTGATGAACCTTAAGGCCGAAGACTTGGCTAAGGCTTTAGTTGACGAAGATGCCTCCAAAGAGTTTGGAGAAAAGATCAATGAAGAGATAAAAAAGCTGGAAGCAGCAAAAAAGCCAGAGGAAACGGAAAAAGCTGAAACCATACAAGAGAATGCAAACTAAAGTTCTAAAAGCTTCAAAAGAGTCTATTCACAAAGCCGCCGGCATCATACAAGCCGGCGGTCTTGTAGCATTTCCCACTGAAACAGTTTATGGTTTAGGCGCAGACGCTTTAAACCCAAGAGCGGTAAAGAAAATATTTCTGGTAAAAAAGAGGCCGTTTTGGGATCCTATTTTAGTGCATATTGCCGACAAAAAAGATTTGGAAATGCTAACAAAAAATGTTCCCAATGTTGCTTATAAACTTATTGAAAAATTTTGGCCAGGACCTTTGTCATTGAGATTATATAAATCTGCAAAAATTCCGAAAGTGGTAACTGCCGGACTTGATACTGTGGTTATACGAATGCCAAGCAACAAGATTGCCTTAGATCTGATAAAAGCCTCAAAAACTCCTATTGCCGCCCCTAGTGCCAACCTTTTTTCCAGACCCAGTCCAACCTCAGCCAATCACGTTTTAGAGGATTTAAACGGCAGAATTGAGCTGATACTGGATGGCGGCGACTCAGCTGTGGGTGTTGAATCCACTGTTTTGGATTTAACAACCAAAACGCCAACTATTCTTAGGCAGGGTGGCGTAACACAAGAACAGCTAGAAAAACTTTTAGGAAAAGTATTGCTTACGAAAAATGCTTCAAAAAAAGCTTCGCCCGGAGCTTTCAAAAAACATTATTCTCCCAAAACCAAGCTTGTAACCTGCGAGGGCACACCCAAGGATTTGCAGAAAAAAATAAACAAGAATAAAAAAAAGAAAATTGGCATTATGTTACCAAAAAATTGGCAGACTTTATATCCAAAATCAGCGGAAGTCTTTAATTGGGGAGACTTTAACAATACAAAACAGCTGGCAAAAAATTTATACAAAGGCTTGCGTTACTTAGACACAAAAAAGCTTGATATAATAATAGCGCCAAAACCCCCAGCTGGAGGGTTTGGCAGTACGATACTTGATAAACTTAAAAGAGCAGTTTCATGAAAAATAAAGTTTTATTGCCAAAATATATAGTGCCTGAAAGATACCAAATTTTGGTTAAGCCGGATTTGGAAAAGTTTGTTTTTGAAGGCGAAGAAACCATTTTCTTAGAACTAAAAAAATCTACTACACAGATTACTCTTCATGCAAAAGAATTGGATATTTCTAACGTAAAAATTAAAATTTCGAATTTCGAATTTCGAATTTCTAAACAAATACCCAATATAAAATCAGAAACAATAACCTTTATTTTTAAAAAGAAACTGCCTAAAGGCAAGGCTGAGTTAAGTTTAAAATTTAAAGGAATACTCAATGACCAGATGAGGGGGTTTTACAGAAGCAGTTATAAGCACAACGGCAAAGAAAAATTTTTAGCAACCACCCAGTTTGAAGCAACGGACGCTAGAAGGGCTTTCCCATGCTTTGACGAACCTGAGGCTAAAGCGGTTTTTGATATTTCCATTATCACTCCGCCGGGCAGCGTGGCAATTTCCAATACCATTGAAGAACAAATTTCAGAAGTGCCTGAACACGGAGCCGGATATAAGCTTATAAAGTTCGCTCAAACCCCAAAGATGTCAACATATTTGGCAGCCTTTATAGTTGGAAATTTTGAGTTTATACAAGCCCAGACCAAGAGGGGGATAGTAGTTAGGATTTTTACCACCCCTGGGAAAAAGGACCAGGGTAAATTTGCCTTACACTGCGCCATTAAAGCTCTGGAATTTTATGAAAACTATTTTGACATTCACTATCCGTTGCCGGTCTTAGACCTGATTGCTCTGCCAGACTTTGCTTCTGCGGCTATGGAAAACTGGGGCGCTGTCACATACAGGGAAACCGCTTTGTTGGTTGATAAAGAAAACTCTTCCGCGGACACTAAACAATGGGTGGCTATTGTTGTGGCTCACGAGTTGGCTCACCAGTGGTTTGGAAACCTAGTTACTATGAAATGGTGGACGCATCTTTGGCTGAACGAAGGTTTTGCTTCATATATGGAGTATTTGTGCGTTAATCATATGTTTCCTGAGTGGAAAATCTGGACTCAGTATGTTTCCGGCCGTTTTGCTTTGGCTTTAAATTTAGACGCTTTAAATACCACACATCCGATAGAAGTCCCAGTCAATCATCCGCACGAGATAAGTGAAATTTTTGATTCCATATCTTATGCCAAAGGCTCTGTTGTTATTAGGATGATAGCAGAATATGTAGGGGCAAAAAATTTCAGGGATGGGCTAAGGCATTATTTGAAAAAACATTCTTATAAAAATACAATTACCGAAGATTTGTGGGAGTCTTTAGAAAAAGTATCCAAAAAACCGATCCGAAAAATAATGGATTCTTGGACCAAACTGCCGGGTTATCCGTATGTTCAAGTAGTAGAAAAACCAAAAGGCTTAAAACTAGTTCAGGCGAGATTTTTTTCCAGCAGGCTTAGTAGAAAAAATCTGAAGTCAAAACAGGCTTGGAGCATTCCGGTAAATTTTAACGGCAAAAAATATTTGTTTAGTACCAAAGAAATTTTTATTCCAAAATCCAAAGGTATTAAAAAGTTTAACCCAGGGGAAACCTCCCTTTTTAGAACGGATTATCCAGCTCAGATGTTAAGCTTGTTTATACCATTGGTTAAAACAAAAAAAATTCCCCCTGAAGACCGCTTGGGTCTGATCCGAGATGCTTTTGCCTTTGCTGAAAGCGGACAGCTGCCAACAGTTCAGTTTTTAAATTTTGTTCAGGCATACAGGCAAGAAACTGAGCTGGCGGTTTGGGAAGAAATTTCCGGAAGTCTTTCTAAACTAGGGTCTATTTTTTATGGCGAAAAATTTATAACGGAGCTAAATAAGTTTATTGTTGATTTATATTTACCTATAGCAAAAAAATTAGGCTTTAAAGAAAAAACCAAGGAACCTGAAAGCCAAAAAATGCTCAGGGGATTGGTTTTGCAAATGCTAGGCAATGCAGGCCACAGTGAAACTATAAAAATCGCGAAAAAGCTCGTGGATCAAAAACACAAAATTTCTATTGATGTGAGGTCAGCAGTTTATAATATTGCCACCAGATATGGAAATGTAAAATTATATAAAAAATTTATCTCTTTGTACATATCGGAGCCAATGGCTGAAGAAAAAGAAAGGATTGCAAGGGCCCTGGCAAATTTCGCCGACCCCAAGCTTGTTAAGCAAACTTTGCGTTTCGCAATATCCAAAGATGTAAAGCCGCAAGATAGCATTTTTATTGTGGCATGGATTTTTCAAAAACCGTTTGGACGGGATTTAGCCTGGAATTTTTTTGTCAAAAACTACGGTTTTTTTACCCGACGCTATGACGCTGGTTTAGGTTTGGTTGCCAGAATGCTGTCAGCCAGCTCAAGTTTCGCTGCCGAGGACAAGGCTGAGGAGATTGAAAAGTTTTTTAAAAAACATCCTATCAAAGCCGCACAAAGAACTTTAAGCCAAGTTTTAGAAAAAATCCGCTCAAACTCTGTCTGGAAAACGGCAGAATCGAAAAACCTTCAGAGTTGGTTTGGTATGAATATGCGGGATTAGACAATATTTTATACTTGAAGTATAATTGTTAGGATTTTGACCTTCTCAATTTTTTTATTTAACCAAAATTTAAGTAATCTTTCAATAAACTCATGACATCAAAAAATAAACTCCTGCTTTCTTTTCTAGCCATCCTGGTATTGGCTATGTCCGCGGCTTGGATAGTTTACCCAAAAGGTTCAAAAATCAGCTTAAAAAAGCTGAAAATCAATTATGTTAAAGAATTCAGCATTAAACTTGGCTTAGACTTGCAAGGCGGATCGCATTTGGTTTATCAGGCTGATTTTAAAGACATTAAACCGGAAGATCGGGCAGATGCTCTAAATGCCATTCGTGACGTGATTGAAAGGCGGGTTAATAGCTTTGGAGTGGCCGAACCGCAGGTGGCGGTTTCTGGTCAAGACAGGATAGTAATAGAGCTTCCCGGAATTAAAAATATTGACGAAGCAATTGAGCAAATCGGGCAAACACCGCGTTTAGAATTTAAAACCGAAAGCCAGGCATTACAGCAAGCCGTTCCAGACAAAAATGGCAATGTAACCATAGACGCAAACGAGGCCTGGCAAGTAACAGGACTTTCAGGTACCCAGTTAAAAAAAGCCTCGGTGGATTTTAACAGCGGTGTTGGAATGGGCGAGCCTGTAGTCAGGCTGGAATTTAACGAAGACGGAAAAAATTTATTTGCTGAAATAACTCAGGCAAATGTGGGCAAGCAGGTAGCAATTTTTTTAGACGGACAGATGGTTAGCGCCCCTACCGTACAAACTGCAATAACTGATGGGGTGGCAATCGTGTCAGGAAATTTCACTGTTGATCAGGCCAAACTTATGGCAACGAGACTAAACAGCGGAGCGTTACCGGTTCCGATTAACCTTCTTTCCCAACAAAATGTCGGGGCAACTTTGGGAAAAGAATCCATTCAAAAATCGCTTTTAGCCGGACTTATTGGACTTATTTTAATCGCCATATTTATGGTTAGTTACTACCGTTTGCCTGGACTTTTAGCCGTGGCAGCCCTCCTTATCTATGCTCTTATTTCAATTGCTGTCTTTAAAATCGGCATTTCTTTTACAGCTGTTGCATTAGTCGGAGCATTTTTCCTTTTGGGTTTAACAGTAAATCCGTGGTTTGGACTGATGTCTTTAGTCAGTTATATACTTTTAATGCTAGTAGGAGCGTTGTCCCCCGTAACTTTAACTTTGGCTGGCATAGCCGGGTTCATTCTTTCAATAGGTATGGCTGTTGATGCCAATATATTGATTTTTGAAAGGGTAAAAGAAGAAATCCGTGCTGGAAAAAATATTGAAAAATCCTTGGACGACGGATTCCAAAGAGCTTGGCTGTCTATCCGTGACAGTAACGTTTCAAGCTTGATAACAACCGCCATATTGTATTATTTCGGCAGTCCTAGCATTAAAGGATTTTCCATAACCTTAGCCATCGGTATCTTGATTTCAATGTTTACAGCTATAACGGTAACCAGAACTTTTTTAAGGTTATTTTTAGGCAGCGATATGCTACGGCATCCGTGGCTGTACGGGGTTTCAAAATTAAAAAACTCTAAATAATTTTTATGTTAAATATTTTAAAGTATTACAAATTTTGGTTTTTGATTTCAGGAACAATACTTCTGTTTGGAATAATTTCTCTTGCCATATTTGGTTTAAAATTGGGGATTGACTTTAAAGGCGGTACCCTTACCGAAATAAAATTAGAAAAATCCTATGATATTTCTTCGGTTAAAACCGCTATTGAAAAGTCTTTGAAAACCCCATACCAGTTGCAATCCGCCCAAAACAACGGCCTGATCCTTAAAACCGAAGTTTTAAACAAAAGCCAGATTGATCAAATTTTTTCCGACATCAGACAATCAGTCGGGCAGTTTTCTGAAATTCAATTTGAATCTATTGGCCCGACGGTTGGAAAAGAACTAAAAACCAAAGCTGGATATCAGCTGGGTTTGGTTTCATTGGGTATTATTTTATATTTAGCATATGCCTTTAGACGGGTAACTAAGCCTGTTACTTCTTGGCAGTTTGGCTGGGCTGCAGTCATAGCTCTTCTTCACGATCTGCTTTTTGTACTCGGAGTTTTTTCTTTGTTAGGTCATTTTAAAGGGGTAGAGGTTGATAGTTTGTTTGTCACTGCCATTCTGACTGTTTTAGGATTTTCTGTTCACGATACCATTGTTGTATTTGACCGAATTCGCGAAAATTTGAGGGTTTTCGCTGGTCAAAATATGAGTTGGGTAGTTAATCATAGTATTGCGCAAACTATAGTCAGGTCATTAAATACCAGTTTGACCGTGCTGTTTGTACTTTTATCCCTGTTGCTTTTCGGAGGCGAAACTATCCGTTACTTTGTTTTAGCCTTATTTATAGGTGTTATTGTTGGAACTTACTCTTCAATATTCATAGCTAGCCCCATATTGGTTTTGTTTCAGAAATTGAAAAAGTAAAATTGTTTTTAAAATCCCTCTTATACAAGAGGGATTTTAAATATTTATTGATTATACCATAAATTGACAATAAATAATCTTTATGCTATACTGTGAGAAATTGATTTTACTAAATAGTATATGGGAATTTTAGACGCGATTATCAGCACAAAAAATACTGAAACATTGAAACAATTTAAGCCCTCGGAAATTGTGAGGGATGTTTTAGATTTGCTAAAAGATCGGGAAAAACAAATATTGCAAAATAGGTATGGCTTGGCGGGAAACAAAATTATTACTTTAGCAGCAATCGGAAAACAACACAATCTGACCCGCGAAAGAGTAAGGCAGATAGAAAAAGATATTATAAAAAACTTGCGTAAAAACAGCTCTAAAGTAGCCTCATTCAACGCTACAAAAGATTTTTTGCTCAATATCATCAACGAGCACGGCAGAATTATCGCTGAAGAAAATCTGTTTTTGCATTTGAATTTAAAAGATGAGGTTGAAAAAAATTCAATTATTTTTTTACTTCATCTTGTTGAGGAATTGGAGTATTTTATCAATCAAAATTATAAAAAAAGCTGGGTTGCGGTATTGTTTGATGAAAATATTTTACATAAAGCTGTTGAAACTGGAAAAAATATTTTAAGCCAAAACAACCAACCATTAAAATCCGAAGAATTTTTAGAACATTTCAAAAAAACCGAATTTTATTTGGAACACCAAGAAAAGTTGCCGGATAAAGTGCTTTTAAATTTTTTGCATTTGGCGATTGAAATAGAAAAAAATGTTTACGGGCACTGGGGGATTAAATCCTGGAAAGAAATTCGTCCAAAAGATGTGGGCGATAAAGCTTTTTTGGTTATGAAATATCACAAACAGCCGGAACATTACTCTAAAATCACGGATATGATTAACGAAGCCAAATTTGACGAGAGAGTGGCTTACAAAGAAACCGTGCATAACGAACTGATAAAAGATTCAAGATTTATTTTGATAGGCAGAGGCATATATGCTCTTTCAGAGTGGGGTTTTAAGCCTGGCGTTGTTGCGGATGTAATTATTGAAGTTTTAAAAAAAGCCGGAAAACCTATGGAAAAAGACCAAATTATTTCGGAAGTTATGAAAAAAAGAATGGTCAAGAAAAATACAATCTTGGTCGGATTGTCCAATAAAGCTTTGTTTAAAAAAGTAGGGAAAAATTCCTATACTTTTCAAGCAGTCTAAAAGGCTGGGCTTTTAAAGCGATTTTGAAATAAAATTAAAATGGATTTTACGCAAATATTTCCAGAGTTTGGCGAATTGTTCAAAATTTTTTGGACAGTCTTTTTTGATTGGTATGGATGGCTGATTTTTGTGGCAGGCGTCATTTATATGCTGTACTTCAGTTATAAGCACGAAATTATGCACCAGTATATTCATCAGCAGGAGTGGGAGTTTTTACAGATAAAAGTTCCAAAAATCAATTTAGCCAGCACCTTGGCTGTTGAAACCGTATTTGGTCAAATGCACGCGCTGCACGGCGGTAAAACTTTTGCTGACATCTACGTGGAAGGCCAAAGCCAGCTCTGGTACAGTCTTGAACTTATCAGTTTAGGCGGCAAGGTATCTTTTGTTTTAAGGATACCAAAAAAAATGAGAGATTTGGTGGAAGCCGCTTTTTACTCCCAATACCCGCAAGCTGAAATTACAGAAATTGAAGATTATATGAAAAATTTCAGCTATGATCCGGAAAATTCCGATGTTGAAATTTTTGGCACCGAACTGAAAGTCGTCGACGATGAGGTAATACCTCTTAAAACATATAAAGACTTTGAGCATCAAGCTGCTGAAGAAACAGTTATTGATCCTTTGTCCAATCTGTTTGAATCTTTGATGAAAGTCAAAGAGCACGAATTTGTTGGCATTCAACTGCTTATCAGGCCGGTTGATGATGACGAATGGAAGCCAAGAGGGGAAATGATAGTAAAGAAAATGATAGGCGAAGATGTTCCCCACGATGTGAAGTTTTCCGATGTTTTAATGTCGCCAATAAATAAAGCGGCAAATTTTAGTTTTAAAGACAGCCTGCTCGGCGGAGGCCACGGACACGGGGAAGCGTCCGAAAAAAGCCAAAAAAATGACTGGATGAGTTTGACTGACACACAAAAAACACGGGTTGGTTTGATTGAAAGCAAAATTGGCAAACCCGGATATAAAACAAAAATTCGAATCCTTTATATCGCGCCCAAAGCCCAGTATGACCCGACTAAAAGAAATATGTTTTTTGGGGCATTTAGAAATTTGGGTAGCGCGATGACTAACAAATTAAAACCTGATACAAAACATTGGACTGGTGTTGATTATATGTTTTCAAAAGATTTTGAAGGACCTTACCTGGAATATGTTTTAAAGCAAAGAAAAAGAAAGATGTTTAAAGGTTATAAAGACAGGGATTTTTTAATTGGTATAGGCGGGCAAATATTTAACACCGAAGAACTGGCGACTCTCTACCATTTTCCAATAACCGCAAAAGATGCTACTGTAGCAACAGCTATAGAAAAAACAGAAAGTAAAAAATATCAGCCACCGGTGGATTTGCCGATAGCTGAAGACTAGATTTTTATGAACGAAACCAAAAAAGAACCCATAACTATTTTTGCTAAAACCAACTTCCGAAACAAAGAAGTGCCTTTTGGCATCAAAGCCGATGACCGCAGACGTCATATGTACTTGATCGGTAAAACTGGGATGGGAAAAACCTCAATGATGGAAAGTATGGCTATTCAAGATATTCGCAACGGTCACGGAATCGCTTTTTTAGACCCGCACGGGGATTCCATCCAAAGAATTTTAAACTCTGTGCCTCCATCTAGGATTAACGATGTGGTGTATTTTAACCCTGCTGACTTGGATTACCCGATAGCCTTCAACATTTTGGAAGCTGTGGATACAAAATACAAACATTTAGTCGCTTCCGGACTTATGGGCGTATTTACCAAAATTTGGTCAAATGTCTGGTCAGCCAGAATGGAATATATTTTAAACAATACAATCTTGGCCTTGCTGGAAAGTCCTGGCAACACTTTGCTCGGTATTACCAGGATGTATGTCGACAAAAAGTATCGGAAAAAAATCGTTGACAACATCAAAGACCCGATGGTGCGCGCCTTTTGGACAGATGAATTTGCCAATTATAACGAAAAGTACCGCACCGAAGCCATTGCGCCTATCCAAAATAAAGTCGGACAATTTTTATCTTCCGGAATTGTTAGAAACATCGTAGGTCAGCCCAAGAGCACCATAGATTTGAGGGATATAATGGATAACCGCAAAATTTTGATAATGGATTTATCCAAAGGAAAAGTCGGTGAAGACAACAGCGCCTTGCTTGGCGCTATGATTGTAACTAAACTGCAACTAGCTGCGATGTCCAGGACGGATATAGCCGAGGAAGACAGAAAAGATTTTTATTTATATGTAGACGAGTTTCAAAATTTTGCCACGGAAAGTTTTGCCACAATATTGAGCGAGGCGAGAAAATACAGGCTTAATTTGATCGTAGGCCACCAGTATATTGCCCAGCTGGAGCAGGAAAAAAGCACTAAAGTCAGGGATGCGATTTTCGGCAACGTGGGAACCATAGTTCTGTTTAGAATCGGCGCGGCTGATGCGGAATACCTTGAAACTGAATTTGATCCGATTTTTACCCCGAACGATATGGTAAACCTGCCTAAATACAATATAATTTTAAAATTAATGATTAACGGAGTTGCCAGCGAACCTTTTTCAGCCATCACCATACCCGCTAGCCCCGACTATTTTACGGGTAATGCGGAAAAAGTCATAAAAGTTTCCAGAGAAAGGTACAGTAACTCAGTTTCTTTAGTTGAAGAGAAAATTTCCAAATGGATGGGCGCGGAATTTCACCAAGATAGCGCAAATATAATGTCTCAAGATTCCGAATTAGAACCAGAAACAACTGACAATGGCAAATATTTGGATTCTGAAGTTATTGTTAAAAAACCGGAAAGTGAAAACACTTTGGTGAAAACTGCTTTAAACAAGCCAGTTTTGAGTGATACGCGCAATTTCATCAATAATTCGAAAAACCTCCCGAAAAAAGAATCAAGTGAAAATAAATGGTCAAAGAACGAGCGAAATGATCGACATAAAAAGCCAAACCAAACCAAAAACGAACATCAAAAAAAACCCCAGCACCCAATTTGGGAATCAGTGTTAAAATTGCAAAAACAAAAAATTTCCGAACCGGATAAAATTGCTAGCGATGATTTTGAAACCACGGAAAAATCCGTGCCTGCCGAAAAACAAAAAACCCCTCAAATTGTTCTAAAGCCAGGAGAAAGCCGCAAGTTTTAATTTACGGCTTCAAACATTGTGATTTAAAACAAACAAAAACCACTGCCTCAAGCTTATGGCGTGGTTTTTTGTTATAAAAACCGAAATTTTTAGAGATGTTTGTTTATTTCATCCACAATCGCTTGTTTTGGCGCGGCGCCTATCATTTCTCCTACAACTTTACCATTTTTGAAAAATTTCAATGTGGGAATACTCATTACTCCGTATTGCATAGCTAAATTATTGTTTTCATCAACATTGACCTTACCCACCTTAATTTTTTTTTCATACTCTGAAGCCAGCTCGGAAACGATAGGGCTAAGGGCTTTACAAGGTCCGCACCAAATTGCCCAAAAATCTACCATCACCAGTTCATTTGACTTTAAAACTTCTTGCTCAAAGGTCTTTTCAGACAGTATAATTTCGCTCATATTTGTTATGCTTTTCATATTATTTAATAAACATATATAAATGATATCCACAACACAAAATTTTGTCAATCCAACTTTTTCTAAGCTATACTATTAGGAAGATATGAAAGAAATAAAAACAAAATTGCTCATAACATATTTATTCGGGATTGCATTTTTTATTCATATCTTTACAATTTCAAACAATGCCAAATCAGAGGCGCTACCTATTGAAAGGCGGGCAAGTGTACAGCTTCGCGGAAGCGAAATGTTGAAAAAAACAAAAATTTTGGGAATAAATACAGAAACATCCTCGGATTTTTCAAAGATAAAAGCTGAAAGCGCTCTTATATATTTGGAAAATTCCGGCACTGTTATTTTTGAAAAAAATTCCAGTAAAAAACTTCAAATCGGAAGTCTTACTAAACTTTTAACAGGTCTGGTTGTTTATACAGAAGCGGATTTAAACAGTCAAAAGCAAATTTTAATCGAAGATACTTTGAATGTGAAACCGATTTTGGGTTTAAAGCCGGGAGAGCAGATTAAAATTTCAGATCTATTTTCGTCAATGGTTGTTGGTTCCGCCAATGACGCTGCATTAGCTCTGGCAAATTATGTTTCGCAAGAAAAAAAACACAAATTTACTGATTTAATGAATAAAACAGCTTACGATATCGGGATGGAAAATAGCCATTTTAGCAATCCGGTCGGTTTTGACTCAGCTGAAAATTTTTCCACCGCCTGGGACCTAAAAATTTTAACGGAAAAAACCCAGAAACTTTCCGCTTTCAGGAATCTGGCAAAATTCAAAACCTATGAGTTTGTTTCAGTCACGAAAGAAAAACACAAAATATTTGCCAGTAATACACTGATAAATTCTAATCCCGAAATCCAGTCTATCAAAACTGGCAAAACGCCGGGCTCGGGAGAAAATATAATCTGCAGGTTTATGCTATCAAATCAACCTGTGGTAGTTATTATTCTAAACAGCCCGGACCGCGAATCCGATGTGATTTTTACTATCAAAGAATTGAAAAAGCAAGTTTTTTAATTCTCAATTTTATGGTATAATTACATTATGATTTCAGATCAATTGACAAAAATATTTATTTTAACATCTTTGTCGTTTATTTCTGCTTTGTTTTTTACCCCGATCTTGGAAAATTTCCTTTTTAAGAAAGGCCTGGGCAAACAAATTAGAAATTCTGGCGATACCCCAATTTTTTCCGCATTACATAAATCCAAGGAAGGGACCCCAACAATGGGAGGAATTTTAATCTGGGGAACCACTATTTTTTTTGCCGGATTATTCTGGTTTTGTTCTAAAGTTTTAGGTATTGAAGAATTTAATCAGCTAAATTTCGTTTCAAGAAAGGAGACTTTACTACCCTTAGGCGCATTTTTTGGAGCTTCTTTGGTCGGACTTTTAGATGACTGGCTGGACGCGAAAAAAAAAGGTTTTAACAAAAGAGGTTTGCGTTTTCGCCATAAATTTTGGCTCTATGCCGCAGTTGCGACGATCGGGGCCTGGTGGTTTTATTTTAAACTTGGTTTTTCTTCAGTCAATATCCCGTTTATGGATTCCGGTAATTTAGACATCGGGTTATGGTTTATACCATTTTTTATATTTGTTGTGATTGCTACGGGTTTTGCGGTCAATCAAACTGACGGGCTTGACGGGCTTGCGGGCGGAACTCTGCTTTTGGCTTTTTTTGGTTATGGACTCATAGCCCTGACAGAAGGAAAAACTGAGCTAGCTTCATTGCTTGGGGTAATATCCGGCAGCCTTTTGGCTTTTTTATGGTTTAATGTTCATCCGGCGAGGTTTTTTATGGGAGATACTGGTTCAATGGGTATGGGAGTTCTTTTAGCTATTGTGGCTTTTTTAACCAACGAGCCTCTGCTTATTCCGTTGATCGGGTCAATATTTTTTTTAGAAAGCTTATCAACAATATTACAAATTTTTTCAAAAAAATATCTGGGAAAAAAAATATTCTTGGCAAGCCCCATACACCATCATTTTCAAGCATTGGGCTGGCAGGAATCTAAAATTACTATGCGGTTTTGGATTATCGCGACTGTGACCAGTATTGTGGGAGTTATTATTCACTTTATATCCTAAAAACATAAACTATGTACTCATTGCTTATTAAAAACGCAAACCTATACGACGGCGATGAAATAAACGGGGAAAGTTTTGACGTTGCCTGCGAGGGCGATCAGATTGTGGCAATCGGCAAAAATTTGCCAAAAGATGCATTAACTACTATTGACGCGACTGGTAAAGCCCTTTGTCCCGGATTCGTTGACCTGCAAAATCATAGCGATGTATATTGGCAAATCTTTGACAATCCTGATTTGGATGGTATGGTCAGCCAGGGTTTTACCACCGCCATCTTGGGGAATTGCGGCGCCAGCCTGGCTCCTTTGCTTAGCCCTGATGCTATTTTATCTATCCAAAAATGGCACAACTTGCAAGGTTTGAATATTAATTGGCAAAGCTTCGCCGAATTCGCAAGCGTGCTGCAAAAGCGCAAGTTCGGTTGCAATATAGGCAGCTTAACCGGGTATTCAACCCTAAGGAGGGGGATTGTAGGGGATAGTATCAGGGGGTTAGAGCAGGATGAATTAAATATTTTAAAAGAAAAACTTAAAGAAAGTTTGTCCGCCGGCTCTTTTGGCTTGTCTTCCGGGTTGTCATATTCACACGAAATAAGCATATCGGAAATAGAATTATACGAATTGGCCAAAATCGTTAAAGAATATTCGGGAATGTTTTCCATCCACCTGAGAAACGAATCCGAGGAAATAATAGAGGCTCTGGAAGAAGCTTTAAACATTGCCAGAACCACAGAAGTAAATCTTAAAATTTCCCATTTAAAAATTCGCGGAAAAAAGAATTGGCATAAATTTGACGAGGTTGTTCAAAAACTGGAAACTTCCCATCATCGGGGTATAAATGTGTCATTTGACGCGTATCCTTATGACACAGTCTGGCAAGTCCTTTATTCATACCTTCCTAAATGGGCGATTGAGGGGGGTCGAACTTTAATGCTTAAGCATTTTTCCGATCCGGTCCAAAAAAACAAAATACTTAGTTATCTAAACAACTCCGAATCCGACATTCCTTCCTTGTTTGTCGCTTCAACCTCCTCGGATTTTCATTTTGCCGGAAAAACAATTTCAATGATTGCAAAAAATCTGGAGTGTTCTTCAGAACAAGCTCTTTTGCATATATTAGAAAATGGCGGCACGGAAATAATGGTATTTGACAAGAATTTAAATTCCGAACAAGTTAAAAACTTTATTTTTCACCCACTGTCTATAATCGCTTCGGACGGGGCGGGATTTTCCGAAAAGAATTCAGAAAAAAACAAACTGGTCCACCCAAGATGTTTCGGCGCAGTATATAAATTTTTTGAGCTGGTTTCAGAAAGCAAATTCAACTTGCATACCGCTATTAAAAAATTAACATCAGCGCCGGCAAAAAAAATCGGCCTGAAAAAACGCGGTCAGATCAAACCTGGTTTTTTTGCGGATTTGGTCATCTTTGAGCCCCAAAATATGAAAGATTTGTCGGACTACAAAAACCCCTACAAAACCGGAAAGGGGATTGAATATGTGTTTGTTAATGGAGAACCGGCTATATTTCAAGGACAACGGCAAACAAAACTACACGGGCATTTTCTTACAAAAAAAATATGAATTTTACAGCCTTGCAAAACAAACTTATAGCGGTTTTAGGGGCCGGAAAAGAAGGAATGGAAACAGCCCGATATTTGTTGCAGCACGGGCTTAAACCCGTGCTTTTTGACCAAAGACCATGGAGCGAATTTTCAACCCCTGAAAAAAACGCGGTCAAATCTTTGCGCTTAAATTTCATTTTTGGTATAGATGCTTTTCTTGAACTTCCTGGATTTGATCTGGCTTTCCGATCACCTGGTATTAACTTAAATGATCCAGCTCTGAAATCCGCAGCCCGCAAAGGTTTGGTATTTTCCAGCCAAACAAAATTTTTTTTTGACTTATGTCCGTGTAAAATAATCGGCGTAACAGGCACAAAAGGCAAGGGCACAACAGCCACATTAATCTATAAGATTTTAAAGTCAAGTAAAAAATTCAAAAAAAACAATATCTACATAACCGGTAATATTGGAGGAATTTCACCATTTAAAATTTTGAATAAATTAAAACCGGATGATTGGGTAGTTTATGAACTATCCAGCTATCAACTTGCGGATTTGCATAAAAGCCCGCACATTGCGGTTGTTTTAATGCTCGCGCCTGAACATTTAAACTATCACAAGACTTTTTCCGAATATCTAAATGCTAAAAGTAATATTGTCAGGTTTCAGAAAAAAAATGATTTTTGCATTGTAAATTCAGACAATAAAAATTCGCTTGGCTTTCACACGCTTACAAAAGCTAGCAAAATTTTTTTTGGAAGTAAAAATTATTTTAATAACAATATTTTTTTGAGCAAAGATTCTATCATATACAAATCAAATAAAGTAAAAGATATTGAATTAGTTAACAGAAACGAAGTTGGGCTCATAGGGGAATATAATTTGGAAAATATTATGGCAGCCTCAGCTGCCGCTTTGGCGGCCGGCTGTGAAAAAAAAGCTATCGCAAAATCTGTTAAAAACTTCCGCGGCTTAAAGCACAGAATGCAGCTCGTAGCAAAAAAGCAGGGAATATTGTTTTATAATGATTCTTTCTCAACTGTTCCTGAATCAGCCATTGCCGCCATCTCCTGTTTTTCTAAGCCCATAATACTGATTTTAGGCGGCTCAGTTAAAGATTCCGACTTTTCAATGTTGGCAAAAACCGTTTCAGAATCGCCTTATATCAAGTCCATAATACTGATCGGCCAAGAAGCTAAAAAAATCAAAACGGAAATTAACCGGTTTAAAAACAGCTTAAATCTGCAAGAAGGCGCCTCAACAATGTCAGATGTTTTCAAGCAAATAAAAAATGTGGCGGTCCGCGGCGATGTTGTGCTTCTAAGTCCGGCGTGCGCGTCATTTGGAATGTTTAAAAATTACAAGGACCGCGGAGAACAATTTATAAAATATGCAAAAAAATTCGCTCACAAACCCGGGGTTAAAAAATAGCTGGGGATTTATAATTACCCTGGCGGGACTTTTAGCAATCGGTTTTGTTTCGCTATATTCCGCGTCAACCGTTGACTCTTACCGGGTGGCAGGCACCACAACCTATTATATTATCCATCAGTTTACATTCGGCTTAATTTTAGGCTTAATGGCTTTTTTTCTCGGCTGGAAAGTGCCATACAGACTTTGGCATAAATACCTCGGGTTGGTGGTGGTGGTAGCCCTGCTTTCACTTCTAGCTGTCAAAATTTCCAGCTTGGGTATCAGTTCCGGTGGCGCAACGCGCTGGCTGAATTTGGGTATTTTTACTTTTCAGCCTTCAGAACTTGCAAAAATAGCTTTGATATTTTATTTGGCTTCCTGGGCAGAAAAAAAAGAAAGCCGAATCAATGATTTTTATTTTGGCTTGCTCCCGCCGATTGTTGTTACGGGGTTGCTTTGTTTTTTAATCCTTTGGCAGCCTGACTTGGGCAGCGCTCTGGTTTTAGGAGGTATTGCCGCCTCTATGCTTTTTACCGCAGGTATAAGTTGGAAATATTTTTTTTGGTCTGCTTTGACTAGTATTGTATTTCTGGCTGGTTTTGTGCATTTTGAACCCTATCGCGCAAACAGAATCAACGCATTTTTAAACCCTCAGGATGATCCAAAAGGCATCAGCTATCACATCAACCAAGCAATGTTGGCTGTCGGATCAGGGAAATTTTGGGGTTATGGATATGGGCTTTCAAGGCAGAAACACAATTATCTGCCCGAAGTGATGAATGATTCAATTTTTGCGGTTACGGCCGAAGAGTTGGGTTTTTTAAGATCATCTGGCATTTTAGCTTTATATACGGCTTTTATCTTAAGTATGGCGAGTATAGCGAAATCGGCAAAAGACCGCTTTGGAAAAATGCTGGCATTTGGAATTATGTCTTGGATTGCAATACAAGTTATAATCAATATAGCAGCTATGCTCAGACTGGTGCCGCTAACGGGCATTCCTCTGCCTTTTTTCAGCTATGGAAGTTCAGCGCTAATAATGAATATGTTTGCGGCGGGTATAATTATGAGTATTGCGAAAAATTCCAAATGAGCAACAAAAAAATTACCAGATTATATTTTAAAAAAGGGCTTTATAAACCAAGCCATTTAAAAGCTGGGTCCGGCTTTGCGTTTTTTTGGAAACCGATTTTTAACCTTTGCTATTTTTTCGGCCTGATGGTTTTAAACCTGTTTATCGGCACGGTTAAATTTTTGGATTGGGAAAGACGCAGATTTTTACATTCAGCAAGACTACGGAGCAAAGAATTTTTTAAACTAAAATTTGTGGCAAATTTTAGTTTGTTTATTCTAGTTTCTTTTGCCCTCCTGGGCGCTTTGAAGTTTTTCGGATTAGCCGCATATGGGTTGTCGGTAAAAGATAGACTTAAGGAAAAAGCCGTACTAGGTATCAGCCAGACAAGCATAGCAGGCAAAAACCTTTCAAATTTAGATTCTGTAAATGCCCAAAAAAGTTTTTACAAAGCTGTTCAAACTTTTTCCAGCGCTGAAAATGATTTAAAACAAGCCTCTAAAGATTCAAAAAAAATTTTTGATTTAACACCGCAATCAAAAACGGCTGAAAATCTGCTTTATGCGTCAAAAACCTTGGCCGGGGCCGGTTATGAAAGTTCGCAAATTTTAGAACAAATTTCTAAAATAAAAGTTACGCCCGGCGGCGTGTATTCGGAACCGACTCTCCCTGAAATATTTGCGAAAATAGAACCTTCCTTTCAAAAAATTCAAGCGTATTTCATTGCGGCTGACTTAAGTCTGTCCAAGGTCAATGTTGGTTTTTTGCCCAAAAACCAACAAGACCTGTTTTTAAAAGTAAAATTTATAACCGCGCAAGCCTCTGAGGATTTTAAAAACCTGAATTTGTTGTTTGGATTGACCAGGCAGATCCTAACCGGTAAAAAACATATATTGATTTTGTTTTTAAATAACAACGAACTCAGGCCCGGAGGCGGGTTTATCGGGACATATGGAAAATTTTTAATTGAAGACGGTCAAATCAAACAGCAGAAAATCAGCAGTATTTATGATTTGGACGGCCAGTTAACTGAAGAAATTTTTCCTCCCCACCCCTTATATAACGTTAACAACCGTTGGTTTTTGCGTGATAGCAACTGGTTTTTTGATTTTCCCTCGAATGCTAAAAAAGCCATTTCATTTTACGAGAAAGAAGGTAACGAAACACCGGATCTTTTAATCGCAATGACTCCGGAATTGGTAAAAGACCTTTTAAATTTGACCGGAACTGTTAGTATTAGGTCTCAAAATGTGGATATAGACGCAGAAAATTTTTCCGAACAAATTGAAGCCCAATCAACCTTAAGCCAAGACAAGGCTGAAAACCTTCCAAAACAAATCCTAGCGGATTTATTTCCCATTTTGCTGGAAAAAATATCAACTCTGAGTGTTTCTGAAAAGCTTCTGGCGCTAGAAAGTTATCAGAAGCAAACGGCTGGCAAACAAATTATGTTTTACAGCCCAAACCAACAAATGCAAAATACTTTTAAAGAATTCGGGTGGGATGGTTCTGTTCATACCACTGACAGGGATTTTTTAGGCGTTGCGACGGCGAATTTAGGCGGAACAAAAACCGATCTCCATATCGCGCAAAACTTAGAACTTGAAACGGAATTTTTAGAAGACGGAAGTATAGTAAACAATTTAAAAATAACAAGAAAAAATAACCTGCCGAACTTGGAATACGCGTTTAATTTATCGTTTATACGGGTTTTTGTCCCTGAAAATTCGGAATTAATATCAATTTCCGGCTTTGACTATAAAAATATCGGAGAGATGCCCCGCGACAATGCCTTTAAATCGGACAGCGACATTCTGGCTTGGGAAAAATCCGCGGTTAAGGATGTTTTAACCGGCACTCTGATCGGCAAAGAAGCGAACAAGACGTATTTTGGAAACTGGATGAATCTTAAAGGTGGCGAGAGCAAATCTATAAACATTAAATACAAACTGCCGTTTAAACTTGCTTTAACAGACCGTTTTACTCTGTTATGGCAAAAACAGCCGGGAGCTCAAAAACAAACGTTGTCATACGCGGTTAAATTTCCAGGTAAAACCATAGAATGGATGAATTTTAAACCGCAAAAATTGGATTCAAGTTTCTTGTCGTTTGAAACAGAAGAAGAATCTGACAAATTTTTCGGCATAATATTTTCAAGTAAATGATAAATACTTTAAAAAATCTTGAAAAAAATTTTTCTGTGGGAAAAGCTGCGGCTCTAATCGGCTTTTTTACCATTTTTTCCAGGCTGACGGGCTTTGTCAGAAGCGCGTTATTTGCCTCTCTATTAGGTCCAGGGGACAAATTGGATATTTATTATGCCGCCTTTCGGATTCCCGATCTGGTTTTTAATTTAATGATTTTGGGAACTTTATCCGTTTCCTTTATACCGGTTTTTGTTGATGAATTTAAAAAAAATTCCAAAAACGCCTATAAAATTGCCAACTCTGTAATGAATTGCGCAGTTGCTGTTATGGTGGTAATCTGCGGCAGCCTGGCCATTTTTGCTCCTGAACTGGTAAAAATGCTGACGCCGGGATTTTATGGCGAAAAATTTTGGAGTACAGTATTTTTAACAAGGCTCCTGCTCATAACACCTGTACTTTTTACCATTTCCAGCATACTCAGCTCTATTTTGAATTCGCAAAAAAAGTTTCTTGCCGCAAGCTTGTCTCCCATCTTATATAATCTGGGGATTATTTTTGGATTTCTATACCTTTTCCCAAAATTTGGATTTTTAGGCTGGGGGTTAGGGGTTATTTTGGGATCACTTCTTCATATTGCCGCCCAAATACCCCAGGTCATAAGTTTAGGCTATAAATATCAAGCCATAATCCTGTTTAAGGAGACAGCTCTAAAAAAAATTTTTCTTCTGTTTTTACCTAGGATTTTCGGCATAGATCTGGCTAATGTAAGTTTAATAATAGCAACCATTGTCGGCTCAACTCTAACTTCGGGCACAATCTCAATATTCAATTTAGCCCTTGACTTGGCTGCTGTGCCTTTGGGTATTTTTGGATATTCCGTTTCTGTTGCGGCTTTTCCTGCCTTGTCCCAATACTACGCAGAAAGAAATTTTCCGGCATTTTTTAAAACCCTGGAGGATTCCACTATTAAAGTTTTATTTTTTTTAATTCCTATTTCCGTTTTACTGTTTTTGATGCGCTCATATGTTGTAAGACTCGGTTTTGGCAGGGGAGAATTTGATTGGAATGACACCCGCTTAACTTTTACAGCGCTGGGCATTTTCTGTTTTAGCCTCTTTTCACAGGGAGTAATGCCTTTATTTGCCAGAGCTTTTTATGCCACGCAAAATACTAAGATTCCGGTCTTTGCAAACTCTATAGCTATTGCCATAAATATTTGTTGCGCTTATGTTTTTACGAAAATTTATGCCTTTGCTCTACCGGGTTTAGCCGCGGCGTTTACCATTGCCAGCATCAGCGGATTTACGGTTTTATTTTTTTTGCTCCGCCAAAGGCTGAAAGGTTTTTCCGACGTTCATTTTAAAGTTTTTAATGCAAAAATTTTAAGCTCCGCTCTAAAAATTATTTGCGCCAGCTTCATTTTGGCTGAAGTTTCATATTTATCCCTAAAAATTATCGGGCCTTTGGTGGATACGCAAACCGCAACAGGAATTTTGTTCCAATCCATCACCTCAAGCGCGGTCGGGATTGCGGCTTTCATTTTTGTGGCAATTAAGCTAAAATTACGCGAGGCGGAAGAAATTTGGAGAATGTTGAAGAAAAATGAATAACATAAGAAATTTTTGCATTATTGCCCATATTGACCACGGTAAATCCACGCTGGCGGATCGACTTTTGGAAGTTACAAAAACTGTCTCCCTTCGGGAGATGAAATCCCAGCTTTTAGATCAGATGGATTTGGAGCGGGAACGAGGCATAACCATCAAACTGCAACCAGTGCGGATGAACTACACGCTAAATTCTACGCCCTATATCCTCAACCTGATTGATACGCCAGGACATGTGGATTTCACCTATGAAGTTTCAAGGTCATTGGCCTGCTGCGAAGGCGCGATTTTAGTTGTTGACTCAACCCAAGGCATAGAAGCTCAAACTCTAGCCAATGTTTATCTGGCAATGGAACACGATTTGGTTTTGATCCCAGTAGTTAATAAAATTGACTTGCCGAATTCTGATCGCAAAAAAACCGCGGATGAACTCAAGGCCGCCTTTGGTTTTAAAGATGAAGAAATTCTTTATGCTTCTGGTAAAACCGGCGAGGGAGTGGAGAATATTTTAAAAGCCGTAATAGAAAGACTCCCTTCGCCAAAAGGAAGTCCCCAGAAGCCTTTCCGCGGACTGATATTTGACTCCCTGTATGATATACACAGAGGAGTGGTTGTTTTTGTCAGGGCAATTGATGGTGAATTAAAGAACCGTCAGAAAATTTATACCATTGGCAGTAAAACCGAAGCTGAAAGCCTTGAAGTTGGATATTTCAAGCCAAAATTTGATCCTTGCGACGAGATTAAAACCGGGGAAGTTGGCTATATTGTAACCGGACTGCGCGACGTGTCCAAAGCCCGCGTGGGAGATACTGTCACGCTTTTGTCTGCAAAAAATTCCGTTGAAATATTACCTGGTTACAAGCAAGTTAAGCCTATGGTTTATGCCACTATTTTTCCGGTTTCAGGCGATGATTACCCGGTTTTGCGCGACGCGATGGACAAGTTGAAACTTTCAGACGCGGCTTTGGAATTTGAGCCTATAAATATCCCTTCTATCGGTTTTGGCTTTAGAACCGGCTTTTTGGGTTTACTGCATATGGATATTGTTCAGGAAAGGTTGTCCCGCGAATACGATCTGGACCTGGTTTTAACCGCGCCTTCAGTCGCTTATAAAATTGAAAAAACCAACGGGGAAAATTTTTACATCCACAATCCTTCGGAATTTCCAGACCCGAGCGTAATAAAACATATTTACGAACCCTGGATGGCAGTCAATATTTTAACCCCGGCATCACACATCGGACCCATAATGGAAATTGCGACCCAAAGAAGAGCGGTTTCAAAAGAAATAAAATATTTGGGCCAAGAGAGGGTTGATATGAGTTTTGAAATGCCTTTGGCCAATATTATTATTGATTTTTACGATAAATTGAAATCAGTTTCCGCAGGCTACGCGTCTTTGAACTATGAGTTTATAGAAGAACGGGTGGGGGATTTGGTCAAGGTGGATATTTTAGTGGCAGGAGAAAAAGTTGAGGCTTTGTCAGCCATAATGCACCGCATAAGCGCGCACCAGGAAGGCAAAGAACTGGTGGAGAACCTTAAAAAACTCATTCCGCGCCACCAGTTTGAAATCGCCATCCAAGCAGCCATAGGCGGCAAGGTGGTTGCAAGAGAAACCATTTCAGCGCTAAGGAAAGATGTGACAGGCTACTTATATGGCGGCGATGTTACGCGTAAGATGAAACTTTTGAACAAACAAAAAAAGGGTAAAAAACGGATGAAGCAAATAGGGAAAGTGGAAATTCCCCAAGAGGCGTTTTTAGCTGTTTTAAAGAAATAAATATTAAAATATTAATTTTTTAATAAAATATTATAGAACAAAACTTGCAAACACAGTCGGTTGAACAGTATCCGGTAACTGTCGAAGTTCAATATCCGGAAAAGTCCTCGAGGCTTTTGGCTTTGGCAACTATATTATTTTTCCTCCCAAGGCTCTTAATTTTACTGCCTCACTTGGTTATTTTGTACTTTTTGGGATTTGTAGGTCTGCTTGCTTGGGTGATTGCACAATTTGCCGTCCTCTTTACAGGTAAATATCCCAAAACGCTTTTTAACTTTGTGGTCGGTTATACCAGATGGAATACCCGGGTTAGCGCTTATATGATGGGGCTTACTGATAAATACCCGCCAATGAACTTTTAAATAGGCGACTTTTTAAAACCTTTTACATCTTCTGTAAAGGGTTTTTTATTTATTTATAATTATGGTATAATAAATTCGTAATAAATTAAGGATCAAACTTATGAAAAATAAACTTTTGCTGGTTTTAGCTGGCATACTCCTGCTTGGAGCAAGTTGCGGAAACAAAACAACTGTTAAGACAAATTATGAAAAAACCGAAACAAAACAGTCGGAAAAGGGTCAAAAAAGCTTTAAAGAGTTGGCAATGTTGGGAAAAAACTTAAAATGCGAAGCCAAATTTATGTCCCAGGGCTCAGAAACTCAAGGGACTATATATTCTTCAAAAGGAAAATTAGCAAGCTCTTTTAATACAAAAGTAGAAGGAAAAAATATAAAATCAAATATGCTGATAGACGGCGACTTTATGTATAGCTGGACTGACCAAAGTAATATGGGTTTTAAAGCCGAAGTAAATGCAAAAGATCAAAATTCAAACACTCAAAAAGGGCAAACCGATGCTGAGCAAAAAATTGATTACTCCTGCGAAGAGTGGGACGAAGACAGGTCAATTTTTGAGTTGCCTAAAAATATTGAATTTAAAGATTTATCTTCAGTAACCCAAACACTGCCCGGCGCCGGGTCAGCCGGAACAATGGATACAAAAACGCTCCAATGCCAAGCCTGCGACCAAGCTCCCGCTGATCAAAAAGCCGCCTGCCTGAGCGCTTTAAAATGTAATTAAATTTAATCTTATACCTGGCGATGTTTCAAAATAGAAAACTAATAAACCGCATAATGTATTTTGTGGCGATAATAATTATATTAAGTATGGTTATTACCACTTTTGGCTTAGGCTTTGCTCTCTAAAAACTATATGTTTAAAGCGGAAATTCAAGAAAATGAAAAGATAATCAAAGTATACAGGCAAACAAAAATTGTGTTGTTTAAGTATGTTTTTTTGGTTTTTCTCGGTATTTTAGTTCCCTGGCGTTTTCTTTCAAATTACGGTTTGAGTGAAAAATTCAGCCAAGGACTTTGGATTTGGACATTGCTTTGTATATTTTATTTTTTTCACCGCTATATGCTATGGAGGCTCAATTCATATATTTTAACCGACAAAAGACTAATCAATCTCCAATTCTACAATACAGTTCACAAGCGGGTAATAGAAACTCCGCTTGATAGAATATTAAATATTTCTTTTGAAACCAAAGGCATATTTCCAGCGATATTTAATTACGGCGATATCTATGTTCAAATTGTCGGATTAACCGAACCTCTTGTTTTTTCCAAAATTTCCAGGCCGGCTAAAACCAAGGATTATTTATGGAAAATCCATAACGAAATTACCGGGCAAAATCCTTACATAACCAAAGAGAGTTTACCGGACATCCAAAAAAAAATTGGCTACCAAACAAACTCCTCTACGGAAGACTGATTATATGATTATATCGGCAAAAAAAATAAAAAAACGAAACTTTGACTGGGTTTTCGCAGTTTCACTTACAGGTTTAATTTTTTTTGCGGGTTTTTTAGGCTTTTCTCAATATAAGCAATTTTTAAACAAAAAAGCCATTTTTCTAGAAAAAGAAAAAATCTCCGAGCAAACTGACGCTATGGAGAAAAAAAATTCCCAGTTATTTAACTCGATTAAGTATTTTAATTCAATTGACTATAAAGATAGGCTCGCCAAAGGGCAGATGGGTTTTAAGCAAGATGGCGAGGAAGTATATTTTTTTGCCGAAAATAATCAACCTGAAAATGCGGTTTCGGCCGAAAAAAACAGCCAAAGCAATTTTACGAAATGGAGAAAGTATTTTTACCCCTAAAATTCCGATAGCAAATGAAAAAAATCAAATTTTTTAAAATCCTTTCTCTGATTTTATTCATTGGATTGACTACTGCTTGCGCCATAGTTTTTTTCCCAAACGGTAAAATAAAAGACTTTTTTCTGGAAAATTTTCCCCTCCCGATCGGTAAGGTGGGGGAAAAAAATCTGACTAGCAAATCAGCAATCCAAAAATATAAAAGCATTTCCAGTTTCGCCAAAATCTTGGGCATAAGCGGCAAGGATATTTATTCTGCGGCTGAAAACTCCAGTGTCAATGATCTCAAATTATGGCAGATAGCGGAAAAAGTCAACGCGATTCCCAGCGATACTGAATATGAAGCAGAGCTCGACCGGATATTAAATCAGCTGAACGGTGAGGAAATAAAAGCCTTGGAATTCGCGGAAAAAAAATCCGGTTTGGAAAAAAAAGTTTTTTTAAAAAATATTTTTCTTCCAAGAATTTTGGAAGATAGAATAAAAATTAAATTTTTTCAGTCTCCCACAACAAACCCTGAGTCTTACAAAGAAGCTGAGATGATATACAATAAAATTAAGGAGGGGGCATCATTTCAACTGTTAGCCGCTGATTTTAGCCAAGATGATGCTTCAAAAATTTTTTTTGGAGACTTGGGCGAAGTTAGAATTGAAAACTTGTATCCTGAAGTTTTGGACACGCTAGCCAATCTTAACACCGGAGAAATTCAAACTGTATTTTCCAGAAATGGAGCTTTTTTGGTAAAACTTGAAGATGCAAAAAAAACCTCGGAAAATAATTTATTTGACATAAAAATCATTATGCTCAAATCAAATAATTTTGATACCTGGATAAAAAATCAAAAAAGCGAGATTAAAGTCACATTATTTAAAATAATATAAATAATTTTATGAATAAAGATCTGGTAAATTATGTTGTAGAAGCCCACAAACACGGTTTAACCACCGCTGAGATAAAACAAAACCTCATTACCGAGGGCTGGGAGGGCGTGGAAATAGAGGAGGCTGTCAAACACGCGTTTGCGGATGAACATAAGCCGGCTACAAATAAAGATGAAGATCTGAAATTAGAACAAACTTCTTTGAAAAACCCTGCCAGAACCCCTAACGCTGCAGAAATAAAAGTTTCAAGCAATCTTTCATCCCAAACAACAGTAGGGCAAACTTACAAAGCCCCGGCAAACACAGGTCGGAATATAAACAAAATTCTTTTATTTATATTGCTTGTCTTTTTTCTTTCAACAGGCGCAGCCGCTTACTTTTTCGGACTTTTAGATTCGGTAATTTATGGGTCGCCTCAAAAAATTTGGAATAAATATAAACAAACTCCGCTTGACTCAGTCTATTCCAACAAATTTAAGATAAGTTACAAAGATAACGGTATTTCGAGCGCCAGCTCAACTTCAGGTCTTTTGTTTAATTTTTCCAACGTTTTTTTAGATTTTGACGGACAATACTATGTTGATACCACAGACAGCCAAAATCCAAAGTCTTCGTCAGTGGTTAAATATACAGCCGGCAGCGGCAATAGCAGTTTTTCAACTTCCTTTAAATATTTTTTCTTGGGAAAAGTTTTATATTTCAATATCGGTGAAAACCCAATTTTCTCGGCTTTGGCGGGAATTGCAAATACCGAGGGAAAAACCGAATGGTTGAAAATAGATTTTGATGAGCTCGAAAAAGAAATGCTTACTTCACCTAAGGGTGCAAAACAAGTAAACGCAATTTTAAACAGCTCACTAAAAGAAGAATTAAGCAAGATTTGGTCTGACTCCACTTTTGTTAAACTTGAAAAAAGTCTGGGTAATGAAAAAATCGGGAAACAATCAGTTTTACACTTAAAAAATTCCCTGGATAAACAGGGGATTAAGGATGCTTTCACTAAATACGTTGAAAAAATCAGTGGCGCTGTCAAGGATTCAGGCGAAGTTGTAAAAGAAAGCGATGTACAGCAGATCAAAACCGCCGTAAATGCCCTGGTTGATAAAATGGAAGTAAAAACAATGGAAACTTGGGTTGGGGTTAAAGACGGTAGGTTATACAAAGTAAAATTTGAGAGTAATTTCCCTTCTTTGGTTTCCCTTACTGAGGTAGCAAGTCGAACATCAGAAAATGATTTTACAAATTCTGACGCAAAAAGGCTGGCTGATGTAAGACAGTTAGCTTCCGCATACGAATTATATTTTAACGACAACCAAGGTTATCCTGCGGGGGAAAACGGAAAGCCAGTGGACATAAGTCCATTATATATAGGCATTTTTCCCACAGCTCCAAAAACTTCCGGTCAATGTACTGAGTACTTTAATAACTATTGGTACACTCCAAAGGGTCAAAAATTAAAGGGTTTAAATGGGAAAACAGTTTATAGTGATTATGAAATGACTTTTTGTCTGGGAGCTGATACTGGTGGCTACAAAGCCGGTGTTTTAAAACTAAGTTCGGCAGGAATTGAGAATATAGTTTGCCCAGGAACTCCTGAACAGTGCGTAAATCCCGATTTTATCACAGATACTTCAATGGAAGATAATATTAAAAAAATTGTCTCGGAACTTAAATTTGATGGGGTTTTGTCCATTGAGTCTGAATATTTTGATTTTGGAAAAACGCAAGAGCTAACAGCTCCGGAAAATGCTTTTGATATTATTGAAAGCCTAAACTTAGCGCGATCTAAATCCAGAGACGCGAAAAGACTTGCTGATGCAAGGCAATTTGCATCTGCTTTAGAGTTGTATTTTAATGACTACAACAAATATCCAGATAGCCAAGATGGAATGCCTCAAAATTTTATCCCCAACTACCTAGGAATTTTGCCAGAAAGCCCAACCCCAGCAGACGGGACTTGTAGCGAAGAAGATAATAAATATATTTACAAAAAAATCAACGCGAGCAAATACGAATTTTCTTTCTGTTTAGGCGCTGAAATTGGCGGGTATTCTGCTGGAAAAAGGGTGTTAACTGAAGCAGGAATACAATAATGAAAATTGGTATTTTTGACTCTGGGCTTGGGGGACTTGTAATCACTAAGGCAATTTTCAAAAAATTTCCTTGGTTTAACTATGCATATCTGGGCGACACGGCTTTTCTGCCTTATGGGGAAAAGTCTCCCGGCGTAATAAAAACCCGAACGCGAAAAGCTGTTGATTTTTTGTTTAAACAAAATTGTTCATTGGTCATTATCGCTTGTAATACATCCACTGCTTGGGCCTTAAGGGAAGTTCAGCAAAATTATTTATTAAATAAATACCCGGATCGGAGAATTTTGGGGGTCATTATCCCAACTCTTGAAGAAATAGCTCAAAACAAAAAAATAGACTCAATTGGGGTCATCGCCACCAAAAGTACAGTACAGTCTCATAAGTATAAAAAAGAATTGGAAAAACTAACTTCAAACCCCAAAATATATGAACTCGCGGCTCCTGAGCTGGTTGATTTGATTGAAAATAATTCTTTACTTAAAGCTGAAAGTGCTATAAAATACTATACAGAATCGCTAAAAAACAAAAAAGTTAAAGCGATTATTTTTGGTTGTACTCATTATGCGCTGTTAAAAAAATCTGCTCGCAAATTTGCAGGCAGTAGTGTAAAAATTATTTCGCAGGACGAAATAATTCCAAAAAAACTTGGGCAGTATCTGCAAAAGCACAAAGAAATTTCTAAAACATTGGGCAGGGGTGGCAACAAAGATTTCTGCGTAACAAAAAAAGGTAAAAATTTTGAAGCAGTAGCAAAATTTTTATTTGGCAAAAAAATTGATTTTAGACAAATAAAAATCTGATACCTCAGCTTATATAAGCCGACGTAGCTCAACCCCGACACTAGGTCGGGGTCCCGACCCCTAAAGTGCGTCGGGATTAGGCACCAGCCCGCCAGTCGCCTAGCGCCGAAATAGCTCAATTGGTAGAGCAGCGGTATCGTAAACCGCAGGTTGTGGGTTCAAGTCCCACTTTCGGCTCCAGGCGATAGGCAGGCGGGGAGCAATGGTATCGTAAACCATAGGTTATCGGTTCAACTCCGATCGTCGGCTCCAAAGGTGCTGAATAAACCCGTTTCCGATCGCCGGTTTACTCCGACTTTACGTCGGAGCTCCAGGCGGTAGGCAGGCGGGGAGCAATGGCGCCAATAACATAATTTATTATTTCAGTCAATGTCTTAGAGTCTTGACACAAATAAGCAGAAATTGTTATATTTAAGATGTTTTTTGGGACATTTTAATGTCAAAAATAAAATTTTATGTCTGATAAAGAACCAAATGATGAATATTTAGTGCCGGGCAGAGTCTCTTTAGATCAACTGCATAAAGAGCAAAAAGAGCTTCGGGAAGCTAAAGATGCCAGCAAGCTGGTGCCGAAAAGCAAAAAAATCATAAATGCGATGTCAATGTTCAGCGCTGCCACTGATTTTGGCCTTATTATCGCGCTTCCTTTGATAGTTTTGGTTTATATCGGCAAATGGTTGGACAACAGATATCAAACCAAGTATTTTGTTGTTTTGGGTTTAGTTCTTGCAATAACCATCAGCAGTATGGGGATTTATAAGCAGATTAAAAAACTTAAAGAACTCATAAAAAAATGATCGTAGCCTTGCCTCCGCTAGCCGCGGAAACAATGTTCAATATTGGCTCATTTCCAGTTACCAATTCGCACATCAATTCAAGCATTGCCTTGGTGTTTTTTTTGATTTTTGCAATTTTTGTTCAAAGAGGTGTAAAAAAATATTATCAAGGTCTTTCTGTACCAAAAGGAATTCTAAATTTTGCCGAAGGACTGTTAGAATTTATGCTAGGATATTTTGATCAAGTGACAGGGGACAGAAAAAGAAGCTATAAATTCCTGCCCATTGTCGGAACATTTTTTCTCTTTATAGTTGTTTCAAACTGGATGGGTTTAATGCCGGGGACCGGCTCCATTGCCAGGTGTTTTGACCATCACAACCAAGTATTTGTTGCTTACAAATATTGTTCGGGATTTTCAGAAAATTTTCATATTTTTCCTTTTTTAAGGCCTGCCAACTCGGATTTAAATATGACATTGTCAATGGCGGTTATAGCGGTAATGGGTTCACATTTTTTTGGCATTGCGGCTATAGGTTTTTTCCGATATGTTAACAAATTTATCAAACTGAAGGATTTGTTTAAGGCCATAATATCTTTTAACCCAGTTAAAATTTTAGTGGCAGTCATAGAATTTTTTGTCGGCATAATTGAGGTATTTTCCGAAATAGCAAAAATGGTTTCCTTGTCCCTCAGGCTCTACGGCAATATTTTTGCCGGCGAAGTTCTGCTTACTGTACTAGCTTCATTACTCGCATTTTTTCTCCCACTTCCGTTTATGGGTTTGGAAATAATTGTTGGACTTATACAAGCTGTGGTTTTTTCAATGTTAACTTTAGTTTACCTGAATATGGCTACCCTAGAACCTCACGGTTCAGAGGCGCATTAAATTTATTTATAAATAATTAAGGTTTAGTTCAGACTTTAAACAACCTCTAAAAACAGTCTAAGAACAAACCAAAAAGGAAAATATATTATGGAAGCAGAAGTAGTAGCAACTCTTGCCAAAGCAGGAGCAATCGCCATCGGCGGTATGATGCCGGCTTATGCCATAGGCAAAACCGCAAGTAAAGCTATGGAAAGCATAGGCAGAAATCCGGAAGCTGCGGAAAAATTGTTCGTTCCAATGCTTTTGTCTTTGGCCTTTGCCGAAGCTATCGCGATTTACGCTCTGGTTGTTTCTTTTACTTTGTAAGAATCAATTTCAACTTATCTCCATATGCTTATTTGCACGTGGAGATAGCTGGAAATTAATTTTTAAAAAAATGATTGAATTTATACATATTGCAAAAGCTGCGGAAACTGCGGCAAACATTGAGCAAGAAACAAGTTTGGTTTCAACTTTAGGTTTGAACTGGAAACTATTTTTAGCCCAGTTAATTAACTTTGGGATAATTTTTTATATTTTAAACCGGTTTGTGTTTAAACCCATATCTTTAAAGCTTGCTGAAAGATCTCAAAAAATAGAACAAGCGCTGAAAGACGCTGAGGATGTGGAAAAACAAAAAACTGAATTTGAACTTTGGAAAGCCGAAGAAGTAAAGCAAGCCAGACAGAAAGCTTCAGAGATTTTAACCAAAGCCGAGCAAGATGCTTTGACAGCAAAAGATATGGTTTTAAAAAAGACCAAGGAAGAACAGGATAAATATATCAGTCAGGCGAGAGCTCAAATTGAGTCTGACCAAAAACAATCCCTGGCGGAGATAAAATCTGAAGTTGCGGATATGGTAACAATGGCGACTGAAAAAGTTTTAAAGAAAAAACTTGACGACAAGCACGATATTGAACTGATCAAAAAAACCGTTGAGGAAATTAGCCACAACAAACAATGAAGACATCTGCAAAACAATACGCGCAAGCTCTCTACGAGAGCATTCAAGAAACAAACCCAAAGGACCAGGACAAGGTTTTAGATAACCTGGTAACAATTCTTTCGCAGAATGGGGATTTAAACAAGGTTGAACAAATTGAAGCTGAGTATTTGGCGCTTCAAAATTTGGAAAAAGGGGTAAAAGATGTAAAAGCAACTTTTGCCGCAGAGCGCAACACAAAAATACTTGAGGGTTTAAATTCCGTCATCCAAGGCAAACCCCAGTACAGCTCTAAGATCAAAGAAGATATAATCGGCGGAGTTGTAGTACGGGTAGACGACACCTTGATAGACGGAAGTATAAAAACCCAGCTTGATAATTTGAACCAGGAATTAAAACAATAAATATGCGACAAAATCCATCACAAAAAATAACAAAATACGCAAGCAAATTTTTTTTGGTTATATGCAGCATTGTCCTTATTGCAGCTGCTTGCGACCCTCAAAATTTAAATGCTATTAAAAAAGATATTGTTCAGCCGAACCCAGCACCTTCCATCACCATTACTCCAACTTCAGTAAATTCTGATTTCGCGCAGACTAGTAAAATCAAATTTTCAGGAAAAATTACCAATATAAAAAACGAATTGCCTTATGACGGAAATTTTATTGTTGAACTTTCAGGAAAACAAATTATTTTAACAATAGGCGGCTTACCCCCAAATCGGTTGGACGCGCCCAGAGGTAGTATTATTGGTCTTGACGAAAATGAGCCAAATTTGTCAATCTATGTAGGAAAAAATGCAGAATTTTATGGTGAAAAAAATGATTTTGACAAAACATCTTATACAATATACGGCGACACTAGTTATTATTTCAAAATTTTAGAAAATTAGTTTAGTTTGGATAGCGTTATATTAAATAGAAAAAAATAATATTTTATTAACTTTTGACATTCTACTCCGCTTATAAAGGGGTGGGGGTTTAAAAAACTGACATATGCCCAATACAAATCTGGTTACGCAGTTAAAAAACAAAATTTTAGAATTCCAACCCAAAGCTGAAGTTGAAAAAGTCGGAACGGTTTTGGAAGTAGCTGACGGCGTTGCGCGCGTATCCGGACTAACCCAGGTTTCCAGTATGGAGATGCTGGATTTTAACGGGATCTCAGGCGTAGCCCTAAACTTGGAAGAAAATTTGATTGGGAGTATTGTTCTTGGGGATTATTCAAAAATAAAAGTTGGCGATACTGTCCGGGCAACTGGAAAAATTTTATCAGTACCGGTAGGTGAAGGACTGATAGGCAGGACTGTTTCAGCCTTGGGACAACCAAAAGATGGCAAAGGCGACATTAAATCTTCAAAATACTACCCGGTAGAAAAAATTGCGCCTGGCGTCATTACCCGCAAATCGGTAAAAGAACCCGTACAAACGGGCATTAAAGCAATTGATGCCCTCATACCTATCGGAAGAGGCCAAAGGGAACTTATAATCGGCGACCGTCAAACTGGAAAAACCGCAGTAGCAGTTGATACAATCATAAACCAAAAGGGGCAAAATATGATTTGTATTTATGTTGCCATTGGTCAAAAAGAATCAAAGATTGCAAAAATTGTCGCTGAACTTGAAAAAAATGGCGCAATGGACTACACAATAGTGGTTTCAGCTTCAGCTTCAGAACCAGCCGCTCTTTCTTATATAGCTCCATACGCTGGCTGCGCTATGGGTGAATATTTTATGGACCAGGGTAAAGATGTGCTTGTTGTGTACGACGACCTGTCCAAACAAGCCGTGGCATACCGTGAAATTTCTTTACTTCTTAGAAGGCCGCCCGGCAGGGAAGCATACCCAGGTGATGTATTTTATTTACATTCCCGCCTTTTAGAGCGAGCCGCCAAACTTAACGAAGACTATGGTGGCGGGTCACTTACAGCATTACCAATCATAGAAACGCAAGCAGGCGATGTTTCGGCATACATTCCCACCAATGTTATCTCCATCACAGACGGTCAAATCTTCCTGGAATCTGATCTTTTTTACAAAGGCGTAAGGCCGGCTTTAAACGTCGGTATTTCAGTTTCGCGCGTAGGCTCCTCGGCTCAAACCAAAGCTATGAAAAAAGTCGCTGGCAAGCTCAAACTTCAGCTTGCTCAATTCCGAGAGCTAGAAGCCTTTGCCCAGTTCGGTTCGGATTTGGACGAAACAACCAAACAAACCCTGGAACTAGGCAGACGAATGAATGAAATTCTAAAACAGCCCCAATACAGCCCGCTCTCCTTGGAAGAACAGGTAACTATTTTATATGCCGTAAACAACGGTTACTTTAACCAGTTGCCCGCGGAAAAAATGCAAATTATAGAAAAACAGTTCCACCAGTATATGAAGGTTCAAGGTAAAGAAGTGCTGGACGCAATCCGTGAACAGAAAGAACTGAAAGAAGACACAGAAAACAAGCTTAAAGAAGCGATTAAGAATTTCTTAGAAAGCAATCAGATAGTATAAAGTATTATGTATTTAGTATTAAGCTAAATACATAATACAAGATACAAACACATGCCCGGAATCAAGGAACTGAAAAACCGAATAAAAAGCGTTTCCAGCACGCGGAAGATAACCAAAGCTATGCAGATGGTTTCGGCCGCGAAAATGCGCAAGAGCCAGCAAGCGGCTTTAAACAGTAGAACATACGCTTCTTTAGCTTGGGAACTTATAGAGGATTTGGGGGGGATTGAATCTATGAGCCATCCACTTTTAAACTCTGAGCAGAAAATGGAAACAAAAGGCAGTCAAAATAAAATCGGCGTTGTTGTTATAAGCTCTAATAAAGGTCTGGTAGGGAGTTTAAATACAAATTTGGTGAACAAGCTAAAAGAGTTAGAGCAAAGGGATCCTTCGGCTTCTCCGCTTGCCAGCGCATCCGCTCAGGATGATAATTTCAAAACTAAAACAATGAGTTTTGAAATTATCACATTCGGAAAAAAAGCATCGCAAGCTATGGCTCGGATGGGAAAAAATATGATTGCTGACTTTCCCAAACCGGAAAGAACAATTTCAGCTGAAGAAGTTTATCCTTTAGTTCAAAACATAACTCAAGTTTACTTAACCGGTCAATATAAAAGCATTTATTTAGTCTATAACCATTTTGTTTCAACCCTGGCTCAAAAGCCAATGATAAAGCAACTACTTCCATTTTTAAATCATCAAACCTCTCCCCAGCCCTCACCAAGCATTGGGGAGGGAGGCTATCTGGAATATGCTTTTGAACCAACGCCCGAACAAGTTTTAGAACACTTGCTTCCCAGAATACTAGAAAGCCAAGTTTACGAAGCCATACTGGAGTCAGACGCTTCAGAACACTCCGCTAGAATGGTGATGATGAAGAACGCAACCGAAGCCGCCGGCGACCTAATATCCGACTTAACATTAACCTTCAACCAGTTGAGGCAAGGCAAAATCACTACTGAACTCGCTGAAATTACAGCAGGCAGAATAGCGCTCGAATAAAATTTTATAATTTTAAATTTTCAATTTTTAGTAAATTTATAATTTTAAATAATTTTATTAAAAGTTGATTGAAAATCAAGAATTAAAAATTGAAAATTATTACACTATGAACAATAAAGGAAACATTACTCAAGTCATCGGACCGGTTGTTGACGTAAAATTTAAGGAGGGGGAGGTGCCGGCGATATACAACGCGCTGGAGATAGAACTTGGCTCCGACGCTTCGGTCGGAGCGAGAGTTAATAAATTAACTCTCGAAGTTCAGCAGCAGCTGCCGGGCGGCATAGTGCGCGCTATTGCTATGTCTTCCACGGACGGCCTTAGGCGCGGCACAGAGGTTTCAGACACGGGCGCGGGAATATCGGTTCCGGTTGGAAAAAACACGCTTGGACGCATTTTTAACGTGCTGGGAGAGGCTGTGGACGGGGAAGCGACGCCAAAGTCAGAAAAAAAATACCCTATCCACCGCTCTGCGCCAAAATTTACCGATCAAAACACTAAAACTGAAATTTTGGAAACTGGTATAAAAGTTATAGACCTTATTTGTCCTATCCTTAAAGGCGGAAAAGTCGGACTTTTTGGCGGCGCTGGCGTTGGTAAAACTGTTGTCATTCAAGAATTAATAAACAATATTGCCAAAGCCCACGGCGGAGTTTCGGTTTTTGCCGGAGTAGGGGAGAGAACCCGCGAAGGAAATGACCTATACCACGAAATGAAAGACGCAAAAGTTTTAGACAAGCTGGCTATGGTGTTCGGCCAGATGAACGAACCTCCGGGAGCCCGCGCGCGCGTGGCTCTAACCGGCCTTTCTATGGCTGAATACTTCCGTGACGAAGAAAAACAAGATGTTCTGATGTTTGTAGACAACATTTTCCGTTTTACCCAGGCAGGATCCGAAGTGTCAGCTCTTTTAGGCCGCATCCCTTCGGCTGTGGGATATCAGCCCACTCTTTCTTCGGAAATGGGTGAGCTTCAAGAACGTATTACCTCCACCAAACAAGGCTCCATAACTTCAGTGCAAGCCGTATATGTGCCGGCAGACGACCTTACTGACCCGGCTCCTGCGAACACTTTTGCCCACTTGGACTCAACCGTGGTTCTTTCCCGCGGACTTTCTGAACTTGGCATTTACCCGGCTGTTGACCCGCTTGACTCCAGCTCTACAATTTTGGATCCCAACATAGTAGGACAAGAGCACTACGACACAGCCAGACAAGTGCAAAAAACTTTACAACGCTATAAAGATCTCCAGGATATTATCGCAATTTTGGGTATGGAAGAACTCCCAGAAGAAGACAAAATCATAGTTGCTCGAGCCAGAAAGATTCAACGTTTCTTGTCCCAGCCCTTTGCTGTCGCGGAAGTCTTTACCGGAACACCAGGAGAGTTTGTAAAACTTTCCGACACTATAAAAGCTTTTAAAGAAATCCTGGCAGGCAATCACGACGACAAGCCCGAATCAGCCTTCTATATGAAAGGCGGGATAGAGCAGGTGAAATAACCTTCTACTAAATACTAAAACCGCTAAAATACTAAAATGAATAAAGTGGATTTAGTTTATAAAGATGAATGTTACAGAATAGTTGGCATTTTGTATAATGTCTATAAGGAACTTGGAGGAAATTTGCTTGAAAAGCATTACCAAAAAGCTGTTGCAGTCGGTTTGAAAAATGCAGGTGTTGAGTTCAAAGAACAAGTTCCAATAAAAATATACTATGAAGAAAAATACATTGGTATATACTATTTAGATTTCCTGATACAAATTGCTGGAGCTCAAATAATACTTGAGATAAAAAAGAACGAAAATTTTGGTTTAAAAAATATCAAACAAGTTAACGATTATTTAAAAGCTTCTAAAATCAAGCTTGGTATTTTAGCAAATTTTACAAATTCAGGTGTTAAATTTAAAAGGCTTGTAAATTTGTAGTTTAGTACTTTAGTTAATTTAGTATTTAGTAGAGCAATAGACTTTATGAACTTTATAACTTTCAAACTAGTTACCCCCGAACGCACCGTGCTTTCCCAAGAACTGGCTTCTTTAAGCTGTCCGACAAGCTTGGGACAAATAACCATTCTGCCAAACCACGAACCTTTGGTTGCCAATTTAGTTCCAGGCGAACTTCACGCTAAAACCGGCGCTGATGACTTTTTTATCCACGTGTCAGGCGGGTTTGTCCAAGTCAAAACTAACTCTGAGGTTATAGTTCTGGCCGATGCGGCTGAACATTTTTATGAACTGGACGCGCAAAGAGCTGAAAATGCCAAACAAAGAGCTCAGAAGGCCATTTCCGAAGTAAAAACCAATGATGCTGAGTACGCTAAAGTAGCAGCTGCTTTAGAAAAATCGCTTTCCAGATTGAATTTTGCAAAAAAACACAGCCACCGAAAAAATCCTCTGACAGGGGAAGGCGTATTTAAACAATAATATCAAATTTACAGATTAAACAAATTTCGGATTGTAATAAATATTATTCATATATTTCTCTTCATCCGTATATTTGATATATGAAATTTTCTTTCAAACCAAAAACAAAACTGGAAAAATTCGGCTTCAATATTTATTCGGCGCTTGTGGAAAACTTTCCTGAGACCTACTTTGTCGGTGGCACAACCAGGGATTTTCTTCTTTTAAAAACCGCAAAGGACATTGATATAGCTACATCCGCAACCCCGGAAGAGGTTGCTTTTATTTTGAAAAAATATTTTATTAATTTTAATTCAGGTTATAAAAATTTCGGGGTAATAGTGGCTCTATCTGAAAAACTTACAGCCGCAATTGCCACATTTAGATCGGAAACCTATACAGGCAGTAGGTTTCCTCAAATAAAATTCGTTACATCCGCAAAAACAGATTCAAGCCGGCGGGATTTTACTATAAATTCCTTATATTTCAGCCCAAAAAACCAAAAAATTCTGGACTTTTACGGCGGGGTTAAAGATATAAAAAATAAAACAATTAAGTTTGTAGGAAATCCAAAAAATAGGATATTGCAAGACCCTTTACGGATGCTTAGGGCTCTAAGGTTGAGTTTGGAACTGGGTTTAAATTTAGATCCTACGGCATTTTTACAAATAAAAAATAGTTTTGATTTGTTACAAAAATATATTAGTAAAAATAAAATAGCAGAGGAAATTGAAAAACTAAAATCAAAAAAAAATAAATTATTGTTAAAAAATATTTTGGTTGACAAAAATTTGCTTGACAAACATTTCAAAAGTTCTTACAATATATAAAGAAAGCTGCAATATAATATTTCTTTACAGAAACGAAAATAAATCAGAGCAAAAGAAAAATCTAAATCAGCTACTCCTTCGGAATTTATATCCGAGCTGTAGAAAATTAATGGAGCTTAGCCAAAATTCAGTTAAGACTCCAGGGAGACTAGCCCAAAATGGCTACCAAGAAAAAAACTGCAAAGAAGAAAGTCGCCAAGAAAAAAGGCGGCGCCAAGAAAAAGAAGCGCTAAGCTTCGCTTTGCACTTTCCCGCTATACGCGAGAACATAAAACCACTTCCAAAACTGAAGTGGTTTTATGTTGCAAAAAAATTAATAATACTGTATAATTATTGAGGTGAGAAAAATATCGCGGGATAGAGAAATTGGCATCTCTCCGCCATGGCGGATCGTAATTTTTAAATTATGTTTACTGCTTATGTAATTCAAAATCCACAAGGTTTACTATACAAAGGGGTATCCTCTAATGTTATAAAACGACTGGAACAACATAATACTAATATTGATTTTCCTTCCTACACTAGAAATAAAGGTCCTTGGAAATTGGTTTATTTTGAAGAATTTAAAACTTTAAAAGAAGCTAAGATCAGGGAAAAATATTTTAAGACTGGCGCAGGTAGGCAATACCTAAAAATTGCTGTATCGCGGGATAGAGAAATTGGCATCTCGCAAGGCTCGAGTTAGAGATTTTAATCTCGCAATGGGCTGCGGCATAAGAAATTTAGCCGTGAATTCTGTCAAATTCGGGGAAGCCTGTAAAATGGTAATCCCGAACCAAGTCCCAAAATATTTTTGGGAAAGGCGTAGAGACTTAATGGCAGACACCTAAAGCAAAAAGCTATGGTGAAGATAAAGTCCAGACCACAAATTTGCCAAGCAAAGCAATGAAAATTGTAGTGGTATGCATAACCTTGAGATTCCCGGTTCGAGTCCGGGTCCCGCAACCAAAAATTATTGTGACAGCCTTTTCCTGCTGTCCGCAGGTTTTTTGTTAGTTATTTTATGAGAGCCGGAGTAGCTCAGTTAGTTAGAGCGTGGGACTCATAGTCCGCCAGAGGCGGATTAGTAAATTTTTTGGCGGAGTAGCTCAGTTAGTTAGAGCGTGGGACTCATAAGCCCAAGGTCAGTGGTGCAATTCCACTCTCCGCTACCAAAAAGAAAACAATTCTTTTAGCGGGGTACATAAGTCCGCCATAGGCGGATCAGGGGTGCAATTCCCTTTCCCGGCACCATAAACTATTCGCAAATCTTTTAGGATAGTTTATGCCCTATACTAGAGACATTTATGGTGAGTAGTTCAGGGCTGTATATAGCTTGCTCAAGTTCATGGCACAGCCATTAAAAATAAATACGGACTGGTAGCTCAGTTGGTTAGAGCGCTCCCCTGTCACGGGAGAGGTCGCGGGTTCGAGTCCCGTTCAGTCCGCCATAATAAAATACCTTGGCTTAGTGCTTAGGTATTTTATTATTGCTTGATAGTAAAGGGACGAGATGTTTATTCGCCTCTGGCGGAAGTCCGCTGAAGTCCGCCATAAAGAAAGTGCCTCACTTTGCAAAAAAGTGGGGCAATTTCTTTCTGTAGAATAGTAAAGGGACGAGGAAGTTTATTAAAACCCAGAATTTATCCTGGGTTTTAAAGTTTTTTACTCTTTCCTGACCGTAATTTTCTTTGGCTGGATTTCAGGGCGTTTGTGAAAGGTTATACGCATAACTCCGTTTTTGTGGGTGGCTGTTGGCTCCTGATTTTCATCTACATCTCCTGGAACCGCAACGCGGTAGGAGAACGAAGAAGCCGCTTTCCTATAAAACTTCTTTTGTTTTTCTTCCTGTTCCTCTTGACCCCTGACCCACAACACACCTTTGTCATAAGTAACTTCCACCTTGTCTGGATCAATGCCCGGAACCTGGGCTTCTATATATACATTCTTTTCATCCTCGGAAACAGTCAACCCTGAGGGGGTAGAGGACATACTCCAAAAATCCTCGTCTTCATCCCAGAGTGAAGGAACTCTAGGAAAATTAAAGAAAGAACTTGGCACTAAATTTACCATACATTTCCTTTCTTGCCCGATATTGGCTCTCTGTGGCTAAAGGAGGGATAGACTTCGCGAAAACTTTGCGCTACTTTTCCCCCCTCTAAACGCAGGATGCCAATCGGGCGTTAATTCTTTTTATATTATCACTCTACACCCGAGAGTGATAATTGTCAAGACTTAGGTGAATTTTCCTAAAAAACCCTAAATCTGTTATAATTTTGATATGAATTCTACTTACTTATACATTTTTTCCACAATAATATTTCTTGGTTTTGCCGCTTTGGTATTTTTCTTACTTAATCTGAAAAAAAGTCTGGAAAAGCCCCAGGAAGACCAAGCTCAAAAGATTATGATGGAATGGATGCGCGAAATGAAGCAGTCAACCGAGTCCACCCGGGAAGGGATGCAAAAAACCCTGGACGAAACTCAAAAAGCTATCAATGAAAGGCTGGACAACGCGGCTAAATACATCGGCGCCCTGGGTAAAGAACTGGGGCAGATGTCTCAAATAGGCCCTGACATCAAAAGACTGACCGAGACTTTGGCTAGCCCAAAAATGCGTGGCAACTTCGGCGAGGAAATGCTGGAAAATATGCTCGCCCAAATCCTACCTCAGGGCGGCTACCAGATGCAATATAAATTTAAAAATGGTGAGACTGTGGATTCGATCATAAGAGTCGGTGAAAATATACTCCCGATCGACTCCAAATTCAGTATGGAAAATTTCAGACTGATGAAAGAAGCTAAAAGTGACGAATCGGCCGAAGTTTTGCGCAAAGCGTTTTTAAAAGATGTAAAAAAACGAATTGATGAAATTCATAAAAAATATATTTTACCCCAAGAAGGAACTTTTGACTTTTCTCTTATGTATGTCCCGTCTGAAGGCATTTACCAGGAAATTATCATTGATGAAGAGGTGATGATCTATGCCAGGGGAAAAAGAGTGATGCCGGTTTCTCCAAACAGTTTGTTTATTTACCTCCAAAACATAGTAGTTTCTTTGCGCGGCCAAGAAATCAACAAAATGGCGCAGCAAATCCTGGCAATGATCACTGGCATCAAACAGGAGTCAGAAAAATTCGGCCGCAACCTGGAAGTTTTGGGCAAGCACATTGTCAATGCCAACAACACTATGAGCACGGTAACCAATGACTATTCAAAACTCCAACACAGCATAACCAATGCAGCGCATTTAAAGATGGAGACAGAGGTTATTGATCAAAAAAAATTAGTTCAATAATATGCCAAATATAAATCCGGAAAAAATGTATCTAAAAGTTGTAAGTGCAGCTGACCAATTTTTATCTTTACCAAAAGAAATTAGACAAGAACTTTCTGAAAAAAGATTTAAACGCGAAGCAGATGGGCGTATAAAAAAATTCCTTTTAATAAGTCTTGCAAATAAAGTTTATACACTTGAAGAAATTTGCGGTCTTGTTGATGTACGTGAAAAATATTCGGATTTAGTACTTACACACTTAGAAAATTTACAAAAAGCTGGCAGATTAACTCTTGAAATTTTGCCAGAAAAAAAATTTAAAGTAACTATTTTATAAATCTAAACTTTTTTTATGCCAATACGAAATCCGGACCAAAGAGTAGGCGTGTTTGTCGATGTGCAGAACTTGTACTATTCTGCCAGAAACATCTACAACGCCAGGGTGAAGTTTAACGAGGTTTTAAACGCGGCTGTGGCCGGCAGAAGACTTATACGCGCCATAGCTTATGTGGTGAAAGCAGATATGCCCGAGGAACAAAATTTTTTTGACGCTTTGCAGAAAGCCGGCTTCGAGGTCAAAGTAAAGGAACTCCAAACTTTTGCCGGCGGGCACCAAAAAGGGGACTGGGATGTGGGCATTGCGATGGATATAGTTAAAATGATGAACAAGCTTGATGTGGTGGTTCTAGCTTCCGGCGACGGGGACTATGTCCCGCTTTTAGAATACTTACAAATGACCGGTCAGTTTACTGAAACTCTGGCGTTTGGCAAATCCTGTTCACATAAAATAAAAGAGCTTACAGACTTTTTTATAGATTTGGATGAAAATCCAAAAAAGTACTTAATGCCGATTAGAAAATAATATGCCGCAAGAAAAAATTTCGCAGGAAAGTTTATCAAGCGTAGAAGCTGAATTTTTAGCGGGGCTTGATTTGCAACCAAATCAAGAAACGTACTATACACCAATAGGATCAGACTCTGTTTCACTTCTCATATCCCTGGCAGAAAAAGGTTATCTAAAAATCGTTAAAGAACCAACTGGCGCAGATCAACACTATATTTTAACAAAATGAAAATTGTTTTAGACACAAACGTCTTGATAAACGGCTTTAAAGACGACTATTCGTATGAAAAACGGATCATTGACGAAGTGGTCTCAGGTGGTATAGAAGCTTACGCCAATAGGCAAACCCTGCAAGAAAACAAGCTCATAGTTTCCCAGCTGATAGACAATCCGGAATACGAAAAAAAACTTTCGGAATTTTTTTCCCAGGTAAATTGGGTAGTAAACCGCAGGCAGATTCGGATTGTATCAGACCCAGAGGACAACAAAATTTTGGAAAGCGCGGTTGAGGCAAAAGCTGATTTTCTCATAACGTCAGACAGAGCTCTTTTGGAGCTGGAAGAATACCAGCGCGTAAAAATTGTTACCCCCATCCAGTTCTGGAGCGGCTACAAAGACGAAGGCATGGATCTTTGGAAACAGTGGACAAGTTTTATTTCAAATAACAAATAATTTTATGGGAGAAAGAATAATTCCTGAAATTTTTTTTAATGAACGAACTCCAAGAGATACAATATTTGATATTTTTAAAAGAAACAATCAAGGATTGACAAGAGTTATGTTAGAAAACATAACCGGTTTATCACGTAGTACAATCCACAATGCTCTACAAGCTTTACTACGAGAAGGAAAAATTATTATAATTTCCAATAGTCGTCGTACATTTGTTTATGGTTTAAATCAAAATATATTTAAAGCCTCGGAAATAAATACTGATTTCCCAGAAAAACATTAAGAAAAATTTAAGGTTCGGCGCAAAGATCCAGGTTGAACAGCGACTAATTTTAATGTTTCATATTTAATGTTTTTTAAACTTCCGATCGGCAGAATAATTCAGCTTTTAAACACAAAATATTTTTTGTAACTATAAGATCTGGTAGAAGTAAAATAAATTTAAAAAAAATTTTGAACGTAAAGAAAAAATGGGGCAGAAACTTTTAGAAAATTTAAATACCGAACAAAAACAGGCTGTCATCCATACAAACGGGTCGCTTTTGATAGTGGCTGGGGCGGGAACTGGGAAGACTACGGTTATAACTAGGCGCATAGCATACTTGGTGGAACAAAAGCTGGCGAAACCGGAACAGATACTGGCTTTAACATTTACTGAAAAAGCTGCCGGGGAGATGCAGGAAAGAGCAGATATTCTTATGGAGCTGGGCTACTACGATTCCTGGATTTCCACCTTTCACAGTTTTTGCGAAAGAATTTTAAAAAATCATGCTTTGGAAATCGGCTTGCCGGACGACTTTAAACTTTTAAACGACATCTCGGCTTGGGTTTTTGTCAAACAAAATTTTGACAAATTTGATTTTGATTATTATCGCCCAATGGGCAACCCAAACAAGTTCATAGAAGCCCTGTTAACCCACTTTTCCAGGTGTAAAGACGAAACTATCTCGCCTCAGGAATATTTAAGTTATGCCCAAAATCTAAGGCTGAATACGGATATGCCGACAAAGTCGGTAAAAACAGCCGAACCGGGGATTGATGAAGCTGAAATATCCAGAATTGAAGAAATCGCTTCAGGCTACCATACATACCAAAAACTTTTGGCGGACAATAACTTTTTGGATTTTGGCGATTTAATTTGCTATACTCTGGAACTTTTTAAAAAAAGGCCGAAAATTTTAAGCTACTATCAAGAACACTTCAAATATCTGATGGTTGACGAATTTCAGGATACCAACTATGCGCAGTATCAATTAGTCAAACTGCTAAGCGGCGATAAAAAAAATATTTGCGTGGTGGGCGACGATGACCAATCAATCTATAAATTTCGCGGCGCGTCCGTGTCCAACATTTTAAAATTCAAAGAAGACTTTCCCAATTTTAAACAAGTTACATTGGTAGAAAATTACCGTTCCGAACAAAATATTCTTGATTTGGCTTATAACTTTATCCAGGCCAATAACCCTGACCGCTTGGAAACCAAACTGGGCATAGACAAAAGGCTGAAAAGTCCAAAAAAAGGCTCAAGAGTAGGCCTGATTGAGGTTATAGAAGGAAAAACACTGGCAGATGAGCTAAATGCCGTTGCGGATAAAATCCTTTTTCTGAAAAATTCAAAAGAAAATAAAAACTCCACTTGGAATGATTTTGCGATTTTACTGCGTTCAAATTCATCCGCAGAACCACTTTTGCCTATCTTGTCAGCCAAAAATATACCATACATTTTTCTAGCTTCAACCGGCCTGTATAAAAAACCGGTAGTTTCAAGCCTGATAAACTATCTTAAATTCTTGGAGCGCTTTTACGACCATATGTCGTTTTATTCAGTTATATCTATGCCCCAATTTGAGATACCGGCCGAAGACATTGCTCGGATTGTGGAATTTTCCATCAAAAAAACCTTACCGCTTTTCGACGCTTTTTTCAAGTTTGCTGAAATTCCTGAAATTTCCTTTGATGGGCATAAAAAAATTTCCTCCCTAAGTTCTTTGATAAAAAAACATTCTGAAACAAAAAAAAACAAAACCGCTTCGGAAATGTTTATTTTGATTGTTCGGGACCTGATGATTGAAAAACTTATATCTGAAGATACTTTGCAAAACAGCCAAACCCGCGAAAATATTGAACAATTTTACAAAGAAATTGAACATTTTGAATCAGAGAATGAAGACAAATCGCTGAATCATTTCCTAAAACTTTTAAACCTGCGGATGGAAGCAGGTGACCAAGGAAACATAAAAACAGATCCCGATCTTGGACCCGAGGCGTTAAAAGTTTTAACTGTGCATTCTTCCAAAGGTTTGGAATTTGAGTATGTTTTTGTGATCAATATGGTGGACCAACGTTTTCCCACCAGAAAAAAAAGCGAAGGCATTGAACTGCCGAAAGAATTGATAAAAGATATTTTACCGGAAGGGGATTTTCATCTACAGGAAGAGCGGAGGCTTTTCTATGTGGCGATCACTAGAGCCAAATCCGGCATATTTTTTAGCTGGGCTAAGGACTATGGAGGGGCTAGGGGTAAAAAACCTTCAGTATTTTTAGAAGAAACCAACCTGGTTCCTTCGGAAAAAGCCAGTAAAGCAACCGGTAAAGTTGTTTTTAAACCTGAGACAAAAAATGCGTCGGTTAAATATACGGAGTTGCCAAAGCAATTTTCATATACTAAAATCAATGATTTTTTTGATTGTCCGCTTAAATTTAAATACCATCATTATTTAAAACTTCCTTTGCCCGGCAGTCCACATTTCAGTTTCGGCAACAGCATACATAAAACATTTGAAATATTTTTAAAAGAGCACCAAAAAAAATCTGCTATAAAACAGGCTGATTTGTTCGGATCGCTTAAATCAGAAATTTCAGATCTAAATTTTAAGCACTTGGAAAAACTTTATGAAAAATACTGGGTAGATGAATGGTACGCCGACCAAAAACAAAAAAATCAATACTTTGATCTAGGCAAACATATGCTTAAATATTTTTTTGAAGATTTTGCCGTAAAAAAACCTAAAGTCAGTTTTCTTGAACAATTCTTCAAACTTCCCGTCGGTGAATACTTTTTAGTCGGCAAGATTGACCGCATTGATGAAGGCAAAGACGGGATTAAAATAATTGATTATAAAACCGGCAAAAAACCTGAAAAAAAGGCTTCCAAAGATATCAGCCAGCTCTACATATACCAGTTAGCCGCTGAAGAATTTTTGAAAAAGAAGGTGGAAAGTATGGAATATTGGTATTTAAAAGAAAACGAAAGAGATGTTATACCGATTGCAACACGCGAAGAGCTTTTTGAGTTGAAAACAGAAATAGGCAAAAAAATTGAAACCATCATTGATACTATACGCTTTGACCGCTTTAAAGAGATAGACAAAACCATACCAGGACATAAATGCGAATTTGATATATTTATATGAACTTGGATTTGAAAGAATAATATGCTAAAATTATGATACTTCAGTCTGCAAAAAAGAATCTATTCTTACTCGCAATCAGTACAATACTGTCGATCTTTTCAGCGTTCTCAATACTTTCTTTTACGGATCCGGAAAAGTCTTCAAAAGGAATTTTTTTTGGCCTATACTTTAGTATTTTTTTGGCAATTTTAGGCTTATGCCTGATAGTTCAAATAATGGTCAGGCAACGCTATTTTGAAGGGGTGTTTTCAAAACACTTTTTTGCGGGTTTAAGACAATCTTTTTTCATTTCGCTCCTGTTTGTAAGTCTGCTGTTTTTATCTTCTCAAGGACTCTTATATTGGTGGGTGGCTTTAAGCCTGATAGCTCTGGCGGTATGTTTGGAAATTTTTCTCAGTTTAAAAATTTAAAACAAAAATTATGTTTGAAAAAACAACACCAACAACCCCCCCGGAAAACGAACCCTCCGCCCAAGCGTCAGGCCCGCTTTTTTTCAATGTTATGCCAAAGTACAATTCTTCTTCGCCCCAAAACCCCTCGGGTCTTAAAAATTTAGAGGCTTCAAAACTCAGTGATGTTTCTCAATCCCCGGCAGAAATGTCGCGTTTTCAAAAATTTATGGCTTTACTCAAACCTTACAAAGTATACATAGCTTTGGTCATAGCACTTTTAATACTTAGCCCGTTGGTTTGGTGGATTTCCCAAAAAATCGGCTCGAACTCAGAAACGGAAAATCTTTTATCTGAAAATACCCTAAACACTCCGCTCAATCAAAATTCAAAAGTAAAAAACACGGCAGAGACGGCTTCTGGGACTCCCTTAACAGCAATTGCAAAAGAATGGCAATTAAAATATTTCAATGACGAGTTATGCAAAAACCCAGAGTTATGCGGGGATGGGGCGGATCCGGACTTTGACGGTCTGACTAATTTAGAAGAATATAAAAAGTCCACTGACCCAAATAACCCCGACTCAGACAAAGACGGACTAAGCGACGGCGATGAAGTTAATGTTTTCTCAGGAAACCCCCTAGACTCCCACACGGCTAAAAACCCAAAATATTCGGACAAGGATTCAACCCTGTTCAGTTTCAGCCTCGTTACAGACAAAAAATATACCACTGCAGAACTATCTGTAATTAAAGGGAAAATTAAGGAGTTTGGACTCCATAGCCCGACCCAAGACAGCCTTGGGGATGTTTTACTGACCACATATGAATTTAGCGACCCAAAATATCCCATAGTGCCGAAAAAAACCGCTACCTCGACTCCCGAAGGATTTGATGACTCTGTTGAGTCAAAGCAAGATAGAGACGCCCAAAGAAGCTCTGTTATAAAAACCGTTGGGATAGCACTGGTTCGTTTCTATGAAGACAACAAATCCTTTCCCAAAACATCGGACTTTAAAGAAATGTATACCCAGATCAAGCCATACGTAAAAACCGCAACCAATCCGCAAGATCCGATAAACCAAGGAGTTTTTGTTTATTCATACAACATCAGCGAAGACGGCAAGGATTACACATTAAGTTTCTTCAGCGAAAGCGTCAGTCAAGCGATAAAAAAACATTTTGCGGACGCTCAAAAAGACAAAATTCAGGAAGAAGGGGACATTTTCGACAATCTTAGAAGAACGGATTTGGAAACTTTGAGATCTGCGTTACTCATATACTCGGCGAAAAATTTACCTTCCAGTAGCGCTTCCGATTTTGTTTTTCCGCAAACCGGAAAACTACAGTCTGCTTTGGTTCCGGATTTTATCTCAGCTTTGCCCAAGGATCCCAAAACTCAAAAGGAATACGAATACAAAGCCGGGGAAAAATTTGATACTTTTACCTTAAAATCCTTTTTTGACAACCCCAAATCCGGCACCACCGGTTATATGTGTAACCAAGAAGAATGCACAGAGTATTGATCTATTAGATAATTTCAATCATTCAATATCGTAACGATAAAATGAATATAATTAAACAAATCTTTTCTCTTTTTTCTGCGAACAATACAAATTCACAAACCTTTCCTGGGATTTTTGCGGCTAAAGTCACCGGCATAGAAAAACACCCTAATGCCGATAGATTGAGAATAATCAGATTGAGCCTGGGGGACAGGGAAGTCTACCCAGTAGTTTGTGGCGCCTTTAACTTTAAAGAAAATGACATAGTTGCCCTGGCTTTACCTGGCGCGAAGATCGCGCAAAACATCCACTCCGAAACACATGAACCATTTACCCTGGAAAAAGCTAAAATCCGGGGTATTGAAAGCCAGGGGATGATCTGCGCCGCTTTTGAACTCGGACTTTCCAAAGAGGCTGAACCGGGAATTTTGCTTTTAAAACCCGACTCAAAACTTGGTAGCCAGTTTAAACATAACATGATATTATAAGATACAAATATACGAATTAGTACGGATGATACGAATAATACTGATATTTTAAATCCGTATAGTAAGTATCATTAGTATTAAAATAAGTAAATCAGTATCATGTCTCATATCAATATTGATCGTTCTAAAGAAGAGAAGTTAAAAAAGGAGCTGGAAAATAGAAAAGATTTTGAAGCTATGCGCATCAGGCGGTATTTGGATATGCCGGACTTATCGCGCAGTCCTGAGAGCCCGCTTTTTGAAATCGTAAAAAGAGCTATGAACGTCAAAAGCTTGCAGGGTTTTGACGTTATAGAAATTCCTGAGATTATACCGTCTGAAATTCTATTTGACCTTTTCAATATGCCGGAAGGACATCCGGCGAGGAGCAAGTCTGACACTTATTATGTAGACGAAAAAAATTTGCTTAGAACCCACGACACGGTTTTTTGGTATTACTATCTAAATGATCCGGAAGTTAAAAAAAGAATCCAGAACAAAGAAACTGTGGGCGCTGTTTGTTATGGAAAAGTTTATAGGAAAGACGAAGTTGACAGCAGGCATATGAATGTTTTCCATCAATTCGGCGGACTTTACTTAGGACCGGACAATAGCGCGAATATCACACCCGAAGATTTGAAAAATACTTTAAGTGAGATCGCAAAAAGCATTTTTGGCGACATAAATTTTAGATTTTACGACCACAATTTTCCTTATACTGACCCTTCTTTTGAGATGGAAGCGGAAATAAACGGGCAGTGGATTGAAATGCTTGGCTGCGGTATGGCTAGAAAGAGCGTGCTTTCTAATTTCGACCTAGAAGGTTACCATGGCTGGGCTTTTGGTTTTGGACTTGAACGTTTGGCAATTGCTTCTATGTCACTTCCAGATATCAGGCTCCTGTGGTCCGATGACGAAAGGGTCAAAAAGCAGCTCGTGCTCGGACATAAATTTGTAGAGGTCAGTAAATACCCGCCTGTAATTAGGGATATTTCATTCATTGTTGAGAAAACTTTTACTCCTAACGATTATTTTGATCTGATTCGGGAAATTGGCGGCGATTTGGTAGAAGAAGTAACCCTGCTGGACAAATTTGAAAATGATGCTAAATTCGGTAAAGACCGTATGAGCTACACATATAGGGTGGTATATAGGAGCAGAGAACGGACGCTAAAAGTCGAAGAAGTAGAGCCTCTGCATAACAAGCTTTATGAAGAAACTAAAAGAGTATACAATGCTGAACTAAGATAGTAAAAAACCTCTTAATTAAGAGGTTTTTTAAGAATTTAATTAATGGTAATTTTAAACAAAATATGCTATGATTTAGAGACTAAAACTTTGAAGATTTCTATCAATTATTTTATTTAAATCAAAAATGGCAAAAGACGAAAAAGTTCAAAAAGCTGCTTATACTAGTGAAAACATAACAGTTCTTGAAGGACTAGAACCGGTCAGGAAGCGCCCAGGTATGTACATTGGCTCCACTTCTTCAACCGGACTTCACCATCTGATCTGGGAAATTGTTGACAACTCGGTGGACGAAGCTATGGCCGGGCACGCAAACAAAATTGGCGTACTTATACAAAAAGACGGCGGTGTTACGGTGGTGGATAATGGCCGCGGTATTCCGGTTGATATACATAAACAAACAAAAAAATCCGCGCTTGAAACGGTTCTTACAGTTCTCCACGCGGGTGGAAAATTTGGCGGCGACGCTTCTGGGTACAAAGTATCCGGCGGTCTTCACGGCGTCGGCGCAGCTGTGGTCAATGCCCTGTCAACCAGCTTGGTTGCCCAGGTAAAACGGGATGGTAAAATTTACGAGCATAAATATAAAATCGGAAAACCCCAGGGGCAGGTAAAAGTGGTAGATAAGGTGGATAAAAACGACCCTGACCAAACCGGAACCAGCATAACTTTTTATCCAGACGGTTCTATATTTGAAACTCTGGAGTTTAACTTTAAAACCGTTCTTGAACACTTAAGAAGCCAGGCGTATTTAACCAAAGGTCTTCACTTCATCATCACTGACGAACGAGTAGGCTTAACCTACCAATATTTTTTTGAGGGCGGAATTTTGTCATATATCCGGCAGTATAACAGGAATAAAAAAACCAAATCCAACCCGATTTATATCAACAAAACAGTGGGCGAAGTTGTTGTTGAGCTTGCTATCCAATACACAGACGACTACGAAGAACGTATTTTAGCTTACGCCAACAATGTTTACAACCCTGAAGGTGGTATGCATGTTACGGGTTTTAGAACCGCTCTTACCCGCGCAATTAACTCCTATGCGACCAAAAACGGTTATGTCAAAGAGTCAGAAAAACTCACCGGGGAAGATATGCGCGAAGGGTTGTCAGCGATTATCTCCGTTAAACTTCCAAATCCCCAATTTGAAGGACAAACTAAAGCTAAACTCGGGAACCCGGAAGTCAGAACTGCGGTAGAGCAGGTTGTTGGAGAAGCGCTTGAAATTTACCTCGAAGAACATCCGCAAGACGCAGGGAAAATAATAGAAAAAGTCATCTTGGCTGCAAAAGCCCGCCTGGCTGCCCGCGCTGCCCGCGACTCTGTGATCCGTAAAGGTGTGCTTGAAGGTTTAGCTTTGCCTGGAAAACTTGCTGACTGCAGCGAGTCAGACGCTTCAAAATGCGAACTCTACATAGTTGAGGGAGATTCGGCCGGAGGCTCCGCCAAACAAGGCAGGGATAGACGTTTTCAGGCCATTTTGCCGCTTAGGGGAAAATTTCTAAACGTTGAAAGAGCGCGTTTGGATAAAATGCTTTCCTCCCAGGAAATAAAAAACCTGGTTATAGCCTTTGGGACCGGGGTAGGGGATTTGTTCAACTTGGAAAAACTTCGCTATCACAGGATCATCATAATGACAGATGCGGACGTGGACGGAGCCCATATCCGTACATTGCTACTCACTTTGTTTTACAGATATTTTCCGCAAATCATTAAAAACGGTCATCTCTACATAGCTCAACCGCCTTTGTTCCAGGTAAAGGTCGGAAAAACCGCAGCATATGCTTTTTCAGAAGAAGAACGAGATAAAGTTTTAAAGGAACTCGTTGCCCAGGCCAAACAAAATAAAAAAGCCAAAGCTGCAAAAAACAAAGAGGACTCAGAAGAAGACAAAGAAGAAGAGTCAACGGTGGAAGAAACCACTGCCGGCGCTATTGACGGGGTAAAATTCTCCATCCAGCGCTACAAAGGTTTGGGAGAGATGAACCCGGGCCAGCTCTGGGAAACCACTATGGACCCGCTCCACAGGGTGATGCTCCAAGTTACTATCAAAGACGCGGAAAAAGTTTCCGAGATTTTTGAAGTTTTAATGGGCGACGAAGTCGCTCCCAGAAAGCGCTTTATCACCACCCACGCCAAAACGGTTAAAAATCTGGATATATAAGTATCATAAAATTCGGTATAAATAAACTCAATGAAATCGGTCTCACAAGAACAGTTTTCTTTACCTTTTGCAAATGACAATGACGATGAGGCTGAAAAGCCTCTATCAGGAGACTTGTTAGTTTGGGATAAAAATAAAGAAATTTCTGCAGATGATCATAATCGAGTTCACAAACAGCTAGCAACATTTCATGACTTTCATGGTATAGGTCTTGAAGGTGAAACTAACGTATTAGTAAATGCCAGAAGAATCGGTAAACTTTCTAGAAAAAAATATTTGCCTTTACTTGAATTTATGCTTTCTCAAAAGCATATAGACAACTGTCAGCATTGTAAAAATATTTGTACTCAATTAATTCATATTATTAGATCAAAAAACGATTTGTTGGAATCCAAATAAAATATTGACACAAAAACAAATATAACCTAATATATACAAGCAATTTATAAGCAATTTATTTTTCGCAATCTCGTTCCGCCTTCTGGCGGAATTCGTATTCGTAAACTATCTATACTATGTCAAAAAAATATCTGTTGACTGCTGACGGGCTAAAAAAACTTAACGATGAGCTGAAAGATCTGGTAACCAAAAGAAGGCCGGAAGTCATTGAACGCATTCGCGAAGCCGCGGCTCACGGGGATTTGTCGGAAAATGCTGACTATGCCCAGGCTCGGGAAGAACAGTCTTTTATAGAGGGCCGGATCCAGGAAATAGAAGATATGGTAAAAAATGCCGAGATAATCACTACCCACGCTCGCGGATCAACTGTCACTATTGGCTGTACTGTGGTGGTCAAAGTTTCCGGCAAAGAAAAAAAATACACGATTGTCGGCTCAAACGAAGCCAATCCCAAAGAAGGTAAAATCTCCAACGAATCCTCAGTCGGCACAGCGCTTTTGGGACATAAGTCAGGAGACAAAGTCAAAGTACAAACCCCGGCAGGGGAAATGGCTTACGAAGTTATCAGTATAGAATAAAAATCCAAAACAGCTCATTTTAGCCAGAAAATTGGCAAAATCAGCTGTTTTTTGATATACTTGGGATATCCTTTATTCATAAAATTAAATTTATGTCCGAAAGACTGGAAGACATAGTAAAAAATAGAAAAGCCAAACTAGACACCTTAAAAGTTTCTGGTTTTGACCCATACCCATCTGTCACCGAACGCACCCACACCAACTTGGAGGCTCAAGAAAATTTTGACACTTTGACAGACCGCGAAATCACACTACTTGGCAGAGTCAGGTCTTTTCGGGATATGGGAAAAATCATTTTTGCGCACATCGAAGACCAGACCTCGCGTGTCCAGGTTTTGCTGAAAAAAGACGGTTTAGGCGAAGACTCTTTTAAGTTTTTTTTAAAAAATATAGACATCGGTGATTTCATCCAGGTTTCCGGCAAACTTTTTTTAACCAAAAGCGGCGAAAAAACTTTGGAAGCTTTGGGCTATAAAATATTGGCCAAAAGTTTACTGCCGCTTCCTTCCGAACATTTTGGACTGGAAGATGAAGAAACTCGTTTACGCAAAAGGTATTTAGACATCTTGTTAAACCCGGCTTCAAAAGAGATTTTTATAAAAAAGGCCGCGTTTTGGAATTCGATGCGAGATTTTCTGCAACAGCAAGGTTTTCTGCACATTGATATGCCAATTTTAGAGGCGGCAACCGGCGGAGCCGAGGCCAGGCCGTTTATTACCCACCACAATGCGCTTGATAAGGACTTTTATTTACGCATTTCCCTGGAACTGCCACTTAAAAAAATGCTAGTTGCGGGCTATGAAAAAGTTTTTGAAATAGGCAGGATTTTTCGCAATGAAGGCATTGATACGGAACATTTGCAGGACTACACCCAAATGGAATTCTATTGGGCATATGCTTCTTTTGAACAAATGATGGAGATGGTGCAGAAAATGTATCAAAAAATTATCTCAGATACTTTTGGCACTTTGGTTATAAAATCGCGGGAACAAACCGTGGACTGGTCCGGAAGCTGGGAAAAAGTCAGTTATATAGAACTTTTTAAAACACACACCAGCATTGACTTAATGTCAGCAAGCGACGAAGTTTTGAAAAAATATTGCGATGAAAACCATTTAAAATACGAGAAATTTGCCGGACGAGGCAGGCTGATTGACCTGATCTTTAAACAAATTAGAAAAAATCTACCTTCACAAAAACCGGTATTTTTAGTTGATCAACCGATTGAACTTGAACCTCTGGCGAAAAGGGACCCAAAAAATCCAAAGCTCGTCCAAAGGATGCAAATTATCGCTTATGGCACAGAACTTGGAAAAGGTTTTGGCGAACTCAACGACCCCCTTGACCAGCGCTTGCGTTTTGAAGAACAGCTAAAGCTCAGAGAAGCCGGTGATGAAGAAGCGCAGATGCTGGATGAGGACTATCTGGAAGCAATGGAATACGGTATGCCTCCGGCCGCGGGATTTGGCATTTCTGAAAGACTTTTTGCGGTACTATCAGACAAATCCATCAGGGAAACCGTGGTATTTCCATTAATGAAAGATAAAAATAGCCAAAAGAAAGATTTAATTTAAATGTCTAAAACAGATTATAAACAAATAATCATTGTTACAGCCATAATAAAAAACAAACAAGGTAAATTTTTACTCTCCAAACGTCACGAACCGACAAGCAAATTGTCTCACAACAAATGGCAATTCATTGGCGGCGGCATAGAATTCGGGGAAGATCCGGAAAACGCAATAGTCAGGGAATGCAAAGAAGAAGCGGGGATAGAGGTTAAAGTTATAAGACTTTTACCCAAAATATTTTCTCATATTTGGAATGTAGAAAGTAAAAAGTCTCAAATTTTAATACTAAGCTACGAGTGCAAAATCGTTTCCGGAACACCCACTCCTTCAGATGATGAAACCGGCGAAGTTAATTTCTTTTCCTCAAAAGAAATTAAAACTTTAGATACCCTCCCGCAAATAAAAGAAGCTGTAAAATTATTTTCAAAGTAAAAACAATTCTTACTAATCACTCCGCCAGCTGGCGGATCGCTAACCACTAATCTCTATGTTAGACATCAAATTCATCCGTGAAAATGCGGACAAACTCAAAGAAGCGGTAAAAAACAAACGCATCAACTTGCAAATAGACGAGCTTTTGGATATAGATTCTCAAAGACGCGACCTTTTGACCGAAGTAGAAAGCCTACAAGCCACAAAAAATAACTTTTCCAAAGAAATATCCAAACTGTCAGCTGAAGAAAAAAAAGTTAAGCTTTTAGAGATGAAAGAAGTGGATGCCAGGTCCTCAGAGATTAAACAAAAACTGGCCTTGGTTTCGGAAAAATACGACGAGCTGATGTATCTGGTTCCCAACATCCCAAGTCCGGAAACGCCTATTGGGGCTGACGAATCCGGCAATATTCCTTGGAGCTATTGGTCTTCTGAACAGGGTCAAGTTGATCCAAAAGACCAAGAAAAAGTAGCTCAGGTGCCTACCAAATTCTCTTTTACCCCCAAAGACCATATTGCTTTAGGCTTAAATTTAAACTTGTTTGACCTGGAAGCAGGAGTTAAAACCGCGGGCTTCAGAGGATACTATCTGAAAAACGAGGCTGTACTAATGCAGTACGGCATACTCTGGCATGCGCTAAAAAAAATGCAAGCCAAAGGGTTTGACCTGATGGTGCCGCCGGTTTTAGCCAAGCCGTTTGCTTTTTACGGCAGCGGGCATTTCCCTTTTGGCAAAGCCGACCAATACCAAGTTTTGTCCGAAGAAGAAATTCAAAAAGGAGTCAATGAAGCGACCTACCTGGCCGGGACAGCCGAAGTCGGGCTTTTGGGTTTTTATGCGGATAAAACTTTTAAGGAAGAAGAGTTGCCCATAAAAGTCTGCGGAATATCTCCGTGTTTTAGGGGCGAAGTCGGATCCTACGGCAAAGACGCAAAAGGCCTCTACCGCGTACACGAATTCTTTAAAGTTGAACAAATGGTCATCTGCAAAGCAGATATCTTGGAAAGCGAGCAGTGGTTAGAAACTATGAGGGAAATAGCTCAGGAAATGCTGATGGAACTGAAACTGCCGCACCGCGTTTTAAACATCTGTACTGGGGATATGGGAGCCGGCAAATACAAAATGTATGACATAGAAACCTGGATGCCTGGCAGAAACAGCTACGGCGAAACTCACTCAGACTCAAACCTGACAGACTGGCAAGCCAGAAGACTGGGGATAAAATACAAAACAAAGGACGGTAAAACCAAGCACGCTTTTACTTTAAACAATACTGTAGTGGCAAGTCCGCGCATCCTGATTGCTATCTTGGAAAACTATCAGCAAGCTGACGGCAGCGTAGCGGTTCCGGAGATTTTAAAACCATATTTGGGTAAAGATGTGATACAAGTGGTAAGTAGTAAGTAGCCTGCCCGAATGCGAAGCGGGCGGGTAAGTAGTAAAAATATATTCGTGTCATTCGCGTGTATATAAGCATTAGTGTCGCAAAAATAAAAAATGAAAAACGGGTCAAAAATCAGATTTAAACAAAATAACTTCAAAGATCGTCTAAAATACGCCAGTAAATACAAAAGGCCTGTCAAAAAGCCGGCGTCCGGCTTTTTTGCTGATATACTCAAATTACTCCAAATCTCAAAAGTTACAGGGTTTTTTATACTCCTGGTGATAATCGGGCTTTTTTATTTAATCTATTTGCCAAATTTTCTTACTGTTAAAGAAGTACAAATTTTTGGCGTAAAGGAACAAAACACATCCCAAATAAAAGCTTATGTGAACAAATATTTTTCTTCGCACAGAATATTTGCTCAAAAAAATTTGGTGTTTCTTCGTAAAAACAAGTTACAAACCTATTTGGAAAAAAATTCCGAAGTTGTGTTAAAAATTACCAACATCAAAAAAGTTTGGTTTGGCAAACTGGAAATCACAATAGAAGAAAGACAAAATAAATTTTTAATCGGGTCTCCAGAGGAAATTTTTTTAGCTTCACAAGACGGACTTCTCAGAAAAACCTTGGGAAATTTTAGTTCCACTTCTAGCCCGGAAAAACTGACTGAAATAAAACTGAGTTCTTTTGACGGACAATATCAAGCAAATCAAAAAATCCCACAAACCTGGCTTTTACCGGCTGCGGAAAACACTAGCGTAGGCATAAAAAATATAACTGGATCAGATGTTCTATATTTTAGCCTTGAAACTCCTGACAGCCTGACTTTGTCTGCTTTCTTGGACAAAAATGTTAAAATAAATTTTGACCTGGGCAGGCAAACAGGTGAACAGCTTGAAAATTTAAAACTTTTATGGGAGAATTTGGATAGTAGTCAAAAAAATCAGTTAAAATACATTGACTTAACCATAAAAAACAGGGGATATGTTTGTTTTCTAAACTCAGTCTGCGCCCAGGAAAAAAAGCCGGCTCTGACTGAAACTTCAACCCCGGAAAGCCTGAAATAAATGCCTGAAAAAAACCAAAAACTTACAGTAATCTCTTTGGGAGGATCTTTAATAGTTCCGGAAGAAATAGATGTAAAATTTGTATTAAATTTTAAAAAACTAATTTTATCCGAGATAAAAAAGGGTAAAAGATTTATTATAATAACTGGAGGCGGGAAAATTTGCCGTAAATATCAAGCGGCTTTAAAGGAAATATCGGGGCCTAGTAACACGGACTTAGATTGGATGGGTATATATACCACACATACCAATGCCAATTTTATCAGGCTGATGTTCGGCAAACTTTCGCACCCAAACATAGTCACAAACCCGACAGATGCAAAGGAATTCAAAGAAAAAATCCTAGTTGCCGGCGGGTGGAAACCAGGTTTTTCCACGGACAATGACGCGGTGATATTGGCAAAAAAGTTTGGAGCCAAGACAGTCGTCAATCTTAGTAATATAGACTTTCTGTACGACAAAGACCCAAAAAAACATAAAGATGCCAAAAAAATCACTCAAATTTCCTGGGACGGACTTTTAAAAATAACCGGCGCCAAATGGGTCCCCGGGAAAAATGTGCCGTTTGATCCCATAGCCGCGCAGTTTGCCAAAAAACATAACTTAGAAGTAGTTATAACAAACGGCAAAGATCTAAAAAATTTAATAAATATACTTAATAAATCCGCTTTCACAGGTACACAGATAAAATAAAATTGGGCCCCGCTTTACGTCACGGGGCCCTTTGAAGTGCTCAATCAGAGCGAATCGCATGCGGCCATCGCCATGAGCTGGCCATCCAAGCTTCGTGAGGTTCGCTTTTGCCACCAAATCGCCATAGTGTTATGGCGAGAACGGCCAGCGATACAATACCCAGTATTGCAATCAAAGAAGTCCTCCTTTCCTTACACATTTGAACATAAATTTAAAAACCTGTCAATGCCCTTTAGGCTTGACAGGTTTTTGTGATTTTTGGACTTACGTCGCTAGATACTCTGTTATATATATATGCGGCCACATTTATGCGAAATCAACCAAGTAAAAAAACAATAAATAAAAAAAGCCGGCTCCTGGAAAGCAATCCAGGGCCGGCAACAGGTTCAACGATTCCGGTTGAGCCTGTCCAAGTAGGCTTGCGCCTCTCTCATGTTGGATGTTGCCCAATAGGGCAACGGGGTCGGTGGGGGCGGGGCCCCCTCGATCACCCGGGCGATTTCGGCAAAGCCGATCGCCACCAACAACAACACTAGAACACATACGACAGTTTCAAGAATTGGTTCCATATGCCCTCCTCAGAGCTTGGATTATATTATAACATAAATTAAATAAACTGTCAAGAAGATATCTTTGACAGTTTATTTTAAATTTAACCTAGTTTGTTATAGTTTTTACAGTAAAACCGGAGTTTGTATGGGTTTTACCTAACTTGGTACTCTGTTACATATATATTTGTTCCGACATAAGGACGAACATCAGGGAATTCTTTTTGGGTGGTAATTTCCCAGCTGTTTGGAGTTTCGGGTTTTCTGCCGCCAAAGCCGTTTGTCCAGACCAGCCAGACTGTTTGGCCGGTTTTTGTTTCTTTTTTAAAATCTCTAACTAAATCTTCATCTTTCAAAATCGCAGTTCCTTCAAAATGAAGCATATCTTTAACACTTCTGCCTCCGGAATATAAAAGCGGTTTTGAGGCAATCTTATTTTGCGCAACATAGTATTTCAAATTAAAAAACTCAAAACTGCTGCCCACATACAAAGCCTGGTTTGGCTCAACATTGGCAGATAAATATTTTGCCGCTTCTGCCATACCGCCGCGACTTTTTACTTTTAAGTCGTGCCAATAGTTATATATTGAAACCATGTTTGCCAAGACCAAAACTGTCAGTAAACAGTAAGACAAAATTTTGTTTTTAAACTGCGACAGCCATACACCCAAAACCACGGACAAAAACGGCGCGGTAAAGATGAAATACCTAACTAAATACACAGAACTACTGCTGCCTCTTAGTTTAGCCAGCGCCCAGAACAAAATCGCGCCGCCAAATGGGGCCAAAACCAAAAACAAAACCAGCCATTTGGCAAAGACTTGGGTTTTTTGCAAAAAACGAAAAATAATAAATAGTATAACAATAGTAGACACTATCAAAATTTTTTGCGTAGTTTCGTTGCCCACGTCATTGGCAAAACCCAAAACCAAAGTCCAGAGGGTCGAAGGCACACTCCACCTGTCCATTGGCGGGATCCAGTAGCCTGCGCCGACCTGCTTATACTGAAACAAAAAAACTTTCAGCCAAGGCAGAAAGGCAATCCCAATGCTTAAAAAAGACAAAAGCAAATACTTAAACCTGCCAAATCCTTTTATATGATGTCTGGCATAAAACCATAAGCCGTATAAACCCAAAGCCGCTGCGGTAAAAAGTAGGTAATAGTGCGTATATATTAGAACTATCATCGAAGCGGTAAAACCGACAAAATTCCACAGCATATATTTCTTTTCCAAAAGCATCTCCGGCAAATGCGGCATCAACTTTTTCTCACCATCATACAGTCGTGTATGATGGTGAAGAGCTTTAACAAGGAAATAAGCCGCTAGCACGGCAAAAAAAGCGCCCATTGTGTACATCCGCGCTTCAGTTACATACTGGACAAAAAATGGACTAACCGCGCAGAGCAGAGCTGACCAAAGAGCGGCTTTTTGTGACTGAAAAGCTTCTTTGACAAAAGCATAAACCGCCCAGACTGTTAAAACGCCGAAAAACACAGACATAGCCCTTAACGCAAAAAGCGAATCCCCAAAAGCATAATGCCAAACCCTTAGAAAAACATAGTACATCGGCGGATGCACATCAAGACCGATCCGGTACATCATTTCGCCCCAAGAATATTTAACTAGCAAAGCGGAAAAAGCCTCGTCATGCCAAAGCGAAATAGAGGTTAAGTTAAAAAGCCTTAAACCCAAGGCCAGAGCAAGTGTTACCCAAAGCCAGATATGTTTTTTTATTTGCATTTTTTTTATTTTATTTCTCTTCTCCTGGCCGAATTGGGGCAGGGGAGAGGTAATTTTAATTTTCGGGTCGTATATAATATCTGTAAAATAAAATTCTGTTTCTGTCATCCCAGAATTTTTAAGGGCTGTTAAAAATATCCGGGATCCAGGGTCTATTTTTATATCTTATGTTTGAGCAATTAAATCTGGATCCCGGCTCTCTCCGCCATCCGCCAACTGGCGGAGGCGGATCGGCTGGGATGACAAAGATAAACAAATATACTGCAATTAAAATGTTTTTGCTCTGGCTAAATTGCTTATGATCCAATTTTTGTTTCTTGGGTTATTCACTAACCGCTATTCACTAACCGCTAATTCCAAATCGCTAAGTTCTATGCTACCCACTACCTACTCAACGCTAACTATTGCTAATTAAATTATATCACAATCTTCCCCAAAACCTCATCAGGCTTGTTTACAAACACAAGCAATTCTTCCAAAGGCATAGGTATAAATCCCAATTCCGACATTTTGTCTAACTGCATTTTCAGCCCATCATAAAACCCGTCTGTGTTTAAAACAACTACGGGCTTTGGGTAAACGCCTTGTTTTTTAAGTTCCAAAGCATCGCCAAGCTCATCTAAGGTCCCTATGCCGCCCGGCAAAACCAAAACTGCGTCCGACTTTTGAATTATCAAACTTTTTCTTTCAGCTACAGTCTGAACCACCAAAGTTTCGGTTAAATTCTGCCTGCAAGAATCTTTGTAAATAGGGATCGTGATGCCATAGATTTTTCTTTGGTGTTTTGCAAAAGCATCCGCTACTGTTTTCATTAAGCTTACATCCGACCCCCCAAACACCAAATCATTTCCAGCTTTAGCTAAAATTTCCGAAACTTCCTCAGCAGCCTTCAAATACTTTTCTTCCTTACAATACGCGCTACAAAATATAAGTATGTTCATAAGTTATCAATTTAGTTTCCCTCCCCAAAGCTTGGGGAGGGTTAGGGAGAGGTTTGAAATATTCAGTATGTTTTTCGTCCACGGACACACATCCGGGATCCAGAGTTCAACAAATAAATTTTTTGATTAATTTTCTAAAACCCTCACACTTCTTTTTATGGCTACAAACCCATAACCCCAGAGAAAGGGAAGCCAAAGAGGCATAAGGCCAAACAGGCTGTTTCGCAAAAAAACTTCAACTCCGGTAGATATAAAAAGTATTTCAGAAAAAATCATAAGCACAAAACCTACTGTAAAAATTAGCAGTTCTTTGGGCAGAAGTTTTATATAAAAACTCAGTACAATAACTAAAATATAAACTCCAGTTAAAACAAAATCGTTCTTAACCAAAGGGATAAGCCCAATCATCAACAAAATAGGCAGACTTTCTAAAAATATTTGTCTGATTTTTTGCATAAATTTTCTGTAGGCATCTGTAGTGTTTTTAATGCTCTTTATCTGTAGCCTTGCTTAATTATAGCAAATAAAATATACTTATGCCGTTAAAGAAGGAGATCGAATTATGAAGGCACTTGTGCTAGCAAGTATATTTGCGGCACAGCTTTGTGCCAGGGTAAGTCCGGAGCCCACCATCACGGACAATATAGCGACCGCTTTTGAGCGTCTAGGCGTAGACTTGGACGCGTACACTGTCCTCGGCGAGGAACCAGACGGACACGCGCTCTGGATTACCCCAGCAGTGTGCGGGGTTGATCCGTTGGAAGATTTTGTCCACACCGACTTTTTTGCAAAGGACTCAGGACGTTGGTCCAGGTGGACTCATAAAACCAGATACAACTGGCGGTCTAGATCAAAGCCCTCGATGAACCCTCACAAGTACTACGAAAATGGTACGACGGAATGCGGGGTCATCTGGGCTGTAGACTTTGACCGATGGCGCCCGTCCTGGAGACGGGTGTGGAGCCGGGGAGGGCATACCCTGGAGGTGGTGGCGCACTTCTTTGGCGGGAAAACCAACCAAAGAAAAATCGCGCGAGGAATCGCGCGCTGGCCCAAACGCCTAAACAAAATCGCCACCCTAGCCGCGAGCGTCCCCTAAACCTGACTCTCGCGGCTTTTTACTTTTAAAAAGTTGTTTGGCTGTGTAACCTTCGCCAAACACAAATTAAAAAACGGCAGCCGCGATGAGAAACGCGAGCTGCTGTGTTGTCTAAAAAACTAAGCTTTTAATAAAAGACAAAAAGGTATATTTTCCCGAGATTTAGCAAATCCCAGAAGGGGGTGCATTTTTAAAATAGCTTATATTCAAGCATAACAAAAAATCGCCTTTTCGGCGATTTTCATCACATTTAGAAATGAGCTTAAAGCCCATCATAAGATAATTTTTTCTTCCCACCTTGATGGAAAAAGTTTGATTCTGGGTGATAGGTCTGTAGGAACCAATATTGCTGACTGTGTGGCTCGGTTGAGAACCACCACGTTAGAGGTATTGTAAGGGGTTTTGAGAGATTTTTTCAGAAGCAATTTGCACACGTCGGTCGGCTTAATAACAGCGGCTTTAATTTTGATTTACAAATTTTGTTAAAATGTCTTTAATCCTAATAAATAACCATTTTTTAATATTAAGCACACTTACCCCCGCAAGTGAAATAAAACAGATAACCACGAACGCAAGTATTTGTAAAGTTAAATTATTCGAATAAGACGGAAAAGAATTGATTAATAAAGCTAAAATAACAACTGTAGTTATTATTGGAAGTAATAACCAAGTTACAAATCCTGCAAATAGATTGATTGTTTTTTCGTATTTTAAATTGATGTTATTACTCTCTTTGTCTTTTTGGTCAAGCAATTGTTTATGCGTTTCTAACTGTTGGTAATTCTCAGTGCTAATTTTTATTTGATTTTCCAATTGTTCTTTCAGATCAGCTAAATGTTTTTCGTTAATCTCATTTAATATTTCTGTGGTCGTTTTAGGTTGGAAATTATTGACATCATTTTTTGTTTTTTCACTCAATAATCTGAAAGAAACTCGGTTAGTTCTTAATATAAAGTATTCATTATCTGAAATATTGCCTTTTACTTTTAGAGCTTCCACCTCATCAATATATTTTTTTATTAACTGCGAATCTGGTTGTATTGCTGCATATGCATCAGCCATAAGTTTCTTTTCATTCAAAATTTTGGTTTTGACTGGATTTTGAAGCCAAACCAAAGTACCGATAAAAACATCTGTTATAGACGGTGGTATGGAAAAATATACATTATCAGCGCGTTGAACTTTGGTACTAATTCTTGCAAGTGCAGTATTAGTAGTTATAAAAACATGTGAAGCATCTTTAAGAGTATAAGCTATTTTTCCCTTTCTCAGTTTGCAAATTGAGTATATGGATGTAATGTCTTTATTTATTGTTTCATCTCTGTGGTTTTCGTCAAAAAAAGGATCATTCTTGTATGAATTGACTATTTGTTCTTTTAGCTCCGCTTCATCAATCTGATAAATTATATCTTGTGAGTAGCTTGGCTTCTGTGCTTTTTGAACTTTATATTGATCCAGGATGATAGGTACTTGGGTAATAAACATCTCAACGTCAGTCTCAGTAAAGCTATTGGCTAAAAAGTATTTTAATACCCTGCTTGCTTTTTGAATATCGTAATCCCCCTGATTTATCCAGTGTAGCGCACTTGTCAGAATTCCCATCACCTCATCATAAGTATGCTCAAAGATAAAAGTCTTTGCCCCATCAGCAACTAAAGTTTGAGTTAACTCTTCAAATGCCTGCCTTTTCTCTTCGCCGTTTACCCCAAGTAGGGCAAAAATATACCCTGTGTCAAAATATAAATTTAGATCCTTACTTCGCCCAGAGAAATTTTTTAAATGCTCACCATAAACCATGGTAGTTGCTAAAGCAGTACCCACAGCAATTTCTACTAGAAAGTTATAAGTATCTGGGTCAGCGTCTTTTGCGTTCTGAATAAATTTGGCTACAATATATTTAACAGATTTGTTAAAAACAACCTCCGGAATCAAGCTCTCCTCTTTGGTGGCAAATAATAAGCTTATCTCATTTTCCCTGAAAAATCCTAATAAGGCTTTTTCGGCTGTAATTTTATCTAATTCTTGATCTTGAGTATTTTTACTAAAATTTATTAAAGAATCAACGAGTTTATTTAATTTTCTCTCTTGCTCGGCACTAACCAGATCAAAATTGCCATCTTGTTTTTTTGTTTGATCTACTAAAAATTTACTTTGTTGTTTATATATAAGGCCATTACTTTTAAGCCTAGTTAATATAGCTAATATCGGGTGGTAAGGGATTGATAGCCCAAACTCTTTTTCAAAATCTTCCCTTATAGTATCAACGTTTATTTCTTTATAATTTTTTATTTTTATTAAATTTTGAAAAAATGGAACAAAGTTATCCATGTAATCAAAATGGCGAATGTCCCAATTTGCTTTCAAAATAGCAAGGCTCGTGATAGAACGATTGAGCATATAAAAGCATTCGTAATAAAACCAATAAATAAAAATAGGTCTCTCGGTATGTACGACAACGAGAGTTGATGGCTGGGGCGCCAGGGATCGAACCTGGGAATGCAGGCTTCAAAGGCCCGTGCCTTACCGCTTGGCTACGCCCCAATACAAATTAACTTTAGATATTATAGAATAATTGCTATAATAAGGCAATAATGATTTTTAGAATTTTCAGACGTAAAATTAAGAAAGGTTGGCAAAAATCTATTATATCTAATTCATTCGATGAACTATAAAGTCATAATTGGCATTATATCTGTTATCCTTGTTTTTGTTGGGTATGTTCCCTATATACTAGATATCATAAAAAGAAAAACCACCCCTCACACCTTTACATTTTTAGTATGGGGGATCGCCAGCTCTATAACTTGGGCATTGCAAGTATATGGAGGCGCTGGCGTTGGGGCTTGGATAACTTTTGCGGTTTCAGCTATTTGTATTTTTATTTTTTTCCTTTGCTTCAAGTACGGAGAAAAAACCATCACTGTAGCTGATATCGTATTTTTAGCCCTAGCCTTACTTTCTTTATTTTTATGGTTGGTGGTAAAACAGCCGGTGTTGTCTGTGATATTGGTAGTATTAACGGATATTTTAGGCTTTGGTCCGACTTTAAGAAAGTCTTGGAACAAACCTCATTCTGAAACTTTGTTTACCTGGTGGGTAGCCGCTTTTAGGCACGGGCTCGGGATATTGGCTTTAGAAAAATTGAATCTGTTAACCCTTCTTTACCCTTTAGCGTGGACAGGAGCCAATTTAATATTTTGCATAATTTTAATCATAAGACGCAAACAAATTTATGAATCAACAAACACCAAAATCCCCAAACTTTCCTGATTGCTTTTATAGAGTTAGTGTAAAGGGTTTGTTTGTGAAAGACGAAAAAATTTTACTGTTTAAAGAATCCCAAAATGAAAGCGGCAATTGGGAACTCCCGGGCGGGGGACTGGATTTTGGGGAAGACATTTTTGAAGGCTTAAAACGGGAAATACAAGAAGAAAGCGGACTGAAAGTCACGCACATAGAAAAAAGACCTATATATATTTTGCCATGCCGATTTGATAAAAGAAGAGGTATGGACTGGCATTACTCTTTGGTTTTATGCTATAAAATCGAATTGGAAAACCTGGACTTTACACAGTCTGACGAATGTGAGCAAATCGGCTTTTTTTCCAAAGAAGAGTTAAACTCCCTAAACCTAGAACCCCAAACTGAAATCCTAAAAACCTACTTTAACCCAAAAGATTTTTAATCTTATGAAACTGCTTCTTACATCAAACGGTCTATGTAACCAATCAATAGCAAACAACCTGACTCAGCTGGTTGGAAAAATACCAGAAGAAACTTCTGTGGCTTTTATACCAACAGCGATGAATATGTCAGACACAGACAAAAGATGGTATATTAATGACCTAAAAAACCTGGAAAAATACGGTTTCAAAAATATAGATATCGTTGACTTTTCTGCTTTGCCCGAAAAAGTTTGGCTACCGAGGCTAAAACAAGCCGATGTATTGTTCTTTTGCGGCGGGCATTCTTACCATCTTATGAATTGTTTAAAAAAATCAGGACTAAATAAACTACTGCCTGAACTGCTAAAAAATAAAGTTTATGTAGGCATCAGCGCGGGAAGCCTGGTTACAAACCCCAGTCTTGCTTTCACTAGCAAAGATAAAAAAGAAAAATATAAAGAAATTTTCGGTTACGATAACGAAGAAGCTTTGAATTTAGTCAATTTTTATGTTAGACCTCATATGTACTCAAAACAGTTTAGCTACTGGACTGAGGAAGTTTTAAAAGAAACTGCCAAAACGGTAAATGGTACAGTTTACGGCATTGATGATGAATCTGCTGTTATGGTAAATGATGAATCGGTAACTATCGTGGGGGAGGGTAAATTTATAAAAATTTAGTAAACAAAAATTTAAATTCATTTTTAGTTATTTTTCACTCTTTGCTATAATACAAAGGTAAAATAAGCTCAAAAAATCCTATGAAGCTGATCACTTTAAATACCTGGGGAGGGAGAGCGGGGAAAGACAAACTTTTGAACTTTTTTGCGGCTTATAGGGACACTGATATTTTTTGTTTACAGGAGATTTGGGCAGGGGAATACAAGTATCTACAAGGCAAACCCATAGGCGGGGTGATTTTTGACCATAAAGAAGTTTTTACTGACGGACTTCAGCAAATAAGCAAAAAACTTTTAAACCACACGCCTATTTTTCATCCAAACCACGGGGACAACTACGGACTTTTGACACTGGTTAATAAGGAGTTAAAAATACAAAATTCCGGCGACATTTTTGTGCACAAAGAAAAAGGTTTTGTGCCGGAAGATGATGTTGGCAAACACGCAAGAAACATCCAGTATGTTGAAATTAAGATGGGTGACAAAACATATACGATCATAAACTTTCACGGCCTTTGGAACGGGCAGGGGAAAGGGGACAGCGAAGACAGGATGATACAATCAAGAAGAGTAATCGAATTTTTAAAAACTATAAAAACTCCATATATTTTCTGCGGCGATTTTAACCTACTGCCTGAAACCCAGAGCCTTAAAATGTTTGAGGAATTCGGAATAAAAAATTTGGTTAAACAATATAACATAACTTCAACACGGACCAGCCTTTACAAAAAAGAACAAAAACACGCAAACTATGTTTTTGTCAGTCAAAACATCAAAGTAAAAAATTTCAAAGTTCTCCCTGAAGAAGTCTCAGACCACTCGCCTTTGTATTTAGAGTTTGAATGAATAATCAATTCATAATTTATAAATTTTGTATTATGAAAAAAAATTTAATGTATCTTCAAACCTTTTTGCTTTTTTGCGGGACTGTGTTTGCCTGGTCAAATGTCATCAGACAAATGTCCGCCTTTTTGGATAAATATGGAACGCTTCTACATTTTAAAGACTGCGCCATACCAAACCCTCTTTTGACCGCTTGCCTTTACGGCAGTATTGCTTTTTTAGTCGCCCTTGGCTGGTCTTTAAAAAACCTCCAAAACCCCGAAAACGAAAGAAGTCAAAAGTATTTGCGAAATTTTCTTTTGTTCTGTGTGCTGTTTGCAGGCACAATGGTTTTTCTGGAAGCGGCGGACTTTTACAAATGGTTTAAAGTCGGCAGCCAGTCAGTTCCCATCAGCTGCACCCCTGGTCTTAAACCCACCAAAACCCCGTGCTTTACTGGGATGATATTTTTTATTTTGTCATACTTGAATTCTATTTTTGTCTATAAAAAATAATTTGATAATATATAGTGTTTACGAATATTATCACCCTCCCCCAACCCCTCCCCTCAAGGGAGGGGAAGAAAGGCAGGGAAGAAACAACAAACATATGCAAACAAACACGAGTGTTTCGCAGATACCTGAACCGCCTTTTGCCAGGTTCCTTTTTTCCGACACCAGAATGGCGTTGGTTTGGCTGGTCGTTCGGTTATATGTCGGTTGGGAGTGGCTATATGCGGGCTGGGAAAAAATCCAAAACCCGGTTTGGGTGGGACCAAAAGCAGGCGTAGCGGTTCAGGGTTTTTTAAATGCCGCGATCCAAAAAACTTCCGGCGCTCATCCGGACGTCCAGGACTGGTACGCAAGTTTTTTGCAAAATTTTGTAATGCAGCACACAACAGCTTTCTCGTACTTGGTTTCCTATGGTGAGTTGTTAGTCGGTATTGCTTTGATACTAGGCGTTTTAACCGGCATCGCCGCTTTCTTTGGCGTGTTTATGAACTTTAACTATCTCTTTGCCGGCACAGTCAGCTCCAACCCAATTTTAGGACTTCTAGGACTACTGTTAATATTTGCCTGGAGAAATGCCGGCTGGCTGGGCATTGACCGGTTTTTGCTCCCGCTCTTGGGCACGCCTTGGGAAAAGGGGAAACTGTTTAGAAATTAATAAAAATATTAAATACTTAATAAATTCAAGATTGCGTAAAGGGTACAATAAACACTAAATATTTATAATGCAAAACACCAACCAAAGCTCACTTGGCGCCATAAGCGCATCTTTGTATGTTTCGTTTCAAGTGATATCAAACATACTTTCAACCAAAATCGCTCTCTTGCCATTTTTAAATTTGTCAGTGGACGCGGGAACCGTACTTTACCCGCTGACTTTTACTCTAAGGGATTTTGTCCACAAAACTTTAGGAAAAAAATCTGCAAGAAAAATAGTTTTACTAGCTTCGGCTGTCAATCTTGGCGCGGCTCTACTGTTTCTGTTGGTAGGAAAAATGCAGCCAGACCCCACCTGGCCTTTTCAGCAGGCCTATGAAAATATTTTAATGCCGGTTTGGCGGATAACCTTAGCCAGCATAATTGCGCAAACAATTTCTGAACTTATAGACACGGAAATTTTTTCCATTATTTTTCGTAAATTCTCTGATACCAAAGCTGTACTGGCTTCAAACACCATAGCTTTGGTATTTGACAGTATAATTTTTTCTTTGATCGCTTTCTTTGGCCAACTGCCGCTTCAAACCGTATTTGCCATCATATTTACAAACATCCTAATCAAGCTGGTAATGAGCCTGGCTGTGGCTCCCACTATAAGACTGGTGCCGAGACTCGCCGCTTACGAGGAAATATAAAAAATGCAAAGACCATATCTCAGAGACGGAGAGATTATTGAACCTAAACCACAATCTCGTGAAGAAAAACAAAAACTGATTACTGATTTTTTGAATGATCAAGAAAATATCAACAGACTAAAAAAATTATGCGGGATACTTGCCTGGAAAAACAATTTACAGCCCGACCAAGCAGAGGATATTTTTCAGACCGCTGTACAAAAAGCCCTTGCCACCACAAGCGAGATTCAAAACCCTAAGGCGATATACTCCTGGTTTTACGCGCTTTGCACAAATGCAGCTATTGATATAAAAAGAAAAGCAAATGCAAGGAGAGAAGAATTGCCCTTGGATCAATATGATGCTAACAAAACTTTCGTAGCCGCTTCGCCCGATTTAGATACATCTATTTTGATTCAAGAATTACAACAAAAATTAAATCCTAATGAGCTTGAGTTATTAGAACAAATATATTTTCAAGGAAAATCGCTTGAACAAATAGGACTTGAGACAGGAATTGATCCTAACACAATCAAACAAAGACGCGTGCGATTACTTGAAAAATTAAGAAGGCTAACGAAACAAAAGCCATCTTAACAATGGCTTTTGTTTATAAAAAAACTATTTCACATCCAAATTCTTCCAGCCGTATTTGTCCGGATCAAACCCGTTTCCACAAACTGTTTCTAAAAGCGCGGTGCAGATTTGATACGGGTCCAAGTTGGCTGCCGGTCTTCTGTCTTCCAGGTAGCCTTTCTTGTTTTGCGCCGAAGCCATCGGGATACGGATGGAAGCTCCGCGGTCAGAAACTCCATAGCGGAATTCCTTATAACTGCAAGTCTCGTGCTTGCCAGTCAGCCTTTTGTCGTTGTCCGCGCCATATACTTGTATATGAGCCATATGAAATTTGCCGAGTTTTTCACAGGCTTCTTCTATGGTTTTTATCCCGCCTTCCGCGCGCATTTCTTTAGTAGAAAAATTGGTATGCCCGCCAGCCCCGTTCCAGTCGCCAGGCATTGGCTTTGGGTCCAGCTTTGCGTATACTTCGTGTTCTTCGCCCAAACGGTACAAAAGCCACCTAGCCAGCCACAGCTGGTCGCCAATTTCTAAGGAAGGCAAAGCGCCGACTTGAAACTCCCATTGAGCTGGCATCACCTCGGCGTTAATGCCTGAGATTGAAATACCCGCGTCTAAACAAGCTTTTAAATGTTCTTCCACCAAAGGACGGCCGTGCACTTCATCATAACCCACGCCGCAATAATACCGACCCTGGGGGTGGGGAAAACCGTTTTCCGGCCAGCCCAAAGGCCAGTCTTTGCGGTACAGAGTATATTCCTGTTCAATGCCAAACAAAGGTTCGTGATTTTTATATTCTTCCGCAGCTTTAGCTAAAATATTTCTAGTGTTGGTTTTATGCGGAGTTTCGTCCGCGTTTAAAACTTCGCACATCACGAGTATGTTGGACCCGCCGGAGATCGGATCCTTAACATAATAGACCGGCTTTAGCATACAATCGGAAAAGTGTCCCGATGCCTGCTCGGTAGAAGACCCGTCAAAACCCCAAAAGGGGATATCGTCAACCTTAGTTACAGGTCCGTTGATAATCTTAGTCTTGGACCGAAGTTTGGAGGTGGGTTTTTGCCCATCCAGCCAAATGTATTCGGCCATAATTTTTGTGTTTGGCATTTTTAGCCTTTCTTCACCCTGTTTTCGGGTGAGAGTTAATGTTACTAAGTCTTGCCTCAGCGCTATGTTCGCGCCAAAGACAAAACCAGTTTATATACTATCTTAACAAAAATCCAAAATTAAGGACAAATCTTTCAATCTTTCAATCTTTCAATCTTTCAATCTTTCAATCTTTCAATCTTT
>CAZEKH010000002.1:10934-192063 GCA_964512925.1 uncultured Candidatus Saccharibacteria bacterium | reverse complement strand
GAATAAGAGGTTGCTAACTCTGTGCCAGCAGCAGCGGTAATACAGAGACCTCAAGCGTTATCCGGAATCATTGGGCGTAAAGCGTTCCGATAGGTGGTTTAGAAAGTCAGAAGTGAAATCTCTCAGCTTAACTGGGAGAATGTCTTTTGAAACTTCTAAGCTAGAGGGGCAAAGAGGAAGCTGGAACAAGCGGTGTAGTAGTGAAATGCGTTGATATCGCTTGGAACACCAATAGCGTAGGCAGGCTTCTGGGTGCCACCTGACACTGCTAGGACGAAAGCGTGGGTAGCGAATGGGATTAGATACCCCAGTAGTCCACGCTGTAAACGATGCGCATTCGGCGCCAGGAAGTATCGACCCTTCTTGGTGCCTAAGCTAACGCGTTAAATGCGCCGCCTGGGGAGTACGGCCGCAAGGCTAAAACTCAAAGGAATTGACGGGGACCTGCACAAGCGGTGGAGCATGTGGTTTAATTCGACGGTAAGCGAGGAACCTTACCAAGTCTTGACATGTACCTGCATACATTGGAAACAGTGTAGCCTTCGAGGGTGGTACACAGGTGCTGCACGGTTGTCGTCAGCTCGTGCCGTGAGGTGTTCACTTAAGTGTGAAAACGAGCGCAACCCCTACGGTGAGTTACAAGTGTCTCACAGAACCGCCGGCGTTTAAGCCGGAGGAAGGCGGGGATGACGTCAAATCAGCGTGGCTCTTACGACTTGGGCGACACACGTGCTACAATGGGTAGGAACAAAGGGACGCCAAGGCGCAAGCCGGAGCAAATCCTAGAAAAACTACCCCCAGTTCGGATTGAGGGCTGCAACTCGCCCTCATGAAGCCGGAATCGCTAGTAACCGTATATCAGCCTCGATACGGTGAATACGTTCTCAGGTTTTGTACACACCGCCCGTCAAGCAATGGAAGTGGGGAGTACCTAAAGATCCGTTAGGATTTAGGGTAATACTCATAACTGGTGCTAAGTCGTAACAAGGCATCGGTAGCGGAAGCTGTCGATGGATCACCTCCTTTCTAAGGAATAAAATATACCTGCTGTAAATTTTTCGAAGTTTACTGTCTGGTACATTCCATGGTCGTCGTCTAATTTTTTCGAATTTTAGATGTACTTTGAAACGAATTGATGTAGCTTATTTATCCCTGTACCTTTTTGGTTCAGGGTAGGTGTTTACTTATTTCCTACTTGCCCCGTATCAGTTTATATTTATATAAACTTTGTATATGGTAAGTTCCGATCTTGTTTATAGGTTATTTATTTAATCTATAAATTAGCATCGGGGTCACTATTTAGCCGTTAAAAGACGGATGCATGTAAAAACTGCCGCAAGGCGGTTTTTTTGTTTTAAATCTGTTGATTTTATCAACAAAATCTGTTAGTTTAGAGACTATGAATAACTTTCAAATTATCCTTTTTTACAAATACGTCCATATAGAAGACCCTCAAAAACTGATGCAGGAACAAAAGCTTTTACAGGAGTCTTTGGGTTTGAAGGGGCGTACATTGGTAGCTACCGAAGGCATTAATGCAACTTTGGAAGGCAGGACTGAAAATATTGAAGAGTACTTAAACCATTTTTTATCTGATCCGCGTTTTTCTACAACTCACATCAAAAGGAGTCCCGGCACCGGCCAGGCCTTTCCCAAATGTTCGGTGAAAGTGAGAAAGGAAATTGTGTCTTTGGGTTTGGCAGAGTGCGATATTGACCCGAATCAGGTTACCGGAAAAAGGTTGAGTCCGGAAGATTTACATAAATGGGTGGCACAAAAAAAAGAATTTTATATCATTGATATGAGAAATGCTTATGAGCATTTAGTGGGACATTTTCAAAATTCCATTTTGCCTCCGATGGATAACTTCCGCGATATGCCGAAATTTATGGATTCCATTTCGCATTTAAAAGAAAAAACCGTGCTAACAGTTTGCACAGGCGGGGTAAGATGCGAGAAAGCTTCCGGGTATCTGATTAATCAAGGATTTATGGATGTCTATCAGCTAGACGGCGGTATAGTTTCTTATATGGAAAAATATCCAAATGAAGATTTTTTGGGAAAGTTATATGTGTTTGACAGCCGGATAACTATGGGTTTTTTTACAGACGATCCTGGGCATCAAGTGGTCGGAAAATGCATATTGTGTCAGTCTCCTTGTGAACGTTTTACCAACTGCATAAACCACGACTGCCACAGGCAAGTGATCGCCTGTGAAAGCTGTGAGACAAAAGCCGGGCAGGATTTTATATGCGCCCAGGGCTGCAGGGTAAAAACTCGTCAGACATAATTTTTAAAATATATTTTTATTTTGCAATTATTTTTTGGGTATATTTCTGAACAATGTGTTACTATATAAGTAATTATTTTAATCCATATGAATATGATTTGGGGTTATGTTTTACTAAGTGTTTTTTTTGTTAGTTTGGTTTCATTTGCCGGGGTATTTTTTTTAGGTTTGAAGGAAGAAAAGCTAAAAAAAATACTATTATACCTGGTTAGTTTCAGCGCGGGCGCGCTGTTGGGCGATGTTTTCCTCCATATTTTGCCGGAAATGGCTGAGGCTGGTTTTGGAACTTCGGAAGGCGTTTATATTTTAGCAGGGATAGTTTTATTTTTTGCTTTGGAGAGGTTTGTATTCTGGCATCATAGCCATAGCGAACACAGCGAAGAAATACATTCTTCAGTCTATTTGACCCAGGCCGCGGACAGTTTGCATAATTTTGTTGACGGTATCATTATCGCCGCCAGTTATTTTATAAGCATTCCTGTTGGTATAGCTACCACAATGGCTGTAATTTTTCACGAGATACCTCAGGAAATTGGCAATTTCGGCGTGCTACTGCACGGCGGATGGAGTAAGTCTAAGGCTTTGTGGTATAACTTTTTTTCTGCCCTCAGCGCGGTGTTGGGTGCTCTGGTGGTTTTAGTTTTTGCCCGGGGAGACGCGGCAATTCCGAGCTGGCTTACAGCTTTAGCAGCGGCGAGTTTTATTTATATCGCAATGTCGGACCTGATCCCCGAGCTTCAGAAAGTCAAAGAACAAAAAAAATCAATTCTGCTTCTGCTGACATTTATCTTTGGTGCTTTGTGTATGGCCTTGCTTTTATTGGCAGAATAAGCTATAATATATATACATCGTCTTTAAGTTAGTGTCTTTCGAAGATTAGGCCTTTATCTAAGAGTTTAATTTGTAGAGAACATTTAACGAATATAATAATTTGTTAAGAGTGTTAAGATGAGCTCTTATGTAAGGGCCAAAATAAATGGCAAAGAAACTTTTCGTTGGCGGCCTCCCTTGGGCAACCACCAGCGATGACTTGACCCAGCTGTTTTCTCAGCACGGATCAGTCACCTCAGCAACTATCATTACTGACAAGATGACCGGCCGCTCACGCGGTTTCGGATTTGTCGAAATGTCTGACGATGCTCAGGCAGAAGCCGCGATCGCTACCTTAAATGGCAGCGAATTCGGCGGACGCAAACTGATGGTCAACGAAGCCAGACCAATGGAAGATCGCCCAAAGCGCAGCTTTGGCGGCGGCGGTCATAGTGGCGGCGGACGCGGCGGTTACAACCGCGGCGGAAACTCCCACGGCGGCGGCGACAGCTGGTAACTGAAAAATCAATCCCCCTTTAAAAGGGGGATTTTTTTTGTTACAATTAACTTATGCATAAAAGACACAAATACGACGCCATAATATTTTTAGCTTTAGGCGGGTTTGCCGTCAGTATGTTTTTAACTGTTTCGCACTATATGGGAATCGCCGTGCCGTGCGATTTAACCAAAGGCTGTGAATTGGTTTTAGCCAGTAAGTATTCAAAACTACTGGGTTTTCCTCTTTCGGTATGGGGTTTGGCATATTTTTCAGCAGTGATTGTTTTGGGTTTATTGGCTAATCAATATATGGTTTTTAGACGCTGCTTGACCTGGTTTTTAGGGATCGGAGCCTTAATGGCTTTTGGATTTTTATTTTTGCAATTTTTTGTGATCAAAAAGGTATGCCAATATTGCCTGGGCGCAGATCTGATTTCCATCGGGATTTTTCTTTGGGATTTGAATGTTGAATACCATAGACCGGCATACGAATAAAAGTATGGTATAATATTGATAATGAAATTTACCGAACTTACAACTTATCTTTGGCTGGCATTGGGGCTTCTGATTTTTGGCAGTGCGTATTTGATTGTTGAGGGTTATAAAGTCCATAAAATATTTACCGAATCCGTAGTGGGCAGACTGGTAAAAACGTTGGTTGTAGTGTTGTTGATTCAACTCTATTCTTTAGGTATTGTTACTTACGCATTTTTAACTTTCAGCAGCAAAGGGGCGGTTATTTTGTTGCCAATTGTTTTTTTGTGGATGGTCAGCCTAGTGATTGCGATTTTTGCGGTGCGGGGCGCCAAACAAGAAGTTTTTAAATTAACAAAATAAATTAAAACAAATATTTTATGGAACAAGCAGAGAATTTGGGCCAGGAACCGGCTTACGACCCTCGCTGGTTTATTTGGACCATAGTTTTTTTGGTCGCAACCGGGGTATCCTTGGTTTCCTACATTATGCTCAGCGATACCAGTTCGTACGAGAGCCAGGATATAGTAGTTCATAGGCGTGCGCTGACTGAAAAATAAATTTAATCAACCCAGCAAATCATGGGTTGATTTTTTTTACCCAATGTGCTATAATATATTGGTCAAAAGTCAAAAAAAGCCAAAATAGCTTTTTGAAACAAAAATAAAAATCAAATAAATATTTGTGCAAAACCCGTTTAAATTCCCTGTTAGGGGTTTGAACCTGATTTTTCAAGGGGTTTTTTCAACTCTTGAAAGTGTTGGCTCATACTTTTTTCCAAAAAAAACCAATCACTATTTGCCTAAGATAATGAGGCAAGGTGATTTGGCTATGCTTGCAGCCTTGCTTTTATGCGTTAAAATTTTTAGTTTTTCATTTATATTCTTGCCTAGCGCATCTGCAGCCCCGCTTACGCTTACCAAGGAAAATGTTTTTAAACTTACCAATGTATCCAGAGCAGCATACGGCTTAAACCCGTTAAACTCGGATTTGCTCTTGGCCAAAGCGGCGCAAGCCAAGGCAGAGGATATGGCAAAATTTTCTTATTTTTCCCATACTTCGCCACAAGGTAAAACCCCTTGGCAGTTTTTGGACCAGTCAGGCTATAAATATCTTATTGCTGGAGAAAATCTGGCGGTGAATTTTAAAACTGCTGAATCTATGGAAGATGCTTGGATGAATTCCGCATCCCATAAGGCTAATATTCTAAAAAGCCAGTACGAGGAAGTCGGAATTGGGATAGCTGAAGGTCACATGGCCGGACAGAAAGTCAGCTTTGTTGTGCAAATGTTTGGAGTCAGGGCTGAGCAGGATGTGGCGCTGACTTCAGCGCCGACATATGTTGATAGGTCTGGGATGTATCTTGTGCCCCAGGTGGCTGGCGCAAAAATCTCTGTTTTAGAAAAAAGTTTCACTGAAGAAAAAACAATTTTCCCTCCTGTGTCTGTTGAGGCTGTGTCAGCAAGCTTATCTGAAGGGAAAATAAAAATCCAGGTCAAAACTCAGGGTCCGGCAGTTAAGGTGGTTGCCAGTTTTGGAAATGCTTCATTGATGTTGGACTCCAAAGGACAAAATGTCTGGGAAGGGTATATAGATGAGTTTAGACTGGTCAAAAATTCTTTGACGGTTTCTGTTACTGCTTATGGAGCAAACGGCGAGCAGGCAAAAAGTTTGGGACCAAATTTTAGCCCAAGTTTGGAGAATAATTTTGGTTTAAGCGATAAGACGCAACCCTTTAGCTATTCCAAGTCAACCTCGTTTTTGTATGCGGGTAAAAGCATTCCAGAGGAGGGTTTATCCCAGCAATTTTATTGGTTATTTATAAGTATTTTTTTAACCTTGCTTATGCTGCAGATCGGCATAAAGCCCAAAATTCAGCATACACGTTCAATTATTAACTCGGCTTTTTTAGTTATCTTTTGTGTTACGCTAATTATGTAACTTTCTATGCTGTTTTTTCGTAGGCATCTGGAGTGTCTTATAGGAGTATTTCCCTTGATATTTGTATTTTGAGAAAATTTGTACTATTATATAAACACATAAAGTCATTAAGATTTGAGAAACAAAAATTATGGAAAATATGAATAATTTTCCCGCGCCCCCGGTTCAGTCCCAAAATAAAAACAGCAAAATGTCTTTGATTTTTTTGCTGCTGGCAGTAGTTGTAATTGCCGTTTTAGCTTATATTTTTTGGGGAGGTAAAAAAGTAAAACAGCCGGCTCCCGAAATCCAAAAAACTCAAAACGACAACGCCACCTCCGGCCCGTCAACAGTGACTCAGGTTGCTTTTGACAAGTTTCCTGACGGGTTTTTGGAATCTTTTCCTGTGCCGCCTGGCGGAATTTTGACAGAAAATTATAATGTTTCCAACAATCTGAAAGTCCAGGCAACCAGGTCGTATGAGAGCAAGGTTAATTCCGCGGTGTTGTATAAGACGTATAAGGATTTTTTTGACAAAGAAAAATGGCAGCTTTTAACTGTTTTGGATCTGCCGGAAACAAAATCCATATCCGCAAAAAAGGATAACATCACAGCACAAGTGGCTATAGAGGTTAACAAGAAAACCAAGATTAATACAGTAACAATAAATTTTGTCATCAAAAAGTAGCTTTCGCACTGTAACTAAGATATGAAAAAAACATTCCGCTATAAACGGAATGTTTTTTAATTTGTATTTTATTGGTTTTTTTGAGTAAATATCCTAGAATTTCCACTGAGTTTTTTGAAGTGTCGCTTTATTGTATGCAAGATGTTGAATCATTTAGCGTCTCAAAACCCTCAAGGTCTAAATTCAAATCAAAATCTACAATAAATTTTTCAAATTTTGTTTATAATTATGTTGCGTTTGATAGATCCTTTAAAAGCAAAATTTTTAGCATTTTGAATTGCTGTCAAACGTAACACATATGTGTCATAGTTGACAGCAAAATTTTTTAAAGTGATTGGGATTTTTTAAAGATGGATTTAGGAAGGTTGAAGGCGGTTTGGAAAAATTACAAGAAAACCTACAACAATTGCAAAAGTTAAAAATGTCAAACTAGTCACATATGTGACTAGTTTGACAGAGGTTGGGTTTGGTTGGTGAGGGAGGTGAATGTCAGGAGAATCGGTTAAAAATCGTTACCTGCTCGTATGTGGGCTACAAGGCGGATCAAATTGGGTTGGGATGCTGTCAATGATAGAAAATCTATATAAAACAAGTTAAAATTTCCTGTGGAAAAACCTTTTTGACACCAAATACCTCTCAGAGTTATAGTTATTGTATTATGATGTTGAAAAATATTAAACTGTTATTTAGCTTCAAATATTAAAAGTCGCCTTTTATGGCGGCTTTTTTTGAAAGGAAAAATATGGAAAAAAGACATAAAAATTGGTTGTATATAGGTTTAGGGATGTTTGCGGTACCGGAGATTTTATGGAGTCCTATTTTAGGAATTTTACCTTTTAATAAAAATTATATATCTAATGATGACAATCATCTAAGTTTAATATATATCACCCTTTTCCAGTTTATTGGTCTAATTATAGTAATGATTAATATATATAAATCTAAAAATTTAAAGTATAAAAAAATTTTAATGTTACTAATTAGCTTGCTTAGCTTATGGTCATTTTTTATATTTTATATTTTATTTGCCACTCTCCACATGGGAGCCTGATTTAATTCAAAATTTTATGAAAAAATTTACTTTCTTTCTTTTTTCATCCCTCTTTCTCCTTCTTTTACCCCTATTTTCTTCCGCTGACACTATCCTCGGTATAAACAAATGCGCCGATGCTATGTACAACGGCACCTCGGTTACAGACATCACCTATGACTATGGTCCAGATGGTTTGGTAAAGTTTCATTTTACCCTCAATGGTGACTTTATAGCGGTTTCTCCCTTTTCCTTCTACTCCCTAGATAATATGTTTTCAGACGGCTGCCCAAATAACTTTGGCAGCTATTTTTATTACTATCCTCCTGTATATTACCCTTCTGAATACACAAACCTCATAAACATCAGTCACTTACTCATAAAAGCAGTAGAAAGACCAGACGGTTACTATGATTTAAAAGCTTTTAATGAAGATACTGCAGAAGAATTAACCATATTAGGTTTACCTTCAGGACTTAACCCAAATGCTCCTTTTTTTACCTTAGGTCTGGCTTCACAAACAGCTCAATACCCTCCTTGGATACAGACACCGAAAGTAAGACTAAAAGCCATCTACAATGTACCTGTGCCAACTCCAACTCCTGGCCTTACACCTGTTTTGATTGTGCCGGGGATATTAGGCACAGAATTAAAGCAAGGGGATGATTTGTTGTGGGCAGATATTGTTAGGATGATAAATCCTGTAAACTCTGATAGTTTTATGGATAAATTGGAATTTATTAGCAGTATGATTCCAAAATATAATAATTTAGATATTCTTGGTATTATAAGAAAAAAAATTCAAAAATTACCAACAAAAAGAGAAATTACACTTTTTGACTACTCCGACTCTCTAATCAACCTTTTAATATCAAAAGGTTACACTGAAGGGAAAGACCTTTTTACTTTCCCTTATGATTGGCGGTATGGGGCTTCAGACAATATTGTTCAGAATTTTGAAGGACAAATGCAGTATATTTTAAACCAAACTGACGCAGGCAGAGCGGTTCAAAAAGTTGATGTAATAGCCCATTCAACAGGAGGTTTGATTGTTAAAAAATATGCTGTAAATCATCCGACAGATCATAAAATAGGAAAAACTATTTTTGTGGGAGTTCCAAATTTAGGAGCTCCCAAAGCTGTAAAAGTATTGTTAGCTGGTGATAATTTTGACATCTATGGACTAAACGATCTTGAAATGAAAAAACTTTCATTAAATTTTCCTGTTTCCTATGACCTCTCCCCCTCCCTATCCTACTACAACCTCAACGGTTCTTTTCTAAAGAAAATAGACAGTACCCAAAACCCTGTTTATGAGCATAGTTATAACTTTGAAGAATCCTATGATTATCTGGTAAATCACGACGCCAACAGCTTGGGCACAGAGATGGTAAAAAACTCCCAGGGTGTTCACTCACAGGGCTTTGAGAATTTCCGGCTGGCTGACCAAGGCATAGATTTCTACAACATCACTGGCTGTAAAAGCCATACCTTTGAAAGCGTGGTGGAAAATACCTTTTATCTGACCACCAATGCCAATGATCCCTTTAACCCCTCCAAAACCATAACCACGAAAGAGACAGTTTATGACTCCCCAAAAAATGTTTCTGGAGACTCTACTGTGCCTTTTGAAAGCTCAGACTCAAACAGAGCTTTAAATGACCATAGATTTTACGCCATCAAACCAGACCACGGAAAGATGTTGTCCCAGGATGGGATCAGAGAAAAAATTGTTAACATTTTAACCGGTTCCTCTCTGCCCACTAAGAACATTATTAATTACAATCAGCTGATCCAAAACCCAGAACAATGCCAGCTCAAAGGCAGAGAAATCCATATCTTAAGTCCAGTAGATGTTGAAGCAATAGACAGCCAGGGCAATGAAACAAGGCTTGCTGAAGACGGCAGCGTTCAAAACGACATTCCCGGGGCATCACTTCAAATCTGGGGCGACCATAAGTATCTTTTTTTGCCGGACGACGAGGGGCAGCAGTATCAGATTAAGCTCAAAGGCACGGGAAACGGCACGTTTACCCTAAGAAGCAAAACCATAGTTGACGATCAAGAAACCAAAACTGAAATCTTTCCAAACCTCCCCGTCACCCCCTCTCTTTTAGGCATGGTTTTGCTAGGAGAACAAACTCAGCTTCAGCTGGATACAGATGGTGATGGCAGTGTAGACAAAAACATCCTTCCCTCCTCCCTCCTAAACCCCCAACAATCACAAGATCTGGTTCCTCCTGTGTCTACTTCTACCATAGCAGGAACTATGGGAGAGGTTGGGTTTTACCGCAGCGAGGTTAAGGTAACTCTCTCTGCCTTAGACCCGGTATTGCCAGGCAAAGAAGCAGAAACTTCTGGAGTGTTAAAGATAATGTATAACCTGGATAACCAAGGCTGGCAGTCATCTTTGGCCTTTGATCCTTTATCCTTAAATCAAGCCAGTTCTTCTCCCTTAACCCTGACAGAAGAAGGCTCTCACACCCTGTCTTTTTACTCCATTGACAAAGCAGGCAACAAAGAAGCCTTCAATACCCTTAGCTTTACCATAGATAAGACCCCTCCTGAAATACTAATGGAGTTTGATGTAACTAAGAATGATATAGCTCTATCTGCTTTAGACAGAAAGTCCAAAGAACCAGTATTAAGCCAGACTAACTACAGCCTGCCTGTTTACATAGACTATCTGCCTGACGGCATAAAAGCTCAAGACAAAGCAGGAAATACCACTATCCTTAAACTTACCGACAAAGACAGAAAAAAAGCTTTAAAAGCTGAAGTATTAAGCCTTAGTTACAATAGCCTCCCTGTAGACTTAACTAAGACAGTATTAAGGTTTAACTGGCAGTTAGACAAGAACAAGCTAGACAAACTTACCCAGACCATTAAGTCTAAGAAAGACTTTACTTTACAAGCCATCTTTCAACAAAAACCTGTTAAACAAACAACCCTTACAGGTAAAGACCAGCAAGGCAAGATCCATCAAACTCACCCTGGCCTTAAAACTCTGAAAGTCTATACAGACAAAGGAGATATGGGATGGGGGTGGTAGGGGGGATAGAAACAAATTAACGATAACTATAACGATCACAAAGCTGCATAAAAACAACATTCTGACATTCTCAAGAATGTTGGAATGATGCTTATACTATTTAAAATAGGAATTGTTTGTGGGGTGGATGAATCGGGAATAAAAAAATGTCAAACATAACACATATGTGTCATAGTTGACACGACAGTTTTTAAAAAAGATACAGGGGGTGAGTAAAAATTTACCATTCACCCAAATTTAGGAAAATATTTTTGGGAAAAGAAAAAGGACCGAGCAGCGCGTGAGGCTTAGCGCTGGTCGGTCCGCGGATGCTGAAGCGCATCCTAGTTACCTGCCCCGTGGCCGGCGGTGACGAGCCGGAGGGGAGGACAAAAATACTTCAATTTGCGAGTCAAGGAACTTGCCTTGAACTCGCAGTACGAGGGTCGCAACTCCCTCAAAGGGCGACAGTTCAGTCGGGAGCTGGGCTATTGCCTCAAAGTAGCCAGGCTCCGAGTTTTGGGCGGAAGAGAGGATGACAGCCTGGTGCCATTCTGTTTCTTCGCCCTGGGGCGAAATTCCGATCCACGCTTCGATCTGCGTGGAGGGAACGGTTGAGAATCCGGGGATCTGGAGCAGGAGCTCCTCGCCCGGAAGGGCAAACCAGTCCGGTGCAGCGCCACGACTGCCGAACATCAGACCTGCCTTGCGGCGGGGATTGATGGTTATCGGCGTTTCTAGAGTCGAGGGGAGACCCTCAACACTCAAAGAAAGCCAGTAGCGACCCGCTTTGGGAGCGGGGAAATAGAGGGCATCATTGCCCTGAACACTCTCGACAGAGGTTGGGGTGATGTTTGTCACATCTCCCTTTTCTCCACGAAGTTTCAGGGTGACACCGAGTTGCCGGAGGCTGATGGGCGCTCCGGAAATTTTTACCGCTGCCTGCTCGCCTTCCCAACCGATCGGGAAGGGAGAGAATGCCGTTGCCTCTATCGGCCAGGGGGCGTACACCCTCTGGGCGAGAGAAAGAAGATTCTCGCCGCTGGCCTGCCTCGGGTTTCCGATCAGGCCTTTGAGATTTTCGTTCAGGGTTGAGCCCTGAATTAGAATCTGTTTTAGCACTGCTGGCGTGGGGCTATATCCCCGCGCTTTTAGCGCTGCAAAGAGTGAGCTTGCGAGCCCCGAAACAACCGGGGCTGAGAACGATGTACCCGTTACTCCTGGGTACATGTTGACGCCGAAAGCGGCCATTTCTACCCTGGCGCCTCGATTGCTCGAGTTCCAGAGTTTGCCACTCTGCTCAACCGCCCCAACGCACAAGACGTTAGGTAGATCGAGTCCAAACCAACACGGATTATCGACAGTGGTTGTGCCGTTGTTGCCGGCACTTGCTATGACGAGAACTCTTTTTTCCATGCTTTTCAGCACTTTTACGAGCTCTGGACCTGAACCAAAGAGCGATGCGTTGATAATTGCGAATTCTTCGCTCTTGGTTTGGTCGGCTATTTTCTCAAAAGCAGCATTGATGTCGGCCGCTTTATATTCCAGAGGCTTGATTTGCTTTTCTGGAAGCGAGAAAATTTTGGCGCTAGCAACTCGGCCTCCGATGGCCGAAGCAACTTTGGCAACACTGGTCTCGTGTTGCCAGATGCTCCCTTGGCAAGGAGCCGAATCGACTACGCTAAAACTTTTAGCGCTGTCGATCCGTCCGGCAAGGGCGGGGTCGTTGCAGTTGACCCCATCGCCCACAACGTAAGTCGTGGGGAAGCTTGCGCTAGATCGGCGCAGTTCGTTCATCTTGAGTGCCTGGACGAACCAGGGCTCAGCTGAAGGAGGTTGCGCGAGCGAAAGCTGGGGGCATGCGCCCACCAGCAGGAGGGTCGCCAAAAAGGCGTTTTGCAGAAGTCTTTTTCCTCCATTTAACATATGGAAAATATAGCATATTTTATAGGTTTTGTCAATAGTTTGACAAAAATTGAATTTTGTTGTATCGTATTTTCGTGGCCTGCTGAAAACTCTAACTTAGGGTAGATATGGACGCGCAAACCCATAACACACCATTGAGTGTGAGGGCGGCAGGCTACTGCAATTATAATGAGGATTTTGTTATCCCACAGCTTTCAAGATATTGCTGGGGACCTCGCGATGGCTAGGCGGATTGGACACCCGCCTAGCATTTTTTATTTTTGTGGTATAATATAGAAAACTTTTAAGAAAGAAAAAAATGAAACTAAAATATAAACTATTAGGAGTTGTCGGAGTGAGCGCTTTTATTTTTGGCTTGTTTAATTTACAAGCTTTTGCTAACTATTATTATTTTAACGCGACAACACAACCATCTTTATCTTCCACTCCTGCCCAACTAGATTCTGCGGTTAATGGATTAGTTTATTCGTTTACTCCTCAGGGAGTAAGACCTGTAACAAATGGGAGCTGGCCTTTTGGCTCTGCTGTGACAAGTGGCACATCTTTAACCATAACTAACGGTAGTAACACCGTATATCAAGGTAATGGAACTTCACCTATAGTATATGGGACTGGTAACCCAAATGCTGCTGGTCCTGGGATTGCTAGTGCGCCTGGTACTATTGATGTCTCAAAAGGTTTACAAATTACAGCTAATGTAAATGGAAATGGAAATATTATTGGCGCTGGAGGGTCAGTTTTAAATGGGGTTGCTTTAATTAGACCAGATGGGAGCTCTGTTACTTATTCGGTTAGTAATTCTGGAGGAACTATAAATATACCTGGCGAAACAAATTGTAATGGGTGTAGTTTTAGATTAATATTTAGTCCTGAAGATACTGGAAGCGGGCCTTCATCGCCAGCAACATGCACTGGTACAGTACAATACAAAGCTTGTAGCTCATCATCATGTACTTTACAAACTTTTAATAGAGATGATTTTTTTTCTGACCCAAATTCAACAACCTATGATCCAAGTTTGGGATGTCCGGGGTCAACAGATCTTTGTCAAACAGATGCTGATTGTGCGACAGATATTTCTGTTGCAATAAATCCACTGTTTCAATCTATGGTTTTAGGGGTGGATGCTTATACAACTTATTCTATTACCTATGCAAAAACTGGTCCTGCTAGTTTAGATCAAATGCAAATTAATTGTTCAGGTGGTGTTGAGTGCCAGTTGTACGATAGTTCTGGAGCCCAGGTTATTAATGGAGCTGCGTGTGGTTATACAATGAATTCGCCTTATGAAATAACTTGTAATTCAGTAAATTATGGCGTGTTAGGCTCTTGGAGAAGTGGTTATTTTGATGTTCCTTTGGATAATTATACAGTATTAGCAAAACACACCGATATAGGCAACTATCAAATACACGCCAGAGCGTATGTATCACCCCATCCTCAAAACGCCTGTGTTGGAACTTGCGACCATTCTGAAACTGCTACTTTGGAAGTTAGAAATGCTGTTTGTACCCCAACAACCTTTAACAGCGCCCAAAGCGGAGTTTCGCTTTCCACTTCTACATTTGCTACAAATTTAAATTCCGTAAATCCTAACCAGGACTTTTATGTGTCCTGTAACTATGGCGTAAATATTCCTTCCAATGTTACCATTAACGCCGGACCTGCGGACTGCAGTTCCGCAGGCTATGGGTTTAAGTGGTTTTTAAACAACTCCGGAAACATAGACAGCGTAAACGGGCAAAATGTAGTTTTTAAATGCAAAGCCCCGGCTACTGCTCAGAACTTTCAAGTTTCTTGTAACCTAAACCAAAACTATGAGTTCTGTCAAAACAGCCAGGCTAACTTTGCCACTGTTAATATGGGCGCTTGTACCAACGGCGCAACCCAAGCCTGCGGATCCGGCACCTGCGCCGGGGTGCAGACTTGTACTGCCGGTGTTTGGGGAGCTTGCAGTTATGCCGCAACTAACGGAACATCTTGCGACGATGGAGTGGCTTGCAGTTACAATAGTACTTGTAACAATGGAGTTTGCACAAACGCTACTAACTATAGCTGTTCTGCGCCTAACGCTTGTCAAAGCGGCGGGGCTTGTACTGGAAACAGTCCTGGCACTTGCGCCGCATTTACAAACTTAGCAGCCGGCACCGCTTGTCCAGGAGGCACCTGCAACGGTTCTGGTGTTTGCGTAGGCACTTCTGCTCCGGCGATCGGACTTAGCCCCACTGTGATGACCTTCAACGCTACTGCTGGCGGCGCTGCTCCAGCGGCTCAGAATCTGACCATTACCAACACCGGCACTGCAGGTAGCCAGCTTTTGTGGAGAGCTTCAACCAACCAGTCCTGGTGCCATGTTGGCACGGCTTCGGGCGGACCTTTGGCCCAGAACGCCAACACCACTGTGGCGATAACTGTAGACGCTCCAGCTTCTCCAGGTAGTCAGTCCTGTTTGGTGACTATCCAGGACAACGGCTCTTCCCCGGCAGCTTCCAACTCGCCCCAGTATCTGACAGTCTGGAGGCAGACTGCGCCGAACGCTCCTGCAGATTTGGCGGTAAATTTAGGTCCTTGTCCGTCTAGAACGACTACTTTAACTTGGACTGCGGCAGCAGGCGCTACTTCTTACAATATATACCGCTCCACCACCAATGATCCTGCTACCACTGGAGCTCCGATAAAGACTGCAGTTTCTTCACCCACCACTGACAGTCCGACGACTAACGCTTCCACCTACTACTATTGGGTTTCAGCAGTCGGCGGCTCTCAGGAAAGCGCCAAGGTGGCTTCAGCTTCCAACAGTACGGGCATCCAGGTAGAACAGTGTCTGACTGGTCCGAACAATACGGCTAATTTCAACTCCTCAAGCGACGCTACGGTTTCCTGCGAAACCATAAAAGTCAGCTGGACTTTGCCATTTTCCGGAAACCCCTTGATCTGGTCGTTTAAGAAAAAAATCACTATAGACAGAACTAAAGTAGTCGGCGGTTCGGATTTGACCAATTTCCCGTTCCTGTTTTCCGTGTCTGGCGGAGACTATCGGTTCAGCACTTACGGCGGACAGATTGGCAAGGCTGACGCTACGGACATTTACTTTACTTCTTCGGACGGAACAACCAAACTTTCCCATAAAATAGAAAAATATGATCCGGCTACCGGAGAGCTGGCTGTCTGGATCAAGGTTCCGACACTTTCCGCTTCCGCAAATACAGTTTTGTATATGTATCTGGGCAATCCGGCCGTGGCCACCGACCAGCAGGATATGGACAACTCGCACTATTGGGACACTAACTACAAAGGCGTTTGGCATTTGCCGAACGGCAGTACCCTTTCAGCTACTGATTCCAGCCAGAGCGCAAACAACGGTACGATTTTGGGCGCAACTGCTGCTGTTGGAAAAATGGGAGGCGGCGCAGGCTTTGCCGGCGGCGGACAGGTTATAAATATCGCCAACAATGCATCTCTACAAAGTCAGACCTTTACTTACCAAGCGTGGGTTAAAAATACTTCAGCCGGCTACCATCCGATAATAGCCCAATCCGGCGGCAGTGGTCCGGAGTGGCGTGTTAACAGCAACAACACAATGAGCCTCTTAAGGACAGGCACGCAGAATCTCTGCACCTCCACCGGAACCGTGCCTTTAAACACCTGGACCCAAGTCGCTGTAACTTATAACGGTTCAACTTGCCAGTTTTACATCAACGGAGTTTCAGCCGGCAGCACCAGCATTTCTTCTTCATTTTCATTTAGCACTTTCTGGATCGGCGGAGCAGGCGGAGTTAATGAATACTTTGTCGGTGAAATAGACGAAGTTAGAATGTCAGATGTTTTAAGAAGCGCAAACCTGCTGCAAACCGAATACAACAACCAGGGCAGCCCCTCCACTTTTTATGCTGTGACGGATGAGCCGGGCGCCAACTCAGGCGGACCTTTGGGCTACAAGATTTATCACAATACCACCAACAATTTTGCCACTGCCACCCTCAGGCAGTCTGTCGGTCCGGGGGTTTTGGTCTGGACTGAGACGAATAAGGCGTTTATGGATCCGGTTAATAACTACTATTGGGTAGAAGCCTGGAACAATGCATCTGCGGCTCAAAGCTTGGCTTTGCCAAGTCCTATTGCCTACATCTCCTGCGATGCCAACCTGACAACTTCAGATAAAGATATAATTGCATTGAACGATGTAAGTCCTTACGGGTCTTCACCCAGAAGCGACTGCAGTTCTCCTGGCGAAACCCCGCCAAATGTCGCTTACAAGATCAATGACAAGATTACTTATCAAATTTGCGTCAAAAACACAGCGCCCGTGCTCGGAGGCAACCCTGCAACCAGTATCAATATTTCTGAAAGACTGACCAACCTGGCGAGGGTAGATACCAGTAAAAGCGTTACTGATCCTTTGGCTTGGGGAATGAGTCTATCCGGGGCAGGATTTTCTTTGGGTTCTATCACAGCTTCCGGAACCGAACCTAACCTAACTTTGAGCATCCCGATCAACGGCAGTCTGGCACCGTCTTCAACTACCACTCCGGTTGTGGTCAAACTTTTTATCTCCGGTAAAACTCAGCTGCCAGCGGGATATAGTGCCAATACTAGCCGGTTTCAGAACAGCGCTGCTATTAACTTCATCAAGGATGGCATTAACCCGGCGGTGAAAAATGTTGTTACTCCTTTGCTGTTGTTTAACAAGGTCAACGCGCCTATTAAAACAGAGATTCCTTAAAGAATTTTGTCTTCAAACCCCCTGCCTTTTTCCAGGCCGGGGGTTTAAGGTTAAATTACTGTGAATTACGAAATCGCCATATTTAGGATTGGTGTTATCGAATAAAAAATTTAATAAACCCTGGATCCCGGATATCCGTTTTGGGCGGGTTCCGGGATGACAAATCAAATTAAAATGAAAAAAATTTCTCTCGCTTTGAGTTTTGACGATGTTTTACTGGCGCCTCAGTATAGCGAAGTCGTGCCGACCGAAGTTTTAACTGAAACTTTTTTAACTAAAAAAATTAAGTTAAAAATTCCTGTTTTGTCCAGCGCAATGGATACGGTGACAGAGCACCGGATGGCTATTGCTATGGCTTCTGAGGGGGGGCTCGGGGTCATCCATAAAAATTTGTCAGTTGAAAAGCAGGCGGAAGAAGTTAGATTAGTAAAATCAGAACTTCAGAGAATCAGAGAGCAAGAGAATAAGAGAGATAGAAAGATAGAGAGTTTGGATGCAAAGGGTAGGTTTATGGTTGGAGCCGGGGTGGGCGCGACTGGGGATTTTTTGGAAAGGGCGGGGGCTCTGCTGAATGCGGGCGCGGATGCGCTGGTGGTGGATACGGCGCACGGACACTCAAAGCGGGTTTTAGAAGCAGTCAGGCAGATTAAGAAAAAATATAAACAAGCGCAAGTAATAGCCGGCAATGTAGCAACTGCCCAGGGAGCTCTGGCTTTGGTTAGAGCTGGGGCTGACGGTGTGAAAGTCGGGATCGGTCCTGGTAGTATCTGCACCACGCGGATGGTTTCCGGCTGCGGTGTGCCGCAGCTGACTGCTATTCTTGAAGCTGTCAGAGTTTGCAAAACCAAAAAAATTCCGGTCGTGGCTGACGGGGGAATCAAGCTGTCCGGCGACATCACCAAAGCTCTGGCAGCCGGGGCTTCGGCTGTGATGGTGGGGTCTTTGTTTGCGGGCACAGACGAGGCGCCGGGACAAAAGTTTGAAGACCATGGGAAATGGTATAAATCTTACCGGGGAATGGGCAGTTTAGGAGCAATGAATGTTGGCAGTAAAGACCGTTACGGCCAGGACGATGTGGTGGGCGGAAAACTGGTGCCAGAAGGCGTGGAAGCCAGGGTTTTGTACAAGGGCGGAGTTGTGCCCATCATTGAACAGCTGGTCGGCGGCCTGAGAAGCGGGATGGGGTATGTGGGGGCAAAAAATATTTCAGCGCTGCAAAAAAACGCGGAGTTTGTCCAGATCACCGGAGCGGGCCTGAGGGAAAGTCACGTGCACGATGTGCAGATCGTAAAAAAAGCTCCGAATTATGGAGATAGGGATTAGGGTATAGGTTTTAGGGTTTAGTAATTTACCTTACGCAAATTGGCTTAAATTACTTATAAATTGTGTGTCATACTAGAATTTTTCAGGGCTTTAACTGAAAAATATCTGGGATCCAGTGGTATATTAACTTCTTATATTATTGGCAATAACTCTAGATCCCGGATCCCGCCAAAGGCGGGCAGGCAAGTCCGGGATGACAAAGTGCACAAGGTGAGTTAGTAAAATACTAATAAGATCCGTACCCCTAAGAGGGGCGGATTTTTGTTATAATGGATGAATGCTAGATTTACTTAAAAAACATTTTGGTTATGAAAGTTTTAGGCCTTTGCAGTCTGAAGTGATTGGTCATATTCTGGAGAAGAAAGATTGTTTGGTTTTAATGCCCACCGGCGGGGGAAAGTCTTTGTGTTACCAGCTGCCCGCGCTGAAGTTTCCCGGCATTACGATTGTGGTCTCGCCCCTGATTTCCCTGATGAAAGACCAGGTGGACGCGCTTTTGGAAAATGGGGTTTCAGCCGCCTACATCAACAGTTCTTTGGATGAAGACGTGATTTTAGATGTTCAAAATCGCGCCAAAAATGGCGAACTAAAAATTTTATACCTTGCTCCAGAGAGGCTTTCAGCTCTAGGTTTTGTGGATTTTTTGAAAAATTTAAACATCAGCTTGATAGCTATTGACGAAGCGCATTGCATCTCCGAGTGGGGACATGATTTCCGGCCGGATTATCGCAATTTAAAAGTTTTAAGAGAAATATTTTTTGAAGTTCCCATCATTGCTTTAACCGCGACTGCCACGGAAAAAGTTCGCGCGGATATTTTAAAGCAGTTGGATTTTAGGCAGGGAAAAATTTTTGTATCCAGTTTTGACCGCCCAAACCTCAGTTATCGCGTGCTGCCAAAGAAAAATTTTCTCAGGCAGGTTTTGGATTTGTTGCCTCAATATAAAGATGAGAGTGTGATAGTTTACTGTTTTTCCAGGAGAGACACCGAGGAGCTGGCTGAAGATTTGAAAAAACAAGGATATAGCGTCGAAGCTTATCACGCCGGTTTGAGTTCGGAAAAAAGGACTGATGTTCAGGAAAGATTTATCCGCGATGAGATAAATATTATTTGCGCGACCATCGCTTTTGGTATGGGCATAGACAAGCCGGATGTCAGGTTGGTTGTGCACCAAAGCCTGCCGAAGAGCGTGGAGGGGTACTATCAGGAAACCGGCAGGGCTGGCAGGGATGGTTTATTGTCCGAGTGTGTGCTGTTTTTTTCACAAGGCGACCGGCGGAGCCACGGATTTTTTATCCAACAGATGGAAGATGAAGAGCTGAAACAACAAGCCTGGAAAAAACTAGAGGAGGTGTTGGAATACGGGGAGCTTGTTTCGTGCCGGCGAAAATATTTGCTTTCATATTTTGGGGAAGAATATGGAAAGAAGAATTGCGGCAGTTGCGACATTTGTTTAAAGCCAAGGGATGAGTTTGACGCCACAGAGATTTCCCAAAAGATTTTATCCGCTATCTTGAGAACTAACCAGCGTTATGGCGGAGGATATGTGGCGGATTTGCTTTTGGGGAAAATCAGCGACCGGATGGCGGGTTTGAAGCATAATCAGCTTTCGGTTTTTGGCATTGTGAAAGACCTTAGCAAGCCGCAGCTGATGAAGTTGATGAATTTGTTGGTTTCCAAAAATTATTTGGAAAAAACTTCAGGCGAATATCCAGTTTTAAAATTGACCCAGAAAGCTGTTTTAACTTTAAAACAAAAAGAGAAAATTTTTCTTCCGGTTTTGGAAGTCTCTAGGCAAGCGGAAAGCCGCCATCAAACCTTGAAAGAAGAATTAAATCAAGAGTTGTTTATTTCTTTAAAGAAGCTTCGCAAAAATATCGCAGACAAACAAGGTATTCCTCCGTATGCGGTGTTTGGAGACCAAAGTCTTTTGGAAATGGCGACGTATTTTCCCCAGAGTCTTTCTGGTTTGGGAAATATATTTGGGGTAGGCAAACAAAAATTGGAAAAATACGGCGCCGAGTTTGTGGCGGCTATACAAGATTTTGCCAAAGCCAAAAATATAATGGAAAAAACAAAAACATCGCAGGCTGAGCAGGTCTTTACTGGCGGAACTTATGAAAAAACCAAAGAGTTTCTTTTGCAAAAACTGTCTTTGGAAGAAATCGCCAAACGTCGCAGTCTGGCTTTGTCTACTATCTTAGAGCATACAGAAAAGTTGGCATTACAATATACGGATTTGGATATTCGCCATTTGCGGCCTGAGGAAACAGCATTACAAAAGATTGCCGCAGAGTTTTTAAAATGCGGCGGTTTCCAGCTGTCTTCCGTTCGCGAGAGCCTGAATCACCTTTACTCCTACGACCAGCTCCGCCTGGCCAGAATCTTCATCCGCCGGGAAGGTATGATTGATTTGTAAAAAAACATTCCAATATTCTTTAGAAGTTGATTGTGGGTGTATAATTAAAGTATGAATACTGAAACAAAGAATATTTCTAAAATTGAACCGCATAGCACAAAGTCAGGAGAAAAACTTAACTGGCTAAGGGCTTCGGTTTTAGGCGCCAATGACGGCATAGTTTCTACAGCTTCTTTGGTGGTCGGGGTGGCTGCCGCTTCCGACTCCGCCTCGGCAATATTGACAGCCGGTATAGCCGGGCTGTTGGCGGGCGCGCTGTCTATGGGCGTGGGGGAATATATTTCAGTTAGCACCCAGCGTGATACGGAAAAAGCTTTAATAGAGAAAGAGCGTTTGGAGTTGTTAGCTGATCCTTTGTTTGAACAAAAAGAGCTGGCAAAAATTTATCAGAACAAAGGTTTGTCTGAACAAACTGCCAACACTGTGGCCTCGGAATTGACTTTGAAAGGATCATTCATCGCGCATTTGGACGCGGAATTGGGCATTGATCCTGAAAATTTAACCAATCCTTGGCACGCAGCTATGGCTTCAGCCGCGGCATTTTTTGTCGGGGCAGTGGTGCCCATAGGTATAATAATTTTGTCGCCAGCTAAGTTCCGCGTGCCAGTGACATTTTTCGGAGTGTGTTTAGCCTTAATATTAACCGGCTTTTTAAGCGCTTACGCCGGCGGGGCAAACAAAACAAAAGCGGTGGTTCGAGTGGTTACAGGAGGGATACTTGCGATGGCAATAACTTTCGGCGTTGGCAAGTTGTTTGGTATCAGCGGAATTTAAAATATGAATCAATTTGAATTTACAAGTAAAATTTGGGTGTACCCCGGGATGGCGGCCTGGCGGTTTGTCAGTTTGCCAAAAGATATGTCCAAAAAAATCAAAACCCTTTTTGGTTCAGTTGGACGGGGTTTTGGGTCGCTTAGGGTGGAAGTCGTGATAGGTAAAAGCCAATGGAAGACTTCTATTTTTCCGGACAAAAAGTCCAGCACATACCTGCTGCCTTTAAAAGCAGAAGTTCGAAAAAAAGAAAACATACAAGACAACCAAAAAGTCAAAGTTCTCCTAAAACTTTTACTCTGATCCTTCCAAAGAAAACAAGTCTGAATATAATGAGCAATACCGTTAAAAAGACTGAATTTTGCTCGTTTTTAACGATATTAGTTGACAATATCGTTAAAAGTGCGTGTTAAATTTATATTACTGTAAGTCCCATTCCAATCCACAAAATTTCCCAAAACCCTTTGAAACAAGGGATTTTTGTTATGGAAAAGAACTTAAGAAGGGTGTAAAATATAGAATATAAGAGTCCTGGTGTAGAAAGTTTTAGGAAATTTAATAGAAGATTTGAAAAAATTAAAATGCCTACTTTAAACTGGATTGGTAAAGAAGCAGTTGCTAACCACGATAAAGAAGTACCCTTTAGACTTCTGAAAAAAGTTAAAAGCGCTTCTGTCGGTGACCATTCGCAAAATTTAATTATACATGGTGATAATCTAGAAGCTCTTAAGGCTTTAATGCCTTACTATGCCGGTAAGGTTAAATGTATTTACATAGATCCCCCGTACAACACTGGTAACGAGGGCTGGGTTTACAATGACAAAGTTAATTCACCAAAAATAAAAAAGTGGTTAGGAAAGGTTGTGGGGCGAGAGTCTGAAGATTTAAACCGTCATGATAAATGGCTATGTATGATGTTGCCTCGACTTAAACTTTTAAAGGATTTATTATCCGATGATGGAATGATTTTTGTTTCTATAGATGATTATGAAGGTCACTATTTTAAAGGGCTTATGGATGAAGTTTTTGGTCGTGAAAATTTTATTGCCAATTTTATTTGGGAAAAAATTCACAGTACTAAGAATGATGCAAAATATGTCTCAGACAACCACGAATATATTTTTTGTTATGCAAATAATTTAGAAAAGATAGTAATAAACCTTTTACCTCGCACAGAATCAATGAATGCCAGGTTTCAAAATCCTGATAATGACCCAAGGGGTCCATGGTCTTCTGGTGATTTGGTTGCGAACGAAGAGAGGAAAGAAGGTTATTATGAGATAACAGCCCCCAAAGGAAAGAAATACAATGTACCCAAAGGCAAGCATTGGGTTTACTCTAAAGACAATCTTTTGAATATGATTGCTGAAAATAGAATCTGGTTTGGTAAAGACGGAACAGCTTTTCCTAGGCTAAAAAGATTTTTAACCGAAGTACAGCAAGGAAAAAAAGTAGATACCATTTGGGTTTCCGATGAAGTAGGTCATAATCAAGAAGCCAAAAGAGAGATAAAGTTATTTTTTGAAGAATTAGAACAAGTTCCTTTTGCGACCCCAAAACCAGTCAGATTACTAAAGAGGATTTTACAATTATCAACAGATAAAAACTCAATAATTTTAGACTCCTTTGCTGGATCTGGCACAACAGGCCATGCTGTGATGGATCTAAATAAAGAAGATGGAGGTGATCGTAAATTTATAATGGTCGAAATGGAAGATAAAGTTGCTAAGGATATAACAGCCGAGCGTGTTAGGCGTGCCATTAAAAAATATGATTACAATGATGGATTTGAATATTGTGAACTTAGCAAGCCTTTGTTTAATGAAGAAGGTCAAATAGAAGAAGAGTGCGAATTTAATCAGCTTGCAACCTATATTTATTTTACCGAAACCCAGACCAACATTGATCCAAAAAATATTAGAAATAATTTTATTGGAACGTTTGGCGAAACCGAATTTTATTTGTTATTTAGGGAAAAAGGTAACAACATTTTAGACAAATCTTTTCTAAAGAAGCTGAAAAAAGACGGAAGCAAGAAAGTCATTTATGCTGATAGGTGTTTACTGGATAATTCGGATTTAGAAAAGTATAATTTAATCTTTAAACAAATCCCTTATGAGGTAAGGGTTTACTAATATGAAGTTGAATGATGTAAAAACCCAGTATTTTTTTGTGGATGAGGCCGGTGATTCTACTTTTTATGATAGATATGGTAGGTATATTGTTGGCAAAGAGGGATGTTCAAAAATTTTATTACTTGGCTTCATCAAAACAACTAACCCAGAACCTTTAAGAAATGCAATATTCAAACTTCATGAGGAGATAAAGAACGATGAGTATCTTAAAGATATTCCTTCGCTAAAGAAAAGTCATTTAGCGTTTCATGCTAAAGACGATACGCCGGAAATTAGAGAGAAAGTTTATAAAACTATTTTAGGTTTAGATTTTAAAGCGGAATTCATTGTTGCAAGAAAAATTGAAAATATTTTTAAGGTGCGTCATAAAGGCAAAGAAAATTTATTCTATGACGATTTAATAATTAAGTTGTTCAAAAATAAATTACACGTTGCTGAACAAATTTTTATTTACTTTGCTGTTAGGGGTAATAAAACTCGCCAGGCTCCTTTGGAGGAAGCTATCCAAACCGCAAAAAATTCATTTGAAACTGAGCATAAAATGAAAATTGATTCAAAAATAGCCATTCTCCCACAAAGTCCATATGGAGAAGCATGTTTGCAAATAGTTGATTATATGAATTGGGCTATTCAAAGAGCTTTTGTAAGAGGCGAGGATCGTTATTATAAATTTATTGAAAGTAAAGTAAAATTCGTTTGTGACGTTTATGATACAGATAAATATCCCAATAATTTTTACAGCAGAGGTAACACCTTCTCAATAAATAAAATAAGCCCCTTATAGCTAGGTTGGTTTCCCAACGCACGGCATGGAGCCGACTTTCGCTTATAAGAGGCCTACTTATTGATTACTTATATTATAACATACTTTAGGATGCGTCAAGTTACCCACAATTACTAAAATTTTTTATGGAACTAAAAAAATATCAACAAACTGCACTGGAAAAGCTTAAAGAGTTTTTAAAACTTTTGGAGAAATTTGGCCCGAAGATGGCTTTTATGAGTGTGGTTGAAGAGCCTTATAAATCCAATTCTTTTGGTGAAGTGCCTTTTGTGTGCGTAAAAATCCCTACGGGAGGTGGCAAAACAGTTGTTGCCGCTAATTCTGTTGGTTTAATTTATAGCACTGTACTAAAACATAAAATGGACAGGGGTATTGTTATGTGGTTTGTGCCGTCCGAAGCAATTAAAACTCAAACGATAAATAAACTTAAAGATCGGAAGGACTGGCATAGGCAAATTTTGGATGAAGTTTTTGAAAATGGTGTGAGGATTTTTTCGAATGAAGAAGCCTTAAGAATTCGCAAAGAAGATGTTGAAGATAATTTGTGTATTGTAATTTCTTCTCTTGATGCTTTTAGGAAAGAGAAGTCTTTGCAAAAGAAATACAAAGTTTACCAAGAAAACGGACAGCTATTAAATTTCTTTGAAAATATTGGAGATGACAGCTTACTAGAAAAAGATGAATCAGGAGTAATTATATCTTTAGCCAATGTGATTCGGATGTATAATCCGCTAATTGTTATTGACGAGGGGCATAGAACCCAAACCCAACTTTCTGTTGATTTTTTAAAAGAACTTAACCCGAGCTTTATTGTAGAATATACCGCTACTCCTAGGGATGGCAGTAATATATTGGTAGACATTTCAGCGGCTGATTTGAAGACCGAGCAAATGGTTAAAATTCCAATTGTATTAGAAAGTTCTAACCATTGGGAGCAATCTTTAACACGGGGTTTGGATAAGCGTGAGGAATTAGAAAAGCTTACCAAGAAAAATAAAGGCGAATATATAAGGCCAATTGCTTTAATTCAAGCACAGCCAAATAGCAAAACCCAAAATAACATTACTGTTGAGCAGGTTAAAGAACAGCTATTAAAAATGAAAATAGCTGAAGAAGAAATAGCTATCAAAACATCTGAAAAGAACGAATTGGAAGGTGTAAACCTTTTTAGTAACAAATGCCCGATTAAATATATTATTACAGTTAATGCCTTAGCTGAAGGTTGGGACTGTTCTTTTGCTTATGTATTAATTTCACTTGCCAACATTGGTGCGAAGATTGCGGTAGAACAAATTATAGGCCGCATTATCCGAATGCCTTACGCTAAAAGAAAAGAAGTTGAAGATTTAAACAGAAGCTTTGTTTTTGCTTCTGCCCGAAACTTTAACGAAGCCGCAGACGAAATTATAAAAGGGCTGGTTTCCAATGGCTTTAGTAAAGCTGATTTAATAAATGGCACTGACAAAGTCCAAAAAGATCCGCTAGAAATTCATCGTGCTTTTAAACAAGATTTTGCCGTGCCTATGATGGCTTTAGATGGCGAACCTTTAACTTTTGAGGAGTTAATTGGCGCTGATTTTTCTCTAGCTAAACAAGAGGCTGAATTTAATTTTGATGTGCATTTTGACAATGATGGCCGTGCAATTATAGATATTGAGGGAGACCACTGGAAACAAGGGAAGCAGCTGCATTTAAATTTACCCTATCGTTTAAAAAACGCTACACAAAAAGAGTTGGTGCAGTGGCTAGATAAGAAACTTCGTTTTACCCTGCTTGAACAGTCGGACAAAGTAAAGTTTTTAGATAAAGCAATTAACCACTTGTTAAAAACAAGATCACTAACAGAGCTATCTATAAACAGGTATGTTTTGTGTGAGAAATTAAGCGAAGTTATTGAAGCAATTTTAAAGGATTATGCTAAAAAGCGTTTTGAAGATCTTATAAAAAAGAAAAAAGTTTCCACGAAGCCTTTTAAAACTTTTCCAGAAACAATAATCGTGGACAAGGTTTTGCCTAAAGATTTTAATAAAAATTATTATCCTCAAGTTGGCAAGTTAAACAAAGAAGAAGAGAATTTTGTTTCTAGGTTAGATTTGGATATGTTGCCAAATATAGAGTTTTGGGTAAGGAATAGAGAAAAATTGGATTTTTATTTACAAGGCTGGCAGAAAAATAAGTTTTATCCTGATTTTGTTGCGTTTAGTAAGATGGGCAACATGGTTGCGTTGGAATGGAAAGGCGAAGACAGGGTAAGTAATGAAGATACTGCTTATAAGGTAGCTCTCGCAGAAGTATGGCAAAGTTTGGGGAAAGGAAAACTGCACTTCTTTCTGGTAACTAATGCTAATATTGAAGAGGTGTTAAGTAAAGTTAAAGAATTATAGTTAAATAAAATTAAGTCTTATAATTGAAGCGGGAAGAGAGGTCGTGACATTTTGTCACGGATTTAAAATTACAAGCTTTGGATCGAAAAATACGAGATTGCGGATCAAGGGGCGCCGCAAATTTCGACGCCCCTTGATTTGCCTTTTGAAACCTCTGGATGCAAACAAAAAAAACTTATAGGAACGGAAAGTATTTTTCTACTAACGCAGTCTATTCTAGCAAAAAACGGAATTTTTATGAGTGAAAGGTGTTTTGGGTTTGTTTTGACAGGTTTTTGTAAGAGGTATAATATATACGTATGAATGCAATGAGAAAAATACAATTGGGTGTTTGGGGATGGGCTTTGCGAGCGCAAAGTCCTGTTTAAGTGTACTAAATAAAAATTTAGACACCCCGGACTTTGTCCGGGGTTTTGTTTTGGCCTTTTTTGGTTTTTTAAACCCGAAAAAGGCCAGCACAAAAAACGTTGCTGAAAAAGAAGGAGGGTGTATGCATTACCCAGTGGATCGTATTAGGTTTGAGCTTGCGTTTGAAGGTGGTTCTTTCATAGTATATGAAGTAAAGGGAGAAGCCATCACCCGGGTTGGAAGCGTCGTCTGTACAGACCACGGTGTTACCTTGGTGTTGGTAGTAAGTTATGGCTTTAATGTTGACTTGAAGCAAATTCAAGTTGCCTGTCAAAGAGCAAAGAGAAAACCTGGGGTAAGGATTGAACTTTCGGGCCTTCGAGTACGGGAAACGGGAAAGCTGGGGACGATGAGCGGCAAAAAAACCGGACAGATTTTTTCGATCTGTCCGGTTAGTTTTATTTATATAAAAAACAAAATCCTACCCCCATTCAATCGTAACCCTCCTACGCTACCTCCTTCGCGTAAAGCTACGGACGGTCAATAAAGCTTCGGAGGGCAAGCCGGAGGTTTGTTATGTTATCCCCATTCTATAGTGACGGGTGGTTTATCACTTATACGGTATACTACACCTCCGACTTCCCTTACTTCGTTTGTTATTCTTTGGGCGACTTTTTTTAAAAATTCATACGGAAGTTCTGCGGCTCTGGCAGTAAAGCCGTTAACCGACCAGACAGCCCATAGAGCAACCAGGTGCCCCTCTGCGGCGCCGTCGCCTTTGGTGCAGGTAACTTGGGAAGCGGTTACCACTGCGCCGGCCTGCCAGATCTCGTCGTAGAGGGTGTGGCGCATACCACCCCGTCCCCCCCTGGGGGACACCCCTCCTATATTAGGAGGGGATAATTTATATTTTTTTAGCTCTTCTATATATATGCCGTCAATCTTCCTGGCAACTTCCAGTTTTTCTTTGGTTACTTCGCCTTCTATGCGCACTATCAACCCTGGACCTGGGAAAGGATGGCGAACCAAAAGTTCTTCGGACACTCCAATTTCCCGGCCAATGTTTCTGGCTGTGTCTTTGACACAGTCGAGAAGCGGGCAAAGTTCCGGGATATTAAAATTTAAATTAACATTGTGGTGTAGCTTGATCTGGGCTTTTTTTGCGCCCGTGCTGTAGCCGTGTCCGCTTTCCGAAATGTCCGTATAAAGCGTGCCCTGGGCTAAATAGTCTGCCTTAATTTTTTTACATTCTCCTTCCAGAATTTTTTTATAGACCGCTCTCATAGCCAGACGCTTTTCGTGCATTTGAGTTTTACCCTTTAAGGCTGTTAGAAACTCTTTGCTAGCATCAACTATCTTTAGCGAGATCCATTTTTGTTTGCCAAAATATTTTAGGACATTTTTTTCGTCGTCCGGGCGGTCTATGCCTTTGATATAAATTGCTTGAATTTTAACTCCCACCTGCGCCCTCTTTAAAAAAGAGGGGGGGTTAACGCGAGCTGCGTGTTTTAGAAGATAGGCAACCACAGAGGAGTCGGTGCCGCCGGAAAGGGCAAGCAGGATTTTTTTGCCGGCAATTTGTTTTTTGAGGGCTTCAATTTTTTTAACCGCTTCGGACTTGGCCGGAAAGCGGTCCTTGGCTTTGCAGATTTTAAACACAAAATTTTCAAAAATCTTGTCCCCATATTCGGTTTCCGTAACTTCCGGGTGGAACTGTACGCCAAAAAGATGTTTGTATTGGGCGGCGGAAGCTGGGGCATTGTCCGTAGCGCCAAGGAGAGTTAGCTTTTTGTCTGCCGCGATCTTGTCGCCGTGGCTTTCCAGGACATTGAAAGTTTTGGGGAGAGAGGAGAAAAGTAAATTATTATTTAGGTTTTTCACGTTCGACCTCTCCCGCCCTACGGGCACCCTCCCCACGCCTGGGGAGGGAAATAATGAAAAACTATGGGTGCCGAATTCGCGCTTGTCTGAGAGACTGACTTTGACCCCGATATGGTAAGCCCACATCTGAAAACCCAGGCAAATGCCAAAAACCGGAATGCCCAGATCAAAAATTTTTCCGTCAAAAGGCGGGTATTCGTAAGCAGAAGCAGGGCCGCCGGAGAGGATTATACCCATCGGTCGGAGTTTTTTAACATCTACGGCGGTTATTTTAGCTGGGTCTGCCACTAAACAAAAAACACCTAAAGCATCTAACTTTTGCTTTATGAGGTGGTCAAACTGGCTGCCCATAGAAAATAGCAAGAACACCTCCGAAGTTTGGCGCAGGGTTTTTTCGTCTTCAATTTCTCTAAGGATATTGGTATTTATTTTCGTTAAAGTATTGAGCATAATGCTGATATTGTAGCATTTATGGTTAAATATTCAAAAATTTTGAGTCCTTTTCTATTGTCAAAATAAGCCATATTTGTTAGAATTGCTTTATTGTCAAAAGGTTTTAGGGCGTATAGCTCAGTTGGTTAGAGCGCGTCACTGATAATGACGAGGTCCCAAGTTCGAATCTTGGTACGCCCACCATAACGGTCAAAGAGTAAAAATTGTAAATGTTAAGCAGTTAAAATAAAGTATGCGCTTCATTTTTTCCCCACTTTTATTTGCAGCCGGTATTCTGCTTATGAAATATGCGGTATATTTGACTGATCAAATTACCGGAAAGATTGATTTTGCTGAAAAATATCTTGGTGGCGGGATGGCTTCCGGAACTTATACTTGGTGGAAACTTTTTGGCTTTGCGATGTGTGTGTTGTCGGTTTTATGGTTGTTTAATATGCTCCCTTCGGGAGCCGTATAGTCATATTGAGCATTTAATTCAGAATGATTAGGGCCCTTAGCTCATTTGGTAGAGCACCACATTTGCAATGTGGGGGTGACCGGTTCGAGCCCGGTAGGGTCCACCATTTATATATTAAAAAAAGACAAACAGACTTATCCCCGCAAGGGGATTTTTTGACAATAAGGCAAAAATATATTATGATTTAAAGGTAAAATTCAGTTTCAGAAACTAAAAAAAATATTCATCTTATCTTAAAATGTTTTTAGCCGGTTTGTTTAAAAAACATAGCTCTGTTTTAGGGGTTGATATCGGAACCTCCAGCATTAAACTCGCCCAGGTGGGACAGAAGTCTTCGGGAGAGAGGGTTTTGGAGAGTTATGGGATAGTCAATATTCCGGAAGCTTTAAGCGGAAAAAACGATCCGGAATCTTTAGCCAGGATGGCAGAGTTGATCAAATCCCTTATAAAAAAAGCGGGTATCAGCGCTCAAAGATCTGTGATTAGTTTTCCCAATAGCGCGGTTTTCTCTTCAGTGATTGAACTGCCGATGATGAACGATAAAGAGCTTGACGGGGCTGTGGAGTATGAAGCCAAAAAATACGTGCCATTGGCATTGGATGAAATAGACTTGTCTTGGACTGTTACAGATACAAATGCGCAAACATCCAGCCAAAAAATTCTGCTGATTGCCGTGCCTAAGCAGATTAAAGAGAATTATAGCAAGCTTTTTGAAATATCTGGTTTGCATCCTGAGGCGGCTGAGATTGAAGCTTTGGCTTTAATCCGCAGTCTGATCGGGGGAGAAAAGATAAATTGTGTTATAATAGATATAGGCGCCAAGAGTACTGGTTTGAATATTATTGAAAATGGAGTTTTAAAATTGAGTCGCAATCTGAATGTGGGAGGAGAAACCATTACTTCAAAAATTGCAGAAACTTTAGGAATAAATCATAGCCGAGCCGAACAGTTTAAGAAAGATTTTGGCATCAATGGCCCTTCTTTTATCCCCGAAGCGGTTAAGCCGGTGTTAAATATTGTGAAAAATGAGGTAAAGCAGCTGTTAACGATTTATGTATCGCAGGATATCCGCTTAGATAAGGTAATTTTGGCTGGCGGCGGAAGCAATATGCCAGGCATTATTGATTTTTTTGCGGATCTGAAAATGCCAGTGGAATTGGGCAATCCGTTGAAAAATGTGGCGTTTTCAGTCTCAGCCGAGCAGGTTTTAAAACGTTATTCCCGCAATTTACCTGTGGCAATCGGCCTCGCTTTAAGAGCAGAATAATTTCAAAATAAAGAAATCAAAATTTTGTGGCACAAATCAATTTATTAAAACAAAAAAGCTCGACTGAAGACTTATTTTTAAAAATCCGGGGCTCCGGACTAAAAATAGTTTCTTTTATTGCCTTGCTGTTTGTGGCTTATTATCTCTGGATATTTTTAGATACAAAAAAAGTAACAAATGAAATTCCGAAAACCAAAGCCGCGGTGGCACAGGAAAAAAAGCTGGCTTTAAATATGGCCCAGCGGAAAGAATTTTTATCCAGGCAGGGACAGCTGAAAGCCTATCAAAATCTCAGCGCTTCGCATCCATATTTTTCCAATTTTTTTAAGGCTATCGCAGACCTCAGCATTAAAGGGTCGCATTATTTGTATATCCGGGTTGCTGAGGATGGCAGTTTGGCTTTGAGCGTGAATTTGAAAGATAACCAGGAATTGGACAAATTGCTCCAGCTTTTTGACACTTTAGAGTTTATGCGAAGCTTTTCAAATGTTAAAATCGGGGCTATCAATAAAATTGAAAAGTTGGGACAGAGCAATTTAAATGTAAATTTTAGAATGAATTTTAATTCCCAGATTTTGAGAAAAGAGGGGCTTGTTGCCCAGCCAAGCAAATAAATTTTTATATGATGAATTTTAACCTGCCAAAAAGTTCGGCTAAAGAATCTGCAACTTCCGTGGAAGTTAGATCTTTTAAATCCACGAATATTCAAATTCTGGCGGTTTTGATTTTTATTGCGTTGTTTTTTTGGTTTATGATCAAGCCTAAGCGCGCGGAATTGGCTGAAAAGCGCGCGGAATTGGCAGTTTTAGTCAAGGAACGCGGGACTATCCAGGCGCAAACGGCTTCTTTAAAAGGATTGATTGCCAAGATGGGCAAATTTCCCGCTGAGTTGGCAATGTTAGACGAAGCCTTGCCTTTAGACAGTCGTCGGACAAAAGTTCAAATTTTAGTACAAAACTTGGCAAATGAGTCAGGTGTGACTGTAGGCGATGTGGCGGTTACTGCCAAAGAAGAGCAGGTGTATGGCAATGATCAAAAAATTATCACTGATCCGTTTTATGCCAAGAGAACTTTGAAAACTTTATCTTGCAATGTCAATGCTTATGGAGATTTTTTTCAACTCAAATCATTCCTTCAGAAAATAGAAAACTCCGGCAGGCTGATGGATATCACAGGGATGGATATGACACCTTCCGGGAAAGGGCAGTTAGGGCTTAGGATTAATTTTAAAACTTATTATTTCGCCCCCTAACAACAAAATGTTATGCAGAAAAAAAATATCATTCAAATTCTAGTTATTGCCGTATGTTTTTTGATCAGCGGCATAGTTTTGTATAAGGGTCTTTTTCAGGGCGGCAGCGCTCCAGAGCTGGCAACGGAAGGGGCAAATGTACAAAATGAGGAAATTTTGCCCCAAGGAGCGTCTTTTGATATAGATAAAGCTTTTAAAAATTCTTCTTTTAATTTTAAACAAGTCAATTTTCCTAAAATTGACTTAGATAATGATTTGGGAACTGCTGAGCAGGATTTGGTGATCCCGTTTGAAGACGAGATTAAATAAAAAAGCTTATGGAAACCGCTGCTAAAACTAACGTAGCGCAAACTTTCGGGCAATTTTTAGTCAGCAATGGTTTTGTCAGCGAGGATACGATTTTACAGCTGGAGAAGCTGGAAAAAGAAACCGGACAAAATGTGAGCCAGCTGCTTCTTGCGCGAAAAATAATCGAAGAAGAGGATTTAGCCAAAGCTAAAGCCGCCTTTTTTAACATACCTTATGTGGATTTAAAACAAATTACGATTCCTCCTGCTGTTTTAAATCTCATTCCTCCGGAGTCGGTGAATTTTTATAATTTTATTCCGTTTGAAAATCGCGACCGCATTTTAAAGGTTGCCATAACCAACCCTGGAAATTTGTCCGCTCTGGAAGCCTTGGAATTTTTGGGCCAAAAACAAAATCTTCAAATTCAGCTTTATTTAGCCTCAGAGAGCGGTGTTGAAGTTGCCTCCGGAAAGAAAAAGAACCTAAAAAAAGTAGTGGGCGATGCTCTAAAAGATATTCAGACCAAAGAAAGCGGGGGTTTAAAGTCTGCTCAGGAAGCTGAAAAATCCAATATTCCCCAGGTCATTGAAGAAGCACCGATTATAAAGATTGTGGAAGTTATTTTAACTAATGCCATTGAGGGTAATGCTTCAGATATACACATTGAACCTTCGGAAAAAGATGTGCGAGTCAGATACCGCATAGATGGAATTTTGCATACATCTTTGATGTTGCCTAGAAACGTCCACGCGGCGATTATTACAAGAATTAAAATTTTATCCAATTTAAAAATTGACGAATCCAGGTTGCCGCAAGACGGAAGATTTCATATGGATGTAGGAAAAAAATCCGTTGATTTGCGTGTTTCCATTTTACCTTTGATTTACGGGGAAAAAATTGTGATGCGTATTTTGGATAAGACCGGTTCGGTTCCGACTTTGGAACAGCTGGGCATACGCGGGCGCGCTTTGGTATGGATAAAAGAAAACATTAAAAAAACTCACGGTATTTTTCTAATTACCGGACCGACCGGTAGCGGAAAATCTACCACGCTTTATGCAATTTTATCCATTTTAAATTCCCCGACTGTCAACATTATCACTTTGGAAGACCCCGTGGAATATTTTATTGAAGGGATAAATCAAAGCCAGATTAATCCGGAAATCGGTCTGACTTTTGCGGCCGGTCTTCGGAGCATACTTAGGCAAGATCCCAATGTGGTGATGGTGGGTGAAATTCGAGACAAAGAAACAGCTGAGCTGGCAGTGCACGCTGCCTTGACCGGGCATTTGGTATTTTCCACTTTGCATACCAATAACTCCATTGGGGCGATGCCGAGAATGATTGATATGGGCATTGAACCTTTTTTACTCGCTTCCTCAATCAATGTGGTGATGGCTCAAAGATTGGTAAGAAAAATCTGTTCTAACTGCAGAGGGGAAGTGCCGATTTTGCCTGGAATCGAAAAAGAAATCCGAGACGGGCTCAAAGGGGTTCCGGACGAGTATTTGGAAGGACTGGATATGGCGACTCTAAAGACTTTTAAAGGACATGGCTGTGAAAAATGCGGCAATTCAGGTTATGCAGGTCGTATGGGCATTTATGAGGTTTTGCCAGTTGACGCTGAACTACAGGAATTAGTGCTGTCAAAATCTTCTTCAAGAAAAATGTACGAGCACGCGGCTTCTTTGGGGATGATAACAATGAAGCAGGACGGTTTAATAAAAATTATTCGGGGCGAGACCACTCTGGACGAAGTGATGAGAGTAACTACGGAATAATATGGCGTATATATTTAAACAAAAATTTGATATTTCCGAGTTGATATCCAACCCTGGTTTTTCCGGAGTGATTTTGGTGGCAGAGCCGTCTTCAAGTTTGCTTGGCATATACGAGAGGCATTTTGCCGAAAAAAAAATGCAAATCCATGCCTGCTCGAATCTGGATGCGATTCATCCGGCAATAAAGGAAAAACAGCCGTTTTTAGCAGTATTAAGCTTGGATTTTTTTTCCAAGCAGCCCGAAGAAGCTGAAGATTTTTTGTTAAATCTGAGAACTAATTTTCCTCGGTTAAAAATTATGACTTTGGGTTTTGACGCAAGTCATACTACCTTAAAAAAAATTATGTCAGTCGGGGTTTGTGGGCATTTGGATAAACGTTTAAGCCGGCCTGAAGATGTAGTGGTGTTAGCTTGCCAAATATTAAATATTTAATTTTAAAATTTTTATACTATGTATAAAGCCAGCGAGTTAGAACTCAATAAATTGTTGTCATTGGTTTTAGAAAGAGATGCTTCGGATTTACATTTAATGGTCGGAGAGCCGCCTATTATTCGCGTGGATACGGCATTGATTCGTTTGGATAGTTATCAGGTATTGAGCAATGATACGATTTTGGATTTGCTAAACATTCTTTTGACCGATGTGCAAAAAGGCTTGTTTGAAAAGCAGATGCATATTGATTTTTCCTACGCTTTTAAGGACAACATCCGTTTTCGCGTAAATGCTTACCGCCAAAAGGGCGTGCTGGGCGTGGCGCTAAGAACCATCCCGAATCATATTAAAACCATCGAAGAATTGAACCTGCCCCCGATTTTCCGAAAATTTATTGAGAGGCGACAGGGGTTGGTTTTGGTAGTCGGACCGACGGGGCACGGTAAATCAACCGCTTTAGCTGCGATGATCAATGAAATAAACAATACTCGCGCGGAGCATATTTTGACTATTGAAGATCCGGTGGAATATATGTTTACTCCGAATCGCTCAATTATTTCACAGCGCGAATTATACCTGGATACGCCGACTTTTGAGGGAGCTTTAAAAGCCGCGCTTCGTGAAGATATTAACGTGGTTTTGCTTGGCGAGATGCGCGACTTTGAATCTGTGTCCGCAGCTTTGACCATAGCTGAAACCGGACACTTGGTTTTTGCCACTTTGCATACCAATGACGCGGCTCAAAGCATTGACCGTATTGTTGACGTGTTTCCATCGGGCCAGCAGCAGCAGGTGCGCGGACAGCTGGCTTCTGTGTTAACTGGAGTTATTTCTTTAAGGCTTCTACCTAAAATCGGCGGCGGGCGGGTTCCGGCATATGAAATAATGGTTGCCAATCACGCGGTTAGAAATGTGATCAGAGACAATAAAATTTATGAAATTGCCAATATCATACATACTTCTTTGGAAGAAGGTATGGTGCCTTTGGATAAAACTTTGGCTGGTCTGGTCAAGCAGGGTCAGGTGGATTTTGAAGTCGCTCAAAATCACGTTTTGGACAATGATTATTTTCTATCTTTAGTAAGTTAGTTGTCAGTAAATCAGTAATCAGTAAAGTTTATGAAATTTCTTTATAAAGCAAAAACTCAAGATGGAAAAATTAAGTCAGGCATAGTTGTAGCAACCGACCAGGCCAGGGCTGAACAGCTTTTGGCGGAAAATATGCTGACGATTCTTTCTTTAGCCAAGAAAGAGGAAGATGTCTTTCAAAAACTAAATCCATTTGGCAAGTCAGTCAGCAATAAGGACGTGGTTTTATTTTCCAGACAATTGGCAACCTTGATTTCTGCCCGTGTGCCGTTGATTCAGGCTTTGCGGATTTTAGAAGAACAAATTAGCAATCGGTATCTTTTAACTATTACCAGAGATTTGATTTCTTCGGTGGAAAATGGTGAAAGTTTATCCTTGGCAATGACCAAGCACGATAAGGTTTTTACCAATGTTTATACCAGCTTGGTTCGTTCAGGAGAAGTATCGGGAAATTTGGATAAATCACTGAATTATCTGGCAGCCCAGCTGGAAAAGGACTATGAGTTAAGGGGAAAGGTAAAAAGCGCCTTGACTTATCCGCTTTTTGTTTTGGGCGCTTTGGGCATTGTCGGAGTTTTGATGTTTAAGTTTGTTTTGCCAAAATTAACCGCGGTTTTAGAAGAGCAGGGTGGGGAGCTTCCTACGGTCTCCAAAGTACTTATTTCTTTTACGCATTTTTTTGACAAGTTTTGGTGGATGGTGATTTTAGCTTTCATAGCCATCGCTATGGGAGTAAAGTTTTTTGTGTCTACCGAATTTGGCAGGTACCACTGGGATAAAATGAAAATTCATTTACCTATACTGGGAGATGTTTTTGAAAAAATATATTTAGCCAGATTTTCCCGAAATTTATCCACTTTAGTTATCGGCGGCATCCCGATTATCAAAGCTTTGCAGATAGTCGGAGATGTTATCAACAATGTGATATATCGGGAAATTTTAAACGATACGGTCAGTAAGATTACGGCTGGAAAAAGCATCAGCGAGGGATTGTCCGGGCATAGGGAGTTTCCTAATATTGTCACACAAATGGTGCGGGTAGGCGAGCAGACTGCTCAATTGGACGATATTATGGATAAACTCGCGTCTTTTTATGAAAAAGAAGTAGATGCAAAGATTGCCACTTTAACCACCCTATTGGAACCTTTGATAATGATTATTTTAGGTTTGGGAGTGGGAGCTTTGGTGGCAGGGGTACTGCTACCAATTTATAACTTAGCCAGCACAGCTGGTTAGTTAAAATGAATAATGTGTATAACTTAACTTGCGGTTATTTTACGGATGTTTTATAATAAATTTAATTGATTGAAAGTAGCAATATTTTCAAACATTTTAAGAACGGGGGTGAAAAAATTGAGAAACAAAAACATAAAAGGTTTTACTTTAATTGAACTTTTAGTGGTTATTGCCATTATTGGTCTTTTGGCATCTGTGGTTTTACTTGCCCTAAACTCGGCTCGAGCCAAGTCCAGGGACGCCAAGAGGCTTGCTGACGTAAGACAGCTGGCTTCAGCTATGGAACTTATCTTCAACGATGCCGGCGCTTATCCGACTTGTGGTACAAGCGGAGCTTGCGACACAACTGGAGATGCTTATGTTATGGGTAGCGCAGCTGGTGGTATACTTAGGTCTATAACAGCTACAACCGGAGCAACCGGTTATACTTTAACCCCGACTTATATCGGGTTAATTCCTTCAGCTCCGACTCCTCCTGACAACCGTTCTGGCGCTGCTTGTACATCAACTACAAACAGCTATCAGTACGCAGCTCCTGATGTAGGCGCTAACTATACAATTACTTTCTGTTTGGGTGACGCAACTGGCGGATATGCTGCTGGTGTGCACACTTTAACCCCTGCTGGTATTCAGTAAGTTTCTTCTCAAGGCGGCTTTAAAAGCCGCCTTGAGATGGATTTTCAAATGACAAACAATCAGATAAAAATTTTTATAACAGTCATCGGAGTGGCTGCTTTTTTATTTATAAGTATTTTTTTAGGGGCAAGCTCGGGAAGAAGAGAGGCAGAAAGCGAGGCGGTTTTTATGGCGGCGCAGGAAATGAAAATGGCGCTGGATTTTTTTTATAAAGATAACGACCGCCTGCCCACGGCTAATGAGTTTGGCAACGAAAAAGTTATTTCCCAATATTTGTCCGGCAAGCCGAATACTTTTAAAATTAAAGAGTGTCCTGAGCCTTTAAATTACACCAGGGCAGACAAAAAAATGGCTACAATAAATTTTTGCCTGCCAGATGATTTTAATGTTGCATCCAAAGGTCAGAATACAATCACAATAAAGTATTGATGTTTAAACAAATAAAAATTCCAAGACTGCCTTTTTATGAGGACCAGACTTTTTCAGCCTTGTTTTTTTTGCTACTTTTAGTCCCATTGGCTTTCAGTGTACTTTCCTATGAAAAATTTGAAACAGTAAAACTGGCAGTTTGGTTTGTAAGTTTGTCAGCGCCGATTGTGGTCAGTATAAAGGCTAAAGTTTTGCAATCAAATAAAAAATTTATTGGGTTTTGTCTTTTAGGGGCATTGCTTTTATTGCCAAGTTTAATTTACTCTCAAAATTTGATTAACAGCTTGTTAGGCAGTTACCCAAGGCTGGATAATAGTTTTATTTTTTGGTTTGTATTTGTTTTCACAATTATTTTTTTTTCCACGCAAAATATTTATAAAAAATTAAGTGTATTTTATAAAGTACTTTTTTTTGATGCTACTGTTGTCGGCCTGATTGCCGTACTCCAGTCTTATGGTGTAGGTTTTTATAACGGGGTTGGGGATACAACAGTGTTTGCCCGCGCGCCCAGTTTGTTAGGCAATCCGAATTTTTCCACAATGTTTTTATCAGCGGTTTTGCCTTTGTCTTTGCCGTTGATTTTTTCTGCCAAATCTTTGAAGGCAAGGGTATATTATATTTTTGGCAGTTTTTTTATTGTTGCAGGAATTTGTCTGTTGTCCAGTAGGGCAGGCTGGCTGGCTTTGGTTTTTTTGGCGGTCGTGACGCCCGTATCATTGGCAATTTTTCGTTTTAACTTAAGAAAGATATTAGCCGCGCTATTTCTTGGGTTTTTTAGTTTGGCTTTGCTTTGGCAGACTAACTCAATTTCACGGCCGCAAAGCCTGCAAGCAAGCTTAAATTTGTCAGAAACCAATATAAATTTAAGATTTTTTGTGTGGGACATCGCCCTTACGGCTATAACCCAGCATCCGCTAACCGGAGTTGGTCCTGGAAATTTCCAGTTATTTTTTGAAAATCAAAGAAGCGCGGCTTTATCGGACCAAAACGGAGTTTTTGACGATGCTCATAATTTGTTTTTAAATATGGGCGCTACTTTAGGATTGCCATTTCTAATCTGGTTTTTAGCCTTTGGCTTTTCCGGTTTATTTTTAGTTGTCAGGAGTTTAAGGCAAAAAATTCTGTCTGAAGAGGATTATAATCTGGCAATTGAGGAAAAATTTTATTTACTATCAATTGGTTTGGGGGTTTTAGCTTGGTATATTTCAGCTGCTTTTAATCCGGTATCCTCGGCTTGTTTTTTACTGCTTGGTTTTTATCTGGCAGTGATGTTTTCAAAAAGATGCCTCCCAACAAATATTGGTCTTAATCCGGTAACTAGAATGTTATTAGGGTTTTTAGCTGCTTGTTTGTTAATGGTTGGAATTTCATATACTTTGGCTGATCATTTGTTTATGCAAGGGCGGACCAAATTTTTTCAACAAAAATTTCAGGCTTCTTCAAAACTGCTTTTATGGTCCAGCAGGCTTGCGCCAAATAATTTGGCGTCGCAAAGTTATAAAATCGCTTCAGATATGCTAAGAGATGGCGTTGACGAAAAGGTATTGGAACAAAAAATTTCGAAGTTTAAACGGCTGATCCCTCAGGATGCTAAAACTGATTATTTGGCTTCAAAGCTGAATTTTTTAGCTTATGACAGGACCGGCCAGCGAGAATTTTTAAAAAAATCCATTGAAGAAATGAATTCTGCTTTGGAAAAAGACAAATTCTATGGCCTGAGGTGGACTCACCAGGCTTTTTATATCGCTGAAGACGGAAGGCTCAAAGAAGCAAGGGAATATGCCAAAGTCGGAGTTAGGCTGAGTTCATACTCTATAACTTCAATGCTTCTTTTGGCAAGGATTTACCAGCTGGAAGGGATGGAGAAACAGATGAAGATAATTTTAAATCAAGCTTTTCAAAAATATCCGGGTATGGAGCTGGTCAAGCATATAGCTCAAAGCTCTAAACAAGCCAAGGATTTTAAGCAGGTTTATATACCAACTGTGCTGGAAACTTTGATTTTTGAATAAAATTGTAAATATATATGGAGCCAATATTGTACGCGGTTTATTTTATTTTAGGATTATTGTTCGGAAGTTTTTTAAACGTTGTTATTTTACGTATGCCTCAAGACGAGACTTTGAGAGGCAGATCACATTGCCCGAGCTGCAAACAGACTTTGAAAGGCTGGCAGTTGGTTCCTCTTTTTAGCTATATTTTTCTTTTTGGACAATGCGCAAATTGCAAAAAGAAAATTTCTCCCCGTTATCCGACAGTGGAATTTTTGACTGGAGTGTTATTTTGCCTAACATATTATTTTTTTCCACCTCAAACAGCTTATGAGTATTTAATTTTAGTGAAATATTTAGTATTGCTATGCGTATTTTTAGTTGTCGCTATTATTGATTTTGAACATTTTTTAATTTTAGATGAAGTTTTATTGTACCCCGGAATTTTTATTCTCTTTTTGCTTTTGATAATAGACGTTTTTATTACAGGCAATTGGTTTAGTTTAACCGGGGAATTGGCTTTTGGTCTGATTTCGGGAATTGCCGCTGCCGCACCATTGTTTTTTATTTGGTATTTTTCGGAAGGACGTTGGATGGGTTTTGGGGATGTAAAGTACGCGTTTTTTTTAGGATTGACTCTCTCCTGGCCTAAAATCGGGGTTGCCTGGTTCTTGTCGTTTTTTTTGGGAACTTTGGTTTCCCTACCCCTTTTATTTTTTGGCAAAAAAACTTTGCAGAGCAAATTGCCTTTCGGGGTATTTTTAAGCCTGGGCGCTTTAATCTCCTTATTTTACGGCGATCAAATATTTAATTGGTACATAAATTTCTTGGGTTTTTAGTAGAGTTTTTGTTTGTTTTTTTACTTTTTTTGTTTTATACTTAAAATAGCTTTTTAAACTTTTTGAAATCAAAATTTTAAGTCATTTAGCTTGTTAATATTATATAAAAAAGCATTGTTAAAGCGAGCTCTGGCAGGATTTGGAAAAAATCCTGGGTTTTCTTTAATGGAGCTAACAATGGTTTTGCTCATAATGGGTATTGTGATGGGTTTGGTGACAGCAAACATTGCCGGTCAAAGAGCGCAAAGAAATTTAAAATTGGCTCAAAGTCAGATGGTAAGTAAAATCAGGGAGATACAAAGCAGCGCTTTGTATTCAAGAAATGTTGCATACAATACCCCGGCAGAATATTATTTGTTAAAATTTGATCTAAATAATCCAACAGAATATGTTGTTCAGGCTGTGTATAATGTTACCAGTCCGCCGGTGAGGCTGATTACCATAGAAACCATAAAGTTGCCACAAGATGTCAGGATTGGCGCTTATAGCAGCGTCGCCTGCTTAAGTTCTGGTGTCTGCATTCAAAGGCCGGCCGGATTTACCTCGCAAACTCCTTCTTCTTGCGCCCTTTTAGCCTTCAAGGTCCCATATGGAAAAATAATATATAACGAAAATTGTGTGAGCAATGGATTTGCAAACAATACCGATGACTATGCTCAGATCACTCAATACGTAGGTAATGATACTGGCGGCGGTTCAGCTACTGCGGCCAGCGGGGATTCGGTGATGACTATCAGGCTGACCAACAAATCCGGTAGCTTATATAAAACTATTACAGTTAACGGTTTGTCGGGAGCAATTACTTTTCAGTAAAATATGAAGTATTTTTCTAAAAAAAATCAGGCTGGACAAACTATCATTGAAACCTTGGCCGCGGTGTTTATTTTAACAATGGGTATTACCGCTGCGACCGGCTTAGCTATATATGCCTTATCAGCTTCCAGTAACATCACCCAACAAATTGTTGCTACTGCTTTGGCTAGGGAAGGTATTGAAGCATTTAAAAATATGCGCGATACTAACTGGCTTAAATCCACTATAGCAACCAATTGCTATAATTTTTTGTCGGGTTCTAACAATGGCAAATGCTACCCAGAATGGTTGAATCCGTCAGGTAATGCGGGTTATGATATCAGGCAGGCGGGAGCCAATAAAAGTACCAGGCTTATCTTAGATCCCAATCTAAATAAATATTGGCAATATAAAGATGACAACACAACCGGGGGTAAATGGGGTCTGGATTTTCGTTCCGATATTGACAGTCCAAGCTTTACAGGGTATTACAGTATGTCAGATGTAATAAATGGAGTTTCAAATGGCAATTCGGGTTTTTACAGAAAAATTACAATTACAGAGGATTCTACTACCCAGCCGTATAATAGAACAAATTTTCAAAGGCTTAAAATTGTTTCCCGAGTTTGGTGGTCAGAAACTAAAAAATGTCCAAAACTCGATGATTGGGACGAGTCAGTAGGGAAAATTCCCAAAGCTTCTTGTCGCGTGGAGCTCCAGGAGTATTTAACTAATTGGAAAAATTACTGATTGGTAATATTGAACAATGAAGCGTGAAGTATGAAACAGTATAAAATGCAAAAAATAAATAGATCAGGATTTACTTTAATGGAAATTTTAGTTTCCACGGTCATTTTTGCTGTTGTGGTTTCTTCGTTGATGAGCTTGTTTAATTATGTTTTAAAAATCAACAGAAAAAGCGAAGCTTTAAGGCAAGCTTCTCAGGGAATGAGGAATTTTGCCGAAACATTGGCAAAAAATATCCGAAATGGCGAGATTGATTTTGGGATGAATGGTACGCACGACGCGCCAAGAAGCTCAGATATTGGTCCGTGCCTCAAAATTGCCAATGTGGGGGATAACTATTATGGCCTCAGCGGGAACGGTAAAGACAACAGACTAAGCATCATTGACAATGAAGGCTTTCATCAATGCATATATTTCGGAGATCAAAATGGCAATTATGTGGGCAGCGGGTTTACTCATACCAACGGAACTTTAGTGGTTTTAAAAGAAGGTAATACTCCCCAAATTTTAAACCCTTCAAATTTTAAAATTACCCAGCTTGCTTTCACGGTTAAGCCTACTTGTGACCCTTATATAATAAAGCCTCCGGGTTGTTCCAGTTATTCTTCCGACTACCCTAAAATACAGCCCTTTGTCCAGATATTGATGCGTTTTTCAGTCAATTTGCCAACAGGCGAAACAAAAGAGATTTATTATCAGACTTCAGTCAGTATAAATAAATATGATATACCCCAATAGACCTTGGATTTTTAGCAAATATAAAAAATCTACCTTGTCTTCCCAAGAGGGAGTGACTTTACTGCTTTCTATAATCATATTGTCGGCTATTTTAGCCATCAGTTTTAGCATTGCAGCGATTCTATTGGGTGAAATAAAAGTTTCGGGCGATGGACTTAGAACAGAAGCTGCTATTGTCGGCGCGGATGCTGTAACTGAAGAAGCTTTGTTTAAAATTAAAAGAAAAGTCTCTACTTGCTCCAGTTGTACGTTTAGTTATACCAATTTGCTGGGCGCTGTTAACTTATCCAGCACAGAAAGCCAGGAAACCCCGCAGGTGTATCAGGTGAAAGTTGCTGCAAGTTCCAATTCCTTTGCCGCCAGCTCCAACCGCTATCCGCTTTTTAATTTGCTTTGCCCGAGCCCTATTACAGACCCCTTAGATCCTTTATCCGCGGATCCGATTTGCAGCGTTGCCGGAAGCGGTTTCGGCAAAATAAAGTTTACTTATCTGCCCAGCGGCAACAATGATAAAATGGCAGTTTATGTTTGTGAGTTCGATCCAAATCTTTCATATTTAACTCCAGCCTGTAGCGATGTTTCTTCGACTGAGTATTGGTCTCCGGATGGAAACGACGGTAAGTATTATGTTAATAGCCCGTTAGACCCCGGACTATATGGTGAATTTACTCTTGATCCTACCAAGCAACAGGAGATTATAGTTTATAACTATAACGGCACAAATCCCTTATATGTGCAGCTGGAAGCTTTTACTGATACTGCCGGTTTAAGTCCAAAAGGTATCCCTTTGGTAGGAGAGACGGCGGTAAATGTTTCTGCCAGAAATAGCCAAGTAACGAGAAAAATTCGAGTTGTTATCCCGGAAGAAGGAGAAACTTCAGCGCGCATAAACTATGCCTTGCAGGCAAACGGGGGCAGGGCGTCGGCTTCCAATACCTGCTGTATATTTTCGCCGGCAGCAACGATAAACGGTGATAGAACAGGTATAAATTGGGATACTGGCAACGGTTGGAATTCAAGCTTTGTTTTGCCTGATTGGCTGCAAATTGATTTCACGGATAACACCGCGGCCGCCAATCCGGTCCTAAGAAATATCAATGAGATTGATGTGATTACTTTGCAGGATGCTTATGCTTCCAATCCGGTTGATCCGGATTTGGCGATGACTTTTTCCTCCTATGGCATTGTTGATTTTCAGGTCCAGTACTGGGATGGAAGCGCTTGGCAGCTGGTTACTGGTGGAAATATAATAGGTAATAACAAAATTTGGAAGCAAATAACTTTTCCTTTTGTTACAACTTCAAAAATCAGAATAAATGTAACAAGCGGCGTCGGAGGCACAGCCAGAATTGTAGAGGTTGAAGCTTATTAAAAAAAACAAACAATTTTAAAACCCTCCTAAATAGTGGAGGGTTTTAAAAATAACGTGGAATTTTGATCGTTTGTCCTGGCTGAAGGGTGAAAGGACTCTTGAGGTTATTTAAGGTGGCTAAGGTTGCCCAGGAAATATTGTATTTTTGACTGAGGTTAAACAAAGTATCTCCTTTTTGAACTTTATACTCAATAACCTCAGGATTGTCTGTGTTTTTAGTCCTGTCGTCAGTTACTCCTAGCACTTGGGGAAGGATAATGTTTTCTTTTGCCTGTTTTGAGTCTTGATCCGCTTTAAATACTATGCGGATAGCATTGCCCGCAAGTCCTATGGCTAAAATCAGGCAGAAAATGGCAGTATATTTAAATGTTTGGTTTTGCGTATAGCTCCTGCCAACGCTTAATTTAAGTCTGGGAGAAAGCTCAATTTTTTTTGAGAAATTTTGCATTTGTTTTTTTAGGAAGAACAGCTTGTAAATACAGTATATAAGATTTTAAGCTAATTTTCAATTGTGGATAAGCTGTTTTTTACAAAAACTTTCGGGTTTGAGGTATAATAAAAGTACAAATTTATTTTTTTTAAATGCAGCAAAAAGAAGCTAAAATCAGGATGGAGAAGCTTATAAGGCAGATTGATGATATCCGGTATAGATATCATGTTTTAAACGAGCCCGGGGTAACTGACGATGTGAAAGATTCTTTGGAAAAAGAGTTGAAACAGCTAGAAGATGAGTTTCCAGAATTTCGGGACGTAAACTCCCCCCTGTCCCGCGTTGCGGGAAAGCCGTTGGATTTTTTTGTCAAAGTCCCGCACAAAGTCAGGATGCTCTCTTTAAACGACGCTTTTTCTTTTGAGGAACTTGAAGCATGGGAAAAACGGGTTATTAAATTTATCCCCGAATCTCATGGACACGATTTTCCTATTGAGTATTTTTGTGAGCTAAAGCTTGATGGGTTGGCGGTTTCTTTGATATATGAGAATGGTTTGTTTGTAAGGGGTGCTACCAGGGGCGATGGACTGGTGGGCGAGGATGTAACTCAAAACTTAAGAACAATTGAGTCTATTCCTCTGAAGTTGTTTTGGAGCAATAAGGAACAGGTCAAAACAATTGAATATTTAGAAGTTCGCGGTGAAGTCATTATGAAAAAAAGTGTTTTAAAGGAGCTTAACAAAACACAAGAAAAACTTGATAAACCTTTATTTGCAAATACTCGTAATGCAGCAGCAGGAAGTATCCGCCAGCTTGATCCTAATTTGGCCGCAAGTCGTAAATTAGACTTTTTTGCGTATGATATTGTGGAAATTGTTAGCGATGGGAAAGAGTCGCCATCTTTAACGCATAGTGATGAGCATGATGTGTTACGTAATTTTTTACGTTTTAATGTCAATAAACATGAAAGAGTTTGTAAAAATTTGAACGAGGTTAAAAAATTTATTAAGGAAGTTGAAGTAATCAGGGAAAAATTAGATTATGGAACTGATGGTGTTGTTGTTTCTTTGAACAATCAAACTTTTTATGAAAAAGTAGGCATTGTAGGTAAAGCACCACGCTATATGGTCGCTTTTAAGTATCCGGCTGAAAGAGCTACTACTATAGTACGGGATGTTAAATTTAACGTTGGGCGAACCGGGATCTTAACTCCCCTGGCTTTTTTTGAACCTACATTGGTTGCCGGTTCAACCATTTCTAAAGCTACTCTTCACAACATAGAGCAGGTACAAAGACTGGGTGTTAAAATAGGTGACACAGTGGTTATAGAAAAGGCGGGAGACGTAATACCGGCAGTGGTAGAAGTTTTACAGAAAATGAGAACTGGTAAGGAAAAGCAAGTAAAGGTGCCAAAATATTGTCCGGTTTGTGGTTCTTTGGTCGAGCAGAGAAAAACCGGAGCTAAAAACGAAGCTTCAGTTGGCTTTTATTGTGTGAATGTAAAGTGTCCTGCAAAGAATAGAAGATTTATGCAGCACTTTGTTTCCGTCTTGGAGATTTATGAAATCGGTCCAAAAATTTTAGACCGTTTTCAGGAGGAGGGTTTGATTTCAGATGCCTCGGATATTTTTAGTTTAAAAACTGAAGATATAAAGGTTTTGGAGAGGTTTGGCGAGAAGTCTGCGGAAAATATCATCAAATCCATCAAAGAGCATTCTAGGGTTTCTCTTCCAAAGTTTATTTATGCGTTGGGAATTTTACACGTTGGAGAACAAACCGCTGAAGATTTGGCAAAACATTTTGGTTCTGTGCTGAAGCTTGAAAATGCCAGCCTGGAAGAAATTAATGATATTGAAAATATAGGACCGGTAGTTTCCCAAAGCGTTTTTGAGTATTTTAGAAATAAGGATAATTTGAAATTCATAGAAAAATTGCTAAACAACGGTGTCAGGATTGAGGATTATAAATCAGAAATTAAAAATCAGAAATTCAGCAAGCAAACTTTTGTTATCACCGGCGTTTTAGACAGTATGTCCAGGGACGAAGCAAAGAAGAAAATTAAGGAGTTGGGAGGCAAGGTAACTGAGGCAGTATCTAAGCAAACCTCGTATGTGGTGGTTGGCAGCGAACCTGGAAGTAAAAAAGAAAAAGCGGAAACTTTAGGAATTAAAATTTTAAGTGAAAAGGAATTTTTAAAGTTGTTCGAGTAGTAATTCGGGTTTTGAAGTTAAGTAATTTACTTGATGTTGAATAGGTTATGAGATACGCAGATGAAAATGTGTATTTCCTGTGGACTTTGTGGGCATAAGATTTTTAGCTGACCGCTTATTTAAGCGGAATAATATTTTATTATTTTTTAGCGACTCTCTTGACAGTAGGTTAAAAAAAGTCTAATATTAGCAGTACAGTAAAAAACCTAAAAAAAGTCTATAAATATTATGGTTTTACACTCATTAACTTTCACATTCAAGCGGTTTATGTAAACGGCCATCTTAATGTGTGCCTTTACATACCGCGCAAGCGGTTTTTTTGTTCACTTTAATTAAATGTTATAGAGAACAATCCGCCAAATCCGCCAGCTGGCGGAGAAGAGTGTTCAGAGTTATAAATAAAGCATAAGTTCTTTCCACGAAGCGAGGTTATAAAAATTACATCTGCATAAATACTGCTCACAGATTCCGGCCTTTCCACTTTTACTTAGGGAATCAGGCTAGTTGAAACTCTGGTACTGGGCAGTAGCTATGTGGATGGAAATCTTCCGTCCATAGCACTTTAAAAATTGAATATTGGGTAAGATTAACATTTTTTTCAGCCGAAAAAGATGTTAGTTGTAAGTAAGTTCAAAAGTATGTATTAAACTCCGCAGAAATGTGGAGATATATAAATCGCAATTTCGTAAATATTTTATGAAATTGCAAACATTGAATCGTGTTCTGGCGATTTCGCATTATTAATTCCTTAGTAATGTTTCCCGATGAAATTGGGATGGTTTGATTTAATTTACATTAATGAAAACTACAAATCGCTAGTCAATCAACTGATTAAAACACAAAAGGGTATACGGTGGATGCCTAGGTAATATGAGCCGATGAAGGACGTTTCAGCCTAACGAAAAGCCTCGGGGAGCTGGCAAAAAGCTTTGATCCGGGGATGTCCGAATGGGGAAACCCATACATTTGAAGAATGTATGCCTTTATGCCGTGGGGTATAAAGAGCGGGAACCATGCGAAGTGAAACATCTCAGTAGCATGTGGAAAATAAATCAATCCCGACGTTAAGTCGGGAAGAGATTCCGTTAGTAGTGGCGAGCGAACGCGGAAAGATATAGAATTTGTATAAAGTAGAGAGTATTTTGTATAAAGCTTCGGCTAAATACTTAATACATAATACTTTATACTCATTCTATTAGCCCAAACCATCTAAGTGTTTTCAAAGTCGCAAGACAGAGATTTAAAGATTACAGTCGTTGCTTAGATGGCGTTATAAGTGGAAGTTATTGTGAGGCTGTAACCTCACTGGGAATATAGTGTGCTGTTTAGCAGAACACGCCTGGAACGGCGGACCACAGAGGGTGATAGTCCCGTATAGCGAAAAACCATGCAATTTCCTAACTTTTTCTTGAGTACAACCAGACACGAGAAATCTGGTTGGAAATCAGGTCGACTAAGATCTAAGGCTAAATACTCATATTGACCGATAGTGAACAAGTACCGTGAGGGAAAGGTGAAAAGCACCCCGGAAGGGGAATGAAATAGTTTCTGAAACCGTATACTTACAAGGTGTCAAAGGCCTTACTCCGATGCCGCAAGGGATCGGAGTGGCTAATGGCGTGCCTATTGAAGAATGATCCAACGAGTTAATTTTACGCGGCTTGATTAAGTTTTATCAAAAACGAAATCGTAGTGAAAGCGAGGATTAATAGTCCGTAATAAGAATAGTATTAAGTAGACAGTATTAAGTATTGAGCAACCCTTAATACAAGATACTAAATACTTAATACTTATCTTATATGTCGCGTGAGTTAGACCCGAAACCCGAGTGAGCTACGCATGGCCAGGATGAACTCTGTGTAAAAACAGAGGGAGGTCCGGACCCACTATTGCTGCAAAAATAGGGGATGAGCTGTGCGTAGGGGAGAAATTCCAATCGAACCGGGTGATAGCTGGTTCTCCTCGAAATAGCTTTAGGGCTAGCCTTGAGTCTTCCCTTTAGAGGTAGAGCACTGAATCGAAACCTGCTGCGCAAGCGGTAGGCTCGAACCAAACTCCGAATTCTAAAGGTAACAACTCAGGAGTCAGTCTGTGGGGGCTAAGCTCCACCAGACAAAAGGGAAAGAGCCCAGACCACCGTCTAAGGCCCCCAAATCCAAGCTATAGTGCAAAGGATGTGGGGTTGCTCATACAACCAGGAGGTTGGCTTAGAAGCAGCCATCCTTTAAAGAAAGCGTAACAGCTCACTGGTCAAGCGATCCTGCGCCGACAATTTATAGGGGCTAAGCTTGGTGCCGAAGATGTGGAATTACATTAAATTTATTTTTTGTGATTGGTAGAGGAGTGTTGTATGCAGGCTGAAGCGGTAGCCGTAAGGCGCCGTGGACCGCATACAAGTAAGAATGTTGGAATAAGTAATATCATATAGAGGTGAGAATCCTCTTCGCCGAATATCCAAGGTTTCCAGGGCAACGATTGTCGTCCCTGGGTTAGTCGGTCCTAAGAGTTCTGCCCAAGGGCTGGACCCGATGGAAAATATGGTTGATATTCCATAACCACCTTTAAATTATCTTAGGCGGGACAGATTTTGGTAGCGTTAGCGTTATTTGACTATTGGCGTTTCTGTACGCGTAGGGCGGCTTTCCAGGCAAATCCGGAAAGCCTTCAGCAGGCTTAATTCTACCTCGCAAGAGATGAGTCAGGTCTAGCAGTAAGCCTGAATATATGGGAAAACCTGGCAACGGGAATTAGCGCAAACCAAGGTCTCAAGAAAAGCGTCGAAGTCATGTTTAAAGGTGACCGTACCGTAAACCGACACAGGTGGATGGGGAGAGAATCCCAAGGCGTCCGGCTCAATGTTCGTTAAGGAACTCGGCAAAAAAGCAGGTGTACCTTCGGTATATACCTTGCCCTTTTATATGCTGGGTAATGGAAAAGTTATGGACAAAAAGCTCAAAGTGAGCAACGAGCTGAAAACTCGTGCGTCTGGGGAGTTATCGTCCCAGTTTGTCCGCCAAAATCTGACGTCATGTTCAACAGATTGGGCATGATAACCCGATAACAAGGGTAGAGTAGGTAGGTTATACCACCGAAATTGGCAGATTAAAAAAGAGGGTTCCCGAAATCTGGGAGTAAAAGGGGTTAAAATGTCAGATATCCCAGTATCAGTCTGACTCCCTCCTTTGGATCATCTTTTAGATGGTCCCCATTATCCAGCATATTAAAAGGGCCGCAGCAAAAGACCTCTCCCGACTGTTTACCAAAAACTTAGGTCCGTGCTAAAGCGCAAGCTGATGTATACGGGCTGATGCCTGGCCAGTGTCAGAAGGTTAAACCGGGCGGCGCAAGCCTCTCGGCCAAGCCCTGATGAACGCCGGCAGTAACTATAACTGTCCTATGGTAGCGAAATTCCTTGTCGCGTAAGTTGCGACCCGCACGAATGGCATAACGAGTAGAGGACTGTCTTAACGAACATGCCGATGAACTTACAGTGGCGGTGAAGATGCCGTCTTACCCGCAGCAAGACGGAAAGACCCTATGAAGCTTTACTATAGCGTGTCATTGCAATTTTATTTTTGTTGTTTAGCCTAGGTGGGAGACTTTGAAGTACTGGCGCCAGCTGGTATGGAGTCAACAGGTGAAATACCACCCTGCAGCGATGAAATTGCTAACCAATGCTTAACCTACATTGGGACAGTGGCTCGTGGGTAGTTTAACTGGGGCGGTTGCCTCCTAAATGGTAACGGAGGCGTTTATTAAGGTATGCTAGGCATGGATGGAAATCATGCCGATAGCGCAAACGCATAAGCATGCTTGACTGCAAGGGCGGCGACCCGCGCAGGGACGAAAGTCGAAGTTAGTGATCCGATGCGTTCGAGTGGAAGACGCAAAGCCCAACGGATAAAAGTTACTCTAGGGATAACAGGCTGATCCTCTCCAAGCGTCCACAGCGACGAGAGGGTTTGGCACCTCGATGTCGGCTCATCGCATCCTGGGGGTGAACAAGCTCCCAAGGGTTTGGCTGTTCGCCAATTAAAGCGGTACGCGAGCTGGGTTCAAAACGTCGTGAGACAGTTTGGTCCTTATCTGCTGTGGGTGTACGAAACTTGAGTGGGCGCATCTCTAGTACGAGAGGACCGAGATGCATAAACCTCTGGTGTACCCGTTGTTCCGTCAGGAGCATCGCGGGGTAGCTAGGTTTAGTTAGGATAAGCGCTGAAGGCATATAAGCGCGAAGCCGTCCGCAAGACTAGGTTTCGTTGTCCGATCGCAAGATCGTGACGAAAGGTTCGGGGAAGACTACCCCGTATCAATACTAGTATTTTGTATAAGGTATAAAGTATTATGCAGCAATGCATAATACAATATACTGAATACTTTATACTGGTCATATAGGTTGCAGGTGTAAGCACAGTAATGTGTTCAGCCGAGCAATACTAATCAACCGAAAGTTTTAATCTATTTTGACTAGCGATTTGTGGCTTTGATTTTATATCAGCCATTCTGAGCGGTTCAACTTTTCAAATTTGCTGTACCCAATATTCAATTTATATTAGACAACGCGGATCCGCCAGCTGGCGGATGCAGATAAACGCGGAAGCTATATCTAATGCAATCAGTTATCCCGCCCTTTCATAGAAAAGGCGGGGTGGCGGGTGGCATTTCAAGGTAAGGAACGACCCGATCCCATCCCGAACTCGGAAGTCAAACGTATCTTGGCCGATGATAGTCTAGTGAATGCTAGCGCAAAAGTAGGTAGCTGCCCACTATAACAAAAGCCTCGCTTAAAAAGCGAGGCTTTTGAATTTTACAATTTTTTATTTTCCATTATACTTTAGAATATGTATTTAGCTTTTTTAATTGTTTTTTTGCTGTTTACCCTGGTTTTGGTGTTTGTGATTTCCAGCGCGTTTTTTGGCTTTTTAAGGACTCGAGTGCCGTTTGTGCCGACGAGCCGAAAAGACATAGAATATATTATAAAAAAAATAAATTTAAAGCCAACGGAAGTATTTTTTGACCTGGGTAGCGGCAATGGCAAGGTGTGTTTTTTCGCCGAAGAACTAAGCGGAGCCAAAGTGGTGGGCTTTGAGCTGACCCGCTGGACCCATTTTTTCGCTCGGGTGAAAGCTTGCTTTAAAAATTCCAAGGCAAAATTTATAAGAAAAGATTTTTTTAAGGAAAATTGGTCAGAGGCGGATGTGATATACTGCTATCTTTATCCACCGCTAATGCGAAGGATAGAAGAAAAATTTTTAGGCGAGATGAAGCCGGGATCAAAAGCAGTAGTGCGGGATTTTCCTTTTCCAACACTTTCTTACCAGGAAAAAATTTACAGACCTGACAATCATGAGATTTATATTTACGTGAAATAAATATTTGTAGAAAAAACATTAAAAAAATTAAATCAAAATACCTTATATTTATAAGGTATTTTGATTATCCACAGAAATTGTAGAAAAATATTTGACAAAATTGTATCTTAGTTTTAAGATAGATATCTATGGAAATTCAGATAATTTTGAAAAATTTTGGCCTGTCAGAAAAAGAAATTTCAGTTTACCTGGCCTTGGTAGAGTTAGGTCCTTCTTCGGTTCGAGAGATTGCTTTTAAATCCAAAGTTAACCGCGGCACTTCGTATGACATTTTAAAGTCGCTTATCGGAATGGGTATAGTTTCTTATTTTAACAAAGAGAGTAAGCAATATTTTGTTGCGGAACAACCGGAAAAGCTGCTTTCTGCCATAGACCAAAAAAAGGAAGATTTGGACGAAGTCAGAAAAAATGTGGAAAACAGCCTGCCATATATAAAAACTTTGTTTGAAAAACAGGGAGGCAAACCCACAGTCAAACTCTATGAGGGAGCTAAAGGCATAAAACAAATTTTGGAAGACGTTTTGGCTTGTGGTGAAAAAGAATATTATCTGTATTCCTCATCTACCACCAAGGACAGAAAAAGCGTGTATGCGGATATGCCGGACTTTAGTAAAAAAAGAATTGCGAAAAAAATCGGGGTAAAAATAATTTCTTTGGGCGAAGGGGGGCAGCTTATGGGTTTGGATGAAAGAAAGTATATGCCGATTCCATCCACTGTCTCTGGGTCTGGGGTAAAAGTCGGATCTACTCACGAAATAATCTATGCCGGCAAAGTTGCTCACATCAGCCTGGACGAAAAAGAAGAGCCTATGGGCGTAGTGATACAAAACCAAGCAATATTTCAAACCCAAAAAATGATCTTTGAGTTTAACTGGAATAAATTATAATTATGCACGAATTACAAATATTACTAATTATACAAATTTATTAGTAATATTGGTAAAATTCGTAATTGGTGAATTAAATGTGTGGAATTGTAGGTTACATTGGACATAAGCAGGCGCTGCCGATTCTCCTTTCCGGGCTTCGGGATTTGGAGTACCGCGGTTATGACTCAGCCGGGGTGGCAGTTTTGGATAACGGCAAGATTTTCAGAATTCGAGCCGTGGGCAAGGTAGATAAACTGGCAGAAAAAATTGGCAATAAAGAAATGTTTGGAAATGTTGGCATTGCCCATACCCGTTGGGCAACCCACGGCGGGGTGACAGAAGACAATGCTCACCCGCATTTTGCTTTGGCGGGGAAACTGGCGCTGGCTCACAACGGCATCATAGAGAATTATCGGGAATTAAAAAAAGAGTTGGAACAAGATGGAATAAAATTTTCTTCCGAAACCGATACAGAGGTTTTGGGACACCTGATAGGCAAATATTATACAAATGATTTGGCGTTGGCAGTAAAACAAGCATTGTTAAAAGTCCGCGGGACTTATGGAATTGGGGTTTTGCATCAGGATCATCCAGACCTTTTGGTCGCGGCTCGGATGGGCAGCCCCTTGGTTATAGGCATCGGAGCTGGTGAATATTATTTGGCTTCCGATGTTACTCCAATGCTGTCCTTTACCAAAGAAGTAAAATATTTGGACGACGGCGAGATTGCCATAATCCGAACAAATAGTTTAAAGGTCATTAACCTTAAAGAGGAAGAGATAAAAAAAGATTCTGTTGCTATTGAATGGAACAAGGAAGAAGCGCAAAAAACTGGATATGAGCATTTTATGCTTAAAGAAATATTTGACCAACCAGTAGTTTTTGAAGACGCCATAAGAGGCAGGCTAAATATGGAAAACGGTTCAGCGGTTCTGGGCGGTTTAAATATGAACGAAAAGGAAATTTTGAATATCAAAAGAATTCTGATTGTGGCAGAGGGAACTGCCAGACATGCAGGAATGGCTGCAAAAAATGTCTTTGAGCGTCTGTCGCGCATCCCCTGCGAGGTAGATTTTTCCAGCGAATTTCGTTACCGCGATCCGATAGTAGAGCCGGAAACTTTGGTGTTTGTAATTTCACAAAGCGGTGAAACCGCAGACACGCTAATAGCCGCCAGAGAAGCAAGATTACGAGGGGGTAAAGTAAGAGGTATTGTGAATGTGATTGGTTCTACTATTGCCAGGGAAGCCGGCGCCGGGAGCTATATTCATGCTGGGCCTGAGTTGTCAGTAGCATCTACCAAGGCATACACAAATATGATCGCAGTTTTATTTTTATATGGTTTGCAGTTTGCCAGGGTTAGGGGAATAGAAAAAAAAGCAGGGCAGGATTTTTTATTTGAACTTTTAAAAATTCCAGAAAAAATGAATGCGGTATTGAAAATAAATAATGAAATAAAAAAAATTGCTGAAAAATATTCATCTGCCAAAGATATGTTGTTTATAGGTCGGGGGGTGAATTTTTCGGTTAGTTTGGAAGGGGCTTTAAAGATGGAGGAAATAACTTACATCCACGCTGAAGGACTTGCGGCAGGGTCTTTGAAGCACGGGCCATTGGCTTTGGTTTCTAAAGATGTGCCAGTGGTGGCAATTTTGACGAAAAATCAGCTTTATGAAAAAATGAAAAGCAGTGTAATGGAAGTCAAAGCCCGCGGAGCCAAGGTTTTAGTTATTGCCACAGAAGGCGATGAAGAAGTCAAAGAAATAGCGGATGATGTGATTTATGTGCCAAAAACTATGGAGCTACTGGAACCTTTACTTAATACCATACCCTTACAGCTTTTTGCTTACCATATGGCAGTTGTTTTAGGGAGGGATGTAGACAGGCCCCGCAACTTAGCTAAGAGCGTGACAGTGGAATAACTACAGAACAACGAAAAAGAATTCACTACAGATGCCTACAGAAAATAAAAGATTTGATAAAATGTTATATTTGTTAATATGTTAAAATGATTAACTATGAAAGCATTAATATTCGATAAAAGTAAAACAGATTGGGAAACGACTAAGGGTTTTGAGCTAAGAGAAATACCTGAGCCGGTTTTGGGCGAGGGGGATGAAGACAAAGTTATTTTAAAAGTACACTACGCTGGCGTTTGCGGGACAGACCGCGGGATTTGGAATAGAATGGCGTTTAAAGAGGCAATATTAGGGTCAATAGACCAAGAAGCGACACCAATACACAAATTGCACACGAATGACACAAATAAAAAAACATACCGTATTCTCGGGCATGAGTTTTTTGGCGAAGTAAAAGATATAGGATCAAATGTTAAAGATGTGAATGTTGGGGATATGGTGGCGTGTGAGAGTCATGTGGTTTGTGGCGAATGTTTTCAGTGCAAAAACGGACAGAAGAATGTTTGTACCAATGAAAAGATTTTAGGAATTAGCGTGGACGGCGGGTTTGCCCAGTACGCAAAAGTGCCGGCGCAGGTTTTGTGGAAAGTAGATACCGGTAAAATCCGGGAAGAGGTCGCGGTACTTCACGAGCCTTTTGGCAATGCTGTTCACGCCGCAAGTAAAGTGGATGTTAGGGGTAAAACTGTAGCAATTTTTGGTCTTGGACCCATTGCTCAGTTTTTGGTTTTGATTTTGAAGGGTATGGGCGCAAAAACTATCATTGGAGTTGAACCGAATGAAAAGGCTGTGGAAATGGGGAAAAAGTTGGGTGTTGACCATGTATTGAGAATTAATAATGAAGAATTAGGAATTAAGAATCAGACAGGGTATTATCACAATAAAGAAATTGTGTCAGAAATTTTAAAGCTGACGAATGGCCTTGGTGTAGATGTGGCTTTTGAAATGGCTGGGTTTAACGACTCGGTAAACAATGCTATTGCTTCAGTTAGGCGGGGCGGTGATGTGATATTGTTTGGCTTAAAAAGTGGGGATTTTGTTTTTGAAAACTATAACAAACTAGTGATGAAGGGCATAACAATGCACTGCGTAGCTGGCAGGCAGATATGGGAGACTTGGGAGACCACGCAAAAACTTTTGGAAGACAAACAAAACAGAATTGCGGATGGGCTGTATAATGTTTTGCTAAATAACGGCAATGGCACAATTCTAAATATTGGAGATTATAGTAAAGAAAAGTTTGAAAAGATGATGCTTGAAAATCCGAAAATATTAATTAAATTTTAAATTTAACCGACCCCAATTTACGAATAGAACACGAATGATACTAATTCGTGTTATTCGTGTGAAATTCGGGTATTAGTGTCGCTATATGTATCTAAACTACAAACAACAATTTGAAAATGAACTTCAGGAGATAAAAAATGCGGGGATGTGGAAGGATGTGGGGGTTTTGGAGGGGAAGCAGGGGGCGGAGATAACTATTGGTAGTAAAACTTTATTGAATTTTTGCGCGAATAATTATTTAGGTTTGGCTTCGAGTAGTGACTTGGCCAAGGCAGCAAAAGAGGGAATAGATAAATACGGTTTTGGTGAGGCTAGTGTTCGGTTTATTGTTGGAACTTCTCAAGTACATATAGATTTGGAAAAAGAAATAGCTAAGTTTTTTGGCACAGAAGATGCTATTACGTACACTTCTTGTTTTGACGCTAACACAGGACTTTTTGAAACTATTTTAAAAGAAGGTGATGCTGTTTTTTCGGACGAGCTTAACCACGCTTCTATTATAGACGGAGTTCGGTTGTGTAAGGCCGAAAGGTTTAGATATAAAAATTCTGACTTAGAGGATCTAGAAAATCAGCTTAAGGCCGCAGGAGAGAGGCGCAGGAAGTTAATAGCGACAGACGGAGTATTTTCCATGGACGGGATCACTGCCAAACTCAAAGACATCTGTGATTTAGCGGAAAAGTATGGGGCACTGGTGATGGTGGACGACAGCCACGCTAGCGGGGTGTTGGGTAAAACCGGAAGAGGCAGTATTGAGCAGGCAGGAGTTTTAGACAAAGTTGATATTGTAACATCTACATTTGGAAAAGCCTTAGGCGGGGCGGGTGGGGGTTTTGCCACGGGAAAAAAAGAAATAATTGAACTTTTACATCAACGCAGCCGGACAACTTTGTTTTCCAACAGTCTTCCGCCTATGATTGCGTATGCCGCTTTGTATGTGCTGCAGAATTATGACGCAAAATTTATCCAGTATCGCGAAACATTGGAACAGAATACAAAATATTTTAGAACAGAAATGGAGAAGCTCGGGTTTAGTTTGGGCGGGGATGGCAAACACCCCATAACCCCGGTTATGCTCGGGGAAGAAAAAATCGCAGTGGAAATGGCTAAGAAGCTGTTTGAAAAAGGCATTTATGTGCGCGGGTTTACTTACCCGGTTGTGCCTAAAGGCAAAGCCCGTATTCGCGTGCAGATTTCCGCAGCCCATACCAAAGAGCAAATGGATACCGCAGTTAGGGCTTTTGAAGAAGTAGGGAGAGAGATGAAAATAATTCACTAATTACTAATTTTACAAAAAGTACAAATGTCTATATTTGTAAGATCTGTATAATCTGTCATTCGTGCAAAATCTATGAAAAAGAGCATTGTGATAATAGGTGGCGGGACAGGGACTTCAACTTTGCTTTCAGGTTTAAAAAAATTTGAAGTTAATCTTACTGCCGTTGTTTCTTCTTCGGACGATGGCGGCAGTTCGGGAATTTTACGAAAAGAGCTTGGGGTGTTTCCGCCAGGAGACTTAAGGCAATGTCTTTTAGCTTTGAGCGACGCGCCGCAAAGTACCAAAGATTTGTTCCATATGCGTTTTAGCCAAGGCGCGCTTAAGGGGCATAATTTGGGGAATTTGATTATTGCGGGCGCGGAAAAATTAACCGGCGGTGTGAGTAGGGCAGTGTTAGATGTGGCAGAGCTTTTGCAAGTAACAGGCAGAGTGCTGCCGGTGACTTTAAACCCTACCACTTTGGTCGCAGAATTATCGAACGGCAAAAAGATAATTGGCGAGCATAACATAGACGAGAGAAAAAATAATTTAAGATTTAAGATTAAAGATTTACGATTGGAAAGACAAATAAAAGCTAATCCAGAAGTTATAAAGGCCTTAACTAATGCGGACTTAATCGTATTTGGTCCCGGGGATTTGTATACAAGCGTTTTTCCAAATTTACTCGTGCCTGGCATTGTCAATGCAATCCATACTGCAAAAGCAAAAAAAGTTTTTGTGATAAATATTATGACTAAGCCCGGGCAGACAGACGGTTTTACTGCTTTTGATTTCGTTTCCGAGCTAAAAAAATATTTAAGGGGTGATATTAACGCCGTGGTCATCAATACAAAAAAGCCTGCGCCGGCTTTGCTCGAGAGGTATAGAAAAGCCGGGGCGAAATTTGTTGAGCTAAACAAAAAGACTTTTTTAAACAAAGAAATGAAAATTCTAAAAAAAGACTTGCTTTCTGATATTATTTATAAGAGGTCAATGGGCGATGTGCTGGAAAGAAGTTTTATCCGGCACGACCCGGACAAACTTGCCAAAGTTATTTATGATTTATTATAAAAGACATATGATTTCAAAATCAGTTAAAAAATCTAAAGTGGTCAAATTTGAAGTAAAGGAAGGCAAAAAGCAGGTCGCAAGAGCTTTTTTATATGTTATACAAAACGATTTACATAAGAAAGCTTACGGGCTTTTGGAAGATTTGTATGTAGATGAATCAGTCCGCGGGCAAGGTTTAGGCACCAAACTTTTACTCCAAGCCATCAGTGAAGCAAAAAAATTAAAGCTATATAAATTAATAGGGACCAGCAGGACGGAAAGAAAGGAAGTACATAAATTTTACATTAAGTATGGATTTAAAAAATATGGTTATGAGTTTCGTTTGGATATGTAGTAATCCCAAATATACAAATTTGAACAAATATACAAATCATGACTGACAAGTATATCTACAAAGAATTAAGCCATAAGATTGTGGGAGCTGCTTTTAAAGTTTTTAATAATGTCGGGTTTGGCATGCCGAAAAATATATTCAAGCTGCTTTTGCGGAAGAGTTAAAAGCTTTAAAACTTAAGTTTATTAGAGAATTATATTTAAATTTAGAAGAATATTAAATCAAAACAATAAGGATTAAAATTTGTATATTTGAATCTATTTGTATATTTGCGAAAACTACTATGACCAATCAAATTGTTATTCTTGCGGCGGGGCAGGGTAAAAGAATGGGAGGGCAACTTCCTAAGGTTTTAATTTCGGTAAAAGACAAGCCTTTGATTTTGTATTTATTGGAAGAAGTTCAAAAGATTGAGCTAACAGCTCAGCCGGTTTTGGTGGTGGGTTATAAAAAAGAGCTGGTCAGGCAGTTTTTAGGCGAAAAATATACTTATGCTGTGCAGGAAAAACAGCTAGGGACAGGCAGCGCGGTTAAGGCGGCAAAATACAAAGTGAAAGCCGAGAATGTTTTGGTTTTATATGGCGATATGCCGTTCATCTCCGCTCCTAGCCTTAAAAAGCTGATCAAGAAACATATCCAAGAAAAAAATATCATCACAATGTTTACGGCAAAGCCTGAAAATTTTGACCAGCATTTTTCTTCCTTGAAGAATTATGGCAGGATCGTCCGGGATGGGGAGGGGAAGATAAAAAAAATTACGGAATACAAAGATTGTTCCGAAACTGAAAAGCAAATCCGCGAGGTTAACCCGGGCATTTATATGTTTCAAACCAAATGGCTATGGGAGAATATTGACAAACTTCAAAATAAAAACGCCCAAGGAGAATACTATTTAACCGACCTTTTGGAGCTGGCGATCAAACAGAATTTGAAAGTAGAAAGTTTGCCTATTGAGCCAAAAGAAGTTTTGGGGGTTAACAGCCCGGAGGATCTGCTGGTAGCGGAAAAAATGGTCTAAATTTAAAAAACCCTTATGAGGGTTTTTTAAATTGTTTTAAAATTTGGTTGTGGATTTTACCGTTAGTACTGAGGATGGAGATTGAATTTAGGTTGATATTTTTTCCGTAAATGTCGGTGATTTTTCCACCGGCTTCTTTTAGGATGACTGCGCTAGCCGCAAAGTCCCAAAGTTTAGCTTCAAAATCGAGCCTTAAATCATACACGCCAGAAGCCACAAGGCAAATTTCCAAAGCGGTTGAGCCAAGAACCCGGACTTTGTTTAGTTTATGGATTGCCTGAGGAAAATATTTTAATGCTTTTGTTCTGTTTCTGCCCCAGCCAAAACCGGCGAAAGATTTTTCCAGTACCGATGTATTTGATGTTTTTATTTTTTTGTTGTTTAAAAAAGCGCCGCGTTTTTGCTCGGCAAAATATAGCTGCCCTAAAATGGGGTTATATACCACTCCCAGGATCGGTTGGTTATATTTCCATAAAGCCAGGGAGATGCAACAAAAAGGCAAGCCGTGGATGTAGTTAGAGGTTCCGTCAATTGGGTCAATGATCCAAACAAAATCATTTTCCAAAACCGCATCGATCCCCAATTCTTCGCCCACAATTTTGTGACTGGGGAAGTTTTTTTTAAGCACCGACTTAATCCTCGCTTCTATCTGTTTGTCCACTTTGGTGACAAAGTCGCGAATGTTATGATTTTTGTTTTCAGATTTGATGTTGCCAAAATATTTTTTAAACAAAGCGCTGTTTTGCTTAACCGATGAGATGGCGACTTTTAAATATTGTGAGTTGTTCATACCTCTATTTTATCACATTAAATGATATAATAGAACTACTAAATACTAAAAAACTAAAGTACGAAAAGGAATAATTTAGTATTTCGTTCCTTTCGTATTTAGTAGAAAATTATGAGAATCATCGCGGATTTACAAATTCATAGTAAATACTCTCGGGCTTGCAGTCATGATTTAACTCCACCTAACATTGCTTTATGGGCTGAGAAGAAGGGGATTTCAGTCATTGGTACTGGCGATTTTACACATCCGAAATGGCTTTTGGAATTGAAAGAACATTTGGAGGAAGAGAGGGAAGGGTTATATAGATTGAAAACAAAACTCCCCCCCAACCTCTCCCGCCCCGATGTCCATCGGGGCACCCTCCCCTCGTCAGGGGAGGGTAAAATACAGGCGCTTTTTATGATCACAGGGGAGGTGTCCTCGATCTACAAACAGGGAGACAAGGTTAGAAGGGTGCACAATATGATTTTGGTTCCGTCATTTGAAGCGGCGGATAAAATTATCAAAGGCCTGGAAAAAGTTGGGGCAAATTTGAAAAGCGACGGCCGGCCTATAATGGGTGTGCATTGTGATGACCTGGTAAAAATAGTTAAAGAAGCGGATGAAAATGCGGAAGTAATACCAGCCCACGCCTGGACTCCGCATTTTGGCGTGTTTGGTTCGCTGTCTGGATTTAATACCATTGAGGAAGCTTTTGGCACGGAGGCTAAACATATTTTTGCCATAGAAACCGGACTTTCCAGTGACCCGAAAATGAATTGGCAGATAGCGGAACTGGATAAATACTCTTTGGTTTCCAACAGCGATGCCCATTCGCTTCGAAAGATTGGCCGTGAAGCCAATGTGTTTGAAATAGATGAGAAAAAACTGTCTTATGCAGAAATCGTCCGCATTATAAAAAATAAAAATCCGAAAGAATTTTTATATACTTTGGAATTTTTTCCGGAAGAAGGAAAATACCATTTGGATGGGCATCGGGATTGTAAATTTTCTTGTTTGCCGCCTAAAACAAAAAAACTGGGCGGCTTGTGCCCGGTTTGCGGAAAAAAACTCCTTGTCGGAGTTTTGAGCAGAGTTGAAGAACTGGCTACACGTCAATATGGTTTTGTGCCAAAGCGTGCGGTGCCTTTTAAAAACGTGATCCCTTTGGAAGAGATAATAGCTGAAGTATATGGAGTGGGAGTGCAAAGCAAAAAAGTTACATCGTTCTATGAACAAATGCTGGGAGAGAGAAGTAGAGAGTTAGAGAGTGAGCGAGTTAGTGAATTTCAGATTTTGTTGGATTTAAATAAGGAACAAATTATTCAGATTTCAAACGAGGCAGTGGCTGAAGCAATTTTGCGAGTAAGAAGCGGAAAGGTGAAGGTGGAAGGCGGGTATGATGGACAGTTTGGAAAAATTGAAATATTTTCAGAAAAAGAACGGGAGAAATTTTTAAAAAAACCTTTGCAAGTTTCGCTGTTTTAGCATTTATTGAGATTGCTTCCTCCCTTCGCTTAAAGCTATGGCGGACAGGTCGTTGAGGCTTTCCGCAATGACAAGTGGGTTAACTTTTAAAAAATATCAAAAGGTCTGACACATTGGCGCCGGTAGGCCCGGTGAAGATTTGTTCTGAGCCCAACGCTTCAAAAAAGTCATAGCCTTTAAAATTTTCTAAATAGTCTTTAGGACTAAGTTTTAGGTTTTCGGCGCGTTTATAGGAACCGTGGTCAACGATAACTCCGGCGCAGTCGGAATTATCCAGTCCGTCGGTTGCCAGAGACAGCAGTGTTTCTCCGTCTTGTAGAAAATCACATAAAGCCGCCATTCCTAAGTATTGGCACCTGCCGCCGTTGCCGTCTTTTTTTGTGACCACCACTTTTATTTCAGTGCCGGCTAAAAGCACGGTATTTTTTTTGGCGTTTTTTCTTATCAGCTCTAAAAGCTCTTCTGCTTGACCATAAAATTCGTCAGTTAAAATTTTCACTGAAAAACCCAATTCCTCGGCCTTTTCTTTCATCTTATCCAGAGCCGTGAGATTGGAAACTACGGGATAGTTATAGACATTTTTAAAATAGTTTTTATCATCCGGGTGCGGCAGGAGTTTATATCCCGAAAAGCCGTATTTTTCCAGTATGGTTTTAGCCTCGTACATATTTGTGGTAGGGGGATAGGTGGGGCCGGAAGCAACGGACGGAAAATGATTTCCCGGCACATCGGAAAAAATTAGGCTGATGACATTGGCAGGATAGAGCATCTGCGCCAAACCTCCGCCTTTGGCTTTGGATAGATGCTTTCTGACCAAGTTTAGCTCGTTGATGTTTTGCCCGACAGTTAAAAAGTCATTGTATGCTTTGGTGCAGGCTAAAAGTTCCTCTTTGTCCCAGCACAAAAGAGCGCTGCCTCCGCCGGAGATTAGGTTAATGACCAGGTCTTTTTTTGTTAGATCGGAAGTCATTTTTGCCATTTCCTCGGCAGCAACCACATTTTGCATAGACGGCAAAGGGTGGGTGCCTTCGTAGCACCTGATGATTTTGCAAGGGGCTTTTTCCAAGGACACCACAACGCCGTCAGTGATATAGTTTTGCAAAATTTGTTCCAATGCCAAAGCCGCTGAGCTTGATGACTTGCCAAATCCTATGACAAATACCCGGTCAATGTGCGAGAGGGTAAATTGTTTTTTGCCGATTTTTAAAATACCATTTTTCAGGCTGACATTTTTTTTAACCGCTGATTCGGTATCAATGGCCAAAAGCGCGGTCTCAGCCAGCTTTAAAAGGGTTTTTCTTTCCGGTGTTATTGATAAGCGGTTAAAATTTTTGATTTTGTGTGTTTGCATCTTTTTTGCCAGAAGGGCACCCTCTTTGTATAGAGGGTGCCCTTCTTTTTTAAGCGACTAAATTTTGCGGTTGGTTTTTGAAAAAATTTGCAATGTTGTCTGCCGTGGTTTGGCAGATTTCTTTTTTGGCTTCCTTGGTAAAAAAAGCGATATGCGGGGTGAGGGCCACATTGGAATCGTCCATCAGCATATGGTCTTCAAGCAAGATTTTTACATTGGCAACATTTTCCTGAAGGATGGAAGCCATTTCGTCCTTGAGTTCTCGTTCGCCTTCCAAAACATCCAGCCCCGCCCCGGACAGGATTTTATGTTTGAGCGCATAAAGTAAAGCGTCCGTTTCGACTACTTCGCCGCGGGCCGTGTTGATGAGTAAAGCGCCGGGTTTGACGGATTTGATGTTGGTGGAGTTGATCAGATGGTGCGTATCTTTGGTATATGGAACGTGCAGGGTGATGATGTCTGAGCCTGCGAGCAGTTCGTTTAGAGATGAATATTTAAAACCTAAAGAAGTTTCAAGCTCGTTTTTTGGAAACAGGTCAAAGCCCAGGACATTCATCTCAAAGCCTTTGGCTATTTTGATCACATTTTGACCAATCCTGCCCGTGCCAACCACACCCAGGGTTTTACCCTGGAGGTTAAAGCCTTCAAAATGGGAAATGTCAAAATTATGCTGGTCTTTTAGCTGTCGGTAGGCTAGAAAAGCTTTGCGGGAAAGTCCGAGTATGAGAGCAAAAGTAAATTCCGCCACTGTCCTTGAGCCGTAGGCTGGAACATTGCAAACCACGATATTTTTTTGTTTGGCAGCGTCTTTATCTATGTGGTCATAGCCTGTTGAGCGGGTGGTTATGATTTTTGTGTTAGGTAGTTGGCTAATCAGCTCTGCTGTAACTTTGGAGCCGATGAAGACTGAAACCGCGCTACAGTCTTTGGCCAAAGAGATGTTTTTATCCGACAAAACGTCCGAACAAAAGACCATTTCCAAGCCTTCGATGCTTTTAAAAATATCGCGAAACGAGTTTTCGTCTTCAGGCGTTGATTCGTAAAAAATAATTTTCATATTATGCACAAATTACTAATCCACAAATATTACTAAGTTTGAAATAATTTATAAAATTTGCGAATTAAACGAATTTACAAATGATTGCGAATGTGGCTACAACCTCTCCCTTTATCCCTCCCCTCAGAAGGGGAGGGAAATAACTGATTGAAGGCAATTTTGAAATTTTGCTCAATTTTTTAATTCTTCTTCTATCCTCATAAGTCTGTTGTATTTGCAGACTCTTTCGCCTCTTGTAGGTCCGACTTTGATCCACCGGCTTCCTACAGCTACTGCTAAGTCCACCAAAAAAGTGTCGTTGGTTTCTCCGCCGCCGCGGTGGGAGGGGACGGTGGTTAAGTTGTGTTTATTTGCGAGTATGCAGGTGTCTACTGTTTCAGTCACTGTTCCGGCTTGATTTAATTTAATCAAAATTGCGTTGATAGAGCGTGTGTCTATTGCTTTTTGCAGGAGCTTTGAGTTGGTAACAGTCAGGTCGTCTCCGACTATTAGTACATTACCAGCTTGCTGTAAGAGGGCAGGCCAGGCGCCCCAGTCAAATTCGGACAAGCAGTCTTCAGCGGAAACTATGGGGTACTGTTTAAACCAGGAGGTAACTTTTTCTATCATCTGGCCGCTGTTTAAAATTTGATCGTCTTTTTTCAGCTCATATCTGTCGTTTAAGTAAAACTCGGAAGCCGCGGCATCCAAAGACAGCCCCAGGTCTTTGCCCGGCTCAAAACCTGCCTGCTTGATGGCTTCGGTTAAAAAATGCAAAGGCTTTTCGTTGCTGGAGATGTGTTCGGGCGCAAAAGCTCCTTCGTTTCCTACATTGGTAGAAAAACCCAAAGACTTTATGAGGCCTTTTAGAGTTTGGTATGTTTCCATCTGCATTCGGATGTTCTCTTTTGCTGGTAGATCAGAGCGCAGGCTGGTAACCAAATATTCCTGAAGGTCTGTGGAGTTAAAGGCGTGTTTGCCGCCTTCGATCATTACGACCATAGGGAGGGGCAAATTTAAGATTGAAGATTGAAGATTGAAGATTTGTTGTAGATACCGGTACAAGGGAAGTTTTTGGGAGTTAGCTGCGGCGCGGCACACAGCCATGGAAACGCCGAGGATGGCGTTGGCGCCGAAGTTGGATTTGTTTTCCGTGCCGTCGGCTTCTATCATGATTTTATCAACAGCACGCTGATCCAATGAATCTTTGCCTAAAAGTAGGGGGGCGATTTTTTCATTGACATTGGCAACTGCTTTAAGCATACCGTTGCCGTGAAAGCGTGCGGAATCCTGATCCAGCAAAACAAAAGCTTCCTTGCTTCCAGCAGAAGCGCCGTAAGAAACCGAAGCTTCGCCTATTGACCCGTCGTCCAGAGTTACAGTCACTTCCAAAGACGGCTCTCCTCCTGAGGCTAGTATTTCTCTGGCGAAAATGGATTTGATATTCATAATTATATTATACCACGCCACTAAAATCATTGACATTTTGTGTTTAGGATGGTATATTAAAGTTTAAATTTTAAGCCAAGCGGTAAGACGTAAAAGTTTTTTTGTTTTACCGCTCGGCTGAAGACAGCCAAGTAGCTTGCCTAAAACAAGCTTATCCTAAGGGAGGATACAATGGGTAGAGTCACTACTACACAGGTGAATGAACTCTTGGCGCGATTACGCAAGGTTTTCACCACTTCCGGTCTCACGGAAGAGGATTTCGCAGAGTTTTTGAAGAATCCCGAAACCGTTCAAAAAACACTCGCAGCCATGCGAACAAGATTGGTTGCTGACGTCGGGAGTTCTGTAGGGATTAATTCCCTCATTTTGAGCGGTAAAAGATCGGTGACAGCCTGGTCGGAGTTGCTTGAAATTCCATGGGTTCATGTCTCACAAGAAGATATATCGTTGGTGGAGAAAATTCCCGCCTTTGGTGGGTCACTTCTGCCCGTGAAAGTGGCAGAAGCTCCAATTTGCCATACCGACGTGGTGAGGTATGAGACGCCACAGCCTATATTCGCCCAGTTGGGCGAACGAAAGCCTGTACACCCGATTTTTTTGCTCCGCTATCTGAACGCGTGGCCTTCGCGTTTCAGCAGCAGCAGAGGAAGGGAGTGGTTGTGCACCCTGGTTCTAATAGAAGGGGCGTGGAATATCGCCTACCTATATTTCTCTGACAATGGGAACACTTTGTTCAGGGTTGTGCCTATCAAGGGGTATCAGTGGGGCTTGAAGGAATCGATCCTGGTGACGGAAAGATAGCCTGAGCCGTCGTCAGGCGGCGGGGCGGCTTGTGAAAGCAAGTCGCCCTTTTTTTATGGTCAAAATTTTAAAAAAATGCTAATATTTAACTATATAAAATAGCCTTTTGAATGATAAATATGCCAACTGGAAAGAAAACCAAAATAATATGCACCATTGGACCGGCTTCGGAAAGTGTGAAGATTTTGACGGAAATGGTGAAAAATGGGATGAATGTAGCCAGACTTAACTTCAGCCACGGCGACCACGAAAACCACGCTTTACTCATAAAAAACATCCGCACAGTGGCGAAAAAGACCGGTGAAAATATCGCTATCATCCAGGATTTGCACGGCCCCAAAATCCGGGTGCACGAGATGAAGCAGCCACTCGACGTAAAAGTCGGGCAAAAAGTAATTATTGGGCAGGATTTTGATTTGGATTTGGACGTAAAAAAATCCATCAAACCAAAGCAGCGTATACTTATAGAAGACGGGCTTATAGAACTAGAGGTACAAAAAGTTTTTGGCAAGTTGGTTTACTGTATTGCTTTGTCTCCGGGTAAAATCCAGTCGCATAAGGGTGTAAATTTACCGAGGACTGAACTTAAAATCCCGATTTTGGGCGAGAAAGACATAGACGATCTTAAATTTGGTTTAAAGCAGGATGTGGACTATATCGCCCTGTCTTTTGTGCGGAACAAAAAAGATGTGCAGAATCTAAAAAAACTCATCAAGCAATACAATCCAAAAAATCTGACTCCGCCAAGAATCATCGCCAAAATAGAAAAACCCGAGGCAGTGAAGAATTTTGACAGTATCTTAAAAGAAGCGGACGCTGTGATGGTGGCGCGCGGGGATTTGGGCGTGGAGATCCCGGAGGCGGAAGTGCCTATAGTGCAAAAAGAAATAATTCAAAAATGTTTAGCCGCGGCCAAGCCGGTCATAGTGGCAACGCAAATGCTTGACAGTATGATAAGAAACCCAAGGCCCACTCGGGCCGAGGTTTCCGATGTGGCCAATGCGGTTATAGACCAAACAGACTGCGTAATGCTTTCCGGGGAAACGGCTTTTGGCAAGTTTCCGGTTAAAGTGGTTTCCGAGATGAACCGGATTATCCAGCAAACTGAAAAGTCCGACTTTTTGCCTAAACATCAGCATTTAAAAAACAAAATTGTGAGTAAAAACGAAGCAGTGGCTGAAGGCGCGTTTGATTTGGGTAAACACATAGATGCCAAAGCTATCATCGGCGCCACAGACTCGGGCTTTACCGCCAGAGAAGTAGCTCACGAACGGCCTTACTATGCCAATTTGGTAATGCTTTCGCCTATCCAAAAAACCGTGCGCCAGATGGCAATGATCTGGGGTGTTAACGCATTTTTAATGCCGCAACTGGTGAACTTGGAAGAGCTAATGGACAGTATGGTAAAAACTGTCAAAGAAAAAAAATTCGCTAAAAAAGGCGACAAAGTGGTTATAGTCACCGGAGAGCCTTTGGGACTAAAAGAAAACCTGAACCTTTTGGAAGTCAGAACGGTTTAGAATTGTTTATATTGCAGAAAATTATGCAAAAACCAATTTCATTTAGAAATCTTGCTGAAGGTAGTACTTTTGAATCCGTTTACAGCGAGGTGGTTAAAAGTAAGAGAGGGGGGTATGAAAAAGCAGCGTTTGAATTTTTAGTTCAGGTTTTTCCTGAGAATACTTCAAAGAATTTTTTAAGAGATATAGCAACAGATTTGGTCCAAGATTTTTTTCTAAAAGTGTGGGAAAAAAAAGAATTTTTAAGTCAGGGTGGTAGTGTAAAAGAAGGTTCTGGAGCTACTACAATTTCAGCGCAATTTCATAAAGCCTTAAGAGAATTTGTGGAAAAATATTTTGGCACTGACAGTGTAAAAATTCCAATAAAAGTTAAAGGCGCTGATTTTGTTCCTTCAAATACTGAAAAATTAGCGTCAATGCCAGAACAAGAAAAATTACTTGCCTTTAGTAAATTGAAAGAGGCCTTAGAACGAGTGATTGATACTTTTACTCCAAGAGAAAAAAAGGTTATAAAAATGCGTTATGGTTTAAGCCCTTTTGAAAAAGAACATACTTTGGATGAAATAGCTCAAGCGGAAGCAGTAACGAGAGAAAGAATTAGAGTTATTGAGGCTAAAGTTTTTAAAAAATTTCGTGAGCCAAATACTCGTGATTCTTTAAAGGATTATTCGGAAGAATAAGGAAATTTAGTGTAGGTTTTATGTAGCCCATTGAAGTTACATAGTTATACAAGGGCACCCTCTTGCACAGCAAGAGGGTGCCCTTGTATTTTTGCGTGGGTTTGACAAGTGGAGTATAATATAGTTAAGCAAAAATTATAAATTACGAAACAAAAATGTTTGGATTTAATAAAATTAAAACAAAATCTATGGACAAAACAAAAGCGCGTATTTTGTGGTTTGACGAGGTGGGAAAAAACGATGTTGGTTTGGTGGGCGGAAAAAATGCCAACTTAGGGGAAATGTACCAGCATTTAACTGAAGCTAAAAGCAAACTTTTTCCCGGCGAGCAGATCCGCGTGCCTTTTGGTTTTGCTATTACGGCTGAAGCATATAGATATTTTATCGCTGAAAATAAATTGGCGGAAAAAATTGGCAATTTGTTGTCCGGACTTAACACTTCTGACATGGCTGACCTGGAAAAGCGCGGGCATAGCATCCGTAAGATGATTTTGGAGGCGGAATTTCCTGAAGATTTGGAAAAAGAGATAGAGGAAGCTTACGCGGAAATGGCTAAACGGCTAAAACTTCCGCCTGAGGATTTGGATGTAGCTGTAAGAAGTTCGGCCACAGCTGAAGACCTGCCGGATTCGTCTTTCGCCGGCCAGCAGGAAACTTACCTGAACATCCGTGGTAATCACGATCTTTTGGAAGCGGTAAAAAAAGCCATTTCTTCTTTGTTTACCAACAGGGCAATTTCATACCGCCACGACCGGAATTTTGACCATTTTCAAATCGCGCTTTCAGTGGCAGTGCAAAAAATGGCCCGCAGCGACCGCGGGGCGAGCGGAGTGATGTTTACCATAGACACGGAAAGCGGGTTTAAAGATATGGTGGTGATCAACGGGTCCTGGGGTTTGGGCGAATATGTGGTGAAAGGCGTGGTTACTCCCGACGAGTTTAAAGTTTTTAAACCGACTTTAAAACAGGGGTACAACGCGCTAATCTCCAAGCGGATGGGCAGTAAAGAAAAAAAACTTTTGTATTCCATAGACGGTACGGAAAGTACGCAGGAATTTTTAGTTGCGGAAATAGACCGGCAGAGGTTTGTTTTAAGCGATGAAGAGGTGTTAAAGCTGGCGAAATGGGGAGTGATAATAGAAGAACATTACCAAAGGCCGATGGATATAGAGTGGGCGTATGACGGCAAAACCAAGGAGCTGTATATTGTTCAGGCCAGGCCGGAAACTGTGGTTGCCAGAAGAAAAGTTAATATTTTGGAAGAATATTCTTTGCTGGAAAAAGGTAAACTTTTATGCCAGGGCGCGGCTGTTGGGTCTAAAATAGGCCAGGGCAAAGCCAGGTACATAAAAGATGCCACGCATTTGGACGAGTTTCAAAAAGGCGAAGTTTTGGTAGCTGAGATCACGGATCCGGACTGGGAACCCATAATGAAAATCGCTTCAGCCATAGTAACTAACGCGGGCGGCAGGACTTCCCACGCTGCTATTGTGTCGCGCGAACTGGGTATTCCGGCAGTGGTAGGCTGCGGCAATGCCACAACAGTTTTAACCACAGGCAGGGAGATAACCGTTTCTTGCGCGGAAGGTGAAGTGGGTAGAGTGTATGAAGGGCTTTTGAAATTTGATTTGCACCAGACCGACTTAAGCGGATTTACTCCGCCGAAAGTAGATATAAAAATGATAGCAGCAGACCCGGAGCTGTCTTTTCGGCACTGCCAGCTGCCGCACAAAGGCGTGGGCCTCGCTCGCGTGGAGTTTGTGATTTCCAACTACATAGGCATACACCCCAACGCGCTTTTGGACTTTGAAACCCTGCAGGATGAAAAAGTCAAAAGCCAGATTGAAGCCAGAACCAAAGGTTATGCGGACAAGGTGGAATTTTATACGGAAAAATTTGCTTACGGCGTAGCCCAGCTGGCCGCGGCTTTTTACCCTTTTGATGTACTGCTTCGTTTTTCGGATTTTAAAACCAATGAATATGCTAACCTCCTAGGCGGGCATATTTACGAACCCCACGAGGAAAACCCTATGATAGGCTGGAGGGGAGCAAGTCGCTACTACGACCCAAACTTTGAGAGGGCTTTTGCTTTGGAAGTTCAGGCGGTAAAAAGGGTAAGGGAAGAGATGGGGCTTTTAAACTTAAGCGTAATGGTGCCGTTTTGCCGAACGCCGGAAGAGGGGAAAAAAGTTGTATCGCTCATAGAAAAGTATGGGCAGATGAAACGCATTACAGAACAAGAGCATAAAGCAAAAAAGAACGGCGATTTGGTGGAAGGTTTGGAGATTTGGGTAATGGCTGAAATTCCGTCCAATATTTTGCTGGTTGAGGAGTTTGCAGATTTGTTTGACGGATTTTCTATTGGGTCCAACGACTTAACCCAGCTGACTTTGGGGCTGGATAGGGACAGTAAGCTTATTGCCCACATTGGCAATGAAAAAAGCCCGGCAGTAAAAAAACTTATTAGCATTCTTATAAAAGAAGCACACCGCTTGGGTAAAAAAGTCGGCATCTGCGGCCAGGGGCCTTCCGACTTTCCAGACTTTGCCGAGTTTTTGTTAAAAGAAGGTATAGATTCCATCTCCATAAACCCGGACACTGTGCTAAAAGCCACAATGAAAATCAAAGCCGCGGAAGATAGGATTAAGTAAATAGCAAGCAAAATTTTGAATCCCATTTCAATACAAAACCCCCAGCTTTTAAAAGCTGGGGTTTTGTATTGTGTTAAGCTGTTTGGTATTGAGCGTGTTAATTTGTGGTTTCGTTTAAGCATGTGGTAACTCTAAAAAGCGGATTGTGATGTAGTACAAAATCCAATTCTCACTCAAAACTCTAATTTTTTGAGAAGCACTGTTATAGTTCACCATTAAGTTTTCATCAAAAGTCAGTTTCATGTATTTTTAGATTTTAGCTTTCGTTTCTTTTTTGACTTTGGTAAATAATTCTCTCCAGTCGATACTTTCTTGCCACTTTTTAATTCAAGTTTTTTGCGAGCTTCTCCCGCAATATTACCGCCTTCTTTTTCGGCGATTTTATTCTCCAAAAATCCTTGCGTATTTTTATTGCGAGCTATTTCAGTGGTCGAGGCTTCTCCAAGCATAGAAAAGATAAGCTCCAAATCGTTCATGTGGTCTCGCAAATTCTCTCGTTTCAATCCTTTGAGTTTTTGATATTGACTAGGCGTCATTCCAAATGTTGCTTTTGAAATTTCTGCAGTAAGTATCGCGTATTCTTGCCCTTCTTTTACTCCACGTTTCTTCCACTCATCAGTAAGTGTTTCGCGGACTTCAATACCACGCATTCGTTTCTCAATCCACGTATCAGAATATCCTTTGGCTTTGTACAATGCACGAGTCCTCTTTGTTGCAAGTTCTGGGTTTTCTATCTCCTCAATTCGTTCATAACCAACTCTCGCCAACCAACGTTTGAATGGCTCAGCCTTGGGTGAAGAAATGGATTGTATGATACGAAAAATTCCCTCTGTATTCGCACAGTTGAGTTTTTGCGGACCTCCTGCCGTGTCTATGGAAAGGGGGGTGGCAATTTGCCCCCATCCTTCGGAGAGTTCCTTGTCACGCCTACGCATATCTTTGATGTAACCTTTGGGTTGAACGGAATCTGTCAGAATAGCCACGACATCCTCAATGACAAACCACCACTCGTTTTTATGAAGCGTTTTACGCACTTCCTTTTTCTGAAATATCGCTATTTTGGTAATTGTTTGATTCTGTGTAGTCATAATTATTTCAAAAGCTTGTCGCTTGTTACTCCTAGTACTTGGGCGATTTTCTGAATGTTGATAAGCGTGGAATTGTGTTGCCTACCATATTATTGTTAATAGTATAGCAATTTATGGGCTTATATTACAATATTATAATGTACTAGAAATATGATAAAATTGACTGAAATCAATAAAAACCCCAGCTTTAAAAGCTGGGGTTTTTATGGCGGTGGCGATTTCCGGAAGTTTGAACCGGTAGTCGCCTTAAAGGCCTTATCCTACGGCCGTATTGATAAAATTATACGCCGTTTAAGGTTATTTTACAAGGAAAATCCTGTCTCTTTTGAGGTTCCGGCTTTCGCACAGAAGGTCTATTAAGACTGGATTTTCGCTAAATTAAAGCGTTTCGCCTTTTTCGGATACCACGTCCTCGATGAGCTTCTGTTCTTTGAGGTATCGGGTTATGGCGTACCATGCGGCGTTGATGACCGGGATCAGCAACGTCCAGCGAGTGTCGTGCTCGGCGTAGACCAGCAGGATCGGCAGGACAGATGATACCGCCGAGTAGAAGAAAACGATCAATAGATGCTTCAGGGCTTCTTTTTGTGGTGTGGTCATAGTTTAGTAAATTATTTGTTTTATTATTGCCAACCCTTCCTCGATTTTCCTCACACCATCCTCGACAGTAGGGTTTGGCGTTGCGGCCGGTACTTGCTGTCCGGCAAGTGCGACCAGCTCGTCGAGGATTCTTTTGTTGGTTGCCGGGCAGTTCGGCTTCTTGGAATAGATTTCGTAGTGACCGATGACATGATTGCGATCGATGGGAATCTGCCAGCGTTCACAGATCTCTCGGATGAGATCGGCACTGGACTGCTTCATGGCGGCAGTCCATATATCCTCCGGTTTACCCTCATGCTCGATGCCAATTGTGTACAGGTTCGGGTTGATGTTCGGTCTTATAAACTTCCAGATCGGCGCATCAATCCGGCCAGCATGCCAGGCAGAGTCGTTTTCCTGCACGTACTGATGGACTTCGCCGTTCCGGCCGATGCCGTAATGTGCGCTTACTTGCGATGCCGGATTAGCGAACCACGAGTCGGTTCCGGCGAGCGTGCCGTCCATGATGTGGATGACAACCGCTTCCGGCTTGTATCCTTTGCGTCCTACCCAGAAATTGGACGACTTTTTTTGAATGATGTTCATAGTTATTTATTAATGGTGATTAGAAGATTGATCAGTGCCCCAATAAGACCGCCGACCGATGCGGTGGCGATGATCCAAAAGAACCGCTTGAGCCAGTCAACGTCGGTGCTTACTTTGGTCACATCGTTTTGCAGATGCACAAGATGATTGTCCTTGATCTCGTTGACCGCTTTTTCTACACGGTCGATACGCTCATCTTGCATTTGATTTTGGTAACAATTTTTATCCATGTGATTATTTCGGAACGTAGACGCTCTCAAACTTATTGATCAACCCCTTGTTTTCCAGCTGTTGTTCCAATCGTGCTCGGACATCTTGCTGTCGGTAGAACTTTTCTTTTTCGATGTCTACCGATTTCGCTTTGGCCCCGATCAGGCCGTAGAGGAATTTCACGGCCGCAGACGTGTTGTCGTCAGTAAGTTTTCCGGCCGTGGTATAAAACCTCCCAAGAGCGGTGTTCAGGAAGTGAAGCTTATAAGCATCACCTCGGTAGCTCACCGATCCGTCTTTATTCTTATGTTCGGTTACTCCGAGCCAGTCACGCAGTCCGGGGATTTTATTCACGAACGGATAGACGTTGTTGCTTTGAGTGATCGGTTCACCGGTGAAGAGGTTTTGTCCGGTACCGACCTCAATCGGATATTTGAGCAGTGGAGAAAGTTCGCCGACGAAACTGGCGAGTGTTCTCTGTGGACTCTCTTTATAAATGCGATTTACGTCCTCAACCGGCAGTCCCAGACCATAGAGGTATTGGGCAATGCCGTTTTTCTCACCGAGTCTGATCGGCAGTCCTTCTCGCATGTAAGGCGGCAGTGACGGGAATTCCTCTTTGGCTTTCTGTTTGTCGCTACTGATGTTCCCGATAAATTTTCCGATTGCGCCGTACTTGCCTGGCTGTTTAACCATCTGCTCGAGCTGAAGCGGAATATTGCCTCTTGTCCATCGGTAGAACGGCAACAGTCGCTTCATGACATTCTGCTCAAAGCCGGTCAGGGCTTCGGGTGCATAGTCGAAGTGGAATTGGAAGACTTGTTTTGCGGCTTGCTCTGGTGCATCGCCTTTGATCAGGCGATCTACGAACAGCGGCAATCGCAGTCGGTTTTCCACGATCTCCATCGCATTTTTAGGCAGATCCATTAGCTTGGAAACGGGACCTTTGCCTATGTCCTTTTCGACCTCACGCATCACATCCAAATATCCGGGCTGGCCTATTGCGCCGAGCTTAGTGGCCAATTCACGGATTTGGCCATACGTATATTTGGTGCCAAGTTTGGTGGTGATCGATCCCTCGACACCTCGTGCGATTTGGTCGGCTTGCAGATATCGTGCAGGACTCTTTACTCCGGCGATCCAGTTATTGAAAATACCGCCCATGGTATTTCGGGTGTGGAAAGACGGAAACCATCCGGTAACTGATCCTTTCCAAAATCCGAGCACCTTGTCGTAGAGTCCGATAAACTTTTTTGTTGCTTCCTCGTTGGTAAGCGTTTTATAAGTATCGTCAACGTGCTTCACGATCTGCTCGGGCAGAAGCGTTCCTTTGAGTTGAGGTACTGAACTCTCGATGTATTTGATGCCGTTTTCAAAAACCGGCTTTATTGTTTCTTTAGTGGTGAGCTTGCCGGTGATCGGATTTTTTATTTCTTTGGTGACCGCCTCTGCTTGTTTGCCGAACTGCTTTCCAACATCGGTTATAAAGTCGTAGGTGTTCACGGCCTTGATGTGTTCGGCTTTACGTGCGGCAAAGGCTTTGAACGCATCGGGTTCAAACAATTGGACTCCGTATCTGCCTTGGAAGTATTTGTTAATTCCCTCAATGGTGCCGTCGAGTTGTCTGGTTTTTGAGAACGGATTTTTGACTCGAAGCGGTTTGTTTAATTCCGCAGTGATATTCATGCCGGTCTTATTCAAAAAGTCACGGCCCTCGGGTGTGAGATAGTGCCGAACATAATCCGGAAGCTCTGTGTCCAATATTCCTTTTTCTTTTTCAATGGTGGCAAAGTCCTTGTGCTGGCCTCGGATGTTTTCGATGATGTTGTCGATCACACTATTTCCAGTACCAGCTTTCGGTACAGCTGTCTCTGCTATATTCGCGGCCGTCGCAACTGCCTCGGCAGGTTTTCCGGTGGCCATTTCCTCGATTGTTTTTCCGACAAACGAACCGGCGTCTTTTCCGAGTTCCTTTTTGGCACTCTTGCCAAGTGTTGCCGCTTCCTCGACAGCCTTACTCACTTCAGCTCTGGTTCCTTTGCTGAAGGCAGTAAATTTATCGAGATATTCTTGTCCGATGCCTCCCGGCAGGTCTTTGATGGACTTAAACGGTACGAATGCTTTTCCGGCCAAATCTTTTGCGCCTTGGTAAAGTTTGCCGACAACCGGAGTTTTCTCGACGATCGTATCGGCGGCTCTGAATGGTGCGGTCACAACAGCTCGAGGCAGTATCTGTTTGCCCATGAATTTGAGACCATCTTTGGCCAAGAACTTTTCGCCGCCCTCCTCAAGCACTTTGGTGGCCATGGCTTTTCGTCCGGCTTCCTCCCCGAGCTTTAAGATTGAATCCTTGAGGAGAGTCGTTCCGGCTTTGCTCAATGCCACTTCACCGGCTTTGGTAGCAAGTTTCGCTTCGGCCCCGTAGCCGAACGTGATGTACGTTGTCGGATCAAGCAACACGTCGGCAATAAATCCGCCGATTGGATTTTTTATGCCAAGAGCTTCGGATGGCAGAGTGTGTTCCTGAATGCCTTTTATAATTCCTTTTCCGCTGATAACTCCTCCCACGGCATACGCACCAGTGTTCAGTAAGTGGAGGAGTCGTTGCAGGAGAGATTCTTTCGGCTGTGATTGTGACACGTCGATGCCTTGCGAGGTAGCGTAATCTTGGAGTCCGGCCAGCGTTGTCACTTTCGGTTTACCGGCAGGAGTGGAGGAGTCGCTCGGCATCATCGTGTATTTTCCGCTGGAATCTTTACCGTACTTCATTACTGATCCGGAAGAACCTGGCACAGATGTTTTTATAGGCACGATCGGTTTAGCCGCCGGCACTGAGTCGGTTCGTATGTATTTTCCAGTTGTGGGGTCTTTGATGTAAGCCATAGCGTTTTAATTTCCGATGCCAAACAAGCCCTTGAAGAAATTCTTGGTTCCGGTGTATCCGGCTTTTGCAAGGCTCGGTATCTTTTGTGTGAACACATCTTTAACTCCGGCACCGAAGTCATGTGCGGTTATTGGCGGCTGACTTGGTTGAGAAGCGGCCGCCGCTTCGTCTGCCTGATTGGCGTCATTCACTATTTGATCTCTCTTGGCCAGAACCTGACCTCGGATGTTCTGTGGCACATTGGCAATTGAGAAGTTTGGATTGTTGAGCAGTTCGAGAGCGTATGCTTCTACATCTCCCGTTGATCCATCACCAGATCCGCTGGAAGTCTTTTTCCCGACCACTGTCGTTCCGCCGATGTTGTAGGAAGTTCCGGCCGGTGTGCTGTTTGCTAGGTCTGCGAGTTTGATTGCCCGATCGATCACTTCTTGAGCATCTTTCTTTTCCTGCTCTTTGCCGTACTTGGCTGAATCGATTATGTTTGCCACATCTTTTTCGGATGCGCCGAATACCTGACTTAAGAGATCGCCGAGAACTGAGTATTGGTCTTTTTGGAATCCCATTGTTTTTTCAGCAACCGTGAGTGGAAGCGTTGAATCCTCATATGCCATGCCGGCCGCATCTTTTGCCGCCGCATCAGCTACTCCCATTTTTTCGGCTAGACGATTGCGTTCATCGAGCAACTTTCGATATTCCTCGACGAGAGGATTCTTTTCGGAAGCGACTAATCTTTGCGTCTGGCTTTCGGTCACCATGCCTCCGCTTTTGATGATTCGGTCACGGATATCTTTTTCGGAATCATTGATAGAGTTTTCCATTGTCGCCAGTCGGTCATCCAAGCTCTGCAAATTTGTCTGCATCTGATCAATGCCACGATTGGTTCGTTCGGTTTTATAAAGATCAGATTTTTTCGGCAAATTCTTGAGAGTGTCGAGGTAGGAAGTCTGGCTATCCTGCATGCTTTTGAGGGCAGTATCGAGTCCGAGCGATGATCGGTATTGTTGTAGCAAAGAAGTCGAAGAAGGCACTTCAGCGCCATAAAGGGTGCTTTTTGCTGGCACAGGGCTCGCCCCCGGGCTCGAAATTTGGTCAACACGGGTCGCAACCGGCGTAGAAGGTGTCACGGGTGCAACCGGGGCAGAACCGCTCGCCCCCGGGGCAACAACGGGTTTCGGCGCTTCCGGCAAATTCAATGCTGATCCAGCGTAGATCAAATTCGCATTCTTGATGGTCGGATTTGCTTTCATCAAAGCATCGACTGTCGTGCCTTGCTGTTTGGCGATTCCCGATAAGGTTTGACCTTTTTGTATTGTTATCGTTGCCATAATTTTAAGTAAGAGTTACGTACCTCCACGCACCGTTAAAGAAAATGTAGAACCGCCTCACACCTCCGCTATCGTACAGAGCGAAACTTATCGGAGTTCTCGGCGTGTCTGCCGGTGCAGAATTGAGAATCGGAATGTCTCGCAAGAGATTCAGGATTGAACCCAGCTGTGGATCGAACGGTTGGTTGTTGTTTGGATCAGCCATAAATTTATTGAAGTTTTTTATACTCGCCCAAGACCTCATTGATTTGGTCGAGCTGTACTTGCAGTCTGCTCATCTCGTCCTCGAGTTCCGCTTTGTGTTTTTCGAGGGCTGGGATGTGGAGTACGGTCGTGTCGGTGCGTGAGTCTATCTTTCTCACGTTGTCGGCATCGATCCTCTCCAGTTTGAATTTGCCGTCCTGTTGTTTGTCCGGTGCCGGCACGGCCGGAGTCGCTATTCCCGGCGCAGTTTCCTGTGCCGCTGACGACATGTCGATCGTTGAATTTATTTCTTCAGGCATATTGTTATTTGATTATTCGATCCGGCGTATAAATGGCCGAGACGTCACGGAGTCCCATATCCCATTCACCGCCGTATCCGGAATTACTCCATATTTCGATCTTGAACTGAATTTTTTTCGACCTCGCATTGAACCGAAGCATCTTGTTTACTTTGCTCACATTGTCGCTTCCTTTGATCGTGCCGAGACGCTTAAACGGCGTGATCGCTACGTACTCGTTAGCTTGGATGTATCCTTGCGAACCGCCCATCCAATAAAGCGGTTCGTCCAAGTAGATTGTCTTGGTGGCCATGTCGATGCTCTTGATGTGTCTGATCTGCCCGGCGGCCACTCCGGCCAAAACCATCACCTCGTCACCGACCTCGTATGAGCTGTAGATGTATGGCAAGGTGAAATAATCCGAACCGCCGCCGCTCGTTACTCTCACTTCCCGGATAGACTGCTCGCTCGTGTTGTATTTCACTTCGAACCGGGCAAAACTGCTGTTCGGCATCGGTTTGAAAAAGTTCAAAATAATCTGCTTCCATCGTTTGCGGAGATACGGATCGTTGTCGATGAGCGGACTGATCCAATACGCACCAAAGTCGTATGGACGGAATGTTCCGGTATCGCTATTTGTGTCGATGATGTGCTTGTTGCCATCGGTGTATCCGACTCGAATTGAGGTGTTATCGACATAGAGGCAATAAACTGCGGCCACTCCCGGAGTCACGTGGATGACAGCGTTGTTTGAGAAGCGGTGTTTAAAGTACAGGGCGTTGGTGTCCGGGTTGTAGCACCAGATTCCGCAATATTGGTTTCTGTGGCTCGCATCGTAGGTGTTTGATCCTTTGGCGATATAAATCAGGCCTTGGTAGACTTTCATGCATTCCGCTTTGAGGGATATGTAGTCGGCATTGTCCATGTCCGGGAATCGGTTTAACTTTTCGATGCCGGTTCCGTTGAATCGGCAGATCCAGCCGTCTCTCGTCAAAAAGTACAGGACGTTTTTATCAACGACTCCGGCAAGACTTTGCGTTTGAGTCAGCTGGAGAACTCGGTTATAGGTCTGCGAGTATCCGTCCCAGAAGAATAAGGCGGACCCGAATGTCGGATGGTGGGCGGAAATAATGAGGTAGTCGGTCAGCGGCGCAAGCCAGACAATCACGTATCCGGCAGGCAGAGTTAGTCGTCCGGGATTCCATGTGGTTGCACCGGTATCCCACGTTGCCAAATAATTTTTATTTCCGAAGCAGATAAATTTCAAAAACTTTGTGATCGGCACGTCATCAAAAGCCGTGTTGACGTTGAATGATTGCCAGTTGTCTACCCACGTTGTTTTATCGTACCGCCCGACCCAGGTGCTTCCGGCGTAATAGAGATAATCGTTATCGGCATACATTCCGCTTCCTCCCCAGATGTTCGTACTGTCATGCACTTCTGACCAGCTGGCGTAGGTGTTTTGAAAAATCTTTCCGTCATCGTGATTCACGGCATAGTAGGCGTAATTGAAATAGCACATGTATGACGGCTGGTTTAAAGTCGGCACGCTTATGCTGTCGCTTTCTTTGAAAAATTTGCTGGCAACTTTGAGATACGGCGGACTCTGGTCAAACTCCAATCCGTTTGAAAACCAAAAGGTACCCTCGGAATTCAGGTTCGAGATGCCTTTGTGGAATCGTGACGTTTTCCAGATTTGTTTTGGTAGTGACATAGTTTTTATACGAGACTGCTTCTTGGAATCTCGGCCTGATCGGAAGCGGCGGCCATTCGTGCAATCTCTTGATCTCGCCATTTGCCGAGTATGATCCGCTCAAAGTTTCCATCTGCTTGCCGTTCAAGCTCGGTGTCGCCCTGCTGGTTGTAGTACATTTTCTTGCCCCACTCGACATAGGCTTGGTGGTATAGCTTTTCGACCTCTGGCTCGTCATTGTCGGACGAGAATTCGTCAGAGATGCGGACGAATACCAAATTCATGCTGTCGCCGTCTTGCGTTGGTATTGCGATCGGATAGAAATATCCGCCGAGCAGGTATGTGGCATGGTCGGTGTAGTCGCTTCTTTTGCGAAAATCTATCAGCACGTATGGTTTGGTGTCTGTGCCAATCTTAAGTTCCATGAACGCTCTGAAGTTTTCCGGGACCGGATATTTGGTCTGGTTTGCAACTGTGGTGTACGGCTGTTCAGTCTTGAGATAGTCCCAGTAGTCGAAGGTTTGGTCTCGATCCTCGGCCGGACGCCATGTCTGCACTTTCTCATCACCACGCTGTATCCACGTGTTGAGCAAAGTGTCATCGAGGGTCTGGTCGTCGACCTCGTTCTTGATTGCTTTTTTAATGTCGCCTCTGTTCATAGGTTTTAAATGTCATCACGGATAATGATGGACGTTTGCTTATATCCGGTTTGGATTTTTCCGTCTGGGAACGTGACCTCGACCTCACCGAGATACGTGCCGACCGTGTTGGTGTCTGACGATGTCCAGCTATATCGGCATTTTCCTTTTTTGGCATCCATGATGGTGCAGTTGACGCCGTTTATTTTCACCGATCCGCTCGTGGAATCCTTCATGTAGAACTTCACCGTGCATCCGGTCAGATCGACCGGCGCACCGTCCTGCGTGAGGGTAAACTCGATCGGCGGCAGTGTGTCATTTTGTACAATTTTTACGCTCATAGGTTTATATCTTTTTTATCGCTCGGCAGAACCACGTCAGTTTTGGCTGTCTGCATCTGCTGGTCTTGCCGGGCGGTCTTGACCTCAATGCTTGTCTTGGCATTCACGAGTCCGAGAGATTCTTTGGCTGAAAGCATAAGCACCGAAAGTTTTGCACTTAAGAATTCAACGACGATCTTTACTCCCTCGGGGATTTTCCAGATGTCGAATACATACTTCCAAATCTTTGCGATAAGCACTCGAACATTCCATTTGTATGTCCAGAACTTTCCGAGTGTGATCAGGATGTCGAACTTGTACGTCCACCACTTGGCGATTCGACTTAGAATCCGGATCACGTAAGTCATGGATTTTGCGATCAAACTTCTGATATCCAAAACGTAGGCAGTTATCTTGAGCACGAGTCCTCGGATATCGAGCTTGTAGGTAAGAGTTCGGGCAATGAGGGACCGGATGTCCAGCAGATATCTCGTTGCTTTAGCGGTCAGACTTCTCACGTCAAACAGGTACGATGTTTGTGTCATCACGTAGAGCAGGATGTCGAAGGCATATCGCACGTTCTTGCTGGTGGCGTTCAGGATGTCCAGCAGATATTGTCCGGACTTGGTTGCAAGATTTCTGATGTCGAATGCGTAACGCCACACTTTGCCGGCTAGTCCTCGTATGTCCATGAGGTAGCTCACGGTTCGGCCTGTCAGGTTCCTGATATCTAATTTGTAAGTTTCAATTCTTGCCACGACGCCTCCGATGTCGATCAGGTAGGTTGCTATCTTAGTGGCAAGGTTTCGGATATCGAGCTTATAGGCTGTCAGCCGGATCGCCGAAAGGAACGAATCAAATTTGTACGTTATCGATCTCCCTAATGTGATCAGGGTGTCGAGCATGTACCGAATGTTTTTTGTTGCGAGATTTCGGAGATCAAGTTTATAGATCGTTGCCAGTACCGCACCCCAGATGATGTCGAATGGATACGTGATCGCTTTGATTGCGAGAACTCTCTGATCCCAGAGATACTGGATGGACTTTAGCGCAAGATTTTTAAGATCAAGCACGTAGGTCAGGGCTTTCGTTGCGAGATTTCGGAGGTCGAGAACGTAGGCAATGGATTTGAGTACAAGCACCAGTTCGTCAAACACGTATGCGATTGATTTCGCCGCAAGATTCGTGATGTCAAGCTTATAAGTTTTATTTGAGAGAACTGCCACGCACTGATCGAACAGATACGTGACCGGCTTGGTTATCAGGGTGAATACATCCAGCACATAGCTCACTGACTGCGACACCGGCTGTGATGCGGTGCTGTTGAGCTGGGCAGAATTGAGTGGGTACGTGTTGAACATAATTTTTTATCCCGATGCCGGTATGTTAGTTCCTCGCACTGAGTTCACTCCCTGCACGCTGATTTGGGCGGTCACTCCGTCCTTGCAGATGTTTCCTATTATCAGGTTGTAATCATCACCGACTGCATTTTCTCGGATGTGGTATGCGACTTTGTTGGCCCCAGCCGCTTGGCAGTTGTTGCCAATCACCACGTTGTAGGTTGAGAACGTGGTACCGTCGTCATCGAGAAAAATATCACTGTAGGTGTTGTTCGCACCGCCGCCGTTATCGCTTAGCACGTTGCTTGAGATGACATTCTTTGATCCTCTGATTCTGATTGCGTGAAGAGATGATTGTCGGATCGTATTTCCTACGATGTTATTTTGGTTCGCACCGGCTTGCAGGTAGATCGCTTCTTGGTTCGACAGGTGGATGCTGTTGCCACTGATGACATTTGAGTAAAGGCCAGTATTGGCATCTCCGAGAACTGCCCTGTATGGCTGGTAGAAAGTGTTGCCGGTGATCGAGTGTCGTGCAGACGCACCAGCCAGCCATACGCCTGTCTGGTAATAAGAGACACTCCCGAACCAGTTTCCGGAAACACTGCAATTGACCACTCCGTTCAGACCCACGCCATAGGTGTTGTCGACAAATACGTTACCGGAGATGTTGTTGTAGTGACTGTTCGAGTACACGCCATAGGTGCAATGGATGAATATATTCTCGTTCACGTTGTTGGATTGCGAGCTCGAGAAAATTCCCAGTCCAGCACCGTTCGTGCATTCATCGAAGATGTTGTTGGCAACAATGTTTCTGTCGGCGTAGATCAGCTTTACGTTATCGTTTTGGCATTTGGTGAACCGGCATCCTCGGATGATGTTGCGTAGGGCTTTGACGCCGGACGTTCCGTAAATGCATACGGCTGAACCGAGCGATGTTTGGTTTGCACCATTCGGATCGAAGAAGATATCCTCGACCACGCAGTCATTGGCTACGGTCGAGCCGTTACCGATGTAGAGCATGTTCACGTTCGAGCTGTTGGCAAGGAACATTTTTGTTACCTTACCTTCGCCGCGGATGATCACGTTGTTTTTCAGAACGTTGATCGTGGCATTAATCGTGTACGTTCCGGCTTTGAGTAGGACGATGCCTCCACCGGACGGCAGACTGTCGATTGCTTGCTGAATTTCAACATTGTCGGCCGTGCCGTCAGTGTTGTAGTCGCCCGATCCATCAGTGGCCACCACGACTTGGACTCTTTTTTCCAGATTGTTGACCGCCGTGTCCAAGTCCTGCAAAAGTTTTGCCGTTACCAAAAGTTCCACCTTGATTCCTTGAGCCCATGTTTGGGCAGTGGTGGATTCTTGAGCTCGGACAATCGTCCAATTGTCACCGGTTCCTTTACTGGTGACTTTTACGATCTCGCCGTTTGCCGGAGTCCCGGCATCGGAGTAGAGAGTCGCATTGAACGGAACTGCTGGGAATTTCGTACCGTCACCAGATTGGACATCCAACGCCGTGACGGAGTTATTTATTCCTCCAACAGTTGCCAGAGTCGACTTGGCATTATTTTTCTTTTGCAGGAATGTCGTGGTCATAGAGTTTAAGCGGCAGTATCACCCTCGGATTTCACTTGGGTGGTGTTGGCCGTCACTGCACCGGCACCGGCAGGCCATGTCAGCCGATACCAGAGGCCGAAGTTTCCGGCAGGGGCAACGTCGCCGTTTTTCATTCCGGCCGCTTTGCTTGCCATGTCACCGCCCTCGGCATTCACGGCAGATGCACCCGAATACTTTTTGCCGTACCAGATAAAACTGATCTTTTTATTTGGGGCAATGGTGCCTCTGGTCGTCCCTCCTGATCCTTGTCGGATGGTTACGGTTCTTGATGCAGACAGAGAGTTCAAGGATGCGCCGTAAAGTTTGGAGAAAGTTAAAGCACCCACGACCTCGGTGGTGCCGTTTAGGGTGAGGGTTTCGCTCTGGCGGTTGCCCGAGGCATCCTCTCCCACGATCGTTACTTGTCTCACGTCCGCACCGTCGGAAACGACAGCAACAACGGCATTTGCCCCGAACGCCGACATGTTTCCTTGAGCACCGTCGGCATCATCGGCATGGTTTACGCCGTAGCCGAACGAGAGGGCGGCATTGGTGGGCTGGCTCTGAAGCCACGAGACCACGTTTTGCCACGTCAGAGTGCCGTGATTATTTTTTCGGAATATTTTTCGGTATTCCGTGCCACCGGCCGCCGCTTCATCGCCGGTGATATCGGTGAAGAGGTTGTTGTCGGTGTTGTCCACGACTTCAGTCGCAGAAATGTCAGCACCGTCGCTGTTGGCGGCAGACGATTTATATTCTTTTAAGTCAGCAGATACGATTGGCATAAGATTTTTTGGAATTAATCGACCTTAATGTGGTCTACTGCTCTAAGAGCTCGATCAGTCGATCTTTGGTCTCTGATCCATCAAGCTGAATGCCTTTTTCCTCGGCCATCGCTTGGAGTTCTTTCTTGGTGTGCTTCTGCAAATCGCCGCCGACCTCCGGCTCTTTGGTTTTTTCCGGTTCATCGGAAACTTTCCAGAAGTCCACGTTGAATGTGGACAGAGACTCAAGCTTTGCGATAACTTCCTCGTCTTGTGTCTCGAACTTACCGTCGGCAAACAGGGCGTACTTGCCTTGTGAGTCGCCGACTTTCTGACCGCCTTCAAACACAGGCATTGCCGGTTTGAGGACGATCTTTAAGGATTTGATGTGTGAATTATATTTAGCCATATATGTGGTAATTGAATTATTTTGTAATCATCGGCCTCCGCCCTTACTCCTGGCTTCCACGAGGGTGGAGGCCAGCGAGTCAGAGCAGAGCCCTTAGGTTTAGGCAACGCCTTTGAGCAATGCGTTCTTTTCGAAGTTAACTCTCTGCAAACCGGCTTCGGACTTGTACTGATCGACTTCCTCGTCAGCATCGTTGTCCTGAATGTTGGTTTCGAGAGAAGTGTCTCGGCCATTCAGAGGGCAATGCTTGAGTGTGGAGAGATCGATCACGACTCCCATACCGGCGTACTGATTGTCGAACATCGGGTGACGCACGATGTTCAAGGTTCCGAACGATGACTGGAACTTGCGTACTTCTACGCCGTACGTCTTGTCGGTCGGCACGATGTACATCTTGGAAGTTGCAAACCCTTCCAAATATCCGAGCACCGTGTTTCCGCAGAAGAAGTACTTCTCGGATGAGCCGTACTTGAATGCGTAGTTCTGCAAGAAGGAACGGAATTCCGCTTCGGTGAGAGATGAAGCCGCTTCGTCCTGCACGTTGCCGGCAGAGATGATGGCTTCCAAGATGCCTCCAGTCAGACGCAACGGCTTGCCGTCTGGACCGGTGACTTCTTTCTTTTCACCGAACCAATATGCGCGTTCGATTTTCTTTGCTTGTTCGATACCGTGCTTTGCACGCAGGTACTTCAAGTCCGCACCGGGGTTGCCGGTCGGGTAGAGCTTCGAAGCGTTCTCGGTTTGGGTCACGCCGAACTTCGTCTTGAAGATTTGGGTGTAGTTGGTGACTTTCACGAGCTTGGTCGTGTTGGAATCGCCAGACTTTGACCCTTCTTCAAAGGCGGGACCGATGACCAAAAGCCAGTCGTCATCGTTGATGGCGGCCGCCGCAGTGGCACCGGCTCCACGAGTCACGGTGAGGGTGTTCGTGGAGTAATTGATCGAGGTGACACGCATGATTTCACCGGTACGGCTGTTTTTGATCAGATCGTACTTAGTGAAGATCGATGCGCCGGGACTGTCTACGACCAGATCAGTGGCAGAGGATAGATATCCGCCGCCGTTGTTGATCCGAGCCCAGACTCCGGAGTACTGATCCTCGTATTCAGTGAACTCCGGGTTGTACACGACTCTTTTTTGGAGAGCCATGCCCTTGAACTTGCCGCCACCATCCGCAACCTTTCCGATTTGGGTCAAAAAGGCAGTGAGCGGTGAATCGCCTGGTTCAAGGAGGAAAATTTTATCCTCGACATCGGGAATGCGCTGGCTGGTTTCAATATTCAGCGTAGTTCTCGTGCCTTGGATGTGAGTTGGTTCAGGCATAGGTTGTTTTTTTTATTTAAGATTCAGTAGCCGCTCACGAGACCTCAAATCTTATAAGCGTTACCGAACTTTATTTGGGTTGATACTTGATCCCACAAGATCATCGAACGGATTCTCTTGTGGCGTGTCGCCTTTGGTGGCTGGCGTGCCACCGCCGACACCGGATGCGTTCTCTCGCTCGAGATTTTTCACCTCCTCTTTCTTGAGAGCTTCGTCTGCCGCTTTCTTGGCTTGCGAATCCTTGGTGATGGAATCGTAAGCAAGTTGCAGGGTTCGGGCATTGAACGGAAGCTTTTCTTTTTCGATGATATCGAGTACTTGGTGGCCGATCTCCGGTTCCTTGAAGTCCTCGTGTTCACCGATCCATTTGTCGATCTCTGCTTTCGTCTTTGCCTTTGTCTCTCGCTCCTCAAGTTTCTTATCGAGGATGGCTTCGATATCGGGCGTATCCTTCGGCTCTGCATCGCCGGCTTTCATGGCTTCAGCGAGACTCGCTTTCAGCTGTTCGGCCAGTTGCGGATTCTTGACCAATGCCTTGTCGAGTATCGAGAGAAACTGGTCGTTTTTCTCGGCGGCAGTTTTGAGATCGTTGATCTCTTTGCCTTGCTCGATGATCTTGGTCTGGGCTTCGTCATAGGAGTGCTTCGCATCATCCTCACTCTTGAACTTGCCCCAGAAGGTTTTGTCGCCCTCGGGCTTTTTGTCTTTACCCTCGGGACTTCCACCCTTATCGTTGGGTGTGCCGCCAGATTGATCCGCAGGCTTGTCACCTTTGGCGTCTGGTTTCTTGTCAGGTTGGTCTCCGCTCGGAGTGCCCGACGGAACGGAATTGACCGGTTGTTCCTTACCGACCGCATCGTCAAAAGACGGAGTCTCTGGCTTTGCGTTCGGATCGGCGCCGGAATTGTTTGGTTTTTCCATAGGCTTTTATTGCAACGGATTGCTCCATTTTTCGGTCTGACCTCACGAGAGACCTACTTTGGTGTCCGCTGTATTAATAAACCGAGCCCCTTTGCGGAGGCTCGGTTGGCTTCTCAAGATGTGGAAATCGCCAGAAATCCCATCTTAAGAGGCCAGCTGAACCTCTCAAAATTTTGGCGATTTCCTTGAGTTGCAGTTGTTTATGTTGGTGCTTTCATATGGTCATCGTGAATGGTTTTTATCCGAAGCAGGATTACTCCCAAGCCCTCGGCTCGACCTTGATAAAATCTGATCTCATCTGCCGAGAGTCCTTTGTTGAGTAGCCATGTCTTGGTGACTTCCAGTTCATTGGCAACAAGTTCGGACAACGCATTAAAATACTTTGTCTCATAAAGATTGCTTATGGTTTCCTCGGTTTCTTTGTTGAATGTGTCTTTCATAGATTTATTGCTTCATGGCACCGCCGAAAATCGCACCCATTTTATTTCCCGGCAGTGGTTCTTTGGCAGGCATTGATCCTTCGTTCGGGTCGATGGCAGGTGCATCACCGGGGGCTATCGGCATTTCTCCGGGGCTCGGCGGTGTTTGGTCGGTAGGATTCGGTACTACTGGTGCAGGTTTGTTTTCGGCAACGTAGTTGGTTGGTTCCCAGCCGTAGTCCTCAAAGAGCTTCGTTAAAATCTTGAATTTCTTTATCGAGTACACTGTTCCGGTTTCCGGATCGGTCAGTTCATTCACGTCTTTGATGAGTCCCCAGAGTTCCAAGTCTTTTGATTTACGGAGTTCAGTGGAGGTGGCAAGACTCGATGTGGATTCGAGGGACATTTCGTAGTCATTGTCGAACACCCCGTCAATCTTTTCGGTGGCATCGTTTATAAGTCCATGTCGCATCAGGATTGCGACTGCCTTGTCCGGCATTACAGACTTAGTCGTCCAGAACTGCTTCATCATGCCGATCCAGTGTTCAAAGTGCATCACGTAGGAATTGCGAAGCATGATCAGGAATAGCTTTACTCCCTCGAGCGTTGCCTCTCGCATGAACGACGCAACGGTGGCTGTCTGTTTTTGGTCTGCACCGGCCGTCGTGGTGTATTCATCGATACCGACTGCAATCCTCATGGCTTCCTTGATGTGATCAGGTTCGATAAACGCAGAGGAGTTCACATCTCCGAATTTAAGCTCTTTTACTGAGTTCGGGTCATTCGTCCACAGGATTCCAAGTGGTCTTACGGTGATGCTTGATTGTTTGTATCCGGGGAGAGCCACTGGTGCGGCCGCAATCATGCTGTGAATTTTCATGGTTACGGCATCGACTCTCTGGTTGGTTACGGAGTTCAAAAGTTCTTGCAGGTGGTCAACGAGCTTCGGAATACCGAGCCAGTAGAACGAGAATGGCCTTGGGAAGAATCCGGTTCGTGAGTATGGTTTGGACTGGTGGTCGTATGGATTGTCGCTGTCTTTAATTTCTATCGGTGTCCCTTCCATCGGCAAAAATACGGTGAAGGTGTCGTCAGTCCACCGCTCAACGACCTCAAAGAGTTTGTCGCTCGGGGTCGGCAGTTGGACCGGATTGTTTGGGTTGCCCTGGATCGGCGTGGAGGCTTTGGTTGTCTCTCGGATATTCTTTCGCAGTTGGATCAGGACTTCTTTTCTCACGTAGGCATAGTCAGTGGTATCACCGCCGGACTTGATGACTTCGCCTTCCTTGTCCACAAATTGATTCCACATACTGGCAGGCACATCGGGATATTGGGCTTTCATTTCATCTAAGGTCAGCACGTATCGGTGGAATACCGGGAACGGATCGGATATCTTTTTCATCCTCGTATGCGGATAGAAGTTGTAAATGTCCACAGGGTCAAAGTCTGGTCTGAAGACGATCTTGGATGTTGCGGTCTTGAAGACGAGCTTCTTGATCTTGTCGATTATGTTTATTTCCGACTGTCTCTTTTTCTTTGATTCTTTTTTCAGGAAATCTTTGCCAATGGTCGTTCCGCAGATGAAAACTTGCAGGAAGTAGTCGATCAGGTCGTCACTCATGCCAATTTCCCAGAGCCAGAGGACAAGGTCTTTGACGGCTTCACTGTTCTTGCCCTCGAGCTTAAAGTCCGGGGTGATGCCGACCGTCTTTTGTAAAAAGGTTTTGATGTATGCAAAAACTTGGGGAATGAAGACGTTGGATTGCCACACTTCACCGTCTGTCGTCTGTTCGAGTTCTACGGCACGATCGCCGTTGTAGGACGCAAACAGTTTGTACGCCCGGTCAAATTCTGGCTTGTAGTAGTACATGAAGTTCTTTTTCGCTTCATCGTACTCGGTATTATATTTTTGTAGTTTTTTGGTGTCAGCCATATTAGTAAAGTTTTATTGATCGACCTTTCGTTGGTTTCGGCATTGCGCTTGGCAGTTCTTTCAGTCCTTGCCATGCGAGCATTGCCGAGATAAGGCAGTCGTCTTTTTGTCCTGTTTCCGCACCCATGCCGTACCGGTTGCTTTCGCTTGTGTGTACGAAGGTCATCATCTGGCTTACCGTGCCTTGGCTCGACAGTCCGATTTCCTCGTCACGCAATCCGGCAATGAAGTCATCGACCATGAGAGGTTTGGTGGTCTGGCTTGTTTTCCATCCCAGTTCTTTTCTCTTGGTGTTGGTGACCTTGTCGAAGATGGTTCGTTGGTAGATGTTTCCATATTCGGCTTTCAGTGCGTTTATAACCGCCAGCCCATGATTGTTTATTTCGATCACTGCCAGTGCATCGTTGAACAGTTCAGCAGTCTGTTTTATTTTCTTGGCAAACAGGTCTGGCTGTATCTGTCCTACGTAACTTCCGACTTCACGTCCGGTCATCTTGTCGATTACGGTGATCGCCGAGTCATCCTGTCCGATCCCTTCGCTTGGGTCTGCACCCAGGCTGTAGAAGTGTCGGAGGTTGGGTTCCTCATAAATCAGGATGTCATCAAGCTTTCGTATAGGTTGCCTTGTGAATTTACTCTGGGCTTCGATGTACTGCTTCGGGATAACTGCTTTGCTTGATGCGACGAACGCTTCCTCGATGGTGGCTGGGTATTCCTGTTTGAACTTGTCGACGTCGCCGCCGCAGAGGTTGTGGATCGCCCAGCGTCTCCAGTTAAGCTGTTCAAGGGTCAATTTTGCGTTCGCTTTGAGATCCCGTTCGTATTCGTCCAGTGATTCAGAAAACTTTATTTTTTCTTTATCGCTTCCGAAGTCCGTGCTGTATTCGGGCATCAGGTGCCACGGCAGGAATATAAGCTCAAATTCGTTCTTGCCGGCCAGTGAGTCTTGCACTGTTCGGTAGAAATATTCGCCGTCACCCCCGAAGCCATTGGCAGTTGATTCAAGGAAGACGCTGGTATTTGGCAGGTTCGGGATTGCTTGCAGGACGGAGAGCATGAGGTCTTTGGCATTTTTCCAGAAGGCCACCTCCGAGCCGTGGAAGTTGTGGAGGGTTAAACCTCTACCGACTTTCACTTTGTCTGCTGTTGCGATCACCATTCGGGATCGCAGTCCGGGGTCTGCGCTTCTCGTCTTTTCCTCGGGATTCTCGAACACCATCTGCTTTTTGTTGTCGTACCGTCGCATTGGCTTCGCCCACAGGGGAAGCATGTCGTAGAACAGCTTACTCATGGCAAAGATTGCATCGGTTGATTCGGGTTCGTGGGCAACGATCAGTGAGTTGGTGTTCTCAAACCGTGCAGTCCTTTCGAATATCAGTCCTTCGCACAGTGTTGAGACTCCCTCCTGTCTGGCTTTGAGGATTAGCATTCTTATCGGCTTACCCAGCGCTCGCAGTTTCTTGATCCGGTTGTAGATCATGGATTGAGCGGTATTCAGGTGTAAAAGAACAGTTTGCTGATTCTTGGTTTTAATTGATAAGCAGTTCTGGATGAATTCTTGCGGATCAGCATCGCAAATCCTCATCACTTCCGTGAGTTCGTTAACCATCTGGAGGGGGTTTTTCTCTTGATTTGCGGAGGATTTGTTCATAGCTTAGGTCTGATCCAAATAATCCCCGATGTTCGACCGTTTCTTTCGGACTCCCAAGTTCTCGGTCGAGGACTTCTTTGGCGGCACGAAATTTAACATTGTCATCGGAACTGCCCATAAGGGCGATCATCATGCTCGCCGCAACGGCGAGGTTCTTTCGGAGTATCTCTTGGGCATCTGCTTTCTTAATCTCATTCTGCTCGTCACGGAATTTGTCGTATTCCTCTTTGAGCAGTCCGCCGAACATGAACCACTTCTGCACGGTTGAGAGCGGCGTCTTGAGCTTTTTGGCAATGACGATATACGACTCGCCGCTGTATTTGAGGCTAATCGCTTCCTGATACTTTTGATTTTGTATGTCGACATTCTTGGCCATTTTATTTCCGTTTATTGCCGTTTATTTCCGCAATGCGCTCTGAACAGATGATTTCCAGTGCTTTGCTCTCGCTCACACCCTCGGCTTTGGCGACCTCGGCCAACGCTTCGTCAATGACTGTTTTCTGCGGATTGGTAACGTTAAAGCTTATAAGCGCAATGGTCTCTCGGTGGGCATTGATGTCTTTGCTCACCTTGCCGACCTTTACGCCTTTCGTCTTTGCAAAATCGGTAACTGCTTTTATAAATTCATCGGCGGCTTCTTTGGGGTCTTTGTCGACGATGAAGTTCAAAGCGACAAAGTTCTCACGCTCGGCTTTCTTAAGCTCGACCATTTTCTTTTCTATCTCGTCTTTTACCAGATCAAGAGCATCTTTCACATTCACGTCCTCCTCGCCGAGGTTTGAAGCAATCTCTTTTATCGAATAGCCGTTTTGGGTCAGTTCAAAGGCGAGCTTGCCGAGCTTGAGTTGCTGGTTGGACCCATGAATGTTGTCGGTCAGTCCGTAGAGTTTAGCTTCGTTCTCGTTTTTGAAATCGTGGACGTTCGCTTCGATCTCGGTATTGCCAAGTTCACCGAGCACTTTCCATGTGTGGAAACCGCCGACGATCACGTAGCCGTCTTTGACTTTCATATTCGGCCAGACACCGACTTGGATCGGTTTCGTTTGTCCGAATTTCGTGATTGCTTTTTTCAGCGATGCATACTGGCGTGCGTTCATCTCGTTGGGATTCCAAGAGTTCGGAACGCATTCCTTTATTTTCACCGTCTTGATTTGTGTTTTTTCTTTTGTCATAAGGTTACAATCATGTACTCAATGTTATTGCTCTGGTTGCGGCCGCCGGCGTTCGACACCGACCATTTGTGATCAAGCATGATCACTTCGGCTTTCCGGTGTTTCTGCACCATTGCCAATAATTTTTCCGGCTTCACGCCGATGTCCTCTTTGTTTTGACCGAGCGAGATGACCCATTGAGGGATATGTTTTGCCGATTCAAACAATCTTTCCAGAAATTCGTCAGCGTCCTTGTTAGAGAATCCGCTCGGCTTGTTATCGAGCTTTTTACCGGCCAAGAGGTTATCTAAAATGCCGTACTCAACTTCGTAGGCAGAAGAGCCAGGATAAGGAGGATCAAAATAAATAACATCACCAGCCACGTTCTTGAGGAAATCGAACACGTCTTTTTGGTGTATTTCATTGTCTTGATGGTTATCAAAGATGCCATGATTGACCTCGTCTTTTAATTTTTCCAGAGTCATCATCGGGTTTTGGATCATCCGGAGATTCTTAGGGGCATGAGACTTGGACCGTAGCGGCCACTCCCATTTTCGGGCTTCCAAGTCCAGCGTGTCCCGGGTGTGTGTAAATTTTCCGAATTGTCGACAGGACAGAATAAATTTTATTAAAAGGTGCAGGAGGAGATATCGTTTGGTTTCGTTTTCCACCTGTCTGGCGGCTACCACCGCATTGTCGAGAAATTCTGCGATCTTGGTGGTGAATACTTTCGGGCAGTAATTCTTTTTTATAAATCCATCATGCTTGGTTTCCACGAACAGTCTCGCTAAGTCCTCGGTTGTGAGCTTCACGCTGTTGTTGGCGATGATGGCCTTGCCGATAATGAGGGACCGGAATGCAATATCGTTGGCGATGACTTTGTATCCTTTGGCCTTGGCATAGAGGCTGACTGATCCGCCACCGAGAAATGCGTCAATAAAAATTCCATCAGTCTTTTTGATTGGCTTAAAAATATATTTGACCAGCTTTCGCTTGCCGCCGAAGTAACTTGGTAATGATTGGAATTTGGAAAACATAATTATTTTTTGATTCAAATCTCTGACACCCGCGCATCCTCTGTATGTTTTTTATATACCCAGTACCCGTGAGCACCAGGCAGTGTGAGGTCGATTACAGATTGCGGATGTCGACCATCGAGGGTATCAGAGAGCTGACAACAACTGAAAACAAAAAGAGCTCGCGATCTGCAATCACAAAAAGTGATAACGGATCGCGAGCTCTTAAACTCGGAATACCTTTCAGGATGCCCCTTGAGGCATAAATTATTCAGTTGTTAAATTTATTATATCACCGCACACAAATTCTTTGCAATAGTCCGGTCAATGCCAGACTGTGCATAACAAAAAAACTACTCTTGGAATAGGGATCGTTTTGCATAAAGCCCGCCGCCAAGAGTAGAGACCTTTCGGCCTCAACGCATGAGTTTCCCCACACGACCATCCAAGGATCCCTGACGACGGGTTCTATACCTTGGATGGATTTATGCCATGCCTGCCGAAATTATTCCGACAGGTTTAGGCATTTGGATTGTAATGTTATTTTATCAAAATAAATAAGTTTTGAACATATGTAAAAAGAGAAAGGGGTTATCCACGATGTACTGTGGATAACCCCAATTTTTTTCGACCGCCTGCGGCGGAATTCAAGGAGTCAAAAGACTCAAGAATTCAAGACCTCAAGGATCAATTACTGCGAGAGGAAGGCTGAAGCGGAACCGTAGCTCTCGTTGGCATCGTCGAACCACTGGGTGTCGAACTCGACCCCGTCGTCGTCGAAGCGGAAGAGCGGGGCGTGCGAGAAATCGCCATCGGCAGCCGGAGAGTATTCGTCTCCGGCGCAGTCGACAAACAGGTTCTCGTAGGCTTGGAGCCGTTCGGGATGTGTCAGTAGCATACACCCGACAGCGAATGCGCCGAGACCGAACTCTGCGGCGTTCATCACTTCGTGGGCCCGGCGAACCGAGCGTCCGCGGTGACGGAGACCGAACTGGCACGGAACGATCAGAATGTCGTGTCCTTTCTGCTCGTCGATGAGCTTCTGGAACGCTTTGACCGTCTTGGCATGCTGGCGCAGGTATTCCTCGCCCGTCCGATCCTCACAATAGTTTTGGAATCGGCGGCGTTCGGACCTCATGGTCGCAAGCATCTTGTCGACGGCTTCGCCGTAGACAGAAGCAAGCTTTTCCCACCTGGGGATGGCGAACCATCCTTCGGCGTTCGGGGGAAGCGGCCTCGCGGCGATGCTTTCGTCGAATGTGGCGTCCTTGAGTTCCGGAAAGACCTCGCGCAACGTTGCCACTTGTTCAGCGACAGCCCTGACCTTGTAGACACCCGGGTATTCATAGTTCGATTCAACTTCCTCGTCCGCAAACTCATCGTTCACGGAAAGTTCCCGGACTGCCTCCACGATCCGTGACTGGAATTCATCGCCCTTTTCGATGAGCTTCTGAATTCCGTCCTTGTCGAGTCCGACTTCCGCAAGCGCTTTGTCTGCGGCGTCCTCAACGAACCGTTTGTACTGCTTTCTCTGACCGTCTGTGATGGACGTGATCGATTGTGTCGTCATCGTCAACCTCCTAATTTGAATTTACCAGAGTCGCTCTGGCAAACGGCTTTCCTCTGTGTGAGGTAGCGCAATAGGCACAAAAACGCAATTACGCCCAATGCGCTACCTCATAAATAAGCCAAATAACAAAGAACTATTCAGACGCTTCACCTTAACAAATTTAATGCGTTTTGTCAAGGCGTTTGAGGCGGCAATCTCTTTGGGGTATAATAGGCTTGAGTATAGGCTAATGTACAGCCATTCAAGGATTGCTGTCGCCGAACTCTATCGTTTCAACGATAGCAACCAGAGTCATGGAGGCTACGGCTTCTATGAGCGTGTTGTGTTGATGGGATACTGCTTGCCCTCGTCTGGTACAGGTTTTGCCGTGAGGTAAATACTGTCAAATTAAGTTCAAAGCTAAGAGCTCATAGTTCCGTTTCCAACGGGAAGTAAAGCTCAAAGCTCGGTGACACGGATGGATGGGGACAATATTCCGGATGCCGATGGCGATTTCTCGAACGCCCCGATCTTCAACTTCGACGACGACGGGGTCAAGTTCGACACCAAGTGGTTCGACGATGCCAACGAGAACTACGGTTCCGCTTCAGCCTTCCTCTCGAAGTCTCTCTACAACAAGAAAGGGCATCCGAAAAACGGATGCCCTTTCTATTAACAGGATTTAGTTGACCGAATCCAGCCACCGAGCATTCGGCCGATTTCGTCCACGACACTTTCTAATGCTACATACTTTTTTGAGTCGATCGCTCTAATGTCTTTCATTAGTCGGATAAAGACCCGGAGCATGTTAAGTTTTAGACTGCATCGTTCCAGTGTTGGAACTTTTACCTGCTTTTGCTCACTGCTTGCTTGCAGGATGCTTTCAATTACGTCAAGAATTAGCTGTTCGCACCGTTCAAAAATCGTGAACCGATCTTGTTTTGGCACAACCCTTCTGTATTCATGAAAGAGTTTGAACAGATCGTACGCTTTCTTGAAGATGGGAATATCAAAGTCATTCATAGTTATGAAGATTTATAAGGATTTATTCAATCAGATCACATCGCTGGAAAATATTGTTAAGGCATGGGAGCAGTTCCGAAGCGATAAGGGCAAGAAGGCTGATGTTCAGGCTTTCGAGTTTTCGCTTGAGCAAAATCTTTTCCCTTTGCATCACGACTTGATTACCAAGCGTTATTCCCATGGACCGTATGCAAGTTTTTACATTTGCGATCCGAAAGTTCGCCACATTCACAAGGCTATGGTGCGAGATCGAGTCTTGCACCATGCGGTTTTCCGAATCCTGAATCCTATTTTTGAGAAGACCTTTATTGCCAATTCATTTTCATGCCGGGTTGGCAAAGGGACGCACAAGGGAGTGTTGGCGGCCGAGAGCATGATCCGGAAAGAGAGCCAAAACTATACAAGGCCTTGTTTTGCTCTCAAATGCGATGTGCGAAAGTTTTTCGATTCGATCGATCACGAAATTCTTTTGGCAATTCTCAGAAAACGACTTGCTGATCCGGACACCATGTGGCTATTGGAGCAGATTGTCAGAAGCTTTGCGGCCGGCCAAACGACACTTTTTGATCGTCACGGTCTTCCGATCGGCAATCTTACTTCGCAATTGTTTGCCAATGTCTACATGAACGAATTCGACCAATTCGTTAAGCATGACTTAAAAGTCAAACATTACGCGCGCTACACCGACGACTTTATAGTTGTATCGACAGACAAAGAATATCTGGATAGCCTCATCATTTCGTTCCAGAAATTTATCGGGGACAAATTGAAGCTATCTTTGCATCCCACGAAATGTTCAATTCTTGACGTTGGCCAAGGAGTAGATTTTTTGGGATACGTGATTCTGCCACACTATCGGTTACTTAGAAGCAAAACGAAACATAGAATATTTCGTAAACTTAAATACCGAGTGATGCAATTTCGTCGAGGCGAGATCGACGAACATTCTTTATTTCAGTCGCTTCAGTCGTACTTGGGTGCGCTTTCTCATGCTCACACCTACCAACTGAGCCAAGACCTTAAAAACCAGTGCTGGTATTGGATTCATGAGTAAAACAAAATCCTCGCAAAACCATCTTCCGCAACATGCACGGAAAAATCCTTTGCGAGGACAGTTGGATGGTTTTGCGACCATGCCCGGGACCGGGTTTAGGCCTTTATTCAGTTGTTCAGCTATTTTAGCAGAAAAGTGGGGAAAAAGAGCTTACTCCGGTATATGCTTTTGATGCACATGACCAGCAGTGCCGTCGTTTGTGGCCATACTGAAATATGACCGTCCTGCCACGATAATAAAATCAGCAAAGAAAGGTTTAAACGAGAGCACTTGAGCATCGGCTTGCAGGGCCCGGATCAGCTTCTTGTCAGCATCATCCGGAGTCGGATCATCAGAGTTCGGGTGGTTTATCAGGATCATAAACTTCTTGGCCAGAAAGAGGGCGTAGTAGTGGTATAGGAGTTGCGTATCAAAAATCTGCGGTGACATGCCGAGGAATACTTGGTGTCCGAGGAAGAGGTTTTTGTCATCGAGGTAAATTCCTATAACCTTGGAAACACTTTCACTTTCCAAATCTTTGAGGAACTTATACAGGTCTTCCGGATCACGGACTTGGCCTTGGATCGGAAGTTCGACTTCGGTTTCGACGATCTCGAACTTCTTTAGGTATCGTTTGTCTTTTTCTTTGTCCATAATGTTTTTATTTTAATACAGATTGGTAATTTTTCAGCATAAAGATAGCATCCGCTTTCAGGTGATTTCGGACCCAGTCTTTCTGCTTCTCGCTATCAATCAGCTCTCCCAACCCCTGCAACATTTGGCTGTCTTTGGTTTTCTCGATAAAGGCGATGCAATCCGGCAGATATTCTTTGACGGTTTTCCCGGTAAAATTCTTTATGACTTCAGCATTGATATCCCAGTGATTCTTGGCAAAATACTGGATATCAAAAATGTCTCTCATGGCTGTTTCGGTTCTCAAAGTCAAAGCCGCCAATTTGCCAGCGAACAAATAATCTTTCTTGGCCGCCAACATTGAAATACCCAGATATTCCTTCATCTCGTAAAGGTCTTTTATATTTTCCGCCAGCTTGCGGACATTGATCTCAACTTTGACATTGTGATCCTCGTCGCCGTAGGAGAGTAATGCAAAAACTGTAAACCTCTTGATGTACTGATCCTTGATTGTCCCGTACTTGCTTAAAATAGCGACAATCTTTTCAAAAACCATCTTTTGGTTTTCCTCGGTCACTTCCAGCAAATCAAAATCCAAGTCCACCGAGAATCTCGGCAGGTTATAGAAAAAGTAAGCACAGGTGCCGCCTTTGAAACCCAAGAGCGGACTAATCGAGACATCGGTATAGATGTCTTTCAAAACCTGACCCATTATTAACTGATGCTTTTCTTTATTCAACATATTTTTATTGAGAATTTTTCTTATACTTATTCAACCTCTTGATTAATTGCTTGTTATCGTAAATTTTCACGATCTCCTCACACTTTTCCCAGTTGATCCCTTTCAGATTGTCGAAGTAGTAATTCGGCGACAGATAAATCATGTCCAAGAAGGCTCTCTCCGGAGTGGCGATGCTGTAGTTATCCTTGTTTATTATTCCCGTGGTATTGAACAGCACAGCATCCTTCAGCTTTCTGAAGATGAAGGTGTATTTATCGATCGTTACCGTTTTCGGGTGCTGGGCGGCAACGAAGGTTGTATCGTAGTGCTGGAAGATAACACCGGATTCTCTCAAGACCGTTTCAAAGCTGATGTAGGAGGGAGTATAGAGACTGGTCGCCAGTTCCTTTGAATTGAAGTTTTTATCCTTAGCAAAAACGCCTCTGGTCAGGCGGATCAATGCACCCTGTCTAACGTAATATCCGGCTTTAACGTTTAACTTCAGTTTGTCGTTTTCCTCCCAAATCAAAGCCAGATCCTTGGTGGTCAGGATTGTCTTATTTGACTGATATAATTTTGCAATTAAGCTGTCCATAGTGGTTTTGTTCGCTGGAATGTCTATATTTCCTTATTTCCAGTGTATATTATTGACAAAATGAAGTCAAGAGGGATATAATGCATTTATAAACATTAGTTTAGTTTACTGGTAAATATGGGCAATTTAGCTTATCCAAAAGGTTCAGAATGGCGAAAGTGGGATTTACATCTCCACGTGCCTTTTACCAAATTAAACAACGGATACGCCCTGGCCAACGGCGGTGATGTCTGGGCTGAATTCTGCGACAAGGTTGAGCGATCAGACGTGGAAGTTTTCGGCATTACCGATTATTTTTCAGTCGAGAATTATCTGGAATTCAAAAAGAAATTTCAAGCCAAATATCCAAAATCCGAAAAGGTGTTTTTCCCAAATGTAGAATTGCGAGTCGATCGTTCGTCCAATAGTCACAATGAGGGCTATGATCTGCATCTTATTTTTAACAATGAACTACCCGACAAAGATTTGCAGAGCTTCTTGTCCAATTTGAAGTTGGAAAATACGGACGGAAACGGCAAGAAGAAAAAGGCGAACGAGCTTAAAACCGACAGTGATTTCAAAACTGCCTTTACAACAATTCCGCTCATCGACGAGGCTCTTAAGGATACCTTTGGAGACAAGAAGCCCTATTTTAGAATACTAATGGCTCATGGTCATGGAGGTCTCCAACCGGAAAAAAATAATTCAAGAAAAAACGCAGTCGCCGAAGAAACTGACAAACGAGTGGCGGATATTTACTTTGGCTGTGACGATAAGGACAGAGAATTTTTCCTTAATGATCGCGGCGAGGTAAAAAAGAAAAAACCGTGTGTTTCAGGGAGCGACGCACACTCTTTCAAAGATTTTGATGATAAGGTCGGCAAGACGTTTTTAAATGAAGGCAGGCACACTTATCCGACTTGGATAAAAGCAGACAAAACTTTCGAGGGTTTGCGGCAGATTACTCACGAACCGAGAGAACGAACATTCTTTGGTGACAAACCGGATAAATTGATGGACGTTGAATCAAATAGTTCGAGATTCATCGAATCTATAAATGTCCGTAATACAGATGGCAAACAAGTCTCCGGTTGGTTCAACGATGATATACCCTTAAACCCCGGACTGGTAGCGATCATAGGCAGAAAGGGTCAAGGCAAAAGTGCTCTGAATGACATCATCGCTCTTTGTGGAAGAACCAAAATAGCACCGAAGGATTTCTCCTTTCTTAATAAGGACAAATTCAGAAAGAAAGGACTCGCCAAAAATTACGAGGCGGTTTTGACTTGGCTGGATAAGACGTCAGTCACCGAAAATCTTGATGCCGAAGTTAATCCGGCCGAAGTTGAGAAAGTTAAATATCTACCGCAGAAATACGTTGAGACGATATGCAACGAAGATGGTGTCAGTACCCAGTTTCAGAGAGAAGTAGACAAAGTTATTTTTTCTTATATCCCCGATGAGAGCCGACTTGGAGCGACTACACTTGAAGACCTTATCCGCATCAAGACCTCGACAATCGATGGCAATCTCACTCAGATCAAGAATGATTTACATCTGTCCAACGAGGAGATCGTAAAATTAGAAAATAAACTACTGCCTAAGTATCTTGAAACACTGAGCAACAAACTCAAAGCCAAACAGCAGGAACTAAATAGTCTGGCCAAGCCGAAAGCTGTGCAGGCTCCCAAAAAACAGCCCAAGAAAAGCGATCAAGATAAACTCGCAAAAATAACCACCGAGATCGGGACCGTCTCAACAAGAATAGATACTACAAAAGCCACGCTCAAATCGGTAAACGATAAGATCCTGAAACTCGGAAAATTAAAGGCGGCAGTTGAACGTCTCTCCCAAAGTGCAGATAGTATTTCAAGAGATTTTGCGGATGACGCAAAACTTCTTTCGATCGACCTTACAAAATTATTTACGGTAACAGTCCATAGCAAAATCCTTGAATCGACAGAAAGTAAGCTCACCACAAAAAGAGATAAGCTGACCGTACTTCTTGATCAGAACGGAACTTCGTCTACCAGTTTGTATGCTAAGAAATTGGAGCTGGAAGGTCAAAAGAAAAAACTGATCGATGTTCTTGGTGAGGATCAGAGAAAATATTCGACCTATCAAGACAAACTCAAGGAATACAATGAGCGCAAAAAAGAGATTGAAGGAACGGCCGATGATCAAACTTTTGAGACCATCAAATCAATTGAGGCTGAAATAAAATACCTTGATAAAAAAATTCATGCCGATCTGAAGGCGGCGATGGTAAGCAGAGATGGTCTGTCCGACAAGCTATATTCCGGACTTCAACAAAAAAGCGAATTTTACAAAGAGGTTTATATGCCTCTCCAAAAATTCATCGAGTCAGAAAAAGAAACGCAACAGAAAACGGGTAGCATGCTCGAGTTCGATGCAGGCATTGTATTCGACAAGGCATCATTCCCAGCTAAATTCTTAGGGTTCATAAATCAGGGTCGTGATGGAAGCTTTCAGTATGCCGATAACGGGCAAAAGATACTCGGCAAGGTTATCGAGAAAGCTGATTTTTCAAATCCTATCGGAGTCAAGGCGTTCAGGCAGGAATTGATCGATCACCTTACGAGCGACAAGACAAAGACCCCAGAAAAACAGAACACGATCTGCTCTCAACTGAAGGGTGACAATGTCTCATTCTACGATTACGTCTTTGGTTTAGATTATCTCGATGTTAAATATAAAGTTTTATTCAACGGCAAGGACTTGAACAGCAACGAGTTCTCTCCGGGTGAAAAGGGTGCCCTTCTCTTGATTTTCTACTTGCTGATCGATAAAGACCGTGGACCTTTAATTATGGATCAGCCGGAGGAAAATCTCGACAACGAGTCGATTTTTGAACTTTTGGTGCCGTATATCCGGAAAGCAAAACTAAAAAGACAGGTTATCATTGTTACCCACAATCCCAACTTGGCTATCGTCTGTGATGCTGAACAGATCATCGCCGCCTCGATGAATAAACAGAAAAATCAGATCAGATATACATTCGGCAGTATCGAGAATTGCGATATAAATAAAAAGGCTTCCGATGTACTTGAGGGTACATTGCCGGCTTTCGATATTAGAGACGAGAAATATATAAGATCGTAAAAGAAATTTATGCTATGCGTAAAAACAAAAATTGCACCAAGTAAGATTCAGGGTATAGGTCTATTTGCTGATCAATTTATTCCAAAAGGAACTGCTGTCTGGAAGTTTATGCCGGGGTTTGATCTCCTAATGACGGAAGAAGAGATCAAAAAGCTATCTGGACCGGCAAAAGAACAGTTTTACAATTACGCATATCTTGATAAAAAGCACAGTAAGTATTTACTATGTTCTGATGATGCTCGTTTTTTCAATCATTCCGACAATCCAAATTGCGACGAGAGGATGGATGATATAACGACAGCAATGAGAGACATACAGTCGGGAGAAGAATTGATTGTGAATTATAAAGATTTTTACGGCGACATCGACCAGCACCGAGAAATAAAATGAATATCTACTTCTTTTTTACTTTTTTGATAACTATTTTGGCTACTCGTTTATTTCTTTTTCTACGCCCAATACCAGCACCGACGATCGGAAAATTCAGAACGCACCATTACATGTTTGGACTCCTCGGGATAGTGGTGGGTTTACTTATTCATTCCGTGCTGGTATTCGCTATAGGTCTCGGCTTGTTTGTTGACGAGCTCACCTATATTCTGATTGGCGGCAAAACTCATGCCGATAATTACTCAAAGATTTCCTTGTTGGGGACCTTATTTTTCATTGTCCTTGTTTTTATTTTCAGGAATAATTTGATTTATATTTTTCAAAATTGAATATAAAAAAGTAGGTAAAAGTGGAGATCCTTTAATCTCTGAAATTTGTATAAAACTTACCTAGGCGGCAATATAGGGCTTAGAAGTTAGCTAAAATCGGCGTTTTGGCTTGGTTATTGACAAACAAAGCCAAATATGCGATAATGAGCTATTCCAAGGCGTGTGTCTTGGAAACCGAAGTAGATCTTTGAAAACTGAAAAGGAGGTGGTCAAAACGGTCAAATTCGGTCAAACGGCAACAACAGAAACATACCGGTCAGAAAGGAGTAAGGTCATGGATCAGAAACGGCACAGAGGTTTCGTTGTCGGGTCTGACACATCCCCGAAAGGTCAACCGACCTGGAAGGTGCGTGTGAAAGATTCCGAAAGTCCGCACGATGGGCAAAAGCTTGTCGTGGCTTCAGTCCGTGGTGGACTGGAACTGGCGAGAGGGCTCAATGTCCATTTCGCTGTCGGCACAATTGACGACCAGTCGGGAACAAAAGTTTTGAGAGCAGTCGACGTCTGCCTCGAAAATCCCGAAGATGGTCAAACTCAAAACTACGTCAAAAGGTCAGGAGGTCAGTCATGAAGAAGAGAGACGAATTGGGCGAAATGCTCACGAAACGGGAAGAGCTGAATCAACAGCGTCAATCCCAAACCGAGAAGTTGCAGAACACTATCGGCCAGCTCAAGCAACAGCTTGAGGTCGAGAGTTCGCAAGAAGTTCAAGAGCTTCGTGCGGTGCTCGAAGCCGCCAAAGGCAAACTGGCAGAGCAGAACGAACTGCTTCAACAGCTCACGGCCTCACCGCTCGTGCTCGCTGTGGTGTTGCGCGTCGATGCAGAAAAGAAAACGGCATACGCCAAAGATACGCAGGTGCGTATCCTGCCCGGCGCAGACAATCGTGAAGGTGAAGTCGGCATGGTGGTTCGCACTCCGGACTCCGACGGTGTTATTACCGTTAAGTTCAGTGACGGAGACACCAGTCGCTACTACGCCCAGATCAAGAACATGACTCTCGCCATCCCGAATCAGCCCGATGCGAGACCCCAGGATTTCCTTCAGGGAATCAAGGTCGACATCGTTGGAAAGTTCGAGAACGGCGACAAGCGCTATGTCGGCAAAACCGGTACGATCCGGAACGTCGACGGAGAATGGCGCAGAGTCCGCATCGAGAAGGTTGATGACGAGCCTTGGTTCTGGGTCGGGACCTCGATTTATGTCGAACCCGTAAACCAGTTCATCGGCACGGCAATCGTCCTCCACGAAGGCAAGCAACTCGAAGTCGAGTTGCCGGCCAACAAAGATGTCAAACCGGGCGACACCGTCAAGCTGTCCATGCAGACAATGCAAATAGTGGACGTGGCGATTCCCGTTTACGCTGGAGAAATTTCCATCGTGCGGCGGCCAATCGACAACACTGTGAGCGAAGTCGAGCACAACGGAGCAATCCGTGTCGTGCTCAATGGTAAACTTCCGGCTAAACCGGAAATCGGTGATCGCGTGGTTCTCGACCAGAGTGCCACTGTCATCGGACTCAACCTCGGCAAAGAGGACGAACGCTTCTCATTCACGGCGGCAACGAATGTCGCATGGGAAGACATCGGCGGTTTGGTGGAAGCCAAAAAGCAGATGGTCGAAGCGATCGAACTCCCATTCCGTTACCCGGACATTTACAAGCACTACGGCAAAAAGCCCATCAAGGGTGTCCTGCTGTACGGCCCTCCCGGATGCGGAAAGACCATGCTCGGCAAGGCGGCCGCAACAGCGCTCGCCAAGCTTCACAGCGGCAGTTCCGCTCCCTCCGGTTTCATCTACGTCAAAGGCCCTGAAATTTTGGACCGGTTCGTGGGTGTTGCGGAGGCAACCATCCGACAGATCTTCCAACGTTCGCGCAAGCACAAGGAACAGCACGGCTACCCGGCGGTGATCTTCATCGACGAAGCTGACGCTATTCTCGGTAAGCGTGGCATGGGAATCAGTTCGGACATCGAGCGTACCATCGTTCCTCAGTTCCTGGCAGAGATGGACGGCCTCGAGGAAACCGGAGCAATCGTGCTCTTGGCAACCAATCGGGCTGACATCCTCGATCCGGCAGTTACGCGCGACGGGCGTGTTGACCGCAAGGTCAAAATCATCCGTCCCGACCTCAACGCTTCGCGTGATATCTTCGGGCTCTACCTCAAGCGAGTGCCGCTTTACAACGGCTACACGCATGACGAGCTCTCGGATGTCGGCGCGCTCGAGTTGTTCTCGGAAAAACGCGTGCTCTACTCGATCCAGCTCAACGGCAATCACAAAGACGAGACTCGTAGCTTCACGCTGGGAGACTTGGCCAGTGGTGCCATGATTGCTGGCGTTGTGGATCAAGCAACGTCCATTGCCCTGCATCGGGATATCTCCACCGGCAAACCGCAAGGGATGTCGAAGGATGACTTGATGCAGTCTGTGGAATGCGTGTTCCAGCAGAACTTCGACCTCAACCACAACGATGAGATTGCGGATTTCGTTCACGATTTCCGCGACGACGTCGTCAGTATCCGCAAGCTCCGGCAGAGTTCCGGCGCCGCGGCCAATTAAGGAGGACGCTATGCAATTCGATCAGAAAAAACCGAAAACACAGCGTCCGACCAACGGCAACGGCAACACTCCGCTCGAGCTGAAGGATCGGAAGGCTGAAGTCCCGGAGGTTGGAGATCTCTTGAATGAGATCGACAAGCTCCTACAAAAAACCACGCCGCGCAAGCAGTGTGGGTGTTAAGGAGGAACGCCATGAATACACAGTCGCTTTTGGTGGTGCTTCTCCTGTCACTGCCAGTCGCCGTCATCTCGCTTACCATCACAAGAGCAAGTGTGTTCCAGTATCTGCGCGAGTGGATACGAGAACGCAATGAATGGCTCGGAAAGCTGTTCACTTGCCCGTACTGCATGAGTCATTGGGTGAGCTTCGCACTGGTAGCATGCTACCAGCCGAGGATTATTCAATGGTGGTGGCCGCTTGACCTCGTACTGTCCGCTTTCGCCATCGTCGCCCTCGCAATGCCTGTTTCGTTCGTTGTCTATCGATCCTTCCAAGGATTGATCATTGAGAACAATGACGAGGCAGATCTCCTGCGGGCCGCGCTCGAAAAAGCGAGAGAAAAGCTCATCGAGCAGGACACGACCATCAAGGAGTTACAACAGTAGTTCTTTCAATCAACAACCCCCGGTTCGGCTTCTACGGAAGCTGACCGGGGGTTCTTTCTTTTTATAAATCTATTATTTTAAATTCCCGCATTTCTTTCTGTGCTTTTTCCATGTCCTCGAGGATTTTCTGATAGATAACTTTTGTCTTTTCCGGATTGTCCTCGGCCGCTTTCAAGTCGTCATCGTCTACGAATCCAGCAAGTGCAATATATGATCCAGCTAAAAGTCTGATCCGTTCTTTTATGGCGGCTTTTAGTTTTGCTTTCGGTTCGGGAAGCGAAGATATTGGATTTGCGATCCAACCGTGATACTTTGGCCGCACGTCTTTGGCGGCCTTGATCACTGCTTGGATGTCATCGTGGTCAAAGTCGAGCATACAACACGAACATATGCTTACCCTCGGAACAAGTCCAGCGGATGTTTATCTTTTTTTAATAAAAACTGGCACGATCTATCAACCTCGGTCAAATATGTAAAATTGTCGGGCAACTGGTGCAAATCTCTGGCCCGGGTCACAAAGCTCGCCCAAGGGGCAAACAAATGGCAAAAAGGGGCTTTTCTGGCTCCTTTTTGTTCTTGATTTCGAAGAACCGTTGTCCGTCAGGTCAATGCGTCCAATATGTCGGATGCATCGTTCAAAAAGCTGATCAGCGGAGGCAAATAAAGAACTACGATCAGAACGATGAGACCGCCGGTTATTTTCTTGTCGATCTTGCATCCCGGCTTTGGCTCGAGTGGCACGATGATAATCTCTATCCTTTTCCTTATTGTCACCTTGAGAGGTTTCTGGCAGTGAGGACACCTTGTTGTGAACGTGGCTTCGGAATTAAATTTACCATCGCGAAAAATAATTTTCGTGCAATGGGGACAATTTCCTACGTTGTACTCCTCTTTATCCATACTGTTTTAGTTGTGCAAGAGGCTTCTGGGTGTCGCTCACAAAAATGTTCGGCTTCAGAAATCCTCGATCCTCATCATAGAGGGATTAATGAATAAGATTTGCAGTTCAGGTTCGACTACTCCCGAACCGGCAAATTCAGGATTAGGTGTCATCAAGCGGCGATCTTATTCTCGGACCCGGTATCGACATTTTTTCAACGAGCAGAGCTTTCATTTCTTTTAAGTTATCCCCAGTTTTTTTATAAAATCCGGATTTCTTATTAATTAATTCTTTTTCTTTATTCTTGTTAGTAGTTCCGGCTGACTGATCTGACCGGTCTGTGTGACCGAACTGCCGGTCTGCCTGACCGGTCTCGTTTGAGTTCGGTCTATATGACCTATCTATTTTCAACAGGTAATACACATTGTGATATCGCTGGCGGCTCTTGCGGATGATCTCCAGTTTGATGAGATCCCGAATGCCACGTTGGACGCTTGAGATGCTCGCACCGATTTTCTTGGCGATGTAGCCATGAGACGGAAAACAAAAACCCTCCTGATTAGCATGAGCCGCCAGGCAGTTATAAATCGCAATGCCGATCGGCTTGAGTCGGTCGCCGTACTCATCGAGAAGCACTTTGCTGACCCAGTACCAATCGCCATTTCTTAAATCTCTGACTTTTATTTTTTCATCCGGCATGGACAACGAATAAAAAGGTGGATCGACCTCAAGATCGCACCTTATTCCTCCCTTCACGTCTGGCGCCATTGAGGGGAGAGTAAGGCGCTATCTACCACTCTCTGGATTTGGGCAAAGCCCGATCGATGTTGTCCATCGCTCTACAAAAATCACGCCGTATTCTTGGATTCTCCAATTCGCGGATTGCAAAATTACTCAGCAAGCTCTCCCTCCTCGCCAAGAGTTCTCTCCGGGTCGGCGGCTTCCTCGTGATCCGTTTCCAGATCCTCTGGAAGATTCTTTTGGTCAGGATTCTCATCGTCATACTTTTTGATGTGATCTAAGTGATCCAAGAGCATGAATGCCATGCGCTTGAATCCTGCATGAACACGCCAAACCTCTTGCTTGGTAGGTTCTCGGCCAAGGACATCGGCGAGAGCATTCTTGGTAAGCTCGACAAGAGCTTCCTCGTCCTTCGTTGGTTGTGACATGTGCGTTGCGGTTCATAAGAGTGACCTCACACTTTTTTGACTCCGTACGCCTTAGGGCTATGGCAAAAAGATGTCCTCAACTTTTGCCCCCAGCGCAAGGGCGATCCGCTGGGCAGTTTCGAGATTCGGACGCTTGCGGCCGATCTCGTACCGGCTGATCGCCGTGTTGTGCCGAAACCCAAGAATCCGAGCGAGCTGATATTGAGTCAGCCCTTTCTTGATCCGAAGATCTCTCAGCCTTACATTCGTTGGTGTTGTTTTCATATTTATTAGCTAATAGACCTCTACAGTCATATTAAGCAATTTTGCTTACTTGGTCAATATTTGGGGGTGTGGATAAGCAAAGTTGCTTAATCTTTACAATTTTGCTACTGTATACTAAACTGGAGTTAAGCAATTAATAACCTTAACTAATAAAAATATGCCATTTATGTCATTTGGTTCGTATCTGAGACAAAAACGTGAGACCAGTGGTCGGACGATCAAGGAGGTAGCCGAGCGGCTCGGCTTTTCGTCGAGCTATGTCAGCCAGCTGGAGAACGGGACACGTGTCCCGTCAGCAAAGCAAATGTCGATTTTGGCCACGGCTTATGATCTGCCGGAGGCCGATTTGAAGAAACGTTGGACCGAGGCCAAGATCCTCAAGGTCAGCATGGACACCAACTATAAGTTCAACATGAAAGATGTCGGCGAGAAGCGGATGCATGAGGCAACCGCCAAATTGGAACAGGGGTTGGAAGATTTGAAAAATACTTTTTCGGTCGAAGGACATTTTAAACTGCCGGTGCTCGTGGCGATTCCGATAGACAATCTCGATGATCATCTGAGCATGACCAACGAGTTCGTCATGCTACCGCACGAAAACTTTCCAGTTGAGCATCGGGTGTTCGGAATCCGAGTCACCGATCTTGATCTGCCGGACGCAGGCATTCTTTCCGGCGACTTTATAATCCTTGATGCCGACCAGCCGCCGAAGAACGGCGATATCACAATAGTGGGTACTCCAGACGGAATAATCATGACCCACTATTTCGAACGAGGAGATCATTTGGAACTCCGGCCGGAGAAGGAAGGCTTCAAAAAAACCTATCGTCTCACGGAGAGCAAGATAATAGGTCGGCTAATTTATCACTTAAAAAAATACTAACCACACAGGGCTCTCAATGCGAGAGCCCTGCCGCTTTTTAGAAACAAAATTATGAGCACAAATTATTTAATTTACGGCCGTGTCTCTACCTCTCGTCAGGCCGAACGAGAATTGAGTATTCCTGCACAGGTCAAAGCATGCCAAAAATACGGCATGGATCACCATTGGAATCTACTACCAGATGGCGTTTATGAAGAAAAAGGTGAATCAGCTCGAACCGTTGAACGTCCACAGATTCAAAAAATGCTTCATCGAGCAAAGACCGACAATAAAGTTGATGTTATCCTAATCCACAAGCTTGACCGTATGTGCCGTAACGTCGCCGACTACGCGGCTATCAAGATGATGCTAAAGAAGCATGACGTCCGCCTTATCTCAGTAGTCGAGCAATTTGATGAATCCTTTTCCGGTGAGCTTGTTGAAAACATCATGTCGTCAATCGCTCAATGGACATCTCAGAACATCAGCTGGGAGGTCAAGAAAGGTCTTAAAGAGGCTGTAGAACGTGGCAGGTTTCCGGGAGTGGCACCTTTAGGCTATTTAAATGATAAGAAGTCTAAGTCGCTTATAATCGATAATATTCGAGCTCCGTATATAAAGTTGGCTTTTGAGCTTTATGCTTCCGGCAAGTATTCCTACGAATCTCTGTCAGCAGAGCTCAATAAACGTGGTTTAAAGACTCGCAGTGGCAAATTGGTCGGCCGTAAGACTCTTGAGCATATACTGGCAAATTCACTCTATTACGGTCTTATTAAAACTCGCTCAGCAACTTCTCAGGCAAATTTTCCTCCTCTTGTAACCAAAAAACTTTTTGATGATGTTCAAGAAATTATCGAGCAACATAATCACTACGCCGACCGCACACGAAAGCACTCGTATCCAATGGCTGGTTTTATGAGGTGTGGTGACTGCGGATCAATGCTTTGTGGTCAAATGCAAAAAGGCCATCTATATTATTCGTGCAGTCATCGTAAAGACCCCAAGTGTGTAGAAAAGAAATATATGCGCTGGGAGGATGTCGAGGCGCAGGTTGCAGTAATGCTCGGACGAGTACAGCTTCCAGATAAATTCAAAAAGGTACTTGATTCTTATTTTCAATATTTCGCTAAAGAGCGTTTGGATCAGGAGGATAAAGAGAGAAAAAGTCTCAAGCAAGAGCTTATAAGGCTTCAGCAACAGATCCGCAATATCGTGGTGGATCGTTCAAAACGCATCATTGACGCAGATGTATTTATAAAGATTCAGGACGAGCTCTTGCGAGAGAAAGAGATGTATCAGGATCGCTTGGGAGAGCTCGAGGGAAAGTCGGACAAGTTTGTTCAAAAGTTCAACGAGCTTTTGGACTTCACTGATCATGCGGATAGAGTATTCCAGACGAGTGGTTTGCACCAAAAGCGTACATTGATGAAGCTTTGCTTTGAGGGTTTTGTCGTCAGGAATCAAAAACTGACGCCGATATGGACGCCAGTCTTTGATGTTCTTATGGACTTGCAAGTCTCCAAGATCGAACCTCCGAAGCCGTCTAAAGGCTCAAAAAGCCTTGCAAACACTTCGGTTCAAACTTGGAAATCTGGCGGAGAGAGGGGGATTCGAACCCCCGAAACCGGTAAAGGTTTACTCGCTTTCCAAGCGAGCGCACTCGACCACTATGCGATCTCTCCAGATATAACTGAGAGTTAGTTTATCAATTATTTGGGTTTTCGTCCAGCAATATTGGGCTATTTTCAGTTGCGGGAAGGCTGCAAAAAAGCTAATATTAACTTAGAATAATTGGTTGAGATTGTATGGCTGATTCAACAGTACAAGACATAAAAGACCGGCTGAGTGTGGCGGATGTGATAGGGGGGTATATCCAGGTGAAAAAAGCCGGGGCGAATTTTAAAGCTTTGTGTCCTTTTCATAACGAACGGACGCCGTCTTTCCATATTAACCCTGCCCGCCAGGTATGGCACTGTTTTGGTTGTGGGGAAGGCGGGGATATTTTTGAATTCGTGGAGAAGTTTGAAAATGTGGACTTTAAGGAAGCTTTGAAAATTTTAGCCCAAAAAGCCGGCGTCACTTTGCCGGAGTTTAGGCCCCAGGATCCGAAAATCCGTGACGAAAAAGAACTGCTAAACAAAATCAATGACTTTGCCGCCAGATTTTACCATAAAATTTTGTTTGAAGACAGGCGCGCCAAAGAGGCTTTGGAGTATTTGCAAAAAAGGGGACTTGCGGAAGAAACTTTAAAAAAATGGCAGGTCGGTTTTGCGCCAGCGGATTTTCATACTTTAGAGCAGGCTTTGCAAAAAAAGAAAGTTTTTCCTGAGGCGGCTATACAGGCCGGGGTGCTGACTAAAAACGAACGCGGGCAGGTGTATGACCGGTTTCGCGGCCGCATCACTTTTCCGATCTTTGACTCTTTTGGCCAGGCTGTGGGTTTTTCCGCCCGTATACTGCCGTCTTTGGACGACGGCAAAGCTGGTAAATATATAAATTCGCCGGAAAGTTTGATTTACCACAAGAGTAAAATTTTGTTTGGTTTGAATTTTGCCAAAAAATCTATCCGTAAAAATGACGAGGCTGTCTTGGTGGAAGGGCAGATGGACTGTATAGCCGCGCACCAGGCCGGGTTTGAAAATGTAGTAGCCGGCAGCGGCACGGCTTTGACTTTAGAACAGCTGAATTTGCTTTCGCCGCTTAGTAAAAATTTAAAATTTTGTTTTGATTCAGACCAGGCCGGCGAAGCGGCTTGTAGAAAAGCCGGGGAGCTGGCTTTAAAGCAGGGTTTCCGTTTGAAAGTGGTGGTCTTAGGCGCGGCCAAAGACCCTGACGAACTCATAAAAAAAAGTCCCAACCTCTGGAAGAAGGCGGTATCAGAAGCGGTTTGGTTTTTGGATTGGCAGATGGATTTTGCTTTAAAACTTTTCCCTAAAGACCCGGTAGAACAAAAGCACTACTTAACCGAGCATACGGTGCCGCTACTTGCTTATGTCAGCGATGCTTTGGAGCAGGATCATTATATCCGCAGAATGTCGGAAAAATTTTCTGTGTCCGACAGGACCATCAGGGAGCTGGTCAGACAAAACCGGGGCGGTGTGGTAAAGCCGGAAAATAAACCTAAAACCAGCCTGCCAGAAGGGGTTTTGGCTTTGGAAAAGCAGATTTTGGGCGGAATGCTTCTGGATGCGGATTTTCGGGCAATGGTTTATAAAGAAAGCAAGATAGGGGATTTTTCCGACTCCCGCATCGCTGAAATACTGGCTCCGGGTTTTCAGGATAAGGAAGTTTTGCTTGACGCTTCCAGCGCACTAGCCAAAGAGGCTGAATTTATGGTAGAATCTATGTTAGCAGAGAGTACGGACAGGGAGATTTTTTTTCGTGAACTTAAAAGAGCTTTTGGCATTTTACTCATAAATTCTTTTAAAAAGCAGCAGCAAAAGCTGCAAAGCGAGATCCGCCAGGCGGAAATAGGCAAGAATTCAGAAAGTTTGTCAAAATTAAGCAGAGATTTTGAAGAAATTTCCCGAAAAAGGATTTTTTGGGAAAAATTTTTATCCTCCTAAATGAAAAAGCATAAAGTCAGCAAAATCAAGAAAAGTGCAAAGGTAAAAAAACCTTTAAAAAAACTGCGGGCAAAAAAAACCTTTAAAAAAACTGCGGGCAAAAAAAACCCGAGTGTAAAAAAGGCGATTTTGAGGCGTCTGCAGAAAAAATCTGAAATCAAAATCAAAAACAAATTGCCCGAGTTTTCAGCCGAGGAAGCGGAAAAATTGGCGCAAAAACTTTTGGATAAGGGCTTTGAACGGAGTTTTGTCACGGAAGCTGAGATCCTCCACGCTTTTCCGTATTTTGAAGACAATGTGGAAGCCTTGGAAAAAGTTTTAGACATCTTAGACAAGCGCGGCGTGGAAGTGGTTGATCAGGAAGTCGCCAGCGTTTGGGAGCAGAACAAAAAAGCCGAGCCGGAAGAGGAGCCGAAAGATTCCAAAGCCAAAGCCGCGGCCAAGAAAAAAAAGAAACAACAGGAAGAAACGGCTGAGGCTTTTGACTTGGGCGACATTTACGATGACTCTATCCAGATGTATTTGCGCGAGATAGGCAAGGTGCCTCTTTTGACTGGCGAGGAAGAAATTGATTTGGCAAAAAGAGTGGAAAAGGGCGATGTGGCAGCCAGGAAGAAATTGACTGAAGCTAACTTAAGGCTGGTGGTTTCCATTGCAAAAAAATATATGGGAAGAAATTTGGGACTTTTGGATCTTATTCAAGAAGGTAACCTAGGTCTTTTCCGTGCAGTAGAAAAATTTGATTGGACTAAAGGTTATAAATTTTCCACTTATGCAACCTGGTGGATAAGGCAGGCTATCACCCGCGCTTTAGCCGACCAAAGCCGCACCATCCGCATTCCGGTGCATATGGTGGAAACTTTAAATAAGTACGCCCAGGCTGAAAGGTCCTTGGTTCAGGATTTAGGCAGAGAACCTTTGCCGGAAGAGATAGCTGCTGAGATGGGCATAGAGGTGGAAAAAGTTTACCACTTAAAAAAGATTTCCCAGGAAACGGTATCCATAGATTCTCCCGTAGGCGAAGACGAAGGGGAAGATACTTCTTTGGGGGATTTCATTGTTGACGAGGACACAGCCAAGCCCCACGATATGGCAGGCCGGCAGATTTTGAAAGAGTATGTGCAGGGCATAATGCACGACCTGGACCCCAGAGAGCAAAAGATATTAAAAATGCGTTTTGGACTTGAAGACGGCGTAACTCATACTTTGGAAGAAGTGGGCGAAGAGTTTGGGGTAACCCGCGAACGCATCAGGCAGATTGAGTCCAAAGCTTTGGAAAAAATCCGCGACCATACCAGCGTGCATAAGCTTAAAGACTATTAGAAATTGAGCAAAATTAAGTAAAATTGCACACATAATATTTTTAAAATCAAATAAAAATCCGCCTGGAAATGGCGGGTTTTTTATTTTGTTTATTATTTAAGCCAAGCGGTGGATAAATGGCATTGACGGGTAAATTTTACGGGAGTACGATATATTTAGAAAGGAATGTAATAGATGATTAACGGTTTTAGGTCACTCGGGTAGCTTTTCCTCCGCCTTATGGCGGATCAGCGAAAAGCCCTAAAGGCGGCTAAGCCTTACATCTAACTTCGCCGAACTGGCGGATAAGTAGAAAAAAAGAAAATCGCATATGGGAAAAGTTACCTCAAAGTAAACCCAGCTCAAATGATTTGATTAAAAGTCGTGAGCTGGGTTTATTGTTTGTTTTTCAAAAAATTTTTAAATTTGTATTTAATTTCATTTATTTGGGCTGGGTAAACCCCGCTACTCCATTTTAGGATAGCGGGGTTTATTGTTTTTTATGAGGCTAATATTATAAGTCTAAAAGTATGGCGGCTATCCAGGGGAAAGCAACTGTAACATCGCTTTGGATGATCTGATAGTAGCTTTGGGTGGAGAGTTTGTCCCAGGTTATCTTTTCCTTGCCGCCAGCTCCTGAGTAGGAGCCGTAGGACATAGGCGAGGAACCGATTTCTATGAAGCCTGCCCAGTCCCGGACTTTGTGGTGTTTAAGATCGTGCTTGATGGAAGGTACGACACAGATCGGAAAGTCAGCTGCTATACCGCCGCCGAGCTGTAGGAAAGCTATGGGCGCGTCTTTGCTTTCTTTGGCGTACCAGTCATACATTAGGTGGAAATAGTCTAGTCCGGTCTTCATTACACTACCATTTAAAAATACATCTTTTTTGCTTTTTAATGAGCCTTTGTAGGTATAGCTGGCAAAAATATTGCCCATTGTGCTGTCTTCAAAGCCTGGGATAACAATAGGAATGTTTTTTTCAAATGCCGCGTAAGTCCAAGCGTCCAGAGGGTTTGCTTTGGGGTCTGGTTTGATGAGTTTTTCTTTATAGAGCCTTCTAAAATATTCATGGGGAAAATAGCTTTCATTTTTTTTCTCAGCTTCTTTCCACATTTTCAAAAGGTGAGGCTCCATTATCCTGACGCTTTCGTCTTCAGGCAAAAAAGTGTCGGTTATTCTCCTAAGTCCGGCATCCCGCAGTTCAGCTTCCTGCTCTGGAGTTAGCTCTGTATAGCGGGGGATATAGGCATAGTGGGAGTGGGCTACATAGCGGTAGTAGCTTTCTTCGTGGTTGGCTCCGGTGGCGGAAACTAAATGAACTTTGTTTTTTCTTATGAGTTCTGAAAGCATTACGCCCACTTGAAAAGAGGAGAGGGCGCCGGCCAAAGTAACTACAATTTTACCGCCGTTTTTTAAATGTTCTTTTAGCCATAAAGCCGCCTGCAAAGTAGAACCGCCGTTTAAGTGGTTAAGCGTCCTTTCAGCGTAAGCCGAAACCGGTTTTACTGATTTACTGACAAACTGACTGACTGTCCCGCTAGTCTTTGCGTTTGGTTCTTCTTGTATGAGTTCCTGCAAACCTTTAGAAAGTTTACCAATTTTTTTCTTGTCCATTTTTATCCTTTTTGCTTTCCGCGAATTTCTCGGTATTCTCTCCCGCTATTTTAATTCAGCGGGATGGGAGAAGTTTTTTTAACTCACCCTAACCCTCTCTTTGTAAAAGAGAGGGGACTTAAACAAGTTCAAGCGAAAATTAATGTCAAAATTATTTTACCAGATGCAAAATATCTGTCAAAGTTTTGATTCTATTTTTTTAATCTACTGTACCCTATACGCTACCCCCTAGTTTGCAGGCTGCTGCATAGTTAGGCAGTGGACTGCGCCGCCGCCGTAGAGGAGGTCTCTGCATTCTATACCGACAACTTTTTTGTTAGGAAAACATTTTTGGATTATTTCCAGAGCTTTTGTGTCGCTTGGGTCGTTGTAAACCGGGACTAACACCACAGTGTTGCCAATGTAAAAATTGGTATAGGAGGCGGGAGCTTTTTTGGAGTGGGTGCCGGCAGCTTCCACTTCGTAGGAAAAGTGGGGCATAGGCAGTTTTATGATTTGGAATGGTTTGCCAAAAGCGTCAGTTTCTTTTGAAAGCTGTTCAAAATTATCTTTTAAAGACTGGTAGTTTTCGTCTTCGGGGTTTTCTTCAAATGCGCAAAGGATAGTATTTGCAGAGGCAAACCGGGCGATGTCGTCTATATGCCCGTCGGTGTGGTCGTTAAACAGGCCTTTTTTCAGCCAAATGGTTTTTTTTACGCCCAAGTATTCTGCAAAATATTTCTCCAGTTCCTCTTTGGTTTTGCCAGGGTTTCGGTTTATATTTAACAGACACTGCTCAGTGGTCAGAAGAACGCCGGAGCCGTTTACATCTATGGCTCCACCCTCTAGAACAATCGGTAGGTCTATTTTGCTTATACCGACCCAGGTACTGACTTTTTCCGCGATTTGTTTGTCTATCTCCAGGTCTGGAAATTTGTTGCCCCAGATGTTAAATATGAAATTTATTAAGCTGGGTTTTCCTGTTTCGTCTTTTACTGTAAGCCCGCTGCAGTCGCGCATCCATCCGTCCATATAATCAGTTTGTCTGAAAGTTATTTTGGACAGGTCTATACCGGCTATTTGTAGTTTATCTGAGGCTTGTTTTTGCATAGCGTCATCCAAAACTAAAAGCTCCACTTGTTCGCTTTGGTGGATGGCAGAAATTATTTTAACTACATCTGTCCTGACTTTGTTTAGGCTGGTAGGAAATGTAATAGTGTCATGTGGCCAGGCTAGCCAGATGGCTTGATGTGGTTCCCATTCGGCGGGAAGAAGGTATTTAGAATTGACAAAATTGACCATAATTGAACAAAAATGAACAAAATTATTAACTGGTTGGAGTCTTTAATTATTATTGGTTAAATTATTTCAACATTGAAGCGGGAAAGTGAAAAAAATAAAGAAAAAAAATTACAATTGTCCAAGAGCGCGTTTTTCGTCCGCGTAATGGTCTACACTAGCGAGTTTTTTGGATTTTTTTATCAGCTTGTTTGACACTAGGTCTTTGTATGTGTCCGGTCTGCGGTTTCTTAAAAAGCCCCAACCTTCGGAAAGAAATTTGTTGTATTCCAGATCAATTTTTTGCACCAGCACCTCTTCCCTGTCTTTGGAGGTTCTTTTTAACACTTTGCCCCAGGCATCGGCAACAAAAGACTGGCCCCAAAATTTACAGCGTCCTTCTGTACCGGTGCGGTTTATAGCTGCCACATAAACACTGTTAGCTATGGCGTGTCCCCGCATAGAAGTTTCCCAGGCATCGTGCCAGTCATTTTTATGCCTATAGCCAATGATATCGGCAATGGCTGTGGGATAAAAAATTATTTCCGCGCCGGAAAGCCGCGCCATGCGGGCTGCTTCCGGAAACCACTGGTCGTAGCAGATTAAGACCGCAAATTTTACATTGTCTACTTGAAAAATTTTGTAGCCTTCGGTTGAATGTTCAAAATACTCCTTTTCGTAAAATCCCGGATCGTGGGGAATATGAATTTTGTGGTACTGACCGACTATTTTTCCGAGTTTGTTTAAGACAATGGCGGTGTTGAAGTATTTTTTGCCCTTTTTTTCGTAAATTGGAACGACCAAAGTCACTTTGTATTTCACCGCAGCTTTCTTCATTTCCAAAACAGTATAGCCGCTAAGGGTTTCAGCGTAGTCGTCTTTGTTCTTTTTTTCCCACTGGGGAAAGTATGGGGTTTGGAAAAGTTCCTGAAGAGCGATAATTTTCGCGCCTTTTTTTGCCGCTTGACCTATTAGTCTGATTGTTTTTTCCACATTGATTTTAATATCAGCGGAAACTTTTGTCTGGACAAGACCGATGGTAATATATTTATTTTTTGACATATATAAAAGTTAATCTTTCAGATATTTTATCTGAAGCAATATTTAAAAGCAAACCCCGGCCTTTGAAGAGGGACGGGGATGAGTTATTCAGGATATATTGCCTGATGGATTTTTTACTGTGGAAAGTACATGATACGGACGGGGAATATTTTTTAAGACCACGGTTTTTTCTACGCCCCGGGCGCCGTATTTTAGGATCAAGGTGCCGGTGTCCAGGATTTTTCCCACAAGTCCTTGGAAGACGTCGGCTGCGTGAATGTTTTCTATCTCATAGACTGCTTCAGAGCTGAACAGGATGCCCTTTCTGACAATAATCCTGTCCAGCTTAAAAATATAATATTCATAGACCCAGGACAAAACCACAACCAGCATCACCAGGCCAAAAAATATCGGCCAGATATAAATTGCATAAGTCAGGGGTGAAGCAGAAGACTGATATTGTAGGCCGGTAAAGTTTTGCAACGAATTGGCGTTGTTTTTTTCCATCCAGCGGAGAAAGAGGCTTACGGCATAGTAAAAGAAAAAAACCAGTCCGCCCTTGAAAAGCAAAACAGACACGCTTTTACGAACCAGGTGTTCGTGCAGGTTTTTTTCTTCCAATTCGTTCATAAGCATATCATACACCCAAGCCAGTTTTCAGCGCAAATAAAAGATGGAAGTCTTTTTTAAAGACTTCCATCTTGGTGTAAGCTCTTAGTGCTTGTTTACTAGCAAGCAGGCGCCGTTGATGCAAAAGCGTTTGCCAGTGCTTTCAGCGGGTCCATCTTCAAATACATGACCTAAGTGGCTGCCGCATTGGGCGCAAGTAACTTCGGTGCGGGTCATACCGTACTCAGTGTCTTCGGAAAATTTAACTGCTCCGGGTAAAGCCTGATCAAAACTTGGCCAGCCGGTGCCAGAGTCAAATTTGGCTTTGGAGTCAAACAACACATTTCCGCAGGCAGCGCAGGCAAATTCAGCCGGCTCTTTCATATCTAAAAGCGGACTGGAAAAAGGTCTTTCCGTGCCTTTTTCCCTGAGGATTTTGTATTGCTCGGGAGTGAGTTTCTTTTTAAGTTCTTCTTCATTCATAAATTCAAATTTACAAATTTATCCAAATCTACAGATACCTACAAATATCTAAAAAAGGATAAAGGATTAAAGATTAAGGATCAAAGATAATTATTGTATGTCCAACTCTTTCACCTTCTCCCAAGTTTTTTCACTGTACACTGAAATTTTGTCAGTACCGATTATATAGAGATAGTCGCCCATATATACCGCCCGTTTGGTTTGGGTGGAGGCAATGGCTTTTTCCAAATTTAGACGGTTATTTTTATAGGAAACCACATAGCCATTTTGCCCGCCTGGCAAAAAGAAGACTTGATATTTTTCATCCTGCAAAAAGGCGTGATGGTTTTGTTGCGCCTCTGACCAGTACTCATTTAACATATATTTGTCCACTTCCAGAGGATTGGTCGGGTTTGATACGTCAAACAAGGAGAGTTTAACCTTACTGTTTTCCTGGCCAACTCCCAAGATCAAATCGTCTTTGAGCGGGTGCAGGTAAGAGGAAAAACCAGGAATTTTAAGTTCGCCAGAAAGCTGGGGATTTTTTGCATTGGACAAGTCCAGCACATAGAACGGGTCGGTTTGGCGGAAAGTTACGACATAACCGCGGTTACCTATAAAGCGGGCTGAATGGATGGTTTCGCCTTTGCCAAGGTCGCGGACTGCGCCGGAAATATCCAGATCGCTGTCTAAAACATAGACATCGTTGACAGTGTTTTGACTGGCAGACCAACCGCCCCAGAAAAATCCACCCTGGGAGCCGATGGTTACGGCGATTCTTAGATTGTTTTTGTATTCATCCAGGGAAAACTGGTTTAAAGGCGTTCCTGGCACTGATGCGGTTTTTTCCACGGACATATTTTTTAAGGAGATTTTGGCAATGCCGGTTAAGCTTAGTTCGCGCTGGTGTTTTTTGATATAGCTTTGCGCCAGATTTTCCAGTTCTGTTTGTTTTTTCAGCATCTCGTCTTGATCCGCGCCTTTTTGCCAGGAGTAGAGAAGGTTTTGCAATTCTACCATTTTTGCGCTTTGGCTTAACTCATAAGAATCCAGACGTTTAATTTTGCTTATGAGTTCGGAAGAAAAAAAGTTTTTGCCGTCTTCATTTAAAAAGCTGAGCAAAGTTTTGATTTGGTCTGGCTGGTAAGAGTATGTTATATAGAGGGCGTTTTCCGACATATAGGCGACTGATTGGCCGTAGGAGCCCATAAACGAACTTTTGTTTTCCACTTGTCCGTTTTTTGGGTCTATTTTAAAAGCTGAAAACAGGCTGGTGTCTGAAATCGGGGAGACAGGATGATAGATTTGGTTGCAGGCGATTTCAATTTTTGCATTGTCCACGGATAGGGGCATAATTGGGCAAGGCAAGCCGTAGTCTGGGTAGCTTCTGGTAACCATATAAAGTTTGCCTTCAAAAAGGCGAGCCGTGGCTAGCTGGCTGTTTTGTTCGTATTTGAGTTTCCAGGCTGTTTTAGGATTTTGCTTGTCAGAAACATCAAAAGCCGAGACGCCCTCGTAAGAAAAAATCATTAAAGTATTGCCGGACAGAAGCAGTTCACCCTGCTTGTCTATTTTGCCTAATTTTTTAAGACCCTCAGGAGGAAAGGCGGCTAAGATTTGGGTTTGTGATTGTGGTTGGCTATATGGTGGAAGAATTTTGGAGCCCGGTTGAGGCATATCGCCTTCAAATGGCAGAGGTTGTCTAAAATAATAAATCGGATTGTCAATTGAAACAAAAAGATTTTTTCCGTCATTTTTAACCACATCAGGTTCGTCAATGCTTAAAACCTGTGTGTTGGTTTGGGAAGATCTTGGTGCTGAATTTGCGGTAAGGTTAGAGGTGGGTGCAGCTCTAAATTCATTTTGTAAAATTCCGGCAGAGTCTGAAGCAGACATTGGCGCGACCAGGGTTTTTTCCATCAAGCCGCCTCCGCCTCCATATCCGTAAGAGCTCTGCGCTGTTTCTAGGTAAGAAAGGTATTCTTCCCCGGAAGCAAAAGTTTTCAGCGAACTTTGGGTTTTTGGATTGTTTTTCAGGCTGACAGTGTCAGAGATGTTCGGCAACTTAATTAATTGACCGGATTTTTTTTGCCCGGCGTAAAAACTAACGCCGGCGATGACCATTGCTGTGAGGACCGCAAATGAGCCGTATGCGAATTTGTTCATAGAAAAAAAGTTAATGATAGATGATTGAGCCGCGGTTTCTGGAAGTTTATTATCTTCCACAAGCCGCTGTTTTAATGTTTGGACAAAAGCGGGATCAAGTATAGAGGCGGGTTTTTCACGGATTAATTTTTGTAAAATCGGCAAAAGCCTGCCTTCGTATTCTTTCAGCGAAGGATCTATGGCGTAAAGCTCTTTTAAAATGTCGGCAGAATTTTCCATTTAGAATTTTGTTAATAGTATAAAGGCTAACATTAAACCGCCTGAGTGTTCTTTGAGAGATTTGATTGCTCGAAAAAATTCTGTTTTACTGGAGGCTTCGCTGATGTTGAGCGCTTGGGCGATTTCCTGGTGCGACAAACCTTCCCACAGGCGCAATAACACGATTTGTTTGTGTTTTGGCGATAAAAAATTTAAAAGCTTAGTTATATGCTCTTTTCTGATTTGCTGGTCCGTGTCTACCTCCGGCCGACTGTCTGAAGAAAGGTCGTATACCGTCTCAATGGGCAGTTCGGTTTTGTTTTGCCTAAAGTGGTCTATCAGGGTGTTCCTGGCGATGCCGTACAGCCAGGGCCCGACTCCTATTTTGTTAGGCTTGTATTGGAACAAATTTTTATAAGCCTTAAAAAATACTTGGGAAGTTAGATCTTCGGCTGTTGGTTTGTGCAAAGTTCGGGCATATAAAAAATCGTAGATTTTCTTGATATAAGAATCATAAATTTCTGAAAACCTTTCTGTTTGGCCGCTTAATACGGCAGAAATCGCATCCTGTTCAGTCATACTTGGCTTTGTGTTTATGTATATAAATACGCTTTAAACAAAATAAAGTTACAGATTTAGGACTTAAGCTAAATCATTTAAGCTGGCTTCTCCTGGCGGAACTGCGAGCCTTTAGTTTAAAGTTAGAATGACAATTTCACTGTTGGTGCCCAGGCGCTGCGGGGGCCCCCAGGTGCCGGCGCCTGAGGTGGTTATCTGAAGCATTTTGCCAAATGGTTTTAGGCCGTAGTCATAGCCTTTGAAAATTTTGCGGGTAAAATACATTCCAGGCCAGACTTGGCCACTATGGCTGTGGCCAGATACTGTCAGGCTGACGCCTGACTCTGCTGCGGCAGAAAGAGCGTTGGGCGAGTGTTTGATGAGGATAGATGGTTTTTTCGGGTCTATCTCCAGAGGCTTTAAGTGGGCTAAGAGCCCCTCATACTTGCCAGTGCCTGCATATGACACGCCTAAAATTTGCAGGCCCTTAACTTCGGTTTTTTTGTTTGTCACATTGACAATGCCGGAAGCTTGTATGGCTTCGGCAAACGGGCGGTTGTCGGAAAATTCTTCGTGGTTGCCATTGGCAAAAAACACGCCGGACGGGGCTTTGATCTGTCCAAACGGCATCGCCAGTTCCGTAAAATTGGCTGGCGGTCCGTCAAAAAAATCCCCGGCGATTAGGACTGCTTCGGGATTTTGCTCCGCGATAAGTTTGGCGATTTTTTTTGAAAAACCGATGTTTGTGACATCTCCCAGGTGGGTATCAGCTACGAGCGCGATTTTTTTGCCTTGCCAGTATGCGGGCAGGTTTGGCAGGGTTACCTCGTAAGCGGTTACGCGGGTTTGGTAAGAATGATATAAGCCGTACAGGCTAAACAAAATAGCCAGAGAAAAAAGCGTTTTTACGGACAAGAGCATTGAAACATTTAAACCAAAAATTTTCACCGGGATATACAAAAGCCAAACTGCGATGCTGGCCCAGACCAGCAGATGCAGAGTCCCGAGCCAAACTGAAGAAACATAGTAGCCCCAGGATAAAAACCAGTTGAATTGGTAGTTGATAAGTATGGAAAATATCAAAAAACTAAAACCTAAAATTAAAGTGATAAGTTTCAGGTTGGGCCAAAAAGCGACGGCCGGCCAGAATTTGGTCAAAGTTTTGTAAACTAAAAAATGTCCAAACAGGATAATTCCTTCAACGATACTTAAAAAAAATATTATGGCTAAATTCATTTATTTAAAGTTAAGATTACGGATTTTGGTTGCAAAAATTTTTACCAAACCGGATGTGTGCTTGCCTTCGACTTTTACCTGCTGACCGTTTTGAAAAGCCGAGAGAGAAAGTTTTTTTCCGCTTTTGGACACTAGGACAGCATTGTTGAGACTGATTCCGTAGATAACATTGTTATCTCCGACTATGGTGAAAGCTTCAGGGCTGGTCATAACCAGCGTCCCAGTTATAGTGATATTAATCAGTTTTTGTTTAGCCTCCACGCTTTCAGCGGTTAAAACCGAGTCCTTTCTTTCCCAGGCGGCTTTGACAGTCGCTGACATCCCGATTTCCAGATTGCTAAAGCCGGATATAGAGCCGCTGTTTTTATAAGCTGTGAGCTGGGAAGTTTTAACCAGGCGGCTTACACTGCCGGATTCCAGAGTGAATTCTGATTTTTGAAAATTGATACCTGTGATTTTTCCGATAAAAGTTGAGCGGTGAGGGTATAGCGAAAGATTTTTTACATATTCCGCATTTATGCTGTTGTCCGGCCAAACTTTGCCTTTTACTTCAATTTTATCCCCGGGAAGAATCTCTGAAACAGAAATTTCAGTGCCGTTTTTTCTAAACAGCTTGGCTGTGGAAATTTCTGCTGTATATTTGGCAGATGAAGGGGATTTGAAATATACTTGTAACCCGGAAATTTGGGTAACAGTGCCGTTTAAATTAAGCGTTTTGGGTTCTAATCCTTGCGCCTTAAAAACAGGCAATAAGAAAAAAAGGACGCTGGCAAACAGGAAATATTTTATGGTTGTTTTTGTATTAAACATATGGTAGCCTATATAAGGCTTAGAATATATTTAAGTATTTAAGCATATCCATATCATAGCATATTTTTGCTATGAGAATTAAGGAAAAATTAAAAAAGAAAGGAAAAAAATGAGCAAAAAAGCCATTGGTATAGTGTTAGGAATATTAGTTTTGGGTCTGGGCGGTGTCTATGCCTATTCCGGATATTACAATAAGCAAACTTCAGACGCCGTAGATAGCTATTTACAGGATTTAAATGGTAAAAATACGGAGCAGCCGACAAACGCTGCGGCCACTCCGACCCCGGCAGTTTCTGTGACTCCTTCTGTGCCGGCTCAAGCGACTGCTTTTTCTGGCAGTGTCGCTTTAACCTCCCAAAATACCAAATTGGCCTGGATAGGCAGAAAAACTTTGGTGGCAGGCTATGAAGATGCGGGTAAAATAGATATTTCTTCCGGCAATGTGCTTTATAAGGATGGAAAAATTGTCTCAGCTAATGCTGTTTTAAATATGGCAAGCATAGAAACTTTGACAACCGGCAAAGGCGACGGGCAGGATAAGCTTTCCGGCCATCTCAAAAGCCCGGATTTTTTTGATGTGGAAAAATATCCTACTGGCGAGTTGAATATTTCTTCCGCAAAGTTAGTTTCTGAATCTTCAGGCAAGCAAACTTACGAATTTTCCGGCAATCTGACTTTAAAAGGCTTAACCAAACCAGTCGTGTTTTCCGGCACTGTCGTACAAAGCGGACAGACAGCTGTTTTTACCGCAGAAACCAAGCTGGATAGGACATTGTGGGGGATCACTTACGCCTCCAGCAAAGTTGCTGACGGGTTTATTGATGATTTGTTTACAGTTAAGATCAGTTCCAACGTTGAGTTAAAATAAATTTTTATAAAATACCCAGCCCTTTTAAACGGGCTGGGTATTTTTGTATATGAATAAATTGAAATTTATCCTGTTTTTGAAACACTCTAAAATGTTTATTTTAAAACCAAGCCCGGATTTTTAGCTGCCAGCTTTAATATTTTTTTTAACATATCAAGATTTAAATTCTCCAGTTTTCTAAAACGAATACAGCTTTTGCCGACACTGACTTTTCCCAAATCTTTTTTGTATTTTTCTGCCAGATATTTACCGGCATCCAGCGCGCAGACATAGATGCTAATGTGATTTTTTTGACTAGCCAAAGCAACCACTGGCCAATTTACGATCTGTTTTTTGTAGTTGGTGTAAGGAAAAGTTCCGTAGCCCAGCATGTTGTAGGCAAAATGCGGTTTTAGTTTGGGTACGGTTTTTTGTATGAAGTTATGCAGAAAAACCACAGATTTTTTTCGCTCTGGGACCAGGGCGTTTAAATAGCCGGAAATAGTTTTTTGATTTGTTGGTTTGAACATGTTCATAAAAAGTGTTTGGGATTAATAAAATTTAAAATATTTCTTTAAAATTTAAGCCTAACAAGGAAATCGCAAGAACTGCTGCACCTGACACCAAAACTCCGGCAGAAATAGCAATAAAAGACCGCCAAAAAGGAATACCAAAAGTGATGGCAGCCAAAATACCGCTCCAAGCTCCAGTTAAGGGTATGGGGATGGCAACAAAAACAAACAGGGCAAAAGGCGCCCAGGAATAGGATTCAAAATGGTCTCCGTGCCTTTGCCTGGTTTTTTCATAAAGCCAGTTTAAGAGCCTGTTTAAAAAGTAGACTTTATGAGCCAAATATTCAGAAAAGATTTTTAGGCCAAAAAGCAGGGGAAGGATGGGCAGGAGGTTGCCAAAAACCGACAATAGGTAGGATTTGAGAGGGGAAAAGTGGTAGTAAAACAATGCCAAAGGCAAAGCTCCCCGCACTTCAAAAATCGGCAACATCCCTGTTATAATGACGGATATTTCCGGATTTATAAAATTTATTTGCATAATAATATTTTAAAGTTCAAAAAAGTATTGTAATTATTTCATCGTCCGGTATATTATATCAGACCTTTATAACTATTGAAAAAAAAAGTAATAGGTGTTAAACTATCTAAAGTTAGTTTAACATTTGGATATTCGGGAGTTCTGCCATCCGCAAGCTGGTTGGAGGCAGGTCAGTATTATTACTCCTAAAAATAGACCTTGGATTTTAATTTATAACGAATCATTTACTACTAAAAGCGAGGCTTTAAAAAGAGAAAAGTTTTTAAAGTCTGGTCAGGGTCGTAAATGGCTTGACGAAAATATTCGGGAGCCCGCCTAGACGTCGAGGCTGGTAGCTCAGCGGCCCGCCTCGCCGAAGACGAGCTTCGGGAGTCGAGGCGGGTAGAGCAAAAAATTTATGCCTTACCTCTATATTTTAAAAAGCTTGAACTATAAAAAAACTTATGTTGGTAGTACAGATAGAACTTTAGAAATTAGACTCAGTGAGCACAATTCAAAAAAACATTTTTATACAAAAAGGTATGCACCTTGGAAGTTAATATATTTTGAAGAATATAATAATTTGCAAGATGCACGTCTAAGAGAAAAATTTTTCAAAAGTGCATCTGGTAGAAGACAAATGAAAAATATCATTCGGGAGTAGCTCAGCGGTAGAGCAATCGGCTGTTAACCGATGGGTCCTGGGTTCGAATCCCAGCTCCCGAGCCACGCTAAGCGTGGCTATACACCCGCTCAGCGGGTGAGCCATAGATACGTTTAGCATAGTAAGTTAGAAAAACCATCTCAGGATGGTTTTTCTTTATGGTAAAATATTAATATGTTTTATATATATGTATTACATAGTCAGAAAGATGGACTTCTATATACTGGTTACACTCCTGACTTGAAAAGTAGAATAAAATCTCACGAATCAGGTTTTGTAACCGCTACCAAACACCGCCGTCCTTTAACTCTCATCCACTACGAAGCTTTTCTACTAGAGTCGGATGCCAAACGCAGAGAATTGTACCTCAAAGGCGGAAATGGTAAGAAAGAGTTAGAAAAAGTTTTGGAAGACTACTTTAAACAAAATCCTTGGAAGAAATAATAGGCTATACCCTCGTTTTTTCCGATAGGAAAACTCCCGGCACCATCCCTTGGTTGGTCGGGGGTTCGGGTGCAAAACGGAATCCCAGCCTGTCCGCCGTAGTCCCGATGATCATCGGGACGAAGGAGGGAGCCAACAAAAAACTCTTATAAAAAAGCTCCTGACCCCTTTGTTTCCTACAAGAACAATTTGATACAGCAAATGCATGTCGTCTAAAATGCGAGGATTTTTGGTGCCGTGCTTCTTGTCCAGAAATACCACAATTAGCACAACCAGAAAAAAATTGGTGGGCTCAAACCCCTAAACTAGAATATGAAAGTTGCTTAAGAGGTAAAGGTTTTTAAGTACCTCTAAAAAAGACTGTTTTAGTCATATTTACAAATTTATGGCTTAGGTATAGACTAAATGTGTACTAATACAGTCATGGAAATCAAATCACTCAGCTATTTAAATAGCAAAGCATGGTATAGAACTTTAAAAGTTTTATATGTATGTTTTGCCATTTTTTGTTTCGGGTTAGCCGTTCTATCAAGTATTAGTGTTGGGATTAAGCTTAATGAGGATAGGCAAGAGTATTTGAAAGAACAGGATACTACCAACAAACAAATTAAAGAAATAAAGGATCTTAAAGAAGCGGGGTTCAATACTAAAGAAATTTCAGATAAGGTTATAAAACGAATGACTAGCTACTCACCCTATGTTTTTAAAGAGATTTACGGTGAAAGCGAATCTTCAAAATTAGACCTTGATTTATATGACAAAAATCATCAGAAACCAGCATCCCTTTTATGGCTTTTGCTATACGCACCCTTTTCTTTAGCGCTAGCATGGTTTTTCTTACAAGTACCTAAATGGATTTTTTATTATATTTATATTGGAAAAATTAAACCCGCAAAATAATTATTATGAATTGGGTAAAAGGAAACTGGACAAAGATTTTTTTACTAATATGTGGGTTAATAATAACTTACTCATTTTATAATTATTTAGTTATTGTCCCAAAACAAAAACAGCTCAAACTAGTTAAGGACGAGCTTTTAGAAAATGAAGATGCATGCCGAAAAATTGGCAATGAATTTTTTGAGAAATATGAGCGTGATGAAAAATCTAGCTTACTCAATAAAACAATAATTCCAGCTAGATTCCACTATAATGAAAAAGAATCTACGTGCTTTGTGGAAACAGGCACAATTACATTTTTTTCTGGTAATGGCTCTCAAGAATATAGATTTATAAAAAATTTAAAAACAAATGTTTTTGAAGCATCGTATACATCAAACATAACAAACGAGATGGATATGGAGTTGGTTAATTACAATTTACAACAACAAAAGGATTATTTGGCTAGAAAACATGAACTGTTTGAGATTTCTAATCCAGAATAAAATATTTGCACTGTATGAGATTTTTAAAAGAAAATTGGTTTAAAATTTTAATTGTCGTACTGGTCGCAATAATTTTGACTTTAGTTTTTTGGAATGCAAATAGGGAATCGGGTGAAGATCCATACCAAACTGCAATCAAAAGTTTTGATAATACTAACTTTTATAAAAAGTTGCCTCCTGAAAGCAAACAATCTTTTGTTGACATGATTACTGATCAGCAAGGTTTTCATTATTCGGGGGATGATACTGAGTTTAATAAAACAGGTAATCCGGATTTTCCTTATATTGCCAATAATAAGATGTTATTCAGTAATGGCGAGAATAAAATAATTAGTCGAGATGAGTTATATTTGTACGATGGTTACGGATGGCAAATATTTTCGTGGTCTGTTAATGAGTACGATTCTGAAACTGGTAATATAGAGGGGAAAGGTAGCAAAGTTATTTGGAAACGTTTAAATGAATAAAAAATATGCAAAAACTTAAACATTTTAAGTTTCCAAAAAAAGCCATAAATTTTCCAAATAATAATTTTTCCCAGTTAATCAAACCTATCAGAATAGAAAAATGACTATACCACAGCCACAGAATAAAAGATTCTTTTTTATTTGCCTACCTTATTTAACTTTAAGTGACGTTCGTGAGATAGACTTTGGTTTTGCAAAAATATGGAATTTTGACACTAGTAATCAAAAATACATTACCGACGAACAGTTAAAAGCCAAAATTGACCTTGTGCTTGCTAATTATAAAACACATGAGGGTTATCGCGTTAGAGGGGTAGGACTAATTCAAGTCGGTAAGAATGACTTTAGGGAATTTAACAAAACCGACCAAGTTAAAGCTAATGATGCCAGGCTAATTCTATTTATTAGTTTTTTGTCGAGATCGAACACTATTAAAAGAAATGTTAATTCTAGTCACTGGATGGCAAGTTCTGATAATTTTGAAAAGATACATTTTTCAATAGTTTTAGATAGTGATTATATGACTGAATGGGGTGGTTTTGCAGTCCCTATGGGTCATGGGGGAATTGATATAAAAGAGAACAAAACAATTCGCCCTCGATACGTGCCAACTCCCTTATTCCGAGAAGTGGATCAAGATTTGTTCGATGCACTTATACGTTTAAGGAAACAAAAACCAAAATATTTTAGGAGAATAATTTCAGCTATTGAGTTGTTTTATGAGAGTTATTATAACTCATCGCAAATAAGCCATAATGCTAGAATTTTATTACAAGCATCGGCTTTCGAAGTTCTGCTCGGGATCCTGCCGGGGAAAGGTAGAAGAAAAGTAAAAAATTTTATTAAAAATAATCTAAATAATAAAACTGATAAAAAATACCGTTACAGTTCGGAAAGAGATGGTGCGATAAAAGAGTTTGAAGTCGGGACAAAGAAAGAAATTTGGGCGGATAGATTTTTTACACTTAGAAATCATATTGCTCATGGTTTAATGCCTAAACCGAAAGAATATATATTTGGCACGTGGCAAAGACATTTTGATATTGCCTTATACTTTTTTATTGCGTGTTTAAATATTCAAATAAATGAAGGTTTTGGAAAAATAATATTAGGGGGAGATATTCATTGGAAAAGTTGGGTGGACGACCTAAGGGTAACTCCGATAAAGTATGTGGGGTTTGAATTTGACTCTCTTGGTATTAGGTATTTTAATAGTCTTGTTCAAAAGCACCAAAAAAGAAAGTTCGATAATTTAGCTTAAAACTATTATCCATGGTACCCCGCCTAACCTAAATTAGATTTTCTTAAAAAATCCTTCCCCCTCCCACTTGTCCAGAATTTATTTAACAGCCAAAATCTCCTCTAAATCGGCCTTTATTGTATCAAACGCCGGATACTGCTCCTGCCAGTTCAAATTGCGGTAGCTATTCCACTTGTTCGGAAAAACCAAAAAGGGTCAGGAGCCATTTATTTTGTACAAAGTAAGTAATAATGAATAATGGGTCATGTCCCCATTGTTGCCCCATTGTTGCCAAATGTTGATACTAAAACCCGTATTGAACATAGTACTGAAAAAACTGAAGACGCTAGACGTGTTGCAGATGCACAGGAAAGAAACAGACGAAATTCCGCACGTTAATTTATAAACAGTAAATTTTGTATAGCAGCGCTAGTTAATTCTGGGAATTCCAGTAATTTAGCCCATTTAGCAGTTCGAAAACCGTCCCAGAGTCGGAGCCAAAGAAAAAGCTCTACCTTTTATGGTAGCGCTTTTTTGGTATTTGGTAGTTGTAAGTATTAAGTCAGCAGGCTATTGACCATAGTCCGTTTTTATGGTAATGTTAAATGTTTTATCAGCCGCAAGGAGGCAATAACAATGGCAATGGATGAAAAGCTGCAAAGACTGATGCAGGAACTTGGCCAGGCGATCAATGATGCGCTGTCCGGGAGCGAACGCATTGCGGAAGCTATCGAGGCAATTCAGAAAGCAGGCTACGAAGTTTTTCTGATCCTCGAGTGTACAATTGGCTTTCAGAAACAGGATGACGCTTCCACGGGAAAGCCTGAAAGCCCACGACCGTCGGCAACCACCGGAGGCGGCAAGCCGAATTTTACATCGGAAGATCAGAGGTTCATGAAGAGTATGAAAATCAGCTTGGGTGAAGACCCAAACAATCCGCCCAAGAAGCAGTGATGGGCTGACTAAGTTCAAGGGCGACCAGCCGGGCAACCGACGGCCGCTCTTTTTTATTATTTGAGAGATATAATTTCCCGACCATCTATTTATATCTGTTGTGGCGGGGAAGGAGGGGTTATCAATATATTCCAATCAACCAGTATTCATTGAGATTTTTATATTAGCAGGCAGTACGATAGCAATATTTAGTGATATAATGATGTTGGATTAAATAAATCATCAATTAATTCATAAAAATATGAACGAAATAATAAACAACGAAATATGGAAGGGTTATGAATTTTGGAAAGAGGCAATAGAAAAAAAGGTTTAACAGATCAGCTTCGACCCTTTACCGATATTATGGTTATGAATGAACCACCTGCTGTACAATTTGAACCTAGAATTCGTGACGCTGTTCTGGATGGAAGAAAAGTAGATATTTATCATTTGGATGATGCAAAAAAAGAAGGCGCCACCCAAAGGATTTATATCCACATTAAATAGTCTGATGCAAAGGTTCCATTCTATGGTCCAGTAGAACAAAGAGACGATATGAGTTTAGGAGCAGGTGAGCGTCCCTAGAAAAACTTTTTTTGTAGGTTTTGAAGAATAGATACATTTTAATGTAATACCAGTTTTTATGCGTATTGTTTATGTGGTTATAGCTATATTGCTTTTATTTTTTACCGCTCTATGGTTTTTTTCAAGCGGTGAAAAAATATATTTTCCTACCTCTGGGACAAATATTATTGCTTTTGGCGACAGTTTGGTCTATGGGGTGGGCGCCACTGAGAAAGACAATTTCGTGGCGCAGTTGGAAAAAAAGCTGGGAGTAAAAGTGCTTAATGCCGGACTAAGCGGGGACACTACCAGTACAGCCAAGCTCAGGCTTAAAAAAGATGTGTTGGAAAAAGAGCCAAAAATCGTGATCATAGTTTTAGGCGGCAACGACATACTAAGGCGCTACCCTAAAGAAGAAACCTTGGGGAATTTGCGGGAGATGATACTGGAGATAAAAAATACCGGCTCAACAGTTGTACTAAGCGGAATCAGCGGAGGTGTTTTGGGAAACTATAACAGCGCTTATAGAAAGTTGGCTTCTGAGCTAGAAGTAAACTATGTGGACGATGTTTTGGGCGGGATTTTGGGAAAAAAAGATTTGATGTATGACGCCATCCACCCCAATGCCAAAGGTTATGAAAAAATGGCAGATAAATATAGAGAGCTACTTACTAAAATACTGAAAGGAAAATAAGATTTGGTTTGAAAGTTGTTATGTTGGTGTTTTGATCTGAAAGTGATAAGATATTTTAAGACATCAGTTTGAGCGATATTTTATTTACAGCTTATTAGCTGTTTAAATCGAATGCAACAATCTCCTGAAAATTGGGCAAGCGGCATAACTTTTGACGATGTTTTGTTAGTACCCAAACGATCTGCTATCCGTTCCCGCAAAGAAACAGATTTAAGAATAGATTTGGGTAAGGGGATATGTTTAAATTTACCCATAATCTCCTCGCCTATGGATACGGTTACAGAGAGTGAAATGGCAGTAGCATTAGCCAGGGCCGGGGCTTTGGGAGTTGTTCATAGATTCAACACTATAGAAGAGCAATCCAAAGAAGTAGAAAAAGTTAAAAGAAAAGAAAATCATATTATAGAAAAACCGTTGGGCGTGGGTCCTGATGCTAGCTTAGCTGAGCTTTTAGAGAAGGTTGAGTCAACAAAAAATTCAAGTTTTTTAGTATTGGACGGGAAAGACAAGCTTTTGGGGATAGTTACCAGACGGGATTATGCTTTTGAAAAACAGTTGGGAAAAAAAGTTTTTGAAGTAATGACCCCGTTTGAAAAACTTATTTATACGGACAAGCGCATTAGTTTAACGGAAGCTTCTGACTTTTTTAACCGTCATAAGGTTGAAAAGTTGCCTATTGTAGACGAACACAGAAAGATTCAAGGACTAATAACTGCCAAAGACGTGGTGCAAAGTAGTAACAGCAAGGCAGCCAGGGATGGTAAAGGCAGGCTTTTGGTAGGCGCTGCTGTGGGGGTTAAAAGCGATGATTTAGAGCGCGCGGAAAGTTTAGTGGCAAGCGGGTCGGATGCGCTGGTTTTGGACATTGCGCACGGGCATTTGGAAATCTGCTTGGATATGGCTAAGAAACTGCATAAAAAATTCCCTGAAACTTTATTGATTGTCGGCAATGTGGCTACCAGACAGGCGGCCTTAGACCTCAGGCAAGCGGGGGCAGATGTGATAAAAGTTGGAATCGGGCCAGGCGCTGTCTGTACTACCAGAATTGTGACCGGGTTTGGCGTGCCGCAGCTGACCGCGGTTATGGAGGCAAAAAAGGGATCGGGCAATGTTCCGGTTATTGCCGACGGCGGCATCCGAAGTTCCGGAGATATGGCAAAAGCCCTGGCAGCCGGAGCTAGCGGAGTTATGATCGGCAGCCTTTTGGCCGGCACAGACGAGTCTCCTGGCAAGCCGACAATGTGGAATGGCAGAAAGGTAAAATTGTATCGGGGTATGGCTTCTTATGGAGCTTATAAAGATAAAATGAAAAATACCAAAGGCGAAGATTTGACTGAATTTACAGCTGAAGGAGTTGATATGGGTTTTATAGCCCACAAGGGAGCCGCCAAGGATTTGCTGAATAATTGGGAGGGTGGGCTTAAATCCGCGTTTAGTTATGCCGGCGCTCATAATTTAAAGGAATTTTGGCAGAATGTGGAATTTATGAAAATCAGTCCAGCCGGGATGAAAGAAAGCCACCCACACGACGTAACTCAAGCTTGATTGAAAAATAGTACACGAATGGATGTTGACACTAATATAGTTTTAAACTATTTATGCCAAAAGATAAATTACATCAGTTGCCGGCGGATTTAAAAAATATTCTCACCTCTTCGCCAAAAGCAAAAGCCGTCTGGGACGACATAACGCCGCTGGCTAAAAATGAATGGATCTGCTGGGTAACTTCGGCCAAAAAAGAGGAAACCAGGAAAATTCGCTTACAAAAAGCGCTTTCAAAACTTACTAGCGGGATGCGCCGCCCTTGTTGCTGGGAAGGCTGCTCGCATAGATAAAATTTTAAGAAATAATATATGCTATACTTTTGTAGAGTTTATTACAAACATTAATTTTTTAAAAAATGACAAACAAAGATTTTTTTATCCAAACTTTAAAAGAAGAAACGCCGAAATTTAGGACAGTGATAGAAGCCTTGCCCGAAGACAAACATACGCACAAAGTCCACGACAGATCCAGGGAAGCTGGCAACTTGGCTGCCCAGCTTTCGCTTCAATGGAAAGCCATTTCTGGGATTTTAACTTCTGGCGCTCCGACTTTTAACCCTCACGAGATGGAAAAGCAGTCAAAGGCGGATATGCTGTCAAAGTTTGACTCAGGCATAGAACAGCTTTTAAAAGATGTGGAAACTATTTCTGAAACAGACTGGGAAAATGGCGACGCGGCTATGGGTGAAACCTGGAAAGACAAAAAATTCCATATGGCCTGGGGATTTTTGTTTGACGCCATCCACCACCGAGGCCAGCTTTCCACCCACCTTCGAGCTATGGGCGCCAAAGTCCCTTCCATCTACGGCCCTTCGGCTGATACTATGTAAAGACCCTTGATTTTTTGCAGATTTTTTTGTATACTTCCCAGTTAGGAATCGAAATCATAAGGAGTGATCATGGATAAAGTTTTGGTGTTGACGCTGATGAAGTCGGAGATGCATACAGATCTTGTAGCGCTCATGCGTGAGGATCTTCCGTATGTGGAATGGGAACACTGTCTTACAGAAGATGATGCGAAGCAAAAGCTCCGGAGCTCTTTCGCCGCGGTTGTGGTCGTTGATAACGATCACATAGGTGAGCATTGGCCTGGGCTTTTTGGGGGGCTCAGAACAATTAACCAAAAACCTCCTTGTTTGCTGGTGGCTCACCACACGGCAAGCGAAGAGTTTTGGAGAAAGGTTTTGGGATTGGGAGCAGAGAAAGCAGATCTGGTTGCCACACCATTTCGTCGAGAGGATATGTATCCGCTCAAGGTGTTGGTGTTGTATTGGCTCCAACGATATTGCCCCAAACTTTAAGACTTTCTCCCGTCATTTTCTTTGCGCGCTGACCTTCGGGATCAGCGCGCTTTTGATTTATTTGTATTTTTGTTTAATAATAATAAAAATAATTTTTTTATATGAAATATCAAACTATTGGCGAGTATATAGAGATTTTTCCAAAAAGCACACAGATATTTTTAAGGAAAATGCGCGCTACCATCAAATCACAGATTCCGAAAGCTAAGGAAGGGATCAGTTATGGCATCCCGACTTTTTACTTGAACGGTAAATATTTGGTGTACTTTGCCGCTTTTAAAAATCACTTAAGCGTTTACCCGGCAACCACTTCGGCCGTAACAAAAGTCAAAGGCTTGTCCAAATACAAAGTTTCCAAAGGTACTTTAAGATTTCCTCTTACAGAACCCATACCTTTTGAAATGATAAAAAAATTTGTTAAACTGAGAGTAAAAGAACAGCAAGTGAAATCATAATTTTTTAATATATGACTAAAACACCAGCAAACAAAATCCCAGAACAAATACCGCTTTTTCCTACAGAAACAGATGAGCCAAGAGAGTTAGAAACACCACTACAAGCATTATCCGAATTACCTGAAAAACCTAAAACAGTAAGAGAAGAAGCAAGACAGGAAAGACCGGATTGGAGGGATTTATAAAAAAACAATGGATTAAACCATTGTTTTTTGTTGGTGTATAATACTGATATGAATAAAATATTTTTATGCTTGTTTTTTGGTTTGTTGGTTTTGTTGCCATTCTCAGCCAGGGCTGAAAGCATAAGTAATTTTTCCACTAAAATCCAAGTTCTGCCAAATGCTGAAATCAAGGTTGTTGAAACTATTTCTTATGATTTTGGTGCGCTATCCCGTCACGGCATTTTTCGCTATATCCCGATAAAATACAAAAGAAGCGGGGGAAATTATACTATCAAGATCCGGGATATATCGGTTACAGACCAAGCCGGCAGGCCGTATAAATACTCGGTTTCTTATCCCGGGGAAAATATAGAAATAAAAATCGGGGATCCTGACAGTACCATCAGCGGAGAGCATACTTATGTTCTTGGGTACACGGTAAAAAAAGCCATTAACTATTTTACAGACCACGATGAACTTTACTGGAACGTTACAGGAAACGGGTGGCCGGTGGAAATTTCTAACGCCTCAGCTGAAGTTTGGATGCCTCAAAATACAGATATGGAAAAAGTTATTTATGAGTGTTTTTTTGGCGTAGTTGGCGCTAGCGCTTCTTGTATCAGTAAAGACAAGCAAGATATTGTTTCATTTTCTCAGGAAAATTTAAATGTTGGCGAGGGTTTGACCGTGGTGTTAGGTTTTCCAAAAGGCGTAGTCAGTCAGCCAAGCGCAATGCAAAATATTTTAGAAGTTATCAAGGACAATTATATGTTGTCTTTGCCTTTGTTCGCATTGTTTTTTATGCTGTGGCTTTGGAGCAAAAAGGGCAGAGATCCGAAAATTTCAACCATAGTGCCTGAATATGAAGCGCCGGACAGCTTAACCCCAGCTGAGGTTGGCGTTTTGGCAGATGAAAAGGCTGACAACAAAGATATTTCCGCAGAACTGATAAATTTAGCGGTTTTAGGGTATATAAAAATTACTCAAACGGAGAAAAAAATTCTCGGACTTTTTACCTCAACTGAGTATAGTTTGGAGCTGTTAAAACCTACTGACGAACACTTAACCCCGCTTCAGGCCAAGTTTATAGAAGGTGTGTTTGGCAAAGTCCTTTTGCCACTGCCCAAAGTTTTGTTGAGTTCGCTTGAAACCGAATTCTATAAAGATTTAGAAAAACTCAAAGATATAGCTTACGGTTCTATGGTTTCAAAAGAATATTTTCTTTCGCAGCCGGACAAAACCAGGCGTTGGTATCAGGTATTAGCCGGCATTTGTTTTTTTATTGGGGTTTTAATGGTGATATGGCAACAGAACGTGTATTGGCTGGTTGGGATGGCGGGGGCTGGTTTGGTGGTTTTCGTATTTAGTTTTTTTATGCCCAAGAAAACTTTAAAGGGAGCGGAAGTAAAAGCTAAAGTGTTGGGACTTAAACTTTATCTGTCCGTGGCGGAAAAAGACCGGATAGACTTTCATAACGCGCCGGAAAAAACTCCTGAGAAGTTTGAAAAACTTCTGCCCTTTGCTATGGCTTTGGGTGTGGAAACACAGTGGGCTAAGAAGTTTGAAGGGATATACACCCAGCCGCCTGGCTGGTTTTCAGGCACGTCCGGAACTTTTAACTCTATATTGTTTATAAATGCGTTAAGTAATTTTTCAGCAACCACCCAGAATACATTTTCTGCTGTACCCCCGGGCAGCGCCGGTAGTGGCGGAAGCGGTTTTAGCGGGGGTTCTTCCGGCGGCGGTTTTGGCGGGGGTGGGGGAGGGAGCTGGTAGGGGATTATTTTTTATGGATTATTTAGAAGAAATATCAAAAATTAACAGCCAACTAACCCACGTACCTTTTCCAATGATAAAAAGGGCTTTTGATGTCTTTGTTAGTATGTTGCTGCTGACTTTGCTTTTGCCTTTCATTATTTTGGTAGTCCTTATAAATTTTTTTGAAGGATTGTTTTTTAAAGAAAACAAAGGACCGCTTTTGTATTCGGAAATACGGATTTCAAATGGGAAGCCTTTTAAGGTTTTAAAATTCAGAATATTTAAAATTCAGACAATCAATGAATATTTAAACACACACGGGTTTGTTCAAACCAAAGATTTAGAGCAGAATAATCAAAATATGACCTTCATAGGCCGGTTTTTAAAACAAATATATATGGATGAGCTGCCACAGTTGATTAATGTTTTAAAAGGCGAGATGGCTCTAGTGGGTCCGCGGCCTTCAAACGAAGTCGTTACATGGCAAGACGCCCAGAATGGTAAATTTCAGCGGTACATATTTAGATGTGGCTTAACCGGCCCTTTTCAGATTGTTAAAGATGTAAAAGTTTCCAAATCTCAAAATGCCTTTGATATGGAATATATTGAATTTTGTAAAAATCATTCAGGTATAAAAATTGTGTTATATGACTTGTATATAATTTTTAAAACAATACTAACAGTTTTAAGAGCCAAAGGAGTTTAGTTTAAAAATATGCAAATTACTTTGATTAATCCTAAATACAAGTTAGGCGGGCCAAATCGGGATGTGATTGGTTTGCCTGTGGTTATCTCTGGGTTGCCTGAAAGGATAGAAGTCTTTGGGCATAAGCTTGTACCTAAATCGTCTTTTCATATAAGTTTGGTTTGTATTGGGAAGATTGTAGAAAAATATGGAATACAAAATCCTGAGTTTAAAAACGAAGTTATAAATGATTTCAATTGGTTTGTGGAGAATTTTGAAATAAGATTTTTGGGATATAAAAATGAGTTTAGATTTTTAGCTGAAGGCGAGAAAAAAGCGGTCGTGGTTATGTGTGAAGTTTCATATTTAAGACAGTTTTTTGAAGAAATGAATAACAAGTACTCATTAAACATTGAGTACCCTCCAACCCACATAACCCTATATACTTTACAGCCTGAGGTCGGAATTTTTATGACCAATCTTGAAGATATGAAAAATCTGTCAAAGCAGATACCTGCGCCTTTTGATTTTAATATTTTGCGTAAATAATAATAAACCTGCATTTAGTTTGCTATATATCTAGGGTTATAATATTGCGAATAACAGCGCCAGAAAATGGTGTTTTTTGAATTTTTTTCTTGACTGTAGCGGGTTTTTTCTTTAATATATTTAGCTAGCCTAGAAAGGAGGCTGTATGGCAATCAGAATTCTTGTAGGCCTCCTTGGGCTTACGTATTTACGCGCCGAGGAGGGTGTACCGGCGCAGCTGGATTTTCGGTTTCGGGACACCGTTGGTGCCTCAAACCAAGCGCACAGCTTTGTGCGTTTTACGATTCTGCCCGAGGCAGCGGGCCGGCAGTGGTTTGTGGACATCATCGGCTCCCGCACCGGCCAGAGCTTGGCGGGCCGGTTTGCAGCCGGTCCTGAGATCGGCCGGCCTAAAGGCGTCCAGATTTTCCTGGCTCCGAGCTTTTCGCTGAACGGCAAGTCCAAGCTGTTCGGCGAAGGCTTCCAGGTTTACTGGAAGCGCCCAAAAAGCCGGCGCATGCCGCAGGTGGCTTTGGCTGCCCCTGTTTTAGAGCTCTACCAAGAGCTTGGAAAAGGGGTGGTAAGCCAAGGCTTTAAACACAACCACCAGCTGGTTGTGTTTGTCCGGCCGCGGGTGGCTGTGGGAGAGGAGCTTTTTATGGTCCTCCCATTTGGCCGCGCCTTAAAGACGGCCGAAAAAAAACCTGGGGGCTACTATGGCCCCATCTTCGGCATCTTTGCCGACAAAGGGAAAAAGGTGATGCTGGAGGCCTCGTATCTCAGAGGTTTTCAGCGCGAACGGATGGTCCGCCTTCGGGTCATCTACAATTTTTCCCTCGCTTTCGGGCGCTAAGCCGCCCGCACGAATTCTGAAGCAAAAAAGACGCACTGGGAAACTGGCGCGTTTTTTTCTTGACCTTGTTTTTTAACCTGCTATTATGATATAAACGGTAATAATTTAGAAAAAAATAATTTAAACTCAAATTGATATGAAAAAAGTTTTATTTGGGGCTATAGTGTTGGTTTTAGTTGGAGCTCTTGTATATATGCAAAAAACTAAAACTCAGCCTGAAAAGAAAGATGATCAAAATATGACTCAAAAAGAAGCCCCTGCCTTTCCCAAAATCGTGCCCATAGAACACGCGTCTATGGTTTTGGATTTTGGAGGTCAGATCGTTTACACGGATCCGGTAGGCGAGGCAAAGATTTATGTGGGACAGCCTTTGCCGGATATCATACTTTTAACCGATATTCATCAGGACCATTTGAGCACCACCACTTTGGAGGTTTTATTTACGGGAAAAGCCAGGATTTTTGCGCCAAAAGCGGTTTATGACAAATTGCCCAAGGAAATGCAAAAACAAACTGTTGTCCTTGCAAACGGGCAGACAGATGAATTTTTGGGTATGAAAGTTGAGGCTGTGGCTATGTACAATGTGCCGGAAAAAAAAGATGGTTTTCATACCAAAGGCAGAGGTAATGGGTATGTGTTAGAAAAAAACAATAAGCGGGTTTATGTTTCTGGCGACACCGGCAATACTCCGGAGATGCGGGCTCTTTTAAACATTGACATTGCTTTTCTGTGTATGAACTTGCCATATACTATGAGCGTGGAAGAAGCGGCAAGCGCGGTTTTGGCTTTCAAACCGAAAAAAGTCATACCATACCATTATCGCGGGCCGGAGGGTTTAAGTGATACTGCCAAGTTTAAACAGCTAGTCAATGAAACAGATCCGAATATAGAAGTTGAGCTACTAAATTTTTATCAGCAAAAATAAAAAAAGTGCATTCTGAAACAACAAAGTTCCGGATGCGCTTTTTCTTTCTTATAAGAAATGAAAAATTTTTTAATTTTTAAATCAATTTTATTTTTTTGCTTGTTGGCAGTCGGAATTTTATTTATTCCAAATAAGTCCCAGTTTTTCAAAAAAAAAGATGTAAAATCAAGCAAGGAAATTCAATCTTCAAAAACAGTCATTAGGCCAGAGCCTGTGTTAGATAAAGAAGCTTATGAGAAAAAGCTTTGGCAAAATGCAAACGTTAAGATGGAATTTAATCAAAATTCCACCAGTAGCAAATATAATCTTTGGCCAGTCAAAACAAGTTATCCAAACTATGGGGCAATATTGCCTTTTAACCGGATCGTGGCATTTTATGGGAATTTGTATTCAAAAAATATGGGCGTGCTTGGAGAGTATCCAGAAGATGTGATGCTTAAAAAATTAAATATGGAAGTGGAAAAGTGGCAAAAAGCAGATCCGGAAACTCCGGTTTTACCCGCTTTACACTATATTGCCGTGGTGGCTCAGGCAGGAGCGGGCAAGGACGGCAAATATCGGGCACGGATGCCTGATAAAGAAATAGATAAAGTTCTTGCGATGGCGGAAAAAATACAAGCCTTGGTTTTTTTGGATGTTCAGGTGGGTTTGAGCGACATACAGACTGAATTGCCATATTTGGAAAAATATTTAAAACTGCCGAATGTGCATTTGGGTGTTGATCCGGAGTTTTATATGCGAAACGGAGGAAAGCCTGGGGAGCAAATCGGCGCTATGGATGCTAGTGATATAAATGCCGCAGTCGAGTATTTGGCTAAACTTGTGAAGGAGAATTCTTTAACGCCGAAGATTTTAGTGATCCACCGTTTTACCAAGCCTATGGTTACCAACTATAAAAACATTCAGCCTTTGCCCGAAGTTCAAATAGTGATGGATATGGACGGCTTTGGCTCGCAGGGAAGCAAGTTAAATACTTACCAGCAATACATAGTCAAAGAGCCGGTACAGTTTACTGGTTTTAAGCTGTTTTATAAAAATGATTCTGAAAATTCTCACAAATTATTAACACCAGAGCAATTACTCAAACTATCGCCAATTCCAATATATATACAATTTCAGTAAATTTATTTAATTGGATATGATATAATAGGTTATAATTAATCAAATTATTATATGGGTTTAAGAGAAAATAAAAATTTTCGTTTAGGCGTGATAGTTGTGCTGCTCGCCATAGCAATAGTTTTATATTTAATGTTATAAAAATTTATGGGACTTCCAAAGTTCAACCTGCCTGAAGGGCAGAGAAAAACCGCCAAAGCGGTTTTAGGTGGGGTAATAGTGGTGCTACTCGCTGCTTTTGGTTTTGAAGCCAGCAACAATGATTTTGATTTAGGGTCTATCTTGTCCGGCAATTCGGTGAAAGACTCCAAAATAATGCGCGATGAAAAAGGTAATTTGCAAAAAACTCAGGAGGGAAATTTTTTAACAAAAATATTGAGAGACAAAGAAGGCAACGTAGTAACAGATCCCAAGCTGGGTAAAGCCACAGATGAATATAACTGCGATGATTTTAAAACTCAAGCCCAAGCCCAGAATTTTTTTGTCAAAGCCGGTGGTCCTAGTAACGATACCAACCGTCTGGATGGCGACAACAACGGCATAGCCTGCCAAAGTTTACCAAAAGACAGCAAATAAATGTTCTATAAATCCGCTCCGATATACATCGGAGCGGATTTGGGTTTATATTAGGCAATGGTATAATTTAAATATGAAAATAAAAAGAATCCGCGTCAGCGACAAAATGCAGCAGGGTTATGTCTACAGCCTAGTTGAGCCTGAGGGGAAAAATTTTGATCCAGATTTTAGACCGGAGCTTACGCCCAGACAAATGCTGGAGCTGGGGGTCTTTGGCGGCAAGTATCTAAACGACTGCCAAAAAGAATTTCCTAAAAGTTGGTTTAAAAAAGCCAAGCTGTCAGCTGACAAATATGACAAAAATCAAAATTATTTCAAAGTAAAAGCCAGTCAGTCCCTGGCAGAATGGAAAAGAAAAGGCTGGATTTCAGAACACGACCCTAGAGGTTGGTTTCAATGGTATTGTCGTTATTATATGGGCAGAAGATTGAAAGAGGAAGACCAAAGGCAGATCAAGCGCTGGAAAGCCATTGGCCGGCACATTGCCCAGCTGAAAATACATTGTAGACCAAAGGACTTGTCCTGTCGGCCTGTGCAAAGGCAGGCTGTTTTGCATTGGGCTTATGATTCAAGAAAAATTTAAGCCTTGTCAAGAGCCTAAGCCTTGACAGGGCTTAAAAAAATGAAGAAAATATAGGTGTAAAATGAAAAATAAATATATTCGGCATACGGCAATAGGCCGTTTTTTTATGGCCTTTTGCCGCTTGCTGAAAGCGGAGATTTTAGGGAGGAACGATGAAACTGTTTGTCATTTCGTTGCTTGTTTCTGGCCTTGTTGGGCATTATTTGTGGGATTTTGGCCTCGAAGGCTGGAGCAAAACCGGCATGTTGGAACAGGCACAAATCGCCAATCATTATGGCGTTCGCTTGATTCAGCTTTCGCTCGTTTTGATACCGATATTCAGATTTGTGTTAAGCCGCAGATCGTAATCGGCATGCCACACCAGCCCTGTCGGATGACGGGGCCTTCTTTATTTTTCAAGATATTTTATACAGGACATACTCAACCGCCGCTTTTTTGACCAGCGGAGCCGGTCTTAAAAGGCGTCTTTGGCCAATTTCTTTGTTATTTTCCTACGGTTTTTGTCGTCGTATGTTGCATACGACTTAAAAAATCCTCAGAAAATGCCTTGAACTTGGCTCATTTGAGTAAGTCCTGTTATAGTTTAGTCATCTATACAAATTATGAAAATTCATCTGGTAAATAAAAAAATCGGTCAAACTCCGCTTCAGGCTTTGGAAAAGTTAAGGAGTAAAAAGAAACTTCCTAAAGAGTCGGCATTAACTTACGCGGGCAGGCTTGACCCGATGGCTGAAGGACTGCTTCTTGTTTTGGAAAATGCCAGTCAAAAACAAAAAGAAAAACATTTAAAACTGCCCAAAGTTTATAAGACGCAGATTCTTTTGGGTTTTTCTTCGGACACCGGCGATATTTTAGGCTTGGCAAAAAAAGGTGTTGTTCCTAGTTTAGAAAAATGGCAGATAACAACCGCGCTAAAAAAATTTCAAGGCGCTATAAAGCTTAATCTGCCCGCTTACTGCTCTGTGCCTTTTAAGGGCAGGCCCATGTTTATGTGGGCGAGGGAAGGTTATTTTAAACACAAAAAAACTCCTGCAAGGGAGATGGTTGTTACAAATATCAGTTTATCAAAATTAACATACTTGTCTTCATATAAAGTATTGGCATCTATTGAAAAAAAGCTGCGAAAAGTAAAAGGCGATTTTAGGCAGAAAAAAATTTTAAAACAGTGGCAGAAGCTGCTGAAAGGTAAAAATAAATACCAGGTGATTGAGCTAAATATTGCCTGTAAAAGCGGAACTTATATCCGCAGCATTGCCCAAAGTTTGGGCGAGAAGCTTAAAACTTCCGGTTTGCTTTTTGCCTTAAAAAGGCAAAAGATAGGCAAATTCCATTTGCCCTAAAAAGTTTGCTTGCAGGCTAAAAGCACATTGTCTAAAAGTTTGGCGACAGTAACCGGGCCTACTCCGCCAGGCACGGGAGTGATTTTACAGTTGGTGTTGGAAAAAGACTTAAAATCAGCATCGCCTACCACAGAGCCTTCGCTTTCTGAAGTGCCGGCATCGATGATCACCGCTTCATTCTTGCACATCGAGGAATTTAAAAGGGAAGCGCTGCCAGCGCCCAGGATGATAACATCTGCGATTTTGGTTACTGATGTTAAATCTGGAGTTTTTTTACCTGCCACTGTAACAGTCAAGCCTCTTTTTTTGAGTAAGTATGCCACGGGTTTTCCAACCAGCGCTCCGCTGCCGATGACTAGAATATTTTTTTCTTTTAAATTTAGATTTAAGCTATCTAGTATGGTAAGTATGGCTGCTGCAGTGGGCGGGATAAAAACCGCATTGCCGGAATAAAATTTATTGGAATTTATTTGACTGATGCAGTCCACGTCTAAATTCTCCGGAAGCAAATCTAAAACCTGTTCTTTGGGCAGGGATATGGGTAAAGGCAGCTGGAAAATAAGTCCTCGGAGATTTGCGAGGGTTTTGATTTTTTCTATCTCAGCGCCGATAGCCTTTAGGTCAGCTGATTCAGGCAGATCAATTCGTTTGAAAGTAATGCCGCAGCTTTCCGCGATTTTTGCCTTTATGCGCACAAAAGAATCCGAAACAGGATCTGTTCCTATAAGAATGTCGCACAAAACCGGCTTGAAGTTTAAGGCGCTGGCTTTTATACTTATTTCTTCCAATAATTGCTTGGCAATTTTTTTTCCGTCAATGATTTGCATATGCTGTAGAATACCAGAAAATACGAAATATGAACATTGCTATTCAATAATTTTAACAGTTATACTGTCCCGGGAATAGTAGCCGTTCTGGCTTTGGGCGACTATGGAAAGTTTGTGATTGCCTGCGGGTAAAAGTTCTTTGCTGAGCTGCCAGGAAAAATTGGGACCAGATACAGTGCCAAATAATTTGTCGTTTATAAATAAAGTGACTGTTGTGCTATAGTCGCCGAAAGCCTGGGCTGCCACTGTTAAATCCCGGCGGATGATAGTGTCATTGGCTGAAGGGTAAACAAGTTTGGCAGGACGATTGTCAATCTCAAAAAATTTCGCCAAATCCCTATCTATATTTACGGGTATAAAATCCGGCTGGGGAGTGGGCTTGGGTGGCGGCAGTTTTGGCTTGGGCGGAGGCGGAGGCGGGTCTTTGGGTATGGCAAAGTCCGCGGAAATTTCCGTTATTGACCTTTGGTTTTTTTTCGCCAATTTGCCGGTTGAGCTAACAATTTTTATTTCTTTGATACCTGAGGGTTTTGTAAAATCTTCCACAGGAAAATTTTTATGGGCTTGGTTCATAAACTCGCCCCACAGGGGAGCTGCGGTAAAAATTCCGTCAGCTCCTTTGGTCATCAGAGTGCCGTCGTTGTTGCCGACCCAGACTCCAGTAGTTAAAAAAGGAGTAGAGCCTATAGTCCAGCCGTCTTTCCAGTCCTGAGTGGTGCCGGTTTTGGCCGCAGCTGGGCGCCCATTTTCCAGTTGTAGTGGAGTGTCTTTGCCAAAGATAAACTCCTTGGCTTTGTTATCTTTTAAAATATCCACCACCTCGTAAGCGCTTTCCGGGCTGATGGCTTGGTATGAGGAAGGCTTGTAGGCTTCGATGGAATTACCGTATTTATCTACTATATTAACAACAGCTGCCGGTTTGTTAAAAACTCCTCCGTTAGCCAGAGAGGCAAAAGCTCCGGTATGTTCAAGTAGTGTAATTTCGCAGGCTCCCAGCGCCAAAGGCAGACCGCAGCGGTTGAAATTTTCTTCAAAGCCTAGGGCGCGCGCGGTTTTAATAGTGCTATCCAGTCCGATTTGGGCTTGCAGTCGGACAGCAGAAAGGTTTAGGCTGCCTGCCAAGGCTTTTCGCAAAGGAATTTTTCCATACTGGGCGTTGTTGTAATTTTTCGGTTTGTAGCCGCCACCGAAATCTGTAAAAGCATCTAGGATTACACTGCCCGGGAAGTATTTTTTTTCCGGACTGAAAGCCGCGGCATAAACGTAAGGTTTAAAGCTGGAACCGGGCTGCCGAAAAGAGGTGGCGATATTTGTATAAGGTTCAAATAGGCAGTCGTGGCTGGGGCTACAGCCTTTAGGTTCGCTTTCGGAGAAATAGTTTTTACTGCCAACCATAGCTAAAATTTCGCCGGTTTGAGTTTTGATCGCAACCAGTCCGGCATTAAAACCTCGATATTTTTTTGTGTTGATAACTGCAAATTTTTGCGCTTCCGCTTCAGCTAAAGTCTGCAACTTCATATCCAAGGTGGTATAAACTTTCAACCCGTCTTCATAAACCGCTTTTTCCCCATATTTTTTGATCAGTTCGCCTTTAAGCCATAACACAAAATGCGGGGCTAAGATTTTTTCTCTGTCGGGAATGAAATTAATCTTTTCAAGGCGGGAGTCTTGGTATTGTTTTTCAGTGAGATAGCGGTATTCCAGCATTTTTTTTAAAACAATATTTTTTCTTTCTTCCAATAGGTTTTTGTTTTTTCCGTCCGGATTTAAAAGTTCCGGCGCCTTGACTAAAGCGGCTAAGACCGCGCTTTCAGCAGGGTTTAAATCCTTGGCTTTTTTGCCAAAATAGTTTTCAGCCGCGGCTTCAGCGCCGTAGGCGTTTCTGCCATAAGATGAGCTGTTCAGATAAAGTTCCAAAATTTCTTCTTTACTCAGGGTTTTTTCCGCTTCCAGAGCCCAAATTATCTCCGCCAGCTTTCTTTGCGCGGTTTTTTCGGGCGTCAACACGGAATTTTTCATTACCTGCTGGGTGATAGTGCTTCCGCCATATGCCGCGGATTTGAGGGTTAGGTCTAGTAAAGCGCTCCTTACCAGGCTCGGAACTGAAATGCCTGTATGATAATAAAAATCTTTGTCCTCAACCGCAATAGTGGCATTTTTTAAAAACGGGGATATTTCACTCAAAGGAACCGGAGTTCTTTTTGCTTCTTTAAATATTTCATAAAGCAAAGTTCCGTTTGAAGCAAAGATTTTTGTGGATTCCGGGAGTAGCGGCTTTAGCAAAAGTTTTGGGTCCGGCGCCACCGCGTTTTTTAGGTTTGTATATAGTTTTGATAAACCAAAAAAAATCAAGGTGAAAATTGCAAAAAAAATCAAGGCGCTTTTTAAAAACGGGGAGACAAAAGTTTTAAAATTGTGGGAAAGCTTGAGAGGCATACGCCCGTCTATTTTCGACGAATGTTAATATTGGATAAGCTTGGAGAAGCAGTTATATAATTGTAGCATTTTTTTCTTGCCAGAGCGGTATTTTTGGTTTATAATTATTTAAATTAACTGCCTAAAACAGGCGAAGAAAGGTTTTTCAAATATGAAAGGTTTTATGGATTTTATCCGCGAGCAGGGAGTAGTTGGGCTTGCGGTCGGTTTCATTCTTGGCGGCGCGGTTGCCAAAGTTGTTTCTTCTTTGGTAGCTGATATTGTGATGCCGGTTGTGGGTATAGTTTTGGGCTCTACTGACGGCCTAAAAGCAATGCATGCAGGCAGCGTGATGTATGGCAGCTTTATTTCTATTGTTGTGGATTTCTTAATCATTGCAGGAGTTGTGTATTTTGGCGTCAAAGGTTTGGGCTTGGACAAGCTGGATAAAAAGAAAGAGTAGTTTCAGAAGTCTTAAGTCTTTAGTGATTGGATTTTAGTGATTGGTGGTTAGACTTTAAAATATTTTAGATCCGCTCCGACACAATGTCGGGGCGGGTTTTTTAAAAGGCTTTTATTTTTTTTAAAAATGGAGTAATATAAAAATATAAAAGAAAATTTTTATGCCTGAATCTGAACAACAATCAGAGATATATGTAGGTGAAAGACATCTTCTAAGAACTGATTATGAAATGGTAGGACGAAAAAATGTAGTTTTTTTTGGTATTGACCATAGTGATTTAAGACCTGAATTTTCAGAGGTTGCCGCTGATTTTAGGAGATTATTGGAGAATTCTATTAGCGATAAAAAAATAATCGTTTTAGAAGGAGCGCCTTTATCTTCCAAGGTATTTTCCGAAGAGGGTAAAAAAAAGATGGTCCAGTTTTTAGCCACTCACGAAGCTTTTTCCTTGGATAGATTAAATAGTTTACCGGGAATAAAAAAACTCTTAACTCAGTATGAAGCTAAAAATCCTTCAAGCCTTGAAGAATGGGTGGATTTTTGGGTAAATCATGATCCGGGTTTGTTTCAAATGAGGTTAGTTGAGGAAGCGGCGTTAAAACACGGAAAAACTGTCGCGGTTTTTGACCCGTTAAGCAGCGTTGAAAGTCCGGAAGAATTGATAAATAATTTGGATAAATTTGCACAGATTCAGCAAAAATCTCCAACCAATAAAGCGCGCGCAAATTTTTCCAACCTAGCCTTTTTATTGTCTGGTTTACTGACAATGGCTGCTGATGCAAAAATTCATTTTACAAAATCCCAGAAGCTCTTGTCCCGCCGGAGTATGTTAGCTTTAGTTGCAGGATATGGGACGGCTAAAGGAATTGATTATATAATTAATGAAATTGTCAAAAATACAAGCAATAAACCAGGTTTTTCAGGATATGGGCAGATTAATGAATATAGGGATTTGTGCGTTGCCAGGGCAGTTTTAGCTTTCGTAGAAGAATTGCCTGAGGGGCAAGATATGAGTTCTGGCGATTATTTGGCATTGTTTATCGGCGCTGATCATTTTGGTCCTATGAAACAATTACTGCGAGATCCCGAAAGTTTAAAACGAAAATTTTTAGATTCTAAACATACGCATTTTGGACAAAATTTACCATTTAAACCTAAAGTCTTTAGGTCAAATGACGGGCGCTTTGTAAATGATTTGGAAACTGAACAAAAATTAGCTTCAGCAGTTTCAAAATAAAATTATGTACTATTTTGCCTACGGGTCAAATATGAATTTGGAACATATGCGCCGGCTGTGCGGGTGGGATTTTCGGCTGCACGATATTGCCATTTTGGAGGATTTTGATCTGGATGCGGACGGCAGGGGTTATATAAATATCCGACCCCAGGCTGGCAAAAAGGTGTGGGGAGTGGTGTTTGAAGTCGGAGAAAAAAGCATCCAAGCTTTGGACGACTTTGAGGGGGTGCCCGATGTTTTTGAGCGAAAAGAAGTTGAAATTTTGACAGACTCCGGAGAAAAGCTTGCTTCTTGGGTTTACTTGGAAAAACCCGAGTTTTTCGGCGGCAGGGAAGTCAATGAAAACTATATCCGGCGGGTGATTGCCGGCGCAAAAGAAAACCGCCTGCCGGAAGACTGGATAAAATTTTTGGAAAGTTTTTTGGAGAAGATTTAATGACCGGAAATATCCGGTCTTTTTTAGTATGCTATAATACATAAAAAGATGATTGACTTAAACGAAATCAAAAACAAAATCAAAGGCGAGGTTTTGCTGGATGAAGCAACCCGGAAGAAGTTCAGCCGCGATGCGGGGATTTTTGAAGTGGTGCCTTCCGGAGTTATATATCCCAAGGATAAAAAAGATGTCAGCGAAATAGTTAAGTGGGTGGCAGAGAAAAAGACGGCCAATCCCGAACTGTCCATCACTGCCAGAAGCGCGGGCACGGATATGTCGGGCGGAGCGGTCAATGACGGCTTGATTTTGGATTTTACCAAATATATCAACAAACTTTATGGGATTACTTCAGCTGAAACAGGCACAGCCTTAAAAGCTCAGGGCAACCGGATTGAAGTGTCGGGTTTTGCGGAAGTGGAGCCAGGGATGTTTTACCGTGATTTTGAAAAAGCCACGCTGGAAAAGCACTTGCTCCTACCTTGTTATACAGCTTCCAAGTCTTTAAACACCGTGGGGGGGATGGCAGCTAACAATTCAGCCGGGGAAAAAACTTTGACCTATGGCCAAACCAAAGACTATATAGAAGAGCTGGAAATGGTTTTGTCGGATGGAAATTTGTATACATTTAAAGACTTAACCGAAGCGGAGCTGGAAGCTAAGATGAAAGTCAGCGGTTTTGAAGGCAAGCTGTACCGCGAATTATACCATCTGGTAAAGGAAAATTATGACTTCATAATCTCAAAAAAGCCGAAAACTTCAAAAAATTCCGCAGGCTACCTTTTGTGGGAAGTGTGGGACAAAAAAACTTTTAGCCCGCAAAAACTGCTGGCCGGAAGCCAAGGGACCTTGGGGCTGATAACGAAAATCAAATACCGCTTAGTCAGACCAACCACCAAGTCAAAGATGTTGGTGATGTTTTTGTCTGACCTGAAGATTTTAGGTGAGCTGGTAGATTTGGTTGGTTCTTTTAAGCCGGAAACTATGGAGAGTTATGACAACCATACTTTAAAATTGGCTTTGAGATTTTTACCCGGACTTTTAAAGAAAATGCGGGGAGGTTTGTTTTCTCTGCTGATGCAATTTTTGCCTGAAGCCTGGATGACTTTAACCGGCGGCATACCAAAATTGATCATTATCGCGGAATTTACGGGTGAAGACGAAACTGTAATAGAAGAAAAATTGGCTTCGTGCAGGGACGCGGTGGAGAAAGCTTTTAACATCCCAACCCACATCACTAAAAACCAGCAAGAGAGCGAAAAGTACTGGACCATCCGCAGGGAATCTTTTTCTTTGTTGCGCCAGCACGTATCGGGCCTCCATACTGCGCCTTTCATAGACGATATTGCGGTTTTGCCCAAACATTTACCCGAGTTTTTACCCAGACTGAATAAAATTTTAGACAAATATCCTTCTCTTATTTACACCATAGCCGGACACGCGGGGGACGGGAATTTCCATATTATCCCGCTGATGGATTTTAAAAAGGCAGACCAGCGGGCTATCATCCCCAAACTCTCCGAAGAGGTTTACAGTTTGGTTTTAGAGTATGAAGGCACTATCACGGCAGAGCATAACGACGGGCTGATTCGAACGCCGTTTTTGGAAAAAATGTATGGACCGCAGATGACTTACCTGTTTGCTCAGGTAAAAAAACTTTTTGACCCTCAAAACATCTTTAACCCCAGAAAGAAAGTCGGCGGGGATATAAAGTGGGCAATGCAGCATATGATCCGCGATTAAATCGCGGAAAGTTAAAAAATAAAAAATCAAAATTTAAAATTGTTAAGTAGCCGAAAAGGTTTAAATGGTAACGGGTAGTGGGTAGTAGGGGTCATACGCAATACCTACGGAGTAAGATTCTTTTTTGTTTGTCATCCCGGAATTTTTAAGGGCTGTTAAAAATATCCGGGATCCAAGGTATATTTTTATATCTTATGTTTGAGCAATTAACCCTGGATCCCGGCTCTCTCCGCCTGCTGGCGGATCGGCCGGGATGACAAAGATAAACAAATATACTGCAATTAAAATGTTTTTGCTTTGGCTAAATTGCGTATGATCCGTAGTAGGTAGTAAAAATAAAATGAAGAAGCCGCGCGAGGTGAGTCGGGCGGCTTTTAGCGTTTTTGGGCTTCGGTCTTGGCTATGGCAGCCGAGACGAAAGCCACAATGCGTTTGGCGGTTTGGGCGGCAGGCTTTTCGGAGAAAAGTCTGAAACCGACAAACTTTGGAGCCTGAAGGCCATAGCCTTTCACTATGACACATTGTACGGCCAGACCGGACAGCCCAGCGAAATGTCCACTGTCCATTTCGCCTTGCTGGTTTCATTACTCCGTGAAAGGAGCAGGGAGTTAACCTCCAGAAAAATTTGCTCAAACAGCAGGTGCTCTGCTTGAGTTTTTTCTTTTGGAGGCTCAGTGGAGATGAACCTGATTTCGCGCTCTGGGAGAGAATCTATACCCAGGAGCGCGGGAACAAAGAGCGCTGCAATCCAGGGCATAAAAGCCCTCCTTTCGCCTGTATATTAGTTTCCTCCGCTTTTTTTGTCCAGTTTGCAAGCGCAAGCTTCTTCAGTGGAATTTATTATTTCCATCAGACCTTGCGTGCATTGCCGAACAGTGATTGGCTGATGACGGGCTAAGAGCCCTTCATCTTTCCAGGCCACAACAACTATGTGGTCGTCTTCTGTCCGGTGGATCCGGACGATCCTGAAACTTTTGGTGCTATGGCCATCGAAGACCACCAGCATCCCATTTTTTATTTCAATGGCCATTGCCACCTCCGGTCTGTTTTTGACAGGCCGCAGGGGGTAATGGGGGTGATGACTTAAATGTCAACTTTCATTGTAACCTCACCCCAACCCTCTCCGATATCGGAGAGGGAGAAAATCTGCCTCGTTCGACTCGGCCGGGATGACAGTTGTTGTTTGTTTAAGTTATTTGATGATTTATCCGCCTTCGTCTGACTTTGGCGGATTGTTTGCTAGGAAATAAAATTAATGTAAACAAAAACCCTCCCGAGGGTTTCGGGAGGGAAGTAGAAAACTTTGATTAGATGAAATCCAAGTTTAAGTCCTTTTCCAAACCCAAAGCCCAAAAGCCCGCTTCATAGAGGCGGTCATAGACTTTTTGCTGGTTTGAGAAAAGATATATTTCATCTAGTAGGAGTATTATAGCATAAAATGAAAAACCGACAAATTAATGTCGGGTGGTTTGTGTAACTTTAAAAACACATCCTCCGATTTTTGTGTGGTCGCTACCCCGTGTTTGGACGCGGGAATTGCCGAAGAGGGAGGGCAATTGAAAAGAAATAGCGACCACACATCGCTCACCTCAGTTTGGGTTTGAGGTGAAGCAGCAATCAGTTTATATTAAATATCATTTTTTAGATTTTGTCAATAAAAACAGCCTATTCCCAAGATTTGGAAATAGGACTTTGAAAAGTTTCAAATATAGTTCCTCTTTAAAAATACTCAGAGCCAGCTACGCCAAGGGGCTGGCTCTGAGTGGGGAATTCATACCCCAAAACTCCCAAGATAATGTTATTAAACATTTTTTTTATGGGGTTTGTCAAGAAGTCTTTTAGCCTTTATAATGTTATTAGGATAGTTATTGTTTATTAAAATATTCAGAATGCAAAAAAGACTGTTTATAAAAGTTTTGGGCAGGGTGCAGGGAGTGGGGTTTCGGTTTGAAACACATCTGCAGTTTGTTGACCTAGGTCTTACAGGCAAAGCGGAAAACGCCTCAGACGGCAGTGTGGAGATAGAGGCTCAGGGCGAAGAGGAAAATCTAAGCCGGTTTTTAGATTGGGCAAAATCGGGCCCGCAGGGAGCAAAAGTTGAAAACATTCAAACTGAAGAAAGACCTCTTGTCGCAGACGAGAAAAAATAAATTTTATGAAAAAAGATAATTTGTTAAAATTAGTTTATGAAAATAACCAGTTCCGCTTTTTTAAACAACCATAGAATTCCGGATAAATATACCTGCGTGGGGGAGAATGTCAGTCCGCCTTTGGATTTTTCCGAAATCCCAGAAGGAACCCAAAGTTTGGCTTTGATAGTCACTGACCCGGACGCGCAAACCGGTAATTTTTGCCATTGGCTGATCTGGGATATACCGCCAGATGTCAGAGCTATTCCGGAAAATTCATTTCCGGAAAATTCAGTCCAGGGCAGGACAGATTTCGGCGAGCCTGGCTGGAGCGGACCGTGTCCTGCCTCTGGCATTCACCGTTACTATTTTCGCTTGTTCGCTTTGGATAAGAAGATAGAAAGCCTGCTGTGGACTTCTTCCAGACCGGATTTGGAATTTGTGATGCGGGACTCGGTTATAGACCAGGCAGAGCTGATCGGGCTTTTTAGCAAACCGCTTGGGACTTAGTAGTAGTTTGTATTTAGTATAAAGTATTAAGTATATAGGGTAGGATTTAAAAATTTATTTATGAGGGGAATATTAAAAAGTCCAGAAGAGTTAAGAAAAGTATTGGAAGGATTAGGCGATCCTAAACCTGAATTTGCAACAGCACAAAGAGAGTGGTTGGCCACACAACAGGCTATAAATCAAATTCATATGATGGTTTTAGGAGGATCAATTCCTCTAAATTTAAAACCTGGAGCTATAGAAGAATTAAAAAGAGCTTTAGTTAAAGAAATTGCAGAATTGCAAGCGGGTAAGGTTGATAGGGAGAAGGTTGAATTACCTGGCGATGCGGAACAAAGACAAACTACAATAGATGATTTGATCAAGCTTCAACAAGCTTTTGAAGAGTTATTGAACAAAGTTTAGAAAAAATTTTGTTTGTTTTAAATAATTCAGATTCTTATATTTTAAAATTTGCAGATTATGAGAATTTTGGAAACAGAGATTGGAGCCCCCCATTTTCAAGCAGAGTCTTTAGACCAGATATACGGACCGGAAGAAATGTTTGTGATGCCTTATAATCCCAATTTAAAAAATTGGCAGGAATCTGTTTTGTATTTGCTTCATCAGGATAACCGATTAAAACATATTTCTGCATCTGACCTAAATTCTTTTATTGATTCAGACGGCAGATCGTATTGGTATATGCATCCCGAAGTTATACCTGAAGTTTTTTCTGTTGCAAAAGAAAAGGCGTTGGAGCTTCAAAAACAGTCCAAGCTATGGACTAAATAAGCGAGTTTTAAAAAATTTTCAAATCAATAAATATTTTGTATGAGCAAAAAAGTTTTTTTCTTTGTTTTTGTACCGGTAACTGCTCTTTTACTCGGTTTTTTGGTTTTTTATTTTAAACACCTGCCAGCTTTAAGGCCGGTTTTTTTCAGCCCTAAAAAAGATATTACGGAACTTCTGCCTTCAGTAAGCGAACCTTTGGCCGGTAGTTTAAACCAAACCGGCATCCCGCTAAAGCTTCCCGAAGGTTTTGGTATTTCTGTTTTGGCTAAAAATTTGGCAGGAGCCAGGGTTTTAGCTTTTGACCAGAATGGAAATTTGTGGGTGTCTCAAACCAAAGAGGGAAAGGTTTCCCAAATACTTATAAAAGATGGAAAAATTATTAGCCAAACAGTAAGGCTCAGCGGCCTTAAAAATCCCCACGGCTTAGCTTTTGATCCGAACGATAAAAATATTTTGTATATTGCAGAAGAAACTCAAATTACTAAAGTAGATGTTTCCCTTAGGTCAATAACTTTGCCTCAAATAAAAATTTTGGACCTGCTAAAAGGCGGTAGGCATACTACTCGCACTTTGGGTTTTGGACCAGATGGCCGTTTGTACGTGTCCATAGGTTCAAGTTGCGATGTGTGTTTTGAGAAGGATGATAGGTTTGGGAGTTTATATTCTTTAAAAAAGGACGGCAGCGATTTTAAACCTGAAGCAAAAGGTTTAAGAAATACAGTATTTTTTGTTTGGGATAAAAACGGCAAAATGTGGGGGACAGATATGGGTAGAGATAACTTAGGAGACAATCTACCGCCAGACGAAATAAATATTATTGAAGCTTTGAAAGATTACGGCTGGCCGGTTTGTTATGGTCAAAACATCAACGATCGCGATTTTGACAAAAATACCTATATTCAAAATCCCTGCAATGGCAAAATTCCTCCCGTAGTTGAACTTCCTGCCCATAGCGCCCCTTTGGGTTTGGCGTTTGTTCCTGAGGATTCGAATTGGCCAGATAAATATAAAAACAATTTATTGGTAGCTTTCCATGGCAGTTGGAACAGGAGTGAACCTACTGGATATAAAGTTTCATTTGTTGAATTTCAAAATGGAAAATTTGTTGGTTTGGAAGATTTTGTTTCTGGTTGGCTTGCCAGTGACGGCAAGTCGTCTTATGGAAGACCCGTGGATTTGGTGTTTGGCCCGGATAAAAATTTGTATATAAGCGATGACAAAGCCGGAGTAATATACAAAGTTGTTTATTTGCCCGAAGCAGAAATAGTTTTAGACGACCCAAAACAGCTGGAAAATATTTCTAGTCCTCTTAAAATAACCGGCAAAGCCCGGGGAAACTGGTTTTTTGAAGGATCTTTTCCAATTAAAATATTTGACGGCCAAAACGAACTTGTAGGACTAGGTATAGCGCAGGCGCAAGGGGACTGGATGACCAACGAGTTTGTTAGTTTTTCCGCGACTGTCGAGTTTAAAAATATCATCCACTCTACCGGCTATGTGGTTTTTGAAAACGACAACCCTTCAGGTCTTCCAGAAAACCAAAAAACTTTTACTTTGCCGGTTACATTCAAATAGTATATTTATACTGGATAAAGGGAAGCGAGGATTTTTATGAAATGATGGTATAATATAAAAAAGGTAAAAATTGGGATGGAAACAAAAGAAAAAATAAAAAAACATCAGGGGTTCACCCAGCGCTTATTTTTGAACTCAAAAATAAGCGCTGGGTTTACGTTAGTTGAAATTGTGGTTTCGCTGGCGATTTTTGCCATACTGGCTTCCGGGATGTTGGGGGCGATTTCGGTTTTGTCCCGCATATCCAAACAAAACCGGGAAAAGGTGGTTTTAAGCAGTTTGGCTGTGAACTATATGGAAATCGTAAAAAATATGCCTTATAGCGATGTTGGAACTGTGACCGGAAACCCAACCGGCAGTTTGCCGGATTTGACCAATGCGGCAAGCAGTACAGTGGAAGGGGTTTTGTACAAGATATATTATGAAGTGACATATATAGACGATCCGGCAGACGGTAGTTTTCCCGCTGATGTTTCCGCTTCTGATTATAAGCAGGTAAAAATGAATATTTTAAATACCCGTAGCGGCGCGGTTACCAATTTTGTGACCAATGTTGTGCCGAAGGGCCTGGAAGATACTACTAATGCCGGCGCTTTGCGGGTCAGGGTATTTGATTCGGTTGGCCAGCCTATTTCCGGCGTAAATGTACGTATAGAGTCAACTTCTTCCGCCCCCAGTATCATTTTGGACCGTACGACTGACAGTGGCGGGCAGTGGGTAGAGGTTGGTTTGCCTCCCAGGGCAAACAGCTATCACATCGTTGTTTCTAAAACCGGATACTCTTCTGACCAAACCTATCCGATTACCGCGCAAAATCCCAATCCCTATAAACCGGATTCAACCGTTGTGGCGGGGCAGATTACGGATGTGAGTTTTTCTATTGATATCGGGGGAAATTTAAGCATTCGAACCCTAAACGAAATTTGCCAGCCCATAAACGGCATCAATTTAAATGTCAGAGGAGCGAAATTAACCGGCGTCAACAGTTCAATTTATAAATATGACAATAATTTTACTTCAGCCGCTGGCGTGGTTTCGTTAACCGGGCTAGAGTGGGATACTTATACGCCGGCTTTGTTATCCGGTCAGCCTTGGGCAGTAAGAGGGACTTCGCCCATACAAAAGATAGATGTACTGCCTGGCAGTAGCCAAACATTCACTATGATTTTGGGTTCAGGTTCTTCCAGTCCTTCTGTGGGCCCTTCGGGGTGGTATTCTGACTGGGGATACAGGAGAAAAATCACCCAGGATCGGACTAAGATTTCCGGAGGGTTAAACCTGACCAATTTTCCAGTACTGGTTTCTTTAAGTGGAGCGGATTATAAATCTGTTGCCAATGGCGGCAAGGTTCAGTCATCCTCGGGTAATGATTTTTTATTTACCGCGTCTGATGGTTTAACAAAATTGGATTTTGAGATTGAACAGTATGATCCGGTTTCGGGCGCTTTGCTGGCCTGGGTAAGAATTCCCACTTTAAACGCCGCGGCTAATACTGAATTTTATGTGTATTATGGCAAGGCTTCGGTGTCAGCGCAGGCCAACCCGTCGGGTGTTTGGGGAGCTGCCAGCTTTCAAGGAGTGTGGCATAACAGCGACACTGGCACGACTTTTTATGATTCCACTGGCAATGATTTTGACGCTCAGGCCAATATCGGTTATGGCCCGACTTCTTCTTCAGCCGGAAAAATCGGCAAAGCTTTGTCTTTTGACGGGGTTCAGGATTATGGATTTTTACCCATTAACAATGCCAACATCACGACCCAAAGTTTTACTTTAAGCGCCTGGGTAAAAACTTCCAGAAATTCAAGTAATATTTTGCATAAAATGACTTGGAACGGTTTAGGTTCCGGCTATATCTGGAATCTGGACAGCTCAGGCAGGATGCGGTTGTTTTTAAGCGCCGCAGCCAACGGAGGCACTTCCAGGATGTTTAGTTCAAACTCCACCTCGGTTACAAACAATGTCTGGCGTTATATCAACGTGGTTAGAAATGTCGGATCAAATGTTCAGTTTTATGTGGATGGAGCGTTGGTAGCTACCGACAGTTCAAGCCAAAGCGGTAGTTTGAGCAATAATTTAAATTTTTTCTTCGGTCGGGAAGATTTTGTTTATGTTCCAACTAACAGGTTTTTGGGTTTGCAAGATGAAGTACGCGTGGCTTTTGCCCAAAGAAGCTCGCAATGGATCGGGACTGAATACAATAATCAAAACAGTCCGGGTACTTTTGTGAGTGTTGGTTCTGAAGAGGCCTATGTGCCGCCGGCCGCTGACAGTTCGTTGCTCGTAGTGGTAAAAGATTCCGCATCCTCCTCTGCGCTGGAAGGCGCGGCTGTTCATTTGGAGAAAACTTTGGCGCCAACAGCTTCATATGACGCTATTACCGGCGGCAGTGTCTGGACTCAGAGTAGCTGGCAGGGCGGCAGCGGACAGGCTGATTGGCTTGGCGGCAGCGTGGACAGGTATTTTCAGTCTGACGGCAATACTGATGTGACTGTAAGTCCGGTGGGGGTTCGTCTTAAACAAACCGCAGGAATTTATTCTTTATCCGGCTGGCTTGAATCCTCAACTTTTGATACCGGTACTGCATCCACAAGCTTTACAACTATTTCCTGGCAGCCTACTTCACAGACCGCATCAACCACCCTTAAATTTCAACTGGCGGCGAATAATGACAACTCTACTTGGGACTACATCGGTCCGGACGGCACGGCATCAAGTTATTTTACGGTTCCGGGCACCAATGTGCCTGCAAGTTTAAGCAATAAGCAATTTGTTAGATATAAAGTTTATTTATCTACCATTGACACTAGTGTGACTCCGGTTTTAACCTCATTAAATATAAATTATGTGTCCGGATGCTATACACCGGGGCAGGTATTTTTTGGCGGACTTTTACCCGGTACTTTTTACAGCTTGGAAGTAACTTTGCCTGGGTATCAAACTTATAACGAACCCAGCATCAATATTTACGGCAACCAGGTGATAGAAGTATTAATGAGCCCATAGGAAAGTCAAAATGTAAAAATCAAAATGCAAAATTTTAAATAAAAGAATGACAAAAATTTTTCTAAAAACAAAAAGAGAGAAAAAAAATCGCAGCACATCTGAATTTCGAAGGATATTGGGACAATTTTCAATTAAATCTCAAGGGTTCACCTTAGTGGAAACTTTAGTCGTGATTTTTGCCTTTACGGTCTTAGCAGTAGGCACTGCCGCATTGTTTACCGATATTTTTGGGCTTTCCAGAAAACAAAATTCGCTTTTAACAGATGTGGATTATGCCCGCAGAACCGCTTTTCAGTTTGCTAAAGAACTTCGCAATTCGAATTACGGCGCAGATGGCTCCTATGCCCTGCAGCAGGCAGGGGATCTGCAAATAGTTTTTTATTCTAATTCTGATTCCGATTCTCAGATTGAAAGGGTTCGGTATTTTGTGCAAAATAACAAGCTGTATAAAGGCGTGACACAACCGATCGGGTCGGTTTATGATACCACCTCTGAACGCACCGATGTTCTGTTGAAAGATTTAGCTCCAACCGGCACTATATTTAGTTATTATGACGGAAACTTTAACGGCGCAACCGGCACGATTTTATCTCAACCTGTCAATGTAACGCAGGTAAAGCTGGTTAAAATTATCTTACCTATTATAAACACCGGCGGTTTAAAAGGGACGGAAATTTTTTATGTAATATCTTCAGGTTCAGTCAGAAGCCTGAAGACTAATTTGGGAGACTGATATGAAAAAAAAACGACATCAGACTGAACAGGGTTTTGCCTTAGTTTTCAATGTGGTGACACTCCTGGTTTTTTCTTTGATTATAGTCAGTTTGCTTGGTTATGCGGTTTCGCTTTTAAGAGTCACTGGCCAGGCTGTCAACCGCGAGCAGGCTTTTCAGATTGCGGAGGCCGGAGTTAACTACTATCAGTGGCGTTTGGCGCATTATAATACGGACTACTATGACGGCAATGCTTCCACCACCCCGGGACCTTATGTTCACGATTACATCGACAAAGACACCAATCGCAAAGTCGGGGAGTATAGTTTGACCATTATCCCGCCGCAGGTGGGTTCAACTGTGGTGACTATCAGGTCAACCGGTTACACCACTGCGAGCCCAAGAACCAAACGTACAGTGACTGTGCGCTATGGCATCCCCAGCTTGGCAAAATACGCTTTTTTAACCAATAGCGATGTTTGGGTGGGAAACACAGAAAATATATCCGGGGAAATGCATTCCAACGGCGGTATTCGGTTTGACGGCTCGGGTAATGCTCCTATTGCTTCGGCCCGTTCTACATATACTTGCCAGTCTTACCACGGCTGCAGTCCGTCTTTGACCAAGCCGGGAATCTGGGGAGGAGCTGCAACAACTACTTCCGCTTTTTGGACATTTCCCCAGCCAACGGTAGATTTTTCAGCCATCACGGCAAATTTAGCTAACCTGAAAAGCAGTGCTCAAACCGGGGGTTTGTATTTAGCCCCTTCCAGTCAGCAGGGTTATTCGTTGGTTTTTCAGAACAACGGCACTTTTCGGGTATATAAAGTTACTTCGCTTCGGTCTCACTCCACTGGTTATGATGTAAATGGGCTGGCTCATAGCGAGGATCTGGATTACAACGGCCGGTCTGAACAAACCTCAGTTTGCAATCCTTATCCTTGCCAAATTCCTTCAAACGGGGTGGTATATGTAGAAGACCGGACTTGGGTAGAAGGCACAGTGCGCGGTCGGGCTTTAGTTGCGGCGGCAAAATTGCCTTATAACAGCAACACGGCTCCCAGCATTATCATTCCAAATAATATTTTGTATTCAGTAAAAGATGGCAGCGATGTTTTGGGTTTGATTTCTCAGAAAGATATTTTGATCAGTTATTTTGCTCCCAATACGCTGGAAGTAGATGCGGCGCTGATAGCTCAAAATGGCAGTGCGCAAATGTATTATTTTGCCGGTGTAACTAAAACGTCTCTTACGCTGTATGGCACTGTTGGCTCAAACGGGGTATGGACTTGGAGCTGGGTGAACGGCTATGGAAGCTGTGTGGGGGGCTACTGCAATACTTCCACGCAATATGATGCCAACTTGCTTTTTGGTCCGCCGCCTTCTTTTCCTTTGTCTTCCGAAGGTTACAGGCAGTTAAGCTGGACTTCGGATTAATTTCTTATGAAAGGACAAAACTACGTTTTTCCTTTCATATCTTGCTTTTTTCCTTTAGAAGTTTTTTGGCAACTGGCCCGCTTCGCCAGAAGCTTAAGCGAGGCGAGCAAAGCCAGATTGCCGAAAGCAAATTAAAATATATATGATGAAAAAAATTATTTTTTTATTTTTTATTAGTTTTTTCTCTGCTACTTTATGTTTGGCGCAAAAAAACAAAGGTATTGTGCCGGAAACTCAGCCGGTTTTGCCTATGCCGGTCGGGGTGGGTCCGAACATAAAAGAAAATGTTTTTAGAACAGATATTCAGCCGACTTTGATAGAAGAAAGTCAGAATCCCGAAGAAAATATTGGATCTCGGCTTCCTGATTCAGCTCAGGTTAAAAGCCAGAACTTGGGAATATTCCGTTCGTGGATGTTTTGGCTATTTTTGCTGATTTTGCTAGGATTAGGGTATGTCTTCTGGAAACAAAACAATGACGCATAAAGCCAAATGTAAATATTGCGGCAACAACCCCACACCGCATTTTTTGTCGTGGTATTTTGAATCAATGAGCGTCGTGTCAAACAGGCTGATGAACTGGGGGTTGTTTAAATTTTTTTCCAGAAATTTTTCTGCTGCCGCGGAATTTTTAAATTTACAGCAAGTTTTTTTAAATATTCTGACGGCCTTAAAGGCAGTCAGATATAACGATGATGTGGAAAATTGCAAAGTGCCAAGAGCCAGGCTACTTTGGGAGGAAGCGGAAAAGCGGGAAGTGAAGATGAAAGAAATATTGCTGTTTGGAAAACCTATAGATAGCTATGTTTGTAAAAATCAAAAATCAAAAATCAAAAATCAAAATTTGGTATTTGGTGGGATGCCGAGGCCAAAGGCTTTTGACAGTTCAAAAACTTCCCTTTTGGACGACAAATCAGAGTTTAAAAAAATAATGCAAAAGGCTGGACTGCCGGTTCCATTTGGCGGAAGCGTATGGAATTTTGGGCAAGCGAAAAGAATATTTAGCAAATGCAAAGACCTGAGTCTAAAGTCTAAAGTCTTAAGTTTGGTAGTCAAACCTCGTTTAGGCAGCCGGGGTCGGCATAGCACGACATTTGTCCGAACAGAAGAAGATTTAAAACAAGCTTTTAAGATTGCAAAACAATTGTGTTTCTGGGTGGTGGTGGAAGAGCAACTATTTGGTCCTGTGTACCGAGCAACAGTTATAGATTATAAGCTGGAAGGGGTGCTTAGGGGGGATAGTCCGCAACTCATCGGCAACGGGCAAAACAACATTGAAGAGCTGATACGGATAAAAAATTCTTTACCCCACCCGGGAGTAAAGGATGTTGTGGTTGATGAGAGGATAAAGGAGTTTGTGTTTAGGGAGTTAAATTACAAATTTCAAATTACAAATTTCAAATCAAACCAACATATTCAAAGTTTAAATTTGAAACAGTCAGATATACTAAATTATATTCCTGACTCTGGCGAGGTTGTTTATTTGTCGGAAAAGATTGGGGTGAACTATGGCGGGTCTTCGGCAGAGGAGTTTGAAATTTGTCATCCGGATAACAAAGACTTGTTTGTCCAAGCCTCTAAAGTTTTGGGCGATCCGCTTTTGGGCTTTGATTTCATAATACCGGACATTACCCGTTCTTATAAAGAACAAAAATGCGGTTTTCTGGAAGCCAATACCTTACCTTTCATAAACCTGCACTTAGACCCGCTCTACGGACAGGGAAGGAACTTGGCAGGAAAAGTTTGGGATATGGTGTTTAGATAAAGTGCGAATTTTTGCTTAGATAAATATATTATGGTATAGTTTATATATATACATATCTACCATTGAAATAAAATATATGGTTACAAAACAAAAAACTACTAAAACCAACAAAAAAATGCCAAAAAAATCTATAAATCATAAAACTAAACACGTATCTATGGACAAAGTAAAAATCAAAAGGGTTAAAAGACAAAAAAAGGAAATTTCCACCAAAGAAAAAGTCCTAGCCGGGCTTGGGGTGGGTTCAACTTTGCTTGGCGGAGCTGGGGCTGTTATGCCAAAAAGCCAATCAACCCAGTTTGTCCGCACCCAGGAAAAGGGTCAAAACAGCAATGTCGCCAAGGTAAAGCAGAAGCTGAAAGATATTTTTGGCATTAAGCGGGCTGAGGCTGAAGAAGCGGCGCCAGATGAGATTTTCGACAGTGTTGAAGAACCGGTTGTCTCCGAGTTGCCAGATGGAAGCGAAACTCCTCAAATAATCACACAAAATTTGCCTGAAACTGAAGAGCCGTCAGTTACACAGCCTGAAGAGCCTGACCAGCAGATACCTGTTTCAACAGACGGAGATGACACATCGACAGGCGGACAGATTCAAAATCCACAGGTAATAAATCCAGATTTAATCGGATCATTGAATGACAATATTGACACAATTCAGGTTACTCCGGATGAAATTCCAGATGCAGGTATTGACACAAGCGGACTTCAAACCAGGGATGATATAAACAATTCTTTAACCGGCACTATTAAAATAGGCGGGGCGGATACCACTGTGTCTGTATTGCCAGATGGCAGAATTTTTGATACCAACGGAGTTGATATTACCTCTACTTTAAACCAAAGCGATGCGGATTTAATACGGACAATGTTTACGCAGGCGCCAAGAGAAAATCCAGGAGGCGGTGGCGGGGGTGATTCTTCTGTTACAGTAACAAATGTAGTGAATTTAAATATGAGCGGGTACGATGAAGGTGGCAGACAATGGAGAGAGGGTACTGTCGAAGGGGTGAGGTATGCGGTATTTAATGGCAGACTTTTTAACACAAATGGTGAAGATGTTACCGATTCTGTTTCTAATTCAGCTGCTATTATTGCAGCTATCGACGCTTCTAGTCCGAATTTAACCATTGTTGACAACAGGGTTGTTGACAGAAACGGCAACGATGTAACGAATACTCCTGAAGGCAGGGGTTTTATGAATGCTTACGCGACAGGAGCGCAGGTTGTGACCCCTGATTTTTCTACGCCAACCGGTCCGGGAGGGGGAAATACGCCCAGAGTGGAAACTCCCGCGCCTGGAAATGTGGTTAATTTTACACAGCAACAGACATTAACCGCCCAAATGCAAGCTCATAACAATCAAGCGATTTTGACTTTTTTATCCAGGCCGGGTACGGATTTATCTGCTTTAAATCTCAACCCCCATACTTTGTTTGAGCTTTTGGTTTATATGCAAAACAATAATTTAGGTTCGAATTTGCAAGCAAATAGTATTGGGCAAAGACTTTTAACAATGTTTCCAACAACCAATACTAGATTATCACCCGGCTCTGGAACTCAGGGTTGGAATACTGAAGGGTTGACGCAGGCATATAACAGCGCAGTCAGGCCTTTTGAAATTAAATTTATTACCGGCCCTTCAGGTGAAAGGCTGTATCAAGTAATTGTAGATATGGGGAGCGGCAAAACACAAAATTCGCAAATGATGACTTCTCAGCAGGTAAGCGCATTTTTGGAGAATTCTTGGAAAACCACTGACAATTTTATGGCGCTCAGTCAGACAGACCGGGCAATTTTTGCTGCATTTGTGAATGCTGGCCTCCAATATCCTGAATTTTTTAATAATCATGTAAATTTACCACGGCCAAACACGGCAATTACCGAAACAATCACCTATGTTGATGCTACCGGAGTTTTAAGAACTGTGACTCAGCCGTGGGATCCAAGCGGGCTTTCTACCAGGGCTGAGGCTGAATTTTTACAAAAAATGTTTCCTGGTTCTAGAATAGTCGAAGAAAGTCAGCCTAATTCCCAGTATGCAAATGCTACATATACAATAAATTACAACGGCGATTCCAGAAGAAGATATAATTTAGTTTTAGCAAATGGTGGAAATTTAGATGTTGCGCTTACATTAAGCCAGTACAGAATGTATGGAGCGGATAGTATTGTTGGAATAAATAATATCCCCGGTTTTTCAGTAGATGGCGCAAAATCAGTCGGCGTGACTGATGCCACCGGTCCGGTTTCTTATGTGACCCAGGATTTGCAAACTGCAATGGGATCACCGGCTAATAATCCGGCAAATAGGCTGCAAAATACTCAAGGCGCAACTATCTCGCAAATAACAATTCCTTCAACCTGGGTGAGAGGCCAGGCTTATGAGATTAAGATAACTGGCACCAAACTGTCTAGTATGAATTTGGGAATTCAGTTTTTTCCGAAAAATTTTAACACCCCAATCAGCGGGTTTAGTATAGAAAATATCAAGGCTACTGACACTGAATATATATATAGAGTTACGCCAAGCTTGGTTGTGGCCCCTGGTCAGTATGTGGCAAAAGTGGCTTCTGCTTCTACTGTTGTGTACGCCAGTGAGTTTTCAGTCCAAATGCAAACCGGTTCTGCAACATCGGTTTCTACGGGTGGCCAGTCATCCACACAAACCGGCTCAACTACTTCAAATACCGGCAACACAACTGATAATGTTGTTTTAACGACAGGAAGTAATTTAGGCGCAAATACCGCTGTAACCAATGCAAATCAGACTGTTTCCATAAACAATGTCACAGTTTTAAATGAGCAGGGTCAGGATGCGGGGCTGGTCTTAAAGACCGGTTATAAAATTCAGATAGGCGGAACGAATTTGACAGCCTACAACGATTTTCAGGTAGTGATTGGCAGTCAAACCTATAATTTTACCAACTATACTATAAGCGATAACCAAATTTTACTTACAGTCCCATCCGGTTTGCCTACCGCAAGCGGAGTTAAAGTTAAGATGGTAAGCAGAATATCCGGGCTCACGGGATTTTTAGACAAAACGTTTACCATTGCCGCAACTTCAACCACAACCACAACTTCAGGAACCACCGGCAATACCACCACAGGCACAACAATTATATCCGGCGGAACCTCTGGTACGACCACTATCTCAGGGAATACAACCACCACTTCAGGCACAACCAGCACAACCGATGTTTCCGCATATCAAAACGAAATAAACAGGCTGAATTCTCAAATAAGTTCCTTAAACCAGCAGATTGCATCTTTATCTTCCCAGCTTGGTTCCAACTCTTCCACTGCCCAACTGGCGGCTGCCAATCAAACCATTGCCCAGCTGAATGCCAATATTCAATCTTTGTTAGCCCAAATTTCTTCTTTGCAAGCCGGTCAGGTTAGGGTGCTGGGCAGCGGTACAGCGCCTTCGGGATTACAAATGCCTCAAGGATATTCTAACAACAATACAGGACTTCAGTACCAAGCTCCGGCAGCGGTCCAGGGCGTTCAAACTAACCAAGGTGCTTATACAGTAAAGAAGGGCGATACTTTGTGGGCTATTTCAAAAAAATATTATGGTGATGGCAGACAGTGGAGAAAAATTTTAGAAGCAAATCCGGATTGTTTGTCCAGGCCGGGAAATACGCGGACTTTGAGGATTGGGGCTGTCTTAGTTATACCAAGTTAATTAATTTTATACACAAATGGAAAATTTACAGTATGGTAGCGAAGAAAGAATTATTGTAACCGAAACCGCGGGACCAATATTGGCAGAGAAAAAAAATCCGTCAAACCATTGGTTGCTTCCAGCCAGCATTTTGCTGGCAGGTATGTTGATTGCAGGGGCGCAGCTTTACACAAACAAACTTACCTTGGAGTTTTACGAAAAACAGTCAAGCCTATCTCAGGCGGAAGTAGCGCAGCCTCAGGCGCAAAATCCAACCCAGCAAGCCGTTCCAACAGTTCAGGCTTTAGTCGCCAAGCGGCAGGATGCGCCAGTTATCGGCAGCCAGTCAGCCAAGGTTACCATTGAGGAATTTTCAGATTTTCAATGTCCATTTTGCAAAAGTTTTTACGACCAGGCTTTAAAGCAGATACGGGAAGAATATGTCAAAGCCGGAAAAGTAAAAATAGTTTTTAGGCACTATCCGCTGGCGTTTCACGCCAGAGCTGAGATTGCGGCAGTTGCGTCTGAATGCGCAAACAGGCAGGGAAAATTTGAAGCATATCATGATCTGCTTTTTCAAAACGGACAATCAGACGGCAAGGGTTTGGAAACTGAAAATTTAAAAAAATACGCGGATAGTTTAGGCTTAAATTCCGGCACTCTGGGTTTGGGAAAAAATAAATTTAACCAGTGCCTGGACAATAGAGAAACTTTAGCGGTTGTGCAAAAAGATATGGCGGATGGAAATGCGGCCGGAGTAAATGGCACGCCAACTTCATTTGTTAACGGAAAAAAAATAGTCGGCGCTCAGAGTTTTGCGAGTTTTAAACAACTAATAGACGCAGAATTGAAATAATAATTTGGAGTATCCTATATCAAATCTTATTTTGTCTCATCTGGCTTGGCATAAAAGCAAAAGTTTAAATCTCAATCAAAAAACAATCCATGGTTAAGACGGATTGTTTTTTGATTTGTTTATTGTTAACAAGGAAATTAAAATAACAGCTAAAAATATTGCCAATATAGTTTCCTGTAAATGTTTGTTATTAGTTTTCGTATGTTCGTTTGGTAAAGCCAAAAAAACGGTTAAAGGAATTTTTATACCCGTCCCGACGGCGCTTTGCCCGGCATTTCCCAGGCCAAATGACAAAACGCTAACGTGAGTTTTTATTTGCTCTTTGGGAATTTGAAGCAAAGAAATTGTTATTTCTTTGCTTTCGTTGGGGGCAAGTGAAAAATCATCCGGAAGAATCTGAAAAATTGAAGGCTGGTCGTCAATATAAACTTGAAAAGTTTGGGCTTTTGGACCGGAATTTTTTATCTTCAGAAACATCGTTTTTGGTCCGCCGGGGTTGAAGGTGAGTTTGTCAGGGGCAATTTGAATCCCTGCGGCCCGGGAAAATATCGGTATAAACAGCACAGCAATAAAAACCGCTGAGAATTTCAGTAAATATGTTGTGGTAAAAAATTTAAGCACGGAAAAATAGTTCTTTATTGAGGGGTTGCCCAGAAAATAATTTTACCGGTTTTTTTGCCACCGGCGGGCGTATTTTGCGGGATTTTGAGTTCAGTTTGGATGTTTAGGGTATCTTTTGAGCCGATATCGGTTTTAAAATTTTGCCAGTTGCTAGAGTTTAGTTTTATATTGTCTTGAAAAATGTTATCGCCCGATACAACCGCGCGAACAGACAAGGATACGGTTCCGGAATTACTGGCTTTTAAAATTTTTGTGGTTTTTTGGCCCGCTGACAAATCGCCAAAATCCAAAGCGCCGGGTTCCACGGAAAAATTTATAGTACTGCCTTCATCGGGGTTCGGGGTTTGTTCGCCTGCTACGCCAGCAATGTTAACGGATAAGTTAACGCCGGAACCGGACGGCTGGCCTATTTTCAGCAGCAGGGAATTGCTTCTCACAAAACCATCTTTTTGCCCATAAACTTTGTAGTACCCTTCGGGGCCTGAAATCTGGCTTCTTCCCGCCTCGTTGGTATTTTTTATTTGGGAACCATAAACAATTTGTCCGCTATCAACCGGCTTCCAAACTCCATTGTCCAGATATTCAAACAGGGCTTCCGCAGAAGCATTAGCGGCTATTTCTAAGGGGGACAGGTTTAGTCTGGTTAACTTTGCGTCGAATTTTGAAAAATACCAGACAATATCATCATTATCTTTTAGTGTATAATCCGCAGCTCCAACATCGGGAGAGTTATAGTTTACCGAGTACAGCCAGCCCTGCTCGCCGGATGCTTCGTCTGAGTTTATTTTATCCAGATAGGGTCCGTATGAGGTTTCTTTTAAATGATAGGAAAAACCGCACTGCTCGTTTGAATTTTTCACTACATCCAAAGCAGTGAGTGCCCAAACTTTTCCTGCGCAAACTGTTTTGTCCATACCCTCAATGCGGAAAGAAACATATTTGCCGGAGTTTAAGGATATTGGGCTGATGAAAGGCAATTTTTTGCCGTTTAAAGCTATGGCAACATAAGCGGAAACTGTGGGTGTAAAAGATGTCGGGTTTAAGTCAAAGGACCCGTCTGGCTGTTGGCTGTTTTCTAAAAAAGTTTTTGGGTTGCCTGAAGATTTTTGTAAAGAGGTCGGAGATATGTTCAAACTGTTTAAAGCCCAGACTGTCCAGGCTGTAGTGGAGACCGAAGACGTTTTTCCCCAGTCTTGGGTCGGGTCGGGCGCAAAACCTCCGTCAGTGTTTTGATTTTTTTTCAAATATTCCAAAGCTTTTGTGAGCGAGGAATTTGATGAGTTTAATCCCGCGGCTGTCAAAGCGACAATCGATGCTGCGGTAGTGTCCGTATCGGAACCGGCCGAGACCGACCAGCCCCAGCCGCCGTCGGAATTCTGGTTTTGCAGGATAAAGTTTTTTGCTCCAGTTATTTCTACTGAAGCTAAACTTTCTCCAGCGGCTTTTAAAGCCAAAATTCCAAAGATGTCGTCATTGATACTTGTACTGTCGCCAATTTGCCCGCTGGTAAAAAAGCTTTTTATTTTTTCGATGTAGTTAGTTTGCGGAAAAGTTTTAGGATTTTTACCGGTCGCAACAAGCGCCAAAACAGGGGCTTCATAATCAATGGCGGAATTTGAAGATATGTTTTTTAGGTTGTCCAGGTTTTCAGTATTTTCCCCGAAAGATGCAAGCCCTAAAATTACCCACGGGGTTTTTGTTTGCGCGGATAAATAATTTTTTGTCAAAGCTTGATCATACGCAGCGCGGCTGGAAAAGGGCGCTAGCGTTAAAATTACGATCATTAATATTGAGAACGCGTATCTTTTCATAAATTTTCTTTCTCAGGAAAATAAAACCGCTGACAAAGCAGCGGAGAGTAAAAATATTCCTGCTCGGGTTTGATATTTTGTCCATAGACCAGGCTTAACCCGCCTAAGGCGGATATTACTGTTGCGGCACAGCGGGGGAATCTCACCCCTCTTCCTTGAACAAAATATTTAATTTTAAATGAATTAGTAGAGCTATGGTACTACTTTAACCATTACTTTGTCAAATATTTTCAGAGTATATTATCAGATTTTCTGTGGATAAGATTATTTGTGAAATTTTAGCAAATTTTTGAGGATTGTAGAATATTTTGTAAAACAGTCTTTTTTATAGGATAAATTTTTTTATGCAACATTATGAGAAATCAAGCACATAAAATTATTCAAAAAAGTTTCTTCAGTTTCACAAAAACAACTATGCTAAAATTGTACTTTACTTTTAAAAATGATTTATAGCTTCATAATAAAAGTATACATTTGATTGAAAAAAGTTTCAGTAATTTTTTAAACATTTTTGAAATTTTGTTATTAAATTTAGATTTGAAAAAATTTTTACTTATACATCGGATTAAAATATGAAACGCGGAAAATTGAGTGAAAAGCATCAATTATTCTATGCAAAATATCTAATAAATATTAGAATAAATATATAAATATCGGATATCCGTGAAAACAAAATCTTCAATAATTTAAACAAATTGACAGCAGATACAAACGAAAATTTTATATCACTCGCTGAAGCCGGAAAAATTACAGGGTACAATCAAGATTACCTAGGTTTTTTGTGCAGGCAAGGAAAGCTTGGAGGAAAAAAAATTGGAAGGAATTGGATTGTGTCTGAATCAGAGTTAAAAGCTTTTTTAAATTCTGAGCAAAGAGAGTTTTTAGCTACTGACACACAGGTTCCCGCAAGCAATATTTATACCAAACCACAGTCCGTATTGGGTAAAAATTTGTTAAATCAAAATATTTCTCAGGTAGCAACTGGCTTGGAAAATATTGAAACTGAATCCAAAATTTTAGAGGAACATAAAACAAAGCTTGCTGAACTTAAAAGCGAAGTAGTTTTAGGTTTAGCTTCCAAACTTGATGCTTTAAGCGGCGAAGCCTCCAGTATTGAGACTCGAATAAAAAAACAAGAACAAAAATTAAGTTCTCTGGAAACAGAAAAAGTTAGGAATGAAATTTTTCCCGCGTTCGTTCCGGTCAATTATTCGCATTCTGGAGATGATAGGTCAAGCCGTTTAAAAAATCAGTTTGTTTCAGCAATGCCAGCTTTTGAGCAAAAACCGGATACAGAATTTTCCGAGCTTCCAGTTTTGCCGAAAATAAATAATCAGTCAATTTTTTCACAAAATAAAAAACACATAGTTTCAGACTGGATACAGTTTTTTGTCTTGTCTTCCGGGCTTGCTGTTTTGGCTTTGTTCGGTTCAATTTTTTTACCCCAAATTTTAAACAGTTCAAGACAGGATACAACAATAGTTTATAATTTAAAAAAAACGGAAAGTAATTTTAAAAATCAGGCAACTTCAACTCAAAACTCTCTACCTGGATCCGGTTTAGCTCTTGCATCGGGAGAAAAAAGTGCTGTTATTTTAAGAGAGTATTTTAATACTCAAAATTTAGTAAAAAATCTAGGTCCTGATACGACTTTGTTAAACCAACTGATTGATCAAAGACTTGATCAATATTTGTCTGAGGGGAAATTTAAAGGCGAGAAAGGAGACGTTGGGCTTCAAGGACCGGCAGGCTCTTCGGTTGTCCAGGGCGGCTTTAGCACTAGTGAAATTTGGGAAGGGACTGGAACTATTGGCGCAGTGAATAGTTTTGCCGCCGACCTTTTGAATGCAAATATTTTAAGCGTGAGCGGAACGTCTAACTTTACAGGCGAAGCTGTTTTTGAAGATTTGGTTGTGAATGGAAGTTTTACTTTAAGCAGTAGTTCCACAATAACAGGTTTAAATCCCGGCTTTAGCGAGGGTTCCATAGTTTATCAGGACAGCTCAGGGTTGGCTGAGGATAATGCAAATCTTTTTTATCAGGCTTCCACCACTCAGCTGGCAGTCGGCACTTCAACTCCAGATCAGTCTGCTCTTTTACAGCTTGAGTCTACTGACAAGGGTTTCCTGGCCCCGCGTATGACTCAAACGCAAAGAGATGCTATCACTTCCCCAGCTTTAGGACTTTTGGTTTTTAATACAGATACTTCGGCTTTCAACGTTTACAATGGCGCTTTGTGGACGGCTATAGGCAGCGGTGGAGGCGCAACCGGAACTTGGTCTTCTATATTGGACCCAAACGCAAATCTTTCTTTGTCAATGGGCACCACTACCACCACTTTTGTTTGGGGCAATCAAACGGGCTCTTCAAATCTATTTAACATACAAGATTCCTCAGGGAATACAGGAACCGGAACTTTGTTAAATATTGTTACGGCAAATAATTCAAATTTAAATCCTTTTTCAGTAACAGCGTCATCCGTTCCGGCTTTGTTTGTGTCAGCTTTGGGTAAGGTTGGCGTGGGAACTTCCACCCCCGGACAGGTTTTGGATGTTTGGGGTAACTTGAATGTTGGCACATCTTCCACTCCGACTTTATTTGTAAATACTGCAACAGGTCAGGTCGGAATAAATCAGCCTAGTCCCACAACAGGATATGCTTTAGATGTAACAGGGGGGATTCGAACCAGCGGTACGTTAGCGGGAAGCAATGTAAGTTCCGGTATTTTAAATGTCGGCGGGTCAAATCTTCGGGCAAATATTTCTAGCGGAACATTGCAGGCTGGCGGCGCATATCCATTGCTTTATAATTCCGGTTCTGGCGGTTTTACCAATGGTTATCAGGCGTTTAGCATAGATGGTTCAGAGGTGGTCCGAATAACAAGCAATAAAGTTGGCATCGGCACCACCTCTCCCATAGCAACTTTGTCCGTGATGGGCACATCCACTGCTCCTACTTTAAATCCTTTTGTTGTTGCTTCCTCTTCCGGCGCTATATTGTTATCGGTGACTCCAAATGGATCAACCTCAATAAACTCTTTAGCAGTAGCAAACTGCGATGTCTTAGCTGACGCTACCGGAGGACTTTACTGCGGCACAAACGGCTCATCCGCTTCTGCCCAGTGGACAGTAGGCAGCGGTCTTATCTACAACGCTACATCCACAGACTTAGTAGGTATAGGCACCACTGCTCCAACTACAACTCTGTTTGTCCAAGGCAAAGCTGGAACTAACCCATTCGCCATAGCTTCTTCTACCGGCACCCAGCTACTTACTGTTACTCAGGCTGGCAGGGTTGGTATAAACACTTCTTCACCCATAGCTACCTTGGCTGTTCAGGGTTCCCCGGGCGTTAGCAATATCTTTAGCGTTTCGTCTTCTACCGGATCAACTCATTTCGTCATCACTCCTTCTGGTAAAACAGTGGTCAACGGCAAGGCAGGACCTGAAGAATATGCCTTTACTCTGGCTAACTTAGGTTTTGGCCAGGGTTTGGGACTACTCAGCGGAGAAGCCAACGGCTCATATGTCGGTTCTATCGGCAGAGTGTATGACGGCGTAGGCACTTCTTTAAGCATCGGTTCAAACCGAGGCATATATTTTTCGGTCAATGGCACTGATTATGGCGTAACCAGCGGAGGCGATAACGTGCTGTTCCTCAGTCAGGCAGCTTTGGTCGGTATCGGCACAACCACTCCCAATTCCAGACTAACAGTCGTAGGCAAACCTTCCTTAACCCAATCTGTCTTTACCGTAGCTTCTTCTTCAGGCTCAACTGTCTTTAACATTGGTCCTAACGGTTCTACATCCATAGCTTCTTTAAGCTCGGGCTTGGTCAGGTCCGACTCCTCTGGGAATTTATTTATAGGACAAGTGGCAGGTTCTGACATTCAAAATAATTCTGTTGATCTTTCTACCCATGTCACCGGTGTCTTAGGCGTGTCAAATGGCGGCACTGGGACTTCAACGGCTCCTACTGTTTCAGGCCAGCTTTTGATAGCTGACTCAACCGGTACAAAATACGCGCCTGGGAATTTGGTGGCCGGCTCCAACATTTCCATCACCACCTCAACCCCGGGAGAAATAACCATTGCCGCAACTGGTGGCTCCGGCAACTCCGCATTTAGTATTGGAAACGGCCTCATCTACAACGCTACATCCACAGACTTAGTAGGTATAGGCACAACTTCACCTATAGCTACTTTATCTGTCCAGGGTAAAGCAGGTGTTAATCCTTTTGTTGTTGCTTCTTCTTCGGGCACTCAGCTTTTTACTATAGCTCAAAACGGAGCTGTAAGTTTAAGTCCGCTGGCTAGTGTTAGTGCTGACTATCTAAGTCCTGTCACCGGAGGGTTAACTTTTAGGAGTCAATTATCCGGAACTACTGCTGGATCTGATTGGAGGTTTTCTAACGTCTCAAATAGAAGCACTACCTCAGGAAATAATAGCGGTTTGTTGGTTATGGGGCCTGCAAGTTTTAACCCTTCTTCTGGCACAAGTGTTTATAATTTAGTTGAAGTCCAGGGGGTTATAAACCAAGGTCGGCTTGCGACTGGAGCAACAAGAGGTATGTATCTTAACCCGACTTTAACTTCAGTTTACGACTATAGGGCTTTGGAAACCTCAGGGTATGTTTTAAATTTAAACACTACAACCCCTACTTCAACTGTCGGGTCTTTATTTAACCCGTATTATTTAAGCACTACCACTGCAGTAGTTATTCCAAACGCCTCGAATCTAACAATCTCCGGCGCTCCCATAGCTTCCTCTTCAAATGTAACCATTTCTTCTTCCACCGCCCTCAGTATCCAAGGCGGAGCCGTGACTACTTCTTCCGGAGTGGTTACGAATGCATACAGCTTATATGTAGACTCTCCCACCGGCGCCTCCAATAACTATGCCGCGGTTTTCTTAGGAGGGAATGTGGGGATTGGGACAAATACCCCGAGCCAAAGTTTAGAAGTTTTTGGAAATATTAGAGGTTTTTATGGATATTTTACCGATATCTCTTCTTACAATACTAACGGCAACTTGGCAATAAAAACTCAGGGTAGTGGAGATATTGTTGTTCAAACAGATTCCAACACTGATTTTATTGTAGGGACTACCCAACTTGTCGTTCAGGGTAGTACTGGTTATGTGGGGATTGGCACTTCTACTTCTGTTGCGTTACTTACAGTTGGTGACGGGACTAACACAACAGCAGCTCAAGGAATAAATTTTGGAGATGCATCGGCTAATTTATATAGAAGCGCGGCAGGAACTATTCAAACTGACGGGACTTTAAGTTTTTATTCCGGCTCAAGCCAGCGAATGACGATATCATCTTCAAATATTACGGGAGCAGCTTCTAACCCCATAAGCATTATTGGAGGACAGACAAACAATAGTGGAGGTAATTCTCAAATACTTTTAAACGGCTCTACGATCATTAGCGCTGCTTCTTTAGGAGTAACTGGAAATCATTTGAATGCCACTGGAAATTTTTCGCCAACCAGCGGTTTGGGAGGTTATAACAACATACAAGCAGGAATGACCATAAATCAATTTACCGGTAGCGTCGGCATTACTAGGGGTTTGTACATAAATCCGACTATTACCAGGGCTTATGATTTCCGCCCACTTGAAGTTGCCGGTTTTATTTTAAATTTAAATACCACAACTCCAACCTCAACATTCTTGGGTTCGTTATTTAATCAATATATCATTAATTCATCTACTACCGTTACTATTCCCAACGCATCCAACGTTACAATTTCAGGTCCCCCTGTAGCTTCCTCATCAAACATTACCATTTCTTCTTCCACAGCTTTAAACATTCTTGGAAGCTCGGTATCTACTTCTTCCGGAGTGGTTACCAACGCTTACTCTTTATACGTACAAGCTCCCACCGGCGCCTCCAATAACTATGTCGCTTCATTTATGGGTGGAAATATAGGAATTGGGACAAGTACTCCGCTTGCTGTATTGTCTTTAGCTTCCTCAACATCATCTTCAGGTGGCATAAATTTTGGCGATGCAACAGCGAATTTATACAGAAGCGCTGCGGGTACTATAAAAACCGACGGAGAGTTCATTTCGGGCAACATTCAACTAAGCGTGACAACTTTAAGATCAAATTCCGGAGCCTTAACAGTCAGAGGTTCTAATGGCTATGTGTTAGTAGATTCCACTTTAAGTTTTGTGGGAAACAAAAGCGCTATCACCTCCGCCAACGACGGTGAAATACTTTTCCAGAATTTTGCAAAAAATCAATATGCCACGGCAACTTTAGGCAATATATTTTCTTATGGAATGTTGGGAATAAATTCTTCCTCTCCTGTTGCTACTTTGTCCGTCAGCGGCACATCTACCGCGCCGACAGCAGATATTTTGACTGTAGCATCTTCTTCGGGCGCACGAATATTTACAGTAGCTGCTTCGGGTAATGTGGGGATTGGGACTTCTGTACCTGCCGCGCTTTTGAATTTAGACACTTCTTCTTCAACCCTAACTTTATTTAAAGTTGCAACTTCCACCAACCAAAGCATTTTTACAATCGCAGCCGGTGGAAATGTCGGTATAGGAACAAGCAGTTCCGCTGCAAAATTTGCAATTCAGGGCACAAATGAAAGTACAAATATTTTTCAAGCATATTCCGGTAGCCCTGCAAGTACTCATACATATTTCTCTTTAAATCAATATGCGGAGCCGCTATATGTGGGTGAAACTGCAGAATACGCGGCATGGCAGTCAAAAATTTACAGTGATTCACAAAGCCGGTTGTATATTAGAGCAAATGGCAGAATGGATTGGAATGCTGGTACGGTAATAAGTCCGGATATAAGTATTGGCCGGGGTGCGGCAGGAAAATTGTACATAGGAACTGGCGCAGAAGGAGAATTCGACGGTACTTTAATAGCAGGTAATATAGGTATTGCCACTACAACCCCCGGACAAAAATTAGTAGTGGCAGGTTCTACAACAATAACTTCACTTACCGCAGGTCCTGTTTATAGCGACTCAAACGGAGGACTTTACACTGCATCTGTCGGCGGGGCATTATCTGGAGGGGTGAATGGTTATGTGGCGCGCTGGACTTCGCCGACTGAGGTGTCAACCGGTATTCTTTTAGACAGCGGTACAGTAGCCGGAGTAAACGCTACATCTTCTTCTTACGCGTTCAGTGTTCAAGGAACAGGTTCTTTGCATCCTCTGCAGGTCGGAACTTCAACCAATACTTCTATGTTTGTCGTCAGGGGTGATACAGGAAATGTCGGTATAGGGACATCTACTCCATCGTATGCGCTTGATGTGGTTGGTTCTGCCAAGGCAAACATCTTTTTTGCCGGAGATGGCAGTTCGTCGGCTCCTTCATACAGTTTTTCAAATTCTACTAACAGCGGGTTTTATTATGGTGGTTCTGCTGTGAATGTTACTGTTGGAGCAACTCCTAGCTTTTCATTTTTCGGAACAGTTTTGCAGGGTACCGGGGTAGCAGGAGCGGCTAGGATATACCGAGATTTAGGCACCACAGCTGCCCCAACGTACTCTTTTAAGACTTGGACTGACACTGGTATTTTTGCTCCTGCGGATGACAATTTAGTTTTTGTAACTTTAGGAACTGAACGTTTAAGGGTAAATGAAGTAGGTTCAGTTGGCATCGGCACAACTTCTCCCATAGCGACTTTAACTGTGGTCGGCACATCCACCTATCCTACAACCAATCTTTTAGTCGTAGCCTCTTCTTCCGGTTCTTCTTACTTAACAGTTTTACCAGGCGGTTTTGTGGGGATAGGTTCCAGCTCTCCGGCCGCGCTTTTGACTGTGTCCGGAGAAGCAATGGCAAACTATTTTACAGCTATAGCAACCAATTCTACGACCACTTTAGCCGGCGGTTTAAATGTAGGCAATGGCGCAATAGTTTATGACTGGGCTTCGGGTCAGACTTCCATAGACAACTTGGCTTTAGGCAGTTTGACTTTTGATACTGACGCCGGGATTGTAAATTGGGTGGATATGCCGGTAACAGCTTCTTCTGCAACGGGCACTATACAGTCGTATACCGCCCAGATAGATGGTAACCCGCTTCTAACTGTGTATTCTGAAAGCGACGGCTCCGGCGGCATACAAAACGGCAGGGTAGGAGTGGGTACCACAACCCCTGTTGCCAGATTCTCCGTGCAAGGAGCCGCCACATCCACAGCTCTAATAGATTTTGCTTCCTCTTCCGGCAGCTCGGTATTAAGAGTTGCTTCCGATGGTTCTTTAGGTTTAAATACAACAAGTCCTATAGCTACTTTATCTATAAAGGGATATGCAGGAACTAATCCTTTTGTTATAGCTTCTTCATCGGGCAGTCAATTGCTTACGGTTTCCGCTAATGGATTTGTTAGTTTAAGTTCCCAGTCGGTTTTTAGCGCAGATTATATCGCGCCAGTTTCAGCTGGTATGAGTTTAAGGAGTCAGCTTAGCGGTGGTACCGCAGGGTCTGATTGGAGATTTTTAAGTGTGAATAACCGTAATTATGGATCCGGTACAAACAGTGGTCTTGTGGCTCAAGGCGCTGCTTCTTTTAATCCTTCTACTGGGACAGGAGTATACAACACCACGGAAATCCAAGGTGTTTTTAGCCAAGGTGTTTTAGCGACTGGCGCTACAAGAGGGTTATATATAAATCCTACTCTTTCGTCAGTTTATAACTATCGCGCTTTGGAAACTGCGGATTATATTTTAAACATAAATACCACAACTCCAACTTCTTCAGTAGGGTCATTGTATAATCCTTACTATTTAAGCACCACGACCTTAGTTACTGTGCCGAATTCTAACACTGTAAAAATTTCAGGCGCGCCTGTTGCTTCTTCGTCCAATGTTACTATAACATCATCTACTGCATTACATATTCAAGGGGGTTCTGTAACCACATCTTCAGGAGTTGTAACCAATGCTTATGGTTTATATTTAGAAGCACCAACAGGAGCTACAAATAATTATGCTGCTTTTTTAAACGGCATTGTTGCAATTGGTTCTACTACCCCAGGTTCGCTATTAACAGTCCAAGGAACTTCCGGATCCCTACAGCCTGTATTTACCATAGCTTCTTCTTCTAATGCTAGTTATTTAACTGTTTTGGCAAATGGCAATGTGGGAATTGGCAAGGCGCTTCCAACAAACACTTTAGATATTAGTGGAGGCATAACTGCTAGCGCGCAGGTTTTAGGCTCAAGTTTTAGATCTGCAACCCAGGGAGCTTCTTCGCCAGGATATGGTTTTTCTGCAGATACCAATACTGGTATTTTCAATCCAGCAGCTGATGCTATCGGTTTTTCAACCGGAGGTATTGAATGGGCGCGTTTAAATAGTTCTGGAAGTTTAGGCATCGGCACCACCTCTCCCATAGCAACTTTGTCCGTGATGGGCACATCCACTG
>CAZEKH010000002.1:0-10834 GCA_964512925.1 uncultured Candidatus Saccharibacteria bacterium | reverse complement strand
AGGCAAAGCTGGAACTAACCCATTCGCCATAGCTTCTTCTACCGGCACCCAGCTATTTACTGTTACTCAGGCGGGGAATGTTGGTGTAGGGAGTTCTTCGCCGGTAGCTTTGCTGACAGTTGCAGCCCAAAGCGGGGGAGATAATTCTTTTATGATTGCTTCAACCACAGGGGCGAATATTATGAAAGTGGACAGCCAGGGCAGAGTGATTTTTGGCAACCCCGGAGTTTTGACTTACGCCATAAATTCGGAAAACCCGATTTTTTCCCAAAGCTATTCCAGGTTTGACAATGTTGTGGTTGGCGGAGGAACAAATTCAATTATCACTGGCGCTGCCGGCTCGGGCGGGGTAATCAACCTGCAAAACGCGGCCAGCGAAAGCTATGCGCTTACTTCTTACTCTTCCACTTCTGCGGCAAATATTTTTGTTTTAAACGCCCGGGCAAGCTCAACTTCTGAGAATTTGTTACAGGTTCAAAAGAACGGTTCAGCGCAAATAACACTGACCAATTCAGGATATCTGGGTATCGGCACAACTACCCCTTCACAGGCGTTGGTGGTTATCGGTTCAACTACTATTAGTTCTCTAAATGTAGCTTCTTGCGATTTAAAAGCTGATTTAAATGGCGGTTTATATTGCGGCATAGATGCAACAGGCGGAGCTGGCTCTGCCCAGTGGACAGTAGGCAACGGCCTCATCTACAACGCTACATCCACAGACTTAGTAGGTATAGGCACTATCACTCCAACTACAACTCTGTTTGTCCAAGGCAAAGGAGGAGTCAATCCTTTCGTAGTAGCTTCTTCCACTGGCACGCAACTTTTGACTCTTACTCAGGCGGGGAATGTGGGCGTTGGGACTTCAACTCCGGGGGCGATGTTTATGCTTCAGGGCGCGGCTGGGACATCTTCTAATTTGTTTACTATAGCTTCTTCTTCAGGTTCTTCCCTCATTTACATCACGCCGTTTGGCGGAGTAGTACAAAATATTTCTTCAACCACTGCTATAAACATTTTGGACGGTTCAACCACTCCGTCTTCAGTCTTTGTGGTTGATACCACTCAGTCAGCTGCTAATTCCGGCATAGACATCACCGCTGGTGGCAGTCAAACCGGTAATCTGCTGAATTTTTATTCATCAGGCTCAACCTTGCTGATGGGTGTTTCAGCCTACGGCGGTCTGTATCAAAATATCGCTTCAACTACGGCTTTCCAAATCCAAAACGGCAGCGGGGTAGATGTATTTGCCATTGATACGGTTTCCAAAAAAGTCGGCATCGGAACTTCTACTGGTATGGCAGCTTTGGATATCATTAGTTCGATCAGTGTTTTAGAAAGCGGAAATCCTTCAGCGGGCTCTTCAACGGCTACGGGTCTTAGGGTAATAACTTCTGACGACGACTCCCCGAGTGTTTTGATAATGAATTCTTCGCCAGTTCCCTGTATAGGGCAAGCCAGCGGATGTTCTTCCGCGGTTTCCGCTGGCGGCCCGGGAATTTTGACTGTGCAAGCCGCGACCACCAGCAACACCTCCTGGTTTAACCTCATAACCGCCTATAACCAGGCAACCCGCACAGCGGCTTCCGCGGTTTTCAGGGTTCGTGGCGACGGCAATGTTTACGGCGAAGCGGCGTTCAACGCTTCCGGCGCTGACTATGCCGAGTATTTTGATACTTTTGACACCAGCATTGACTATGGGGATTTGGTTGTGGCAACAACTACTGACGCCAAACTTTTGAACGCAGCTATCTCTGACGCGGGTCTTAGCAGCAGCTCGACTTCTACTATCATTAGCCAGCTCTCAGATGTCATAGCTTCCAGCTCCACTTCAACTATTAACTCCTTTAAAGAGGACTCAAAACTGGTCAGCGCGATTATGAAGTCGCAAAAAGCCTATGACAGCAGGATTTTGGGCATAGTTTCAAACCAAGCAGCGTTCATCGGCAACAACCCGGGCGGCAGAAACGACAGTAACAAATTTAAAAAACCGGTAGGTTTGGTCGGACGTGTGCCAGTGAAAGTTTCTACAGAAAATGGAGAAATCAAAACCGGAGACTTTGTTACTTCTTCCGGCCAGTTTAACGGCTATGGGATGAAGGCCACCAGAAGCGGTTATGTTTTGGGTATTGCCTTGGAAGATTTTAAGCCTTTTGCATCTTCAACAGCTTTGAGTCAAACCCCGCAAGGAGGCACAGTATTGGTCTTTATCAATCCGGGCTTTCAAAATATTAGCAATACTTTTGTTTTAGGCGAGGACTATTTAACGAGCCAGCTGGGTACTGCCACCGCTTCCGTGTCTTCGCTTAAATCCGATTCTTTTGTCATAAATCAAAAAGGCAGCGGCAACATTTTACAACTGCAGCAAAACGGGGATGATAGGTTGGTTATAAACAATGCCGGAGCTTTGTCCTTGTATGGTTTAAATACCGCCACTTCCGTGCCTTTGTCAGTTATAACTTCTTCTTCCACGGTCTTTAGCGTGAGCGGAGTGGGAGAACTTAAAGCTATCGGTCATATCACAGTAGGCAGGGATACTGCCGGTACGGCCTTGGTGAATGCGGGACAAAACATTACCCGCGTTACATTTAACACTTTTTACAAAACTATTCCGAAAGTTGTGGTTACAGCACAGGGCGTGCCGGACTTTTTCTACGGCGTGGTAGAAAAAACCAATGAAGGCTTTACTATTGCCACGGACAGACCGCTTCCGAGAGATGTATATTTTGACTGGGTAGTTTTGGAGCAGCCGGAAGACACCCCAAGCGTTTCTTCGCTCAATTTGTCAGTGGTTAACTCTCCTTCCGGACAAGGTGAGGTAGCGGGAGTTTCAACGGGCGGCGGCAGCTTGCCCGGAAGCGGAATCGAAGCTTCTGACTACGAAGACGCAAATGATATTGAAGAAGGAGCTTTAGTCGGTCCAAGTCATAGCGAAACCGAAGACCTAAGTTCAAGCACACCTGACAATTCAGAAATCAGCGATGAAAACACAATACCAGTAACCGACGCGCCGCCTGAAGCGCCAATAATTACTCCGGATACTAGTAACGAAGAAACAGCGGCGCCTCTGGCAGATACTCCGGCTGATACAGCCGTGATAGCCGAGCCAGCCCCAGCTGAATAGGACTGATAGGACGAATTGGACCTATAGGTCGTATAAGACCTATACGACCTATAGCATTAACTAAAAATTATATGCCGCCAATCAGAACCAAGCGCCGTGGTTACCGCGGCTTAAAATCTTTTCAGATGTCGGAAATAGTTTATGATTTAACCTTTGAGTTTTGCGCGTGTTATATATTTCAGATTTAAAACTAAGAGCTCAGGTTGAAGGCGCGGCAAGAAGCGGCAAACAAAACATCGGCGAAGGCAGTCAGACTTCCGGCAGTTCTAAAGAACGCGAGATTCGTTTGGTGGATGTTGGCAGAGCCGGTTTAGAAGAGTTGAAATTGGATTTTGAGGATTTTATAAGAGTTAAGAAATTAACTTTGTGGACTAAAGACATAGTCGTGTTGTAGCGATCAGACAATTGGTTTATCAGCAGAATAGGTCTTATAGGATATATATGACTTATATGTCAGAGCCAGAAGCAGCGGCGAATTGTCTATTAACTCTCATCAATCAAATCAATTATTTGCTTGACCAGCAGCTTAGGGCATTGGAAAAAGATTTAGTTTTACAAGGCGGCTTTAAATACAGAATCAAACAGGAAAAGAAAAAACAGCTGCTAAGTCAGCTGTTAGACACAAAAGATTTTTTAAAACAATACGGCATTGAATTTGACGAAAATGGCGTGATGATCAAGCAGGACAAAAAAATTTAAATAAGACATATACGACCTATAAGTCTTATACTGCCTATTTCTCCTATAAAACTTATAGCTGAATATAAAAATATGAACAACTTTAAAAAACAATTTTATTTACGAAATCTCCCAATTTTATTGATAACAGTTGTTTTAGTAGCCGCGGGGGTTGTGGTTTACGAATTTTCAGTAAAAAATAAAAACATAACCCAATATAGCGCAGAACAAAAATCTCAGTTGAATTCTGTAAATTTATCAGAATATAAAAATTTGGATTTGGGTTTTAGTCTGATGTTGCCTGAGTCTTATAAAACTTCACAGATAGAAGAAGGGTTGGGAAGCGCGGTGCTGGTTAAAGGAGAAAATTTTGAAATGCAGATTTTTGTTTCAGATTATGACGAGCAGGTGGATTTGACGGAAAGAATTATTAAAGAAAATATCCCTGATTTGCAGATGGAAGAAGTAAAAGAAACAAAAGTTTCTGAAACTCAGGCGGTAAATTTTATTACTAATGAAAATGGAAAAAAATTTAGGCAAGTCTGGATGGTTAAAAACCGAAATATCTATCAGGTTACAGCGCCAATGGAGAATGATGAAAAAGTTATGAGAATTTTGCAAGCTTGGAAATGGTTATAAAATATAAAGCAGATAGGATAAATATGTCAAATAGGACGCATAAGACTAATAGGATATATGGGGCTAGAGCGACTCATTGGTTCAGTTTTCTCTTTGCAGTTTTTGCGATGGTTTTTGTTTTTAATTTAAATATTTTAACCGCCCAAGCCGCCATCCTGTCTCGCCCGCCAAATAACTTAGGTCTGGTCGGGTATTGGCCTTTGGATGAGAAAACAGGGATGCTTGCGGGGGATTTTTCTGGCAATGGAAACAATGGAGCAATGCAAAATTTTATATCTTCTGACTGGGTTTCTGGAAAAAAAGGCTACGCTTTGAATTTAAATAATGGAAATGAATATGTGCAAATCAATTCCACATTGGGCATTTCCAGTAATTATTTTACAATTGCCGCTTGGATTAATACTACCAACGACACTTCTCCTTCCTCGGTAAATGACGTATTTGATTTTACTTTGTCCAGTTCCGCTACAAACAGAAGGGGAATGCAAATTTTTAACAATACTGTTTGCGCTTTACTAACCAATGCCACTCGCGATTGCGGCACTAAAACGGTTAATGACGGAAAGTGGCATCATATAGCGGTTGTTTTTGCCTCAGACAACAGCCGATCAGTGTATGTGGACGGAATTCAGGACGGGGCTACCTTTACCTCCAATAGCGCATTTCCAACTATTGACCGCGCTGCTATAGGTGTTGACTGGGACACTGTGCCGGCGGCTTATTTTCTGGGAAAGATAGATGATGTCAGGGTTTACAGCAGGCCTTTGTCTTCCGCGGAAATTTTCGCTTTATATAAATCGGGACAAGTTACTGTAAAAATAGTTTCAAATTCCAGTTTGGCAGGTTATTGGTCTTTTAACGAAGGCGTTGGAAGTCAGGCCGGAGATTTTTCCGGCAACAATAATATTGGTACCCTACAAAGCGGGGCATTTTGGAGGGCGGGCAAATTTGGTAAGGCTGTTGAATTTGACGGCAGCGATGATTATGTACAGGTTGGCAATCCAGCAAGTTTGCAAATAACCGGGGATTTGTCATTATGCGCATGGTTATACCCAAAGGCTGCTTCTAAATTTATTTTAGCCAAAACTAACTCCACTGACTATGATTATGGACTTTATATTAATGGCAGCCGTTTTTTAACCTTTTTTTATGGCGCCAGCAGCGCTTCAGCCAACAGCTCTGCTTTAAATTTAAATTCTTGGTCGCATGTGTGCACCTCTTTAAGCGGAACCAATTTAACTTTTTATGTTAATGGTCAGTCAGCCGGTACGGCTAGCGGAGTATCTCTAACCAACAACGGCAGGACTTTGGCAATCGGCAGGCAGGGTTCGTCAGCCGGATTTCCTTGGAGCGGGTATATAGATGAAGTTAGGATTTACAGCCGCGCTTTAACTTCCGCTGAGGTTTTAAAGTTATACAGCCAAGATGAAGTTAAAATTAACTCTTCACAAAACAATCTTTTAACCTCTGGCTTGGTCGGGTTTTGGTCTTTTAACGGACCGGATTATAATTCAGCCTCTACAACAGCGGAAGTGTTAGACCGCTCTGGTTATGGTAACAACGGAGATGCGCAAAGCGGTCCGGTTTTGACCGCCGGAAAAGTCGGGCAGGGGATAGATTTTAGGCAGGTCGGGCAGGTAAGTATTGCTTCTTCCAGCGTTTTAAACAATATGACTCAGTTAACTTATTGCGCATGGTTAAGGCCCAGAACTTTTGGGATAGTAAATTATGGCTTTATTTTTTCAAAGGGATTTACCAGGTATTTTGCAGTTTCAAATTCCAACAAGCTGACTTTAAATATCAATCATAACGACGGAGGGTTGTCTAAAACCAGTACCAATTCAATCAGTATGAATGTTTGGAATCATTTATGCGCATCGTGGACTGGTGGAAATTCGGTCAGTAGCATTGCTTTGTATGTCAATGGAGCAGAGATTTCAGGTTCAGGCACAGACAGGGCAGGGTCAGCGGTTAGCGATTCCGGCGTTTCTTTAATATCGCAAACAGGCAGAGAGTTGGATGGTATTTTAGATGAAGTGCGGGTTTATAACAGAGTTCTTTCCGCCAGTGAAATTAAACAACTATACGATATGGGCCGATAAGTTTTTTATAAGAATATGACGACAAAATTAAAAAATTTTTTTTCCCGCCACCTCCCGCTTTTGTTAAGCTTAATTTTGGTTATGGCGGGGGGGGTAGTATTTTTATTTCTACCCAAAGAAAACCAAAAGCAAGCTGAAGCGGCCTGGTACTCTTCCTCTTGGAGCTACAGAAAACCAATCACCATAGACAAAACAAAAATTTCTACCGTTGCAACTACGACTTTTTCCAATTTCCCTATGTTGATTTCTGTTACTGACACGGATTTAAAACACACGAGCTTTTCAGGCAAAGTTGGAAAAACAGACGGGGCTGATATTTTATTTACTTCTTCTGACGGCTCAACTAAATTAAACCACGAAATTGAACGGTACTCTTCATCTACCGGAGAGATTTTAATTTGGGTGCAAATTCCAACCTTGTCTGGAACTTCCGACACTTTAATCTATATGTATTTTGGTAATAGCGGCGCTTCTGACCAGCAGTCTATAAATAATACCTGGGATTCAAATTATAAGGGCGTATATCATTTGCCAGATGGTACAACCTTAACAGCCAATGACTCAACTTCAAATGCAAATAACGGCACATTAACCAATACTCCTACTGCGACAACCGGTAAAATAGGAGGAGGCGGCAGTTTTGTGTCGGCTTCAAGTCAATATATTAGTTTGGGAAACGGAGCTTCCCTGCAAAATGCAACTACCACTATTGAAGCATGGATTAAACTTAACGGCACTTCCGGATATAGGGCCATATGGGGTAATAGCGGGAATGGCTATGAGTTTAGAGTCAATACAACATCCAATATATTACAAACTTTAAAACAAGGTGTGGCTGGTGTGATAACAGGCAACAAAAGCTTAGTTCCTAATACTTGGTATAATGTAATTTTTGTAAATGATACGAACGATTCAAGAATTTATATAAACGGAATGTTGGACGCAGTCGCGGCTTCGGCTTCAGGGGTGTCTTTTTCAAATAACAGACAGATTGCCGGGGCGAGCACTGTAAGTGAATATTTAGACGGACAAATTGACGAAGTTAGAAATTCTAGCATTGCCAGGTCATCTGACTGGATAAAAACTTCTTTTAACAATCAATCAAGCCCGTCCACATTTTATGCTTATGGCAGTTTAGGGATTCAAAATCGCGCTACCACAACAGCAGGGGTAGCTATGGTTTCCCGAAGCGGGAACGCCTCCCCAACTAGGCAGAATTTTTATGTGGAATCCGATACTGCAACTTCAACCACTTCCACTTCATATGTTGATAGCGGTTCGGTTTTGACTTTTACCCCGGATATTTCCTCCAGCTACTTTATATTCGGCAGTTACCAGTTAAATTCCAACGGTTTGGTAAAGGCGCTTGGCAGGATTTACAATTCAACAGTACAAGCTACGACCAGCGAAAGCAGCATTACTTTGAGCAATACCGGGGATTATTTCGCTTTGGGCGGAATGGGTATATATACATCAACCAGTACAGCGTATTCACAGACTTTCAAAATACAGTTTTCCGCAATTAGCGGAAATACAACCAACATCAAAAATACCAGATTGGCTGCCATAAAAAAACATAGTTTAGACGAGTATGCTCAAGTTACAACTTCTTCTTCAACAACCCAGACGGCTTATCAGGATTTTACAACTTTGACATTTACCCCTGCCACAGCCGGAGACTATATAATATTAGCTTCAGCTGATTTGAATTATGATTCAAGTTCCTTGCCTGATGTTCAGGTGGACATAGATGGCGCTGCTTATGGCGTAGTAAATAGTATTGATAGTCCAGGCACAAATGATTTTTATAATTATAGCTATGCGCTCAAAGCCAATCTTAGCGCCAGTTCGCATACCCTTAAAATTCAATGGCGCAGGAATTCCAACGGTTCAGGCGCGGCAGTAAAAATCAGAAACGGAATAATCATAGCTCTCAGAGCAGATGCCCTTAACTCAAATTTTTCCGATCAAAGCTTTGGGCGGATCACGACTTTAAACACAACTTGTCAGGAAAAATTGTTTACCCAACAACCTACTGCTAGTTCCACCTACTTGGTTTTTTCGTCTGGAGTTTACGACACCCCTAGTCAAACCAGCTCCTCTGCGCAAATGAAATTTTTAGAGGGTTCAAACATAAAAGCGGAGGGCATATATAGAGGCAGAAATCCTTTTGTCACTCAAGCCGCTCCATTTTTTACCTTTTATCGCGGGTCCTTTACCGGTGGATCGTCTTCATGGTCAAGTCAATACAAAAGTTCAGCAGGCGCGAACATAGGAGCGTCATATGTAAGTATTGTCGGCTTTCAGTTGGAATCAGCTTCGGTCCGTCCTCCAAATATACCTGCTGTAAAGATAAAAGGTGGGGTTAAATTTAGATAAATTTCTTATAATTGTGCGATTTTAGGGTATTTGTGTATTTATTTTAGACAAAAGTAAAAAATACTGTTATAATATATATACATATTTTAAAATTATTTACTGCTTGTTTAATTTATTTGGCACAAAGCCTTTTTAAGTTAATCAAGTGAAACAAAGACTAGAAGCATGAATATATTCAAAGCCCTCAATCGGAAGTTACCAGCTTGGGCAGCTGGGTTTTTTGCGTTTGTAATGGCATTTGCTCCATTGCAGCCGGTTTTTGCAATTGGTTTACCTGTAAATGCGGGTCCAAGCCAACCTGCTGTTTTGGGTGTAATGACTGGAAAAAGCTGGTATGCGGCGCCGAATGGCAGTCCGACTGCTGATGGAAGCATAAACAATCCTTGGGATTTGGAAACTGCTTTAAACAAGACCACAGTGGTTAAACCAGGAGACACTATCTGGGTCAGGGGCGGAAGCTATGGTAATTGGAATACAAGTTATTGGTCGCATTTGGTTGGAACCAAAGAGTCTCCTATTGTTGTAAAGGCTTATCCTAAAGAGCGACCGATTATCCGCGGGAGTCTTTTAGTTGGATGTTGCGATGGAGCGCCAAATCCTTCTCAGGGCGCTTATACTTGGTTTTGGGGTTTGGAAATTTTTAGCAACTCCCCAAATGCCAGAGTAGGCGACCAGACCTGGTCTCGTCCGGTCTTAGAAGGTTTTATGACTTGGGCACCAGGAACCAAATTCATCAACAACATTGTTCATAACGCAGCTATTGGTTTAGAAAATTGGTACGGTTCCAGGGGAAGCGAATTTTATGGCAATTTGTCATACTTTAACGGTTTTCAAGGGCCGGTTCGCGGACACGGACACGGTTTTTATATACAAAATGACGAGTACGAATATAACAATTTTACCGACAACATAGTTTTTGACAACTTTAGTCTTGGTTTCCAGGCTTATGGCAGCGGCGACTATGGTGTGGTGAGAAATATGATTTTTGACGGAAATATCAGTTTTAACAATGGAAGTATTGCCAATGGCGGCAGGACAGAAAACTTTCTAATTGGCGGGGGTCAGGATGGACCGAAAAATATTATATTCAAAAACAACGTCAGCTATCATTATCCGGATGACCAGCTGGGTTATAATTCAATGGGTTATTTGTGGTCAAGTTTTGGAACCAACTTTGACATTTTCAACAACTATTTTATCGGCGGAAGGTTTGCTGCCAGCTTAATTAGGTTAAAAGGAAGTAAATTTAACAACAATACTGTTTTTGGCAAAGGAGCTATAGTTCAAAAAATATACAGTTCTACCCAGACTGTAAGCGATTTGGCTATGGATAACAATAAATACTATGGGAACAACTCTTTTCTTTTAAGCGCTTTGTGTAACGACTCAAATTGCGGAGGTTCGTCTTTGACATTTGATCAGTGGAAAAATACTACTGGCCAGGATAAAAATAGCACTTATACTTCGGCTGATTTAACTGAAACAATCAAGGTTGTAAGGCCGAATCAGTACGAAAAAGGCAGGGCAAACATTGCAATATACAATCGAAACAAACTTTCCACTGTTCCGGTTGAATTTACAGAAGCGAATTCCGGTATGAAAGTTGGGGATAAATACGAAATTCGTGACGTGCATAATTTTTTTGGAGCTCCTCTGTTGACCGGCACATTTAGCGGCGGTTCTATAAACATACCTATGACTTCAAAGGCGGTTGAAGCAGTCCTTAACGGCTCTCCAAAATCACCAGTAAATACCGCTCCGGAATTTGGAGCTTTTGTGCTTTTGTCAGGATCGGCTTTGGATAATATTGCTCCTTATAATCCAGCAAATCCGGTTCCAACCGCCCCACCTTTTGGCGGACCAACCCCCACACCGATTATCACCCCCACCCCAACACCAACAGTTATCCCAACTC
>CAZEKH010000001.1:107848-273987 GCA_964512925.1 uncultured Candidatus Saccharibacteria bacterium | reverse complement strand
TATTTAGAAGAGTTGCAAAGGTATTTGTAGCGTAGGTGTAGGTTGGATAGTTAGCGATGGTAGCAAAGGTGTTAGTAGCGTATCCAAAACCTACGTAAGTACTAGAACCATAAGTGAATGTTGGATAACTAAGGAGAGATAATTGTGTTGCGTAGGTAGAAGAACCATATCCGTAGTTAACATAAGTACTTGAGCCGTAAGTATATGTAGGAGTATTTAGTATTGTTGCAAATGTGTTAGTAGCATAAGGATATGTTACAAAGGTGGAAGAAGAATATGTGTATGTAGGAACAGAAGCGATAGTAGCAAAGGTGTTGGTAGCATAACCAAATCCTACATAGGTAGAACTTCCATATGTGAATGTTGGGTAGTTTAAAAGATTAGCTTGTGTAGCATATGTTGAAGAACCATAACCGTAGTTAACAAAGGTTGAAGAAGCATAAGGATAGCCTACATAGGTAGAAGATCCGTATGTATAGGAAGGAGTATTTAGTAAGGTTGAAAAAGTATTAGATGCGTAGGTGTAGGTTGGATAGTTTGCGATGGTAGCAAAGGTGTTTGTTGCATATCCAAATCCAACATAGGTAGATGATCCATAGGTATAAGTCGGGTAATTCAGAATAGTGGCAAAAGTATTTGATGCGTAAGCATACGAGGGAGTGTTAAGTATGGTTGCAAAGGTGTTAGTAGCGTATCCAAAACCTACATAAGTACTAGAACCATAAGTGAATGTTGGATAACTGAGGAGAGATGATTGTGTTGCATAGGTAGAGCTTCCGTAACCATAGTTAACAAATGTTGAAGAAGCATAAGGATAACCAACATAAGTTGAAGATCCGTAGGTGAATGTTGGAGTATTTAATAAAGTTGCAAAAGTATTAGTTGCATAAGTATAAGTTGGATAATTAGCTATGGTAGCAAAAGTATTAGTGGCGTAAGGGAAACTGACAAAGGTGGAAGAATTATAAGTCAGACTGCCGAAGGTAGAAGAAGCGTAAGGGAACTGCATATAGTTAGCTAAGTCGGAAGATTGCAGGTATGTGGCATTGTCAGTATAGAGAGCTCCTCCTGAAGTAGATCTAACCAGACCTGCTCCTAGACTGGAGATGGTAGTAGAACCGGTAATGTTAGCTGTACCAGTCACATAAAAATTGCCGGATAAAGATTGGTTAGTGCCGGAAGCGTTGGTAAAGGTTAAAGTAGATATGCCGAGCACATTTGAAGCATATAAATTGCCTGAAATACTAAAATTCGTTGAAGATCCGTTGGAAAAAGAGACTGTTTGTAAATAAGTATTTCCCGAAACTGTCAAAGCTGTTGTTGAAGCATTGGATAAAACTGATTGACCATTTACATTTAAATTTCCACTAACAGCCCCAGAACCTACTACGCTTAACTTAACCTGAGGCGTGGTAGTTCCTATGCCAACATTACCCGAAGAATTTACAAAAATTGCTGGAGTTGTGGAAGCTGAAACTGAAAACGGATTAAGAGCTGAAGCAGCACCTGTTTGCACAGTAACCAAAGTCCCGTTACCGGTGTTACCAGCTGAATCGGAAAAAGAAAAAAGGTTAGAGGAGCCTGTGGAGTTTCCCCACACAAAACTTGTAGTGGTGGTGCCCATGCTTAACGACAAATTGCCGGAAGGATCCAACACCGAAGACCAAGCGGTGCTTCCTCCTCCTGCCCCGCATCCTGCGTCAGTTAAATTACATAAAATTTTTACAGAGCCATTTTCAACAATCTTAAATTTGTTTGAAGTAGAATTATAAAAAATACTTCCGTTTGAAAGACCAGAAGGATCTGCAACATAACTTCCTATTGTCAGACTCCCCGCCAAAGTCATTTGCCCGGATGAGTTGATCCGGTTTGAAGAAGAAAAAAATCTTATATCTCCAGTCGCTCCTCCTCCCTGCAAAACCAAAGCATTGGAACTTGTTGCATTTATCTGAGGATTAGTTCCGCCCAAAATTAAGTTTCCATTTGTTAAAACAGGAATCTGATTTAGAGTTGCTTCTTGAGCAGCTCCAAATCCTGAAATAGTATTTGCATTGATCGCAAATCCGCTTGAAGCGACCTGCTGCCTTGGAGAAAGAGTTTCAAAACTTACACCGTTGGAAGAAACTTCAACTTGCAAATAGACGGTATTGTTGTCGTTAAAATTATAAGTAAGAGCATCCGGATAACCGTTCCCAGTGTCTCCAATATTTACATTAAACACACCATCAGAAACTGTGGCTGTTGTTGTACCAGGAGACGATGTTGGCCATAGTTTTGTGCCACTGCCAACTGTGGGACTATCCCAAATAGAAAATTTAAAATAGTAACTGGTACCACTGCCTCCGAGAAGGTTTCCCGAGGAGTCTGCTAACCGTCCTTGATAAGAAAAAATAGCCGGTGAACCTGGGGCAGTTTTGCCAAAATTCGGCAGAGCAAAAAGCGTCAATAATGTAAAAATTATTGTGAAAAATAATAATGCTTTTTTGTGTATTTTTTGCTTAAAAGTAGAGCCGAACATTAGTTATATTTTTGTTTGGTTTGATTAACTAAAACTTTAACTAAATTGTATTTTTATTTTTGTTTCTTCTCCCCTAACTTCTATATTAATTTTAACAAAATTTGATAATTTTATAAATATTTTTTGTTAAAAAGTCAAATAAAATTTAATTAAAATTCCCAAAAATTATGTTTCAAAAATCTATTTTATGTGCTTTAACTTTTTTAAGAATTTATACTAAAATTTTAGTAAATTATCACTAAAATGAACTTATATACTTTTTATTTTTTATGTTAATCTTTTTTTAAAAGTATATATTATGAAACTTAAACAAACAAAATTTATGAAACTTTCTGAAACTAAACAATTTTATTCCCTGAAATCATTCTTTAAAAATTTATACAGAATTATCCCCAAATAAAAATGGTATTTATGTCATTTTGACTGTATATTTTTTTAATTGTTTTAAATACAACCTTGATACTAAAAATAGTATAAACCCATTTTGCAATTAAGGCGCTTAACATATTTAAACAATCACAAATAGATATGTCTTAGAGGCTATCTGACTTATTTTTGCTGTTGCTTTTTTTTTCAAAAAAATGTATCATATCTTTACATTTTCAGTCTCAAAAAATTTAAATTCTTTTATTGTTCCCCTGCAAAAATTTCTGGTAAGCTGTATCATAATATTATGACAATACTCTAACCTTCAACGACTTCTAAAATCTTTCATGCGGGTATCGTATAATGGTAGTACTCTAGCCTTCCAAGCTGGAGGCAGGGGTTCGATTCCCCTTACCCGCTCCAAGCAAAAAGCCTCCACTTTATGTGAAGGCTTTTTGCTTGTTAAGCGATAAGGTGACCTTTCCCCCTGCGCCCCGCATACGAGTCTTCGAGTTGTGCGGGGTTACCCGCTCCAAAAAAAATGCTTCACTCTTGTGGTGGAGTCTTTTTCTTTATCAAAGCTAAGGGTACAAGAAAAGTAAATCGACAAGTCCGCAAAGTTCCGAGTATATTAACCAGCGTCTGATTATTACAAAAACTGAGTCAACTTTACAATTTTAAAAAATCAAAAATAGCGATGGGTCCCACTTACCCGCTCCAGAGGTATAAACAGATAAAATATTTTAAAATTTAATCTTAACTTCAATATTTATACCCAATAAAAAATCCGACAGCTGTCGGATTTTTTATTGGCAAAACAAATTTAAATTTTATTTATTATAATATGCGAGTTCGGTTTTATTGACTTCCATCGCCTGTCCCGGCTGAAGCCCGGAAACTTCGTCAGATGAAACCAAAACTTTTTTTCTGCCGGAAATTCTATAGACTTTTCCGGAATTTTTTAGAGTAATATAGTCAGTAGTCTTATACGAGTCAAATTCTTCCTGGCTAACCTGCCTAACATCGCTTTCTTTTCCGCCATACGATTTCAAAATTGTTAAAGTCGGCACCCAAGTTTTAAATCCGTTTGAGTTTACATAAAAAATGGCTTTCTGCCCCGAAACCTTAACCAGTCCCGACTGAACCTGAGCCTGATGCGAAGATGTTTGAAGTTCAGGAACAAACTGCAAACCCGAACCTACTGGTAAAAATTCCTGCTCCGAAGGAAACTGCAGTCCCCCCAAAGGCGTGGATGATGAGTTTTCGTTAAAAGCTAACGGCGTTGGGGTTGGAGTAGTAGTAGGAGCAACTGAAGGAGTAGGTGTCGGACCAAAATTAAAATACAAACTCTGGGCGTCATCCGTTGGCGGAACATAGGCTTTCACAGCCAAGGCGCCCCCCAAAAGCGTTACAAAACCTATCACACCTATATATCCGATTTTTTTTGTTTTTTTCATTTTGAATTATAAAAATCCCCTAAAAACCAGGGGAAATTTTAATGTTAATTATTTGGCGTATTGGTTCTGAGTTTAACAGCTTCCTTAAAAGCCTCGCCGGCTTTAAATTTAGGCGTGTTAAGTTCAGGTATGGTTATGCGCTCAGAAGGCTTTCTGGGGTTTACCCCGATTCTTGGCTCTCTATGGGAAACGCTAAACTGACCAAAACCGGAAATGTTAAGTTTATCGCCATTTCTCAGTATTTCATAAACCATAGAGATAAAGGTGTTTAAAAACCTTTCCGATTCGGTATTGGTTATGCTAAGCCTGGCGGCTAGTTGTTCTAAAAATTCAAGTTTGTTTATTTGCATATATTTTTCCTTTCTATATCTATTATAGCAAATTTATGCCTAAAGTAAAGCATAAAAAATAATTTTTATATAGGCAAAACATAAGCTTATATAAAACAAAACCCCTTGTCGGGGTAAAATATATCAGTATAAAAGCTGATAATGCTTAACTGTCCAAATCCTTAAACAAAGTCCCCAAAACCCCATTGACAAATTTGCCGCTGGAATCCCCGCCAAAAACTTTAGCGATCTCTACCGCTTCATTTATGGCAACTTTAGGCGGAACCTGTTTTAAAAAAACCAACTCATATATTCCTAGCCTTAAAATACTTCTGTCTACCGGTGGTATCTGGGCAACCGGCCATTCGGGGGCTGTTTTTGTGATTATCGCGTCTATCTCCGAAAGTTTACTTACAACCCCCTCAACCAGCTGAAAAACAAAATCAGCATCTTCTTTGGCAGGCATATGCTCTTCTACCAAGTTAGACGCTAAATTTTTTAAATCTTCTTTTTGGCCGTTGAAATCCCATTCAAACAGGGACTGCATTGCCAAAGTTCTTGCCTGGTGACGGTTAGCCATTTGTAGTAAATTTTGAATTTTGATTTAAGAATTCAGATTTAAAAATCTTACATCATAAATCTTAATTCCTAAAATAACTAAACTATTTTTCTACCTTTGTACATCCCGCAGTTTTTGCAAGGCAAATGCGGCATTGCTGCCTGGCCGCAGTTTTTGCATTTGGCAAATGAAGTTTTAGTCAGAGCGTGGTGGCTTCTGCGCTGGTTTCTGCCGGACCTGGTTTTGTGCTTTTTTGGTACTCCCATGAATTTCTCCAAAATTCACCCTGAACTTTTCCAATATGTATTTACAGAAAAGTCGAAGGGTAAAATAAAATTTTTAATAGCTAACAAATTATACCTTTTCCCGCCTATTTAGTCAAACCCAGATTTTTTGACCAAAGACTAAATAAGTGATAAATTTTCTCTTATGAAAGGAGGCTGGATGAAACGGCTGTTTAGATGGCTCGTCAAGCTGTTTTGGAAGTTTGTTAAACTGCTAGTGATTTTTTTCTTTTACATTTCGCCGGCGCTCTTCTGCCCGGCGCCAGAAATCCGATTTGGGGATGAATGTTTACCGGAGGCAAACAAAGGTCGGAAGCATGACGACTTTTGGTTCTTCCTCGGGCGGATCCCCAGATCCCACACCAGCGCCTGCAGTTTGCCCGCCCCGACATTACTCTTGGGGCAGCCTGACATCAGATCTGCAAATGGCATCAAGCCGGTGCCGCTAAGAGGCATCGCCCAACTGCAAACGCAAACCATTCCTACCAAAATGTGGTCCGTTGTTTTGCTAAACCTAACGTTAACAACCAAAACCGGTATCCACCTCCGCGCAGGGATGTTTCGCTGGGACGATGTGGATAATCATCACACTTTCCCCAGCGCCGCTCGCAGATACGACGTGCCGGAATTTAACTTCGAGGAGTTCTGGGATAAACTTCTCTGGCACCACCACCAACTATAAAACGCCCCCAAGGCTTACAAACCCCGGGAGCGTTTTTTCTTTGACTTTAAACCCCAAAAACTGCTAAAATCCGCACAGGTTCAAAGGAGGTCAAAAAAGTGCTGTTTGAAATTATTATACTTTCGATACTCTTCGCCCTGGGCCTCTTTAGTACTGGACTAGGACGAGGAATTGCAATAGTAATGGGGCTTACTTGGGTTTTCCAAACAACCCAACGGAGGAATTTCAAGTTCTACACAAGCAGAACAAACAGTAAAAAAACATGCGATACCGCATTATCTACTTTTACTGTTATACATGGTATTTGGATTTGCTGTTATTTGTATGAACCCGGAACACACCCACACCCAAGCAAGCTCATTTATGGTAATCTGCTTTACCTTGTTAGTGCATTCGTTCAACAATTCATCCTTCAGTCTTATGTTCTCTTCAGACTTGAGGAAATATTGCAAAACAAAAAACGCGCTGCAAAATCTGCAGCTGCTTGGTTTGCACTCATACACATTCCAAACCCACTTCTGATGATCGTAACTTTTTTCTGGGGTTGGTACTGCTGCACCCAGTTTCAACGTCAAAAAAACTTATACGAGCTCACTATCTGTCATTGGTTACTTGGTAGCACAATGGCAACCTTCTTGCCATCATGGGTAATGATCGCTGGCATCGGCTTCTGGCGCATCGCCCTACAACGCTTGACCAACTAAAACGCCCCCAAGGCTTACAAACCCCGGGAGCGTTTTTCATTTTCCTTACCACAACCCACAACCACCCTTCCCTTTCCCCTCCTCTTTTTTAAAGAGGAGGCTGGGAGGAGTTATGCGTTCTGGTAAGGGGGCGAAGCTAAACGATTATTCATCGTCAACTTGCCCGCGCCGTCCTTGACCAATTATGCCGCAAACGTAGGCGATCAGTAAAAACAAACTGATTCCACCTACCACGGCACAAAAGTCAAGAATTGAATTTTGCCCACCAGCCGCTAAGCTGGCCGGGCTTACTGGTGGCAATACGCCACAGTAAAGAAAAAAACACCATTTTATGTTTCCCCCTTCCCCCGCTACTTGCGGGGGTCAATGTTGTGCCCCGATGTACATCGGGGCGAGTTTCTAGCCTCGGAAAGCCGTAAGCACGGCTCCGAAAAAAAACAGCGCGGCAGCAAAAAACCAAATTGGGGGGTGTTGCCAACCCCTCCTGTCTCTTAACATAATCTCACACCAAAACTTACTAAATATATTTATTGTCATTCCCTTGCAAAAGGGAATCTTTGTGTTAAAACTGCTGGATCCCGGATCTAAGTCCAGGATGACACAATATATTTGACTTGGATGACAACAAAATTACATTTACCAAACTTTGGTGTGGGGGTAGGCTAAAATTCTTTTTTTCTTCGTTTTACCGTACCCCATTTAGCGAACAAGTCTTCATGTTCCTCCTATCCGTGCGCCCTTAAGGCACACCTCACAATAAAAATCACCGCTACGACGGCTAGTATAATGCAATAGCCGTTAAAAATCTTTTTTCCCACTTTTCGGTCATGGGTTAAAAGAAAATTCACTTTCATGTCATCACCTCGGGGGAGGTTATGCCGAACTGGTTTAAAGCAGTCGGCGTTGATCTGTGCGCCCGTGTAAAGGGGCGCAAAGTGGCCGGTTAATTTCCGGCAGGGCACCACCCTCACCCTAACCCTCTCCCCAGAGGGAGAGGGAAAATGAGTGGTATTCTGCTAAAAACAACCTTCTTAAAACCACTTTCTTAAATGGGCTTAAGAAGAGGGGCAAAACTACATACCCCTTAGCTTTCGTGCCTCCTATAGGAATGCAGGCACGAATTAAATGAATGTTGGCGGCTCGTTTTTTGGCGGGAACTTTCACCCTCTTGTGGGGTGATAAGTTTGCTTGACTTTGTTTGAACCAGCTAAGAGGAACTTTGTCCCGATGAACATCAGGACGGTAGGGATTTTTTTGAGCGCGCCACTGCGAAGACCTCCTGTCTAATTTACTACTTGCAGGAGGTAAAGTATTTATAACTTCTGGATTTAAACAGCATATTCTACAATCTGTGATCCGTATTTTACAAACACTTTACCTCCCACAACTAACACACATTATACCATAATTGAACATTTAGTGATTTTACCCCCTCTCCGCTTTCGGAGAGGGTGTAAAGTTGTGTGCGAAAAAACCGTGGACCCAAAGAACCAATATTGAAAATTGTTCCGGTGCACGGCTTTTTCGCGCCCCCAATCCGGTTTAGCCGAAATCAGGAGCATATGTTTTTCACTAATGCACAAATTTTACAAATAGCACAAATAAAAAATAAGTGTTTGGATGAACTAACCACTAAGTATAATACAAAACCGCCCTTTTGTCAACCTTTAGGCGGTCTTGTTTTTTGGCTTATTTAAAAGTAAATAAATCTATTGATTAGTCATTTCAATTCCTGACTTAATTCCTTTAATGCCTAAAACCCCGCTCTTTCTGTCAAAAGCGGGGTTTGAAAATCTTCAATCTTCAATCTTCAATCTTCAATTCTAATACTCTCCCATTCCTCCGGGCATACCGCCTTGAGGTGACTGAGTTTTTGGTTCAGGCTTGTCTACTATTATAGCTTCGGTAGTAACCAAAGTTGAAGCTATAGATGAAGCGTGCTGTAAAGCCAGACGAGCGACTTTCAGAGGGTCAACAATACCGGCTTTCATCATATCTTCCACCAAACCCTCTTCCCATTTGCCTTCGGAAAACTTCGTAAAATCATAGCCCACGTGCGGGTATTTGGAAGACTGGATATGGGAAATTATCCCGGTCGGCTCAACCCCGCTGTTAGCAGCAATCTGCCTAAGCGGCGCTTCCAAAGAATCGCGGATAACTTTAACTCCGGCCCTCTGAGCATAAGACATCTTGCTGCCAAAATCTTCAAGCTTAGGCGCAATGCGGGCTAAAGCTGCCCCGCCGCCGGCCACTATACCTTCCTGAACTGCGGCTTTAGTGGCGTTAAGAGCGTCTTCAATCTTAAACTTTTTGGCTTTCATCTCGGTTTCGGTAAATGCACCAACTTTTATGACTCCCACCCCGCCAGCTAAGCGAGCCATCCTTTCCTGAAGTTTTTCCTTGTCAAAATCTGAAGTGGCTTCTTTATGTTCGGCTTTGATTTGAGCCACCCTTTCTTCGATCTTTTTCTTGTCGCCTTCCCCGTCAACTATGGTTGTAAACTCTTTGGTAGAGATAACTTTGCGCGCCTTGCCCAAAGAAGTAAGCTCAGTCTTGTCCAACTTCATCCCCATATCTTCGGTTATCACTTGTCCGCCGGTTAAAACCGCAATATCCTGTAACATCTCTTTTCTTCGGTCGCCAAAACCCGGGGCTTTGACTGCCAGCACATTGAAAGTGCCGCGAAGTTTGTTTAAGACAAAAGTAGTCAAAGCTTCACCTTCCACGTCTTCAGCGATGATGACCAGTTCTTTCTTTCCGCTTTGCGCGACTTTTTCCAAAAGCGGCAAAACATCCTGAACTGAAGAAACTTTTTTGTCAGTGATGAGTATATACGGATTTTCCCAAACCGCTTCCATCCTTTCCGCGTTAGTTACCATATACGGATTAACAAATCCCTTATCAAACCGCATACCTTTCACCACTTCTTTCTGAAGGCCAGTAGTTTGCCCTTCTTCCACAGTGATAACTCCATCGTGCCCGACTTCTTCCATAGCTTCGGCAATCAGCTGTCCGACTTCCGGATCGAGAGATGCAATGGTGGCAACCTGCTGGATTTCTTCTTTGGTTTTAACTTCTTTTTTAACTTTGTTTAATTCCTCAACAACAAACTCCACAGCCTTGTCCATCCCGCGCTTGATCTCGCCCGAATGCGAAGAAGCCAAAGCTGCCGCCTCAAAAGCTTTTTCTATCATTTTTTGGGCAAGCACCGTGGCAGTGGTAGTTCCATCCCCTGCTTCTTCGTTGGTTTTGTTGGCTACTTCCTGGATCAAAGACGCGCCGATATTTTCAAACTTATCTTCTAGCTCTATCTCTTTTGCTACGGTTACACCGTCATCGGAAATAGTCGGACTGCCGTAAGACTTGTCAATGATGACTGCCTTGCCGGTTGGACCTAAAGTTACTTTGATCGCGTTGGCCGCGATATCTACCCCGTTTTTTATAGCCTGCTTTGCAGCAAAGCCTGATTTGATAATTTTTGACATAATATAATCCTAATAACCCGAATTAATCTCCGAATGCTCCAAATATTCGTGGAATTTGGATTGTCTTGTTCGGATAATTCGAATTATGTTAATTTTATTCAACTAAAGCTAAAATATCCGATTCATCTTTCTCTTTCCCTACATACAAAATTTTATATTCAACTTTTTGACCGTTTTCTTCCATCTCAATCTCATCGCCTGCATATTTGCCAAAAACCACTACATCCCCCACTTTTAATCCTAAAGTTTTTATTTCTTCACCAGAGCCCACAGCTACTATTTTCCCCTGGGCTTTTTTTTCTTTATCCGCAGTGTCGGGAAGAACAATACCGCTTTTGGTAACCTGTTCTTCGCTCAGCTGTTTGACCAACACCCGGTTGCCGATTGGTTTGACTGTCATTTGTTTTCTCCAACATTCGCCTTTTAAAAAGAGCGAAATTTAATTCTATGCTTCATAATTATATCCGATTTTATCACTCTGTCAAGAGGAGTGATAAAGCTACAATTTCATTAAATCCATACGTCAAATATGTCCTATTACGCCCTATATACCTCTCTAAATTAGTCCAATTTGTGAAAAACACGCTATAATACATATATGTCTCGCGCATATCAAAATCCAATAAATGCCAAAAAATATCTTGATTTTTTAGCTTCTTCTGACGGACGGCTTCAGCAGCAGTTCCTTTGGGCTGCCATAGAAAAACACCTGCCGGAAAACCGCGCCTCTCAAATTTTAGACTGCGCCTCAGGTTCGGGCTGGCTGACAAAACAAATTGCAGCCAAATACCCGAACACCCAAGGCTGTGATAATTCCGAACCTCTTCTAAATGAAGCTAAAAAACATTGTCCGAATATAAAATTTGAACTTCAGGATATAGAAATCGGTTTTGCTTATGAAAATTTAATCTTTGATGCTGTAGTTTTAAATATGGCGGCTCCGGATCTAAGCAATTTATCTGAAGCTTTTAAAAATATTTCAAAATTAATGAAACAAGGGGCAAAACTTATTCTGACTATCCCAAATCCAGCCTTTACTTACCCTGTCTCAGAATGGAAACGCGGCCTTTTGGATATACTGACTTTTAAAAAACCAAGTCTAAAAATAAATTCTTCCTATTTTCAGCCGGGCAATGTGCAAAGAGAATTTAAAAAAGGCGAATACATCAATTCGCACTTTTATACCTTGGCTGACTATTTTGAGGCTGCAAAAAAAACCGGACTCTCGCTTTCGGCATTCAATGAACTCAAATCCCCCACCGACTCGCCAAAGTTCGACCTCGTTTACCGTCTCTACCGCTATCCTTTGATATTAATTTTAGTATTTATCAAATAATGTATTTGTCAAATAATTCCTAAAAAACTTTGCTGTCAAACATAACACATATGTACTATAGTTGACAGCAAAATTTTTGTTAGGGATATTAAATTGTAAAATCTAAATTGAATTAAAAAAACTTCGCAAAAGTCCTTCCTGTTTGCTTTCAGGATGGAAAGACAGTTCGTCCTTCTCAATAACTATAAACTTTTCTTTTTTAAACTTCGGCTCCTGCCAGTTTTTTAACACTCTTTCCAGTCTATTGCCCAAACTAAAAAATAAAATTTTTTCCATAGCTTTCTGAAACCAAGCCTGGTTGTCCAGAAGTCCAGGCTCAACCGCCCAGTTGGGGAAAAAAATTTTTATCCAGATAGAATTTTGTGTTTGAAATTCCGCCATCACCCCCGTGTCCCACAACGGACGAAGCCTGCCGTATTCCATTGCGGTATAAAGGTTCTGATATTTTTGTAAAAATTTTGGTTTGGCCAAATAGTGATTTAAACAAAACCTATTGGCCACTTTTTTGTTATGCCTTCTTACTCCCAAAATATGAAAAAAAGCAGTAACCAAAGTCCTGGCTAAGTACATAAATCTTTCATCAGTCATTATCAAAAGATCTATATCAGAATCTTTATTCTGCCTGCCCATCGCCTGGCTTCCGCCTAAAGCTGCAGCCCTAACAAAAGGTATATATTTTAAATATCCTACATACTTCCAAATGCGTTTTTCCCTCACAAAACCGTTTAGAAAAAAATCCTGCCTATTCTGAATCAAAAATTCCCTCCCTTTTAGGTAATAAAAGCCGTTTATACTGCATACTTCTTCCCGGCATTCAGTTTCTAAACAAGCCAAAATTTCTGAAGTTGGAACAGAAGCTTCGTAGCTACCAGAAATTTCTTTTAGATCAAACTGCGCGTCCAGCTTTGCTTTTAAAGCTTCTGTATCCGAAAGCAAAAACCGCCCAAGTTCCAACAGTGTCAGCGGATACTCCTGCAAATCAAAAAATTTTAAAGTTTGTATAATTCGGTTTTTGAGCATATTTTACATTTGAGCTTTTGTTTAAAATTTATTATTTATTAGAAAAAATTCAAATTGTCATTCCCGTGAAAACGGGAATCTTGTTTAAAAAAATACAATCAAATTAACTAGATTCCGGCTCTTGGGCCGGAATGACAAATGAGTTGCCTATATTATTTAAAAATTACAAGCTGAGCTTGTCTAAAGTTATCTCTTCCCACTCATCAAACCCCACCTCTTTGTAAACCCTAAGCTTGTGAGATGTTTCGCTGTCGGAAAATTTGTATTGGACCTGGGCGGACTGGCCAGCGCGGGTGGAATAGAGTTCCTTTTTTTTCAAAACCACAGGCTTGTTTTCGCGAACCAGCTCAAACCGGTCGCCGTCCGAATTGGTAAAACTCAAAACATCCGCGGTCCCGTTTTTTACCGGCCCGTCCGGCGTATCCATTTCCAAATCTTCCTGGGTTAATTTTGATCCCGGATAATTTTTTTGAACCATCGCCACTATCTCCTGCCATTTTTCTTCTGTCATAGCATTTCCTTTTAGTTTCCCTCCCCAAAGCTTGGGGAGGGCTAGGGAGAGGTTTGAGTGTTTATATAAATATCAGTCAATACTCAAATTAAATATTTTATTGCCCTAGCCCATAAGCCCCAGCCAGGCCGGTTAAATTACTCATTACCATTGGGATAATAGCCAAAGCCGCCAAAAGCGGTAGCACCACAAACGCCACAGTGATATACATCTGCCACTTTATGTAGTTTTTGGTCTTTCGGGTGTTTTCCAAAATTTCCTTTAACAGATCTTCCGTAGACATTTCTTGGATCTTATTTTCTATTTGTTGATTTTCCATAACATAAATATGCCGATATACAGATTACAGATATACCGATACCTACGGATATTAAATATCTGCAGGTATCGGTAAAATTTGTTTCATCAGTAAATCGGAATTAATACTAAATATTTTATCTCTCAAACTTTTTTGCTTAATACTTTATACAAAATACTTAATACTTACTACTACCCCTGGCATTTGGGACAAAAACTCGCTGTCCTGCCACCCAGCTTTAGGCTTTGTATCATTGTACCGCATTTTTTGCATTTTTGCCCGCGCCGGCCGTAAACATAGTGATATTTGCCCATTTTCCCCCAACTGCCATCTGTGCGCACAAAATCCCCCACACTGGAACCTTTGGCTTTTATGCCAGTTAGCAAAACTGGTTTAATGTTTCTATATATTTCTTCTATTTCTAGTTTTTTCAATGTTCCAACTTTCCTGTCCGGCTTAACTCCAGCGTGGAATAATATTTCGTCGCTGTAAATGTTGCCGATGCCCGCCACAAAGGAAGGCTCCATTAACAACATCTTGATGCTGATTTTTCTTTTTTGACAATTTTTAACAGCTGTTAAAAATTGTCGTAATTTAAATTTCTTGTCCAAAGGCTCCGGACCGTACTCGGGAAATGCTAAAACTTTTACCGCTTCACCACCAACCAACAGTTTCATATACCCAAACTTGCGTACGTCGTTAAAATACAAAACCGAACCGTCAGTAAAATAAAAAAATATGTGGGTATGTTTTCCAGGAAGCTGTACCAAAGGTGCTGTTTTTTTGTTTAATAGGCGGTAATGGCTGCCTGTCTTCTTCTTCAGCTTTTCATCTTCAAAGATGAACTGTCCGGTCATTTTTAAGTGGACTAATAAATATAGCATCCCCTCTCCCGCACTGCGGAGGAGGGATGCCTGCCCGCCTAACTGTCTAGCTGTTGGCTGGGGGGTGGGGGCGCTCTCCAATCTAAAAATTAACAGCTTAGCCCTTCTTGTCACACTTAACACTTTGGCGCCGACCAATAAATTTTTAAACTGCTTAACCCTACCATTGTCATCCTGCCTTTTGTTACTCACTATTTGCTCACCCAAATGCACCATTTTTCCATAGTTAACAACCACCTTACTCAATGTTAGATTTTTTAGTTTTTTGTTGAGTTCTCTGACAACTGTTTCAACTTCCGGGAGTTCTGGCATAAGAGTAGATATTTCAGCTTAATATTGCTACAATTATAGCATCTAGCGTAATATTTGTTTATGAAAACTTTTAAAGATTTTCTCAAATCCATTCCCCATAAATTTAAACCTGCTGAAGAGCAGTTGTTAGAAAAAAGTTTTAACTGCGCCAAAAAAGCCCATCAAGGTCAAAAAAGAAAAAGTGGCGAGGATTATTTTGTTCATTGCATACACTCAGCCACCATCTTGGGTCAGATATTTCCTGACTGCAAAACCCTTTGCGCCACTTTGCTTCACGACGTGCCGGAAGACACTCAAGTTACTGTGGAAGAGCTGAAAAATGAATTCGGGGAAGAAATCGCCCTCTTAGTTGACGGCGTTACCAAACTCGGCCACGTTAGATACAAAAACAGCACAGACAAAGTTTATGTTGACAACTTAAGAAAACTTTTTATAGCCACCAGCCAGGATGTCAGGGTTATACTCATCAAGCTTTCAGACCGCCTGCACAATATGCGCACCATTGAACACATCCCTGCGGAAAAACAACTGAAAGTGGCAACCGAAACTCTGGAAGTCTACGCGCCCATAGCTGGCCGGTTGGGCATCAACTCCTGGAAAGATGAGCTGGAAGATTTGTCTTTTAAGATCGTCAGCCCTGAAGAGTTTGAAAAAACTAAAAATCTGCTGGATGGATGGCTTGCCAATTTTGACGACTCGGGTAAAGATATGGAAAAAGAGCTTAACCAGATTCTTCACATAGAAGGTATCAAATACCAAGAAGTGACAGGACGCACCAAACGTTTGTATTCCCTAAACAAAAAACTCGCCAAGTACGACGGCGATATCAACAAAATTTACGATATCGTGGCTTTTCGCATCATTACCAAATCTACGGCTGACTGTTATGCGGCCTTAGGTGTGATCCACAAACATTTCCAGCCTTTACCCGGCCGCATCAAAGACTACATTTCCATACCCAAACCCAACGGTTACCAATCCTTGCACACTACAGTGTTTTCCCGCAAAAGAATTCCGGTAGAAATTCAAATCCGCACCGACCTTATGAATGAAGAAGCTGAACGCGGGGTGGCAGCTCACTGGTTTTACGCGGAAGAAGGCAAGCCCGATACTTTAGGCAGACTTCAATCCGAATGGATAAAGGAACTAAACTCCTGGCAGGAAGAAAGTGAAAACTCGGATTTTATGGAAAGCCTAAAAATAGATTTTTTCCGTGACCGTATCTTTGTCTTTACTCCCAAAGGCGATATCAAAAACCTGCCGCTTGGCGCAAGCGTAATAGATTTTGCGTTTGCGGTTCACACTGACATCGCCTCGCATATGATCGGCTGTAAGATTAACGGCAAAATTGCCCGCATCTACGACACCCTAAACAAAGGCGATGTGGTAGAGATCACCAAAAACAAACAGCCGGTAAAAATCTCCCGCGATTGGCTGGAAGCGGCTCACACCTCTTCAGCTAGGGCAAAGATCAAACATATGCTCAAACTTCAAAACAAAGGCCTGGTAGACCGCATCAAAGAACTAAGAAACATCTCCCTACCAACTTTTTTCCGCAAAAGCTAAAAACGCGGACTTAATAGGACTTTTCGCTGATCTACAATGATCAAGGTTAAAAAAATCCCCAATAAAATTATAAGTGGGGGGATTTTTTAATTGTATTTTAAGAAAAAGTTTGCGTTTAGTCGGCGTTAGTCCGCGTCTTTAAAACATTATGTCTTCTTCTGCCCGCTTGTAGCTGTGGATCTCTTCCGGCTTAAACCACAAAGCGATTTCGTTTTTAGCTTCTTCCGGAGTTTCAGAAGCGTGCATTATATTTTTTATGGCTCTACCTTCTACATTGGCAATAGCTGGACTATCCACGGAGAAATCCCCTCTCAAAGTTCCCATCTCAGCTTTAAAAGGCAAAGTATGCCCAGCCAATTTCCTAACCATATCTATAGCGTGAATACCTTCTATGACTAAAGCCACTATGGGCCCAGAAGTCATATAAGCAAAAAGGCTTTCTTTGACTTTCCTGCCAATCTCCATTCTGTCATCGGTCCCGAGATGCTCTTTTGGATCCAGTTTATAGTCCGCAAAAGTTGAAAGTCCTTTATCCCCGAGCCTTCCTACCCACTCATCGCTTTTCGGAAAATGATTTTCCAAATGTTCCCGTCCTACCTGAACCATTTTCAAAGCAATGACTTTCAGTCCCCTGCGTTCAATGCGGCCTACAATCTCGCCTATAAGTCCGCGCTTTACGCCGTCCGGCTTTACCAATACTAAAGTTTTTTCTTGTTTTAAATGTTGCATTTAAATTTTTTAAAAATTAATGATCAAAGCTAAATGATACGGCTATTATTATCACCCTCCCCTAACCCCTCCCCTCAAGGGAGGGGGAAAGAAGGGAAAGTAATTAAGTCCTAGATATTTAATAATTATTTTACTATCGTTACGCTTTCCATAACAATCGGGGTTTGGGGCGGGCCGTCCTGGCCACCGCCGGCTATAGTTTGAGAACCGATTTTTTCCACCACATCCATACCTGACTCCACTTTGCCAAACACCGTGTAAGCCCCATCAAGCATAGGCAAATCGTTTAAAGCAATATAAAACTGGCTGCCGGAAGAATCTCTCTTTGGATTGGCATCATCCCCCAGCCTGGCCATCGCGATGCTGCCTTTTAAGTGTTTAAGCTTGATCTCGGCTGGTACTGTAAAACCAGGTCCGCCCCTGCCGGTTCCTTCCGGATCCCCGCCCTGCACTACGAAATCCCGAGCCAGCCTGTGAAAAGTCAAACAGTTATAAAATCCCGCGTTTGTCAGTTTTAAAAAATTCTCCACGGTTTTCGGCGCAGCCGCGTCATCCAAAGCTACTACAATTTCCCCAAAACCTTTGACTGAGATTTTTACCTTTTGGTTTTTGGTTGCGACTTTGTCGGTTTTAAATTTCTGTTCGTCGTAGTTCCTCTGACAAACCGCTTCAGGAGTTTGGGTTTGGTTATCCATAGTTGTTTCGTTGTTTTCTGGCTGGATTTCGTAAGGCGCCTGCCCTTTCAGTTGAAAGTAGGCAAATACGCCGGCTGCAAAAACCACAACCAAAGAAATTATTGTTAATATTTTATTGCTCATTTTTTTAGTATTAATTTTTTTGCCTATTTAACTTAACATAATTTCAAAGCCTTGGCAACCGCTTTTTTTCTCTGCTGATGCCAGCTCAAGTATCCCGAAATCATAACTATATATACCCCGGCAGCAACCCACCATGGAATACTAAATTGTAAAGACGATCCCGGAAGCCTGTCAATAAATGAAACCACAAACAGCATATAACTTGTGCCTAAAAAGGCTAAAAATCCCAAGGCTGGAGCAACCACAGGCAATACCGACAGAAACCCGATTAGCATCAAGTAAGGCACCAATGGCAAAACGAGCAAGTTAGCAAGCAAAGCATAAGGCGAAGCTTGGCCAAAATGCAAAAGGCTTAAAGGCAAAGTTGCGACAATAGCGCACAAGCTGGCGAGTAAAAGAGTTTTTATTGAACTTATCAATTCAAATTCATTTTCTAAATTAAACCCTTGAAATATCTTCATCCCGTAAACAATGCCTAAAGTAGCGGCAAAAGACAGCTGAAAACCCACATCCCAAACTAAAATCTTTGGGTTTAAAAGAAGCATTAAAAATGCCGCCAAAACCAAAGACCCGCCCACCCGGTAAAGCCTGCCAAAACGAAACGCGAAAAGCAAAATTCCTCCCATCACCAAAGCCCTAACTACCGAAGCAGACATCCCGGCGATCACGCCAAAGGCGAAAACAGCCAAGATGGAAAGCCAAAAACTTTTTTTCCTGCCAATAAGCCTTGCCGACTCCCCCACTGCCATCACTATGATAGAAATATTAAACCCTGAAGCTGCCAAAATATGAGTTAAGCCTGATATGTTGAAATGCTCAATAATATTTTTTGGCAAACCTTTTTTTGCGCCTATCAAAATACCTAAAAGTAAACTGTTGTGCGGCTCAGGCAAAAACTTGCCGGTTCTTTGCGAAAACTTATGCTTTATTTTTAAAAGATAATACTTCACAGGGTTTTGCTGGTTGCTTTTTAGAATCAAAACCTTGGGGCGCTGAGAAACCGCGTAAACCTCATACCTTTCCAAATAACCTTTATAGTCAAACTCTGAAAAATTTTTCGCTTCCTGGATTTTTCCTTCAACAAATATCCTGTCTCCGTAAAAAAACTCCTGCCCCAGAGGCAAAGTTAGTAAAACCTTTTGTGTAAAATTTTCCGGCTGAAAGGTGATAAACTGTTTGTCCTCCCTAACATCCGGGTCTTCGGACACAAAACCTTCAAAAGCTGTTTTTTGGTCAAAGAAATTTGCATATTCATTTGGCTGAAAGCTCGAATTCAGCCTTAAAGCGCCTAAAACAAAAAACAGCAATGCCAAAACTCCAGTCGCTACCTTAAAATACTTAAACAAAATCCCAAAGCCTAAAAAAAATGTAGCTAAAAACATCAAACTGTACCAAACCGGATTTTCCCAAAACACGAAAGAAGAAAAAAACACCCCTGCGCAAAAGGACAAACAAGCTAAGATAAAAAGTTTTGACTTGCTTAACATATAAAAACTAGCGGTTAGTAAGTAGTAAGTAGGGGTTAGGATGGTAAGCTTAGGTTGAAAATTTTAATTTTTGACTTACCTCCTCTGACCAGAGTGATAGTGGTTTTGGGGATTTTAAAATACTCAGACAGAGCCTCTACCACTGCTTCGTTGGCTTTTCCTTGCTGGGGCGATTCTTTTACATAGATATCAAAAAGCCCATCCGCGGATTTTTCCAAACGGGGATTTTTGGAATTGGGATGGACTTTAACTGTTAGTTTCAAGTTTTTGCCTATACTTGTTTAAAAAATGCCAAAGCTGGGAGTGACATTGATCTTTGTCGGGAATATTTTCAAACGTAAAAAATCTAACATCTTCAAGCTTATTTGGCTCGCCATTCTTAACCTGTTTTGGGTCAACCAACACTTTGAAATCCAAAGTTACCCAATGCGTCTGTATGTCATTTATCGAACGAAATACATCACGAAAACCTAAAAATTCAAAAGATATTACATCACAGCCATACTCTTCTTTGATTTCTTTTCTTAAGGTTTCTTCCACAGAATCCTTAACCTCCAAACCTCCGCCGCCCAGCTCCCACAAACCTTGCTCGTCACGGCTGTTTGGACCTCGCTTGTCTAAAACAAAATTTCCTTTGCCATCGTGGCAAAAATAAGTAACCGCCACTCCAACAAAATCTATACCTTTTTGCATAAATTCTTATATACAACTGAAACAAATTTTCTAATATTTATCATTTGTAATCATTTGTAGATTTGTCCTATTTGCAAATTTGAACTTCATTGAAGCCAAAGCATACGCTCCAAAAAAAGCAAAGGAATAAACTAAATCGCCAAACATCGTACCGCGCAAAAAAGGCAGGCCGTTTATATAAGCTTGAAGTATGCCCGCTAACGTATGCGGGTAGTTAGAATACAAAAAAGCAAAGTTTGTGACTAAAAAAAAGATTATTGAGGAACCTAACGAGGACACAAAAACCTTAGAAAAATTAACTCCCCCTAACCCCCTCTTTGGTAAAGAGGGGGAATATAACTTCTCTTTAACTCCTCCTCTTTGGCAAAGAGGAGGCCGGGAGGAGTTCTTTATCCATACTCCAAACACAATTCCTGCCAGATGCGAAGCATAAACAGCCAGCATCATCGGCCAGGAGAAAAATCCCAAAAAAATGTCGCTGATCAAACGAACAACCAAAGTCAGTCCCGCGGCTTTTTTCCACGGCATATAAGCTGCGGTAAAAATAGCCAAAGCGGTTATGGGCGCAAAGTTTGGCATATGCGGCACAAACCTGGACAAAACTGCTAAAAGTATTATTAAGTAAACCATATTTTAAATTGTTCTAATTTCCGCCATCTGGCGGACTAATTAATAATTATTCTAAAAAATCCGAAGCAATTTAATTTTAGGTCAATTAGAACAATTAGAAATTAGATTAATTTTCAATGTCTGTTAAATATTATTTTAATTTATTCACTTAAACCCTAACCCAAAAGTATAACTTTGTTCAACTACTTGATCTTCTCCACTTTCCATTCTATCACATCTCCATTTTTTGGCTTATAATCCGATGCCCCAACCTGGGCTTGCTGACCGTTTAAGTAAAATGCCCAAAATTCTTTTTTCCCGTCCGCTTTAACTCCGTTTATACTTTCCACAAACTCACCCACTCCGGAAAAACTTTTTGTCTCCACATTGTGCCCGCTTTTTAAAAGGTCTAAAGCGGTTTTGTTTTCATTTTCATAAAAGTTAAACAGCTGGTCACCCCTGTCCACTCCCTCAACTTTATGCCTCACCTGGATTTGCTGTACGGCTGAGGGTATAGGGTCAAGGGTAGAGGGTTTAGTTTTTACGCCACAACTTGCGGCTAAAAAAATTACTAACCCTAAATAAATACCTTTTTTAACATTCAAAAATTTAAGCATTTAAAATTGATTGAAAATTGTTTATTGAAAATTTTATTAGGTCAATTAGTATAATTAGAAATTAGCCTGCCTGCTGGTAGGCAGGAACAATTCTAATAATCTATTCCTCTTTGCGCAAGTATCCCTTTATAGTATGGGTGCTTCACCATCACCATTTCCGTAACCAAATCACAACGCTCCAGTATTTTAGGGAATTTATTATGTCCCGTCAAAACCAGATGCTGAAGTGGACTTTTGACGGAGATTAAATCCAAAATATCCCTTTCTTCCAAAAGTTTGGATTCCAAAGCGGAAATAATCTCGTCTAAAATAACGACTTGGTATCGTCCGCTGGAAATAATTTCCCTGGCTTTGTTTAACCCATCCAGCGCCGCTTTGATATGAACTGCCTTTTCTTTCTGGTCGCCCAATATCCCCACAAACCCTAAACCAACTTGCTCATTATAGATATTTCCAATTCTTCCCTCCCCTTCATTCCCCCTCTTAGCATAAGAGGGGGCTAGGGGGTGATATTGTTCCAAAGCATTAAAAAACTCAATTTCGCTCGACACCGGCCACTCGCCGACTTTTTTCCCCTCCTCGTCCGCTCCCTTTGCTTTTACAAACTGCAGTATATAAACATTCATCCCGGCTCCAGCCGCCCTAACAGCCATCCCCATCGCCGCCGTAGTCTTCCCCTTCCCCGCCCCCAAATAACAAATCACCAACCCCTTCGGCTCGTCAGAAAACTTCTCCGGCATTTTGATCCGTTTATTTGTGGGTTTCTTTTTTATTGACATAATATAACAATTTTGCAATCATACACTCCTAAAGGAGTCAGTGATGAACATCAATAAGGCGGTTCTCGGAGACGACGAGGCCGCCTGATTTTTTATTTTATACCTTTCTCAAATTCCCCATACAAGTCCACATCGCCATTTTCTTTAATTTGCTTATCCTCATAAGGGTATCCAAGTCTTCGGTAAAACTCATCGCCAATATTTTTAAACACTCCAACTGTCCCGGCTATCAGCCAGTATCTCAATTTTCCAAAATTTTGTTTTATTATTTGCAGAGCCAAGCGGGTGCAAAAATAATTAAGCAACCCAAAAAATGCCCCGTCGTACCCCATCTCTTTTGCTTGCCTGACAATCACTTCTGCGGCATTGTCTATTATTGGATCCAAATCAGTTCTATATTTTTGATTGATATAAGGCATATTTCTTAATTTTAAATTTTAAACTGTAATTTTAATTTTTGATTTTTAAATTTTCAATTTTTACTCAACCTCTCTGTCCCGATATTCATCGGGACATCTCCCCAAGTCTTGGGGAGAAAAATATAGTGCTTCGCTCTATCCGCATTTACTGTACCCGCAAGCTTCGCATTTCATACAGCCTTCCGCAAAAACCATCATATTGGCGCAGGTGGGGCACACCGGAGCATTGCCTAAGTTAGCTATGGACACCCTTTGGGTTTTTTGGGTCAAAGTAGCGCCGCCGGCTGTCACCTGCACCGAGGACAAAGTTTCCACAACTTTTTCCTGGACTTTTTCTACCGCAGGAGCTGAAGGCGATTTTAAAGACAAATCCGGCTGGTTCATTGGCAAACTCAGCTGCTGTTGGCCGCGTTTGATATGCTTTTCCAAAACTTTGGCCATAGCATCGGGAAGAGAAAATACCATGCCTTCCTGGGAGAACGACACATCTGGCCCGCGGATACCTTTAAGCTGGTCAATGATTTCTTCTATAGCCACATTGCTTCTAAGTGACAAAGACACAAGCCGAGTGATAGCTTCAGTCTGGGCTGAGAAAAACCCTCCAGCTTTGCCCATCTGGGCAAAAACTTCAAACGGACCATGCAAGTCTTCGTTGATGGTTACATACAAATTGCCGTAAGCTGTATTCATCTTATAAGTTACGCCCTGCATTGTGTCCGGCCTCTGACGCGGCGCGATTTTGATCTGTACATTTTCTCCAGATACTGACATCACCTCTCTCACTCTTTCTTCTTTGCCTTCTTTAGCCTGCTCCTTGACTGAAGAAGCCTCCACCTGGTCCGAAGCATCCTTGCCCAGTTTTTTATGGTCAGTGGCTAAGATCTGCTCATCCCTGCTGCCGTCGCGGTAAATAGTTCCGCCTTTACAGCCCAAATCATACATCAAAGTATAAAGCTGTTTGGTTTGTTCGATGGAGTAGTTAGAAGGAGCATTGCAAGTTTTAGAGATAGCTGAGTCAGTCCATCTTTGCACCGCAGCCTGAACTTTTACGTGCTCTTCCGGGGTTAAATCCATAGCTGTGGCAAAAAACTTCGGCAGCTCGGAAATTTCCGGATGCTTTTCCAAATATTCGGAAGCCAGTTTTATTTTTTCTTCGTGAACGCCAAGCCTGGACTTTCTAAAATACGTCCAGGAGAAAAACGGTTCAATGCCAGTGGAAGTTCCAACCATTGTTCCCACAGTGCCGGTCGGCGCCTGGGTTAAGATGGTAACATTTCTGATGCCGTGCTGGCGCACCATCTGGCGGATGTATTCCGGCATACCTTTCATAAATCCGGATTGTAAAAACTTTTCCGCGTCAAACTTCGGAAACGCGCCTTTTTCCCGCGCCAACTCAACTGAAGTTTCGTAAGCCGTGATGGCAATGAACTGGTAGAGTTTGTCTATGAACTCCACAGCCTCTGGACTGCCGTAACGAATCTGTTTATAGATAAGCATTTCCGCCAAACCCAAAGTTCCTAAGCCAACCCGTCTCTCCCCCATCTGCTGATTTTTATTTTCATCGAAAAAGTACGGGGTGGCGTCTATGACATCATCCTGAAAACGTACCGCGTACGACACGGTTTGCTTTAGGTCGTTCCACAAAACTTCACCGGTATCTTTGTTGATATGCTTGGCTAAATTCACGTGCCCTAAATTGCAAACACCCCAAGCCGGCAGTGGCTGCTCGCCGCACGGGTTGGTGCAAGGCAAAGTGGCATAGTACCAGGAGTTGGAATAATAGTTAGCCTGATCAATGAAATACATCCCCGGCTCAGCCGAAGACCAGGCCGACTCAATGATATTGTCCCAAATGTCTCGGGCTCTGACAGTTTTGTATTTGTTGATTTTGCCGCCTAAAGTTTTCCACTTGCGGATGTCGCCCTGGCATTCCTGCCAGTGGGAGTCGTACAAAGGGTCGGAAGTGTCTGGGAAAACCAAATCCCAAGGCGCGTCTTCTTTTACGGCTTTCATAAACTCGTCTGTGATACCAACGGAAATGTTGGCATTGGTGATATTGCCAGCTTGTTTTTTAGAGTTAATGAAATCAATCACATCCGGATGCCAGACATTTAAAATCAACATCAAAGCGCCGCGCCTACTGCCGCCTTGCTCTATCAAACCTGTAACAAATGAATACAACGATGCCCAGGAAACCGCGCCGGAAGAGCGTCCGTTCACGCCTTTAACATAAGCGTATTTTGGCCTGAGAGTGGAAACATTCAGCCCGTTGCCGCCGCCGCGGGAAAAAATCTCCGCCATATCGGACAAAGCTTTAAAAATGCCGGAGCGGGAATCTTTCGGACAAGGCAAAACATAGCAGTTATAAAAAGTCAGGTTCTGTCCCGTGCCCGCGCCAGTAAAGATGCGCCCAGCTGGCACATATTTCCAGTCATCCATCATTTCGCGGAACTTGTCTGTCCACTCTTTCTTTTTTTCTTCTGTCCTCTCGGCGCTGGCGATATGTTTGGCCATTCTCTCAAACATCTGTTCCGGCACAGTTTCCAGCGGCTTGTCTATATGCTCAATCAGTCTGGTTTCTATCTGTCCGTCGCGCATCTTAACTGTCACCTGATTTAGCGTCAAATCCAAAGTTTCTATTTCGCCTATCTCGCGTTGTCCGGTTTTTGGATTAACCAAAACCACCACCCGGTCGCCCACGGCCAAGGTTTCCCTTTTCATATCTTTGACCGCATAGCGGTCCAAAAAGATTTTTTCGCCCAACTCGCCTAAAGCGTTTTTTTTTCTTGTTTGCAGATTTTCTTTGATTTGCATAATATTTTTTTATTTTACCAAATACTAATTCATACAAATATACTAATAGTTATTTTTTAAAATTGGTATATTAGTATAAATTCGTACTTAGTAAAGTTAATTTATTTTTAATTATTATTTCTATTTGTAGGTATTTGTCCCGACGATAGCAATGTCGGGACTCCGACTCTTAATATTTAATTATGGCGTCGGAGTAGATTTGGATCAATTTGTAGATTGGTAGCTATAATTTATCTAGTGCTTCCTTAAACTCCTCCACATCCGCGAACTGGCGGTAGACTGCGGAAAAGCGGATATAAGCCACCTTATCAAACTTTTTCAGCTTCTTCATCACTATCTCCCCCACTTCAGTGCTTTTAATCTCGCCGTCTTTGGCTTTTCTTTGTATTTCTATTTCAATCGCTGAAAGCAGTTTTTTTATAGCCTCTTCAGTATATGGCCTTTTGTCCAAAGGTAGTCTAATTGCTCTTAAAAGTTTTTCTTTACTAAACAATTCCTTACGACCGTCTTTCTTTACAATATTTAAATCTAAAATTTCTATTTCTTCGTAGGTGCTGAATCTAAACTGGCACTTTTCGCACTCCCGTCTGCGCCGAATAGCGCTTCCTTCTTCCACCGGACGGCTGTCTAAAACCTTAGTATCCTCATTTTGGCAGTTTGGGCACTTCATAGGGACAAATAACTAATAATTCATAACCAATAACACTTGATTGTTATCAGTAATCAGTTATCAGTTTTTTACTACATCTAGTATTCACTCTATCTAGTCTACTACTACATATTGTGTTAGTCAAAAAAAGCGGAAAACCCAATAAAACCGAAAAAAACCCTAAAAAGATGTCGCTTTTTACCTCTGTTATCCACAAAATTTTTTCTTATTTTTTTAGATTTTTTATCTTCCAGTATTTGTCAAATATTTTACCCATCCCCCTCGCTCTCAAAAAGAGTTAGTATAGTCATACGCAATATTACTGAAGTGAGATTTTTACTTGTCATCCCGGACTTGATCCCTGCCTTGCCGGCAGGCAGGCGGGATCCAGGGTTAATATTACATTGAATGTTAAAAAATCTAATTCTTATTTCAACCTGATCAAAGTCATTCGAGCGGAGAAGTTTTGAACTAAGTAGTGGGCGAAGCAAAAAAAATAAAATTAAATTGTTTTTAAGCAAAAAACCCAGGATCCGCATTTGCGGATCCTGGGTTTTTCTAATTCTCTAATTCTCTAATTCTCTACCTTCCTATAAACGCCCCGGCGACTTGCCCTGAAGCGGAAGCTGACTGGGACTCAAACAGTCCGTCAATGCCTAACGCGTAAGCAATACCGCTTTCCTGCATCAGCCAAGAAAGATTTTCTCCATACACCTTATAACTGGAAGTTAGAGGCTGGATAAAGTTTGCTGACAAAAAAGAACTGTAAGAAGCGGCAGCAGTATCAATAACCGCTACCACTTTTTCCGGAGCAAACGGGTTTGGCAAAGCCTGAGCTGTTCCGGCAAATGAAGCATTGCTGACTGAAACCGTCAGCAAGAAAGCCAACGACAACATCGCGGCAGCAAGTAGCGAAACAACTTTTGCCGGTGTTTCTTCAACCAATGATTGTGATAAATAATTTTGCATAATTTTGTTTTTGTTTTTTTATCCTCACCCTACCCTCTCCCACAGGGAGAGGAAAGACGAGAGTTTTCCAAATTCGCTCTCCAATTGTTAGAGCCAATTTGTTTTAGACCGTAACATATTTCTAGAATATGTTAAAGGCATTTTTATCCAGTTTGCGCAAAATTGTCTAAATTCTTCAAACCTTGTGTCATCCGAAAATTTTTCAGGGCATTGACTGAAAAATTTCTGGCCTGCCCGAATGATGCAGTCAGGCGGGGACCTAAAAGTTTATATTATTATCAATGTAAATTGTGATTAACATTGGATCCCGGATATCCTCCTAAAGTCGGATTCCGGGATGACAAAAGTACGAAAACTTAGATTTTTTGACAAATAAAACTATAGTATTTGTACTATAAGTCATATTTGTAATTTGTAAACATTTTTTGTTTCTTAAAGATTTCCTTTATTTTGAAGGAAATCCAATGAGTGAGTGCCCCAGCTATTTTGGCCAAAGCATCGACCTTTGATCACTCTTAATATTATAGCACAAAATAAAAATTTCCGCAAGTACTGTTTTGCGAAAATTTTATTCGTGAAATTAGTGTAATTTGTGTATTTACGAACCTACTTCATTTTCTTACGTATGAACGCCGGGATGTCCATTTCATCGTCATCTGAAGCCGGGGTTTGCACCTGCTCCGGCTTGGGGCTGAAAGAAGGCGGCATCTGGGAAATAGGCGCTGCGGGCTTGGGGCTAAAAAGCGGTTTTCTGATTTCCGAAACCTGGGCTTGGGGCTTTATCTCCACTGGGGCTGGTTTTTTCATTTCATCCGGCATCATCATTGGCACCGAGTGCAGCCGCCTGTTGCCTTCGTCAAAACCTGTTGCAATAACTGTGATGCGCACACTGTCCCCCATCTCGTCGTCAATTACAGCGCCAAACTTTACTTTGCCGTCTGGGTCAATGTTCTTTGTGATCACTTTTGCCGCTTCATCTATTTCGTACATACCCAAAGAAGATCCGCCTGTGATGTTAAAGAGTACGCCTCTTGCGCCGTCTATAGTCATATCCAAAAGCGGCGAGTTGACTGCCAGACGAGCGGCTTCCTGAGCGCGGTTTTCACCCGATGCCTGACCGATACCCATCAGCGCCGTGCCTGCGTCCTGCATAATGCTTCTGACATCGGCAAAGTCAGCATTGACCAGTCCGTGAGTAGTGATCAAATCGGAAATTCCGGAAATGCCCTGGCGCAAAATTTCATCTACGGTTTTAAAAGCTTCTATGACCGGAGTTTTTTTGTCTGTTACCTGGAAAATGCGGTCATTGTTTATGGAGATGATAGCGTCAACTTTGTCTTTCAAATTTTCATACCCGGCTTCAGCGATTTCTTTTCTCTTACTGCCTTCAAAGGAAAAAGGCTTGGTAACCACGCCCACTGTCAGGATGCCTTTGTTCTTGCACAGCTCGGCAACTATAGGTGAAGCCCCGGTTCCCGTGCCACCACCCAGACCGCAGGTGATAAACACCATATCTGTGTTTTCTATAACTTCGTCTATCTCTTCCACTGACTCTTCCGCCGCCTGCCTGCCTAAGTCAGGGTTCATACCTGAGCCAAGGCCTTTGGTTAAATTTTTCCCAATATGAACTTTTCTGTCTGCCTGGTTGTTGTGCAGCGCCTGGGCGTCTGTATTTATGGCGACAAACTCAACACCCCGGATCCCCAACTGGGACATCCGGTTAACAGCGTTAGTGCCGGACCCGCCAATGCCTAAAACTTTGATCCTGGCAAAACTCTCGATTTTAGATTTTACTTCCATTGTTTTTTTCATTTAATTTGTTATTAAGTCGATATCTTTTTAAGAATTCCACAAAACTGTCCTTCTAATTTTTGCTTTCAAATTCATCTCAATATTATAAAAAAATTCTAATACTATGTCATCCCTGAATAATATTATTCTACTCCCTCTCCTATTTAGGAGAGGGCTGGGGTGAGGTTTAAGCGATGGTAAAAAAAACAAAAATTTATTTGATACTGAAACATCTAATCTTTGCCTCACCTATCCATTTTCGGATAGGGAATTGCAATAAAGACAAAATCTTTAGCGCCTATGACTCATTCCTTAAAAAAATAAAATCAACCGCTATTAGCCCTAAATGGCCGTGTTTATGCGTTTGATTTTTGTTTGTTTTGGTATTTTTTTCTTACAACAATTATAACATACCTTCCAAAAAACACAAAAACCCCGCCCCAACAAACATCGGAACGGGGTTTTGTAAATTTTTATGGTCTTCCACCACGCCCTGCTCTTCTGGCACCACCACCTCGCCCACCAGCACCTGCTGCAATTCTTTGATCATATTGTCTTTTTAGTGCTGTTATTTGCTGGTTTACAAATGCTCTCAACGGAGCTTCATCAGCCAAACCATATGGAATATTTAATATCCAAGATGCTCCGGAAGGATCGTTATCAACCAGACGAGGGTTATTTGTTCGGTTTGAATTTAAGTTCAAACCAAATATCCTCATATTAAAAATGTCATTATAATCCGGATTAGCTGCTTTAATTGCTGTAATTTCATTTCTTACCGCTAGGAGGGCCCACTGGAGATAAATTCTCATTTCTGCAATATTTGCATCTTTCTTTGTCTTACTATCAATGTCAAAAATTATATGGGGTTCTTTATTGTCTGCGGCTTGATTAAACTCCCTCAACAAATTTTCAATCTCCGCTTCTTTCTCACCTTCTTCCAGCTTGTCTTTAACAAGCCTGATAACTAAACCTTCTGCCTCTCTTTTAGATTTGGTCACATCTATATAAACTTGGAAAGTCTTGTCAGCCGCGGCCTCCGGTCCTTTTCTTGGGTCATAATTGCCAAATATTATCTCAATATTTTTTCCAGGTTTTGCGCCTTGCTGAGTTGCCGGATTTGCCTGCAAAGCGGCAAAAATAGCATTCGCGTACTCTTCCAGCTCTTCTGGAGTTCGGTGTTTTAAAGCCTCTGGCTTCAAAGAAAATTCAAAGTGCGGATCCGTATTTTCAGCACGGTTACTGACAGCTTCCAGTTTTTTTGACGCTTCATAAGGCTTCCTGTCTGCTTCGGTCTGAAAAACTAAAGGTCCGTCTTTTTCAACAGTGTTTCGTAAAAATTCCGCTATTACATTTTTGCAAAACTCTGGACTTTTGCGCGCATCCAGCTCAATGACCAAAGTACCATCATCCGTTTTCTTTGGCGCTTCAGGTGATTTTGCAGTAACAAACTTGACTAAAATATTGATATTTTTATATTTTTTATCCAAATTCATATCGAGAATTTTTCGCCCTATTGCAACGGCAAGCTCATTTGTCTCTAAAAGCTTTGGTGCTACAAGTAAAGCATCCTCCTCGGTTTGAAATTCCAAGTGCGGTACCAAAACAATTTTGCTTAATTCGAGTAAGACTGACCTGTCAGCCTTAGGTTTAAGTTTTTCCGCAACTTGTTTTTTCCTAAGGCCCAACAAAATTTCCAGTTTGGTTGGCTCGTGTTCGTGTGAAACTGGCGCGTGGGCTTGAGGCGTCGGGGTATGATCATGCCCGTGTCCGCCCGAGGCAGGGGCCGCCGGAGCTGGAGTCGGGGTTTTAGGCTTAGTCGCAGTCTTTATCTCTTCCGGATCCATCCCGTCGTCTTTCAGCATCTCAATAAAAATCAATTCTGCTTGATGCTCATCTAATAAAAACTTTTGCTGAATAAATTTTACTTCGGCTAAAGTAGGCTTCTTATCACCAAACTCTTTTAGATATAAATCCTGAGCCATTTGGAACCTAGTCTCCGAACTCAAGGATTTCATCTTTTTTTCTGCATCTTTTTGGGCGTTTAACTTTCTCTCAATCTCAATATCCGAATCAGTATCTCTGGGCATTAAAGCAAAGATTGCTGGTCCTCCAAATTCATGCGATACTGGCTGCCTTAAGCTCCATACATTTGTTGAAACGCTAGATACATTGGTATTTAAGGCCGCTCCAGTGCCGTGATCGGCGTTAGCCCAATCCACCATCCATTCACCGGCAGCATTTTTTTCTGCTACTCCGCTTCCAAACATTACATCACTTCGTATTTTTCCAGTAGAAGAATCAATTAAAAGTTCATAAGCCTTGCTTCCTTGGGGTATAGTCAAATGTTGGCTTCCATCCATAGCAAAGCTGAGAGGGCCTTCTTTTGTCATAAAGAAAAACCTAAGCTTTCCGACTTTGAGCATATCGAGCATAGCCGGACCTTTTCCATTTGCATAAAAAGATCCCTTATCCAAAATGTCAGTGCTAATAATAGCGTCGCCGTTACTTGCCTTTTCAGCAAAGAATCTCAGCTCGTTAAAATCCGATTCCTGAGTTCCATTGGTTAAAAAACTCCGGGTTTTAACTTCACTAAAATCGACTCCATTTAAAGCTTCGGACTTCACATCTTTAAAAAGATCTACATTTTTTGTGCCAGACCCGCTTATAACCTGATGGTCAATTTTCCAACCAAATTTTTCCAATCCTTCCAAACTGCTTGGATCAGTTATATGACCTTGCACATCTACTGGAATTTTTACTCCGGGCACAGGTTTGCCATCAAGTAATAATTCAAAATAATTATTTACCCTACGTATTGAGCTTCCATAAGGCAACTGTAAAAGATCGCCATTTGGACCGGTAAGTTTTATTCCAGCCAAAGCCCCAGAATAAACATCATAATGCTCTTTACCAAATCTCTCTGCAATTTTATGACCTATTTCTTCAGTAAATGTAATTTTTGAAGTATCAAATTGAGGGCTGAAACCAAGCGCTTCCATAGTTTTATTGGCTCCCATTTTCAAAAGTTTGCCCGCCCCAGGAGCTAAAACCCCCGCCGCTAAAGTAATTCCCGCGCCTAAAGCACCTTGTTTTAGACCGCGATTCTTTATTTCTTTTGCAATATCTTTATCGTCCTGTTCCAACTTTTTTAAAATTTCAAGCTGGGCTGCGGAAATCATATTTTCCAATGACTCTCTTTGCGACTCAGCATCAGCGCCAAAATGCTGTGCGTTTTTATCCCAAAAAACTAAAAGTTCCTTACGCAAATCCTGTATTGCAAAAAAGTTTGTTCCGGTTCTCGCGCCCTCAACATCTGAAACGCTAAATAAATTTTTCCGATATTCATCCTGGGTGCGCAAGGTTGCAAAAATATAAGCAGCCTGTTTTTTTTCCTCATCGGTTAAATGCTGTTTTCCATCCAACTGTTTCAAAAAATTGATTGCATATTCACGGGCATCCATCAAGGATGTCACTTCCTTGTTCCGTTGTCCTAAAACCGCCTCTTCTTCCCTTCTCTTTATATCCCTCAGCCTTTCAACTGCTGCCCTCAGTCCAATATATAGACCCGCTCCCAGTGCCGCACCCAAAGCGGCTGCCATCCCAGGGCCAATACTAACCGCAGCCAGCATGGTTGCCCCACCGGCTTTTACTGCCAATGCCCCAGCACCAGTTGCTGCAAAATACCCAGCTCTGTTGCCTAAAGCAGCATACAAAATCGGGTTGTTAAGGGTCATCCCTAAAACTTTGTTAGCAAATTTTCCGTACTTGTTATTTTCCCATTCTGGCTTCACTTGGAAAATCGGATTTTGTGATATATTGATTGCGCTTTCTATCAACTTAATTTTACCCTTACTTTCTTTCTGATAGATATCTGCGTTCTGCTTAGCTATGTGTATTTTTAAGTGTAAATTTTTATCTATATATTTACGAGCCAAATCCTGCTGTTTTGCGTCAAATTTTTCACCCACGACGCCCAAAACATCAATCAACCTCTCTTTATAATTCAAGGCAATGTTATACAAGCTGGAAGCATAAACCTCATTGCTCTTTTTTGAACCCATACTCAAAAGCGGCAAGATTTCTTTTCCAGCCCTTTCTTCAAATTCTTTTCTAGAAACTATATCACCAACAACCAAACCATAAATCAATTGCGAAGCCGCCACATCCACTAAAGGATCTTCAATCGGGCTTTTTCCTTCTAGCTCTTTTTGGCTTTTACTTTCAATACCCAAAGCTTTAAATTGTTCATCCTGCAAGCCGTCAATAACTTCATCCAGCACGTCATATGTAATCTTGCTTTTTTCCTCAATATTTTTTGTTTTGCTTCTGCTTAACAGCCTTGCTTCTATTTGGGTAAATAGGTTTTGGTTTTTTAAAATTTCTTCTTTTATTTCAGCAGCTAACTTTTGTTCAAACGCTGCAGAAGTCTGCCTAGCTAACCATTTCTGCGGATTTAGTGCTGACTTGCTTTTCCAATACTCCAATGCTTTTTGCTTTGCCAAAGTCATTGCATAACGGTCAACAATATCGGAAATTTCAGCCACAACCAAATAGGTATCCGAAGCCTCCACGGTATCCAAATCGGATTCCTGGGTGATATGATCTGGCCCGGACATTTTGGCTTTTTTTGCCAGTCTTTCCTGGCGGGCTTTAGCCCGCGCAGCGCCTTTGGCTTCTTCGTCCCTGACACTGAAGCTGTCAGCGTTATACATTCCGGTTTTTACTTCTCTCATTTGAAAATAAATTAAATAAAAATACAGGGATTATTTTCCTGCATTCAAAAACGCTTTTTTAAATTCAGCCAAAGAACCGTTTATAACTGCTTCGTAGTTAGGCAAGGTTTCCTGGGCAAATTTAACTGCCTGATCTTGATCAATTGCTGACATTTTTATATATGTTTCAAGTTGGTCTTCTGAAAAAGCTTCGGAAAGCGATAAAAATATTTTATTTTGCAAATCTAAAAAAAGATCGTTAAGCATCATAACTTTTATTTCCGAAGCTGACTCTTCAAATCCTCCATCTTCCAAAAGCTCTTCTAAAAACTCATGGATCCCTGTCGGGATTTTTAACTCAGGTAATTTTGAAGCCTTAAGCGGTGAATATTTTTGTTTAGTTGAAGTATGCATATATTTATTAAAGCATAAAAAAAGAAAAAAAGAAAGTTTTCTCGGCGGATTTTTTAAGTCCGCCGAGAAAAACAAGGTTCAGCGTTTGTCCCGCTCTTACGAGCGAGCCGGGATCAAAAGATCCCGGAAAGTCAGGCCTGGCCTGGCACTGATGCCAGGAAGTCTGGGGGTGTGAGTGCCCCCGCCCGGCAAGGTGCCCGGTGCGGGTTTGAGCACCGCAGCGGCTCCATGCCCGGCAAGGGCAAAGTAGCCGCCAACTACGGCACCCGCCACCACGACACAATACACCGCCCTGCCCTTGGTTCGCTTTGCAGCTAAACCAACGCAGGGAACATACTTCACCCAGTCCCGTTTCCGGTGCTGGGGAAGCGTGAGGTCAGACAGCGGGCCGGGCAGGATGAGTGCTGCCGGCGCCGGCATATCGTTGAGCTCCACGAGTGCAATCCCCTCAGAAATATGGAGCTCAACAATTTCAATACGTGGCGGAGGGGGTGGTGGAGGCGTGGGGGGGCAGCCCTCACAGACCGCCTCATTTACACACTCCTCCAGAACAACGGACTTGCCGTCGTCGGACAACCATCCCACCGTTCCCGCAGGGACACGGTAGGAATTTCGGTCGTCCACGAGAGGGTGCTGTCCCTCGGCACAATAATGCATGCCGGTGAGAACTTCCTCACCGGTGAAAACATATTGGCGGGTCAAATTTTTCTCCGCCTTCATGTCTTCAAGCACCACACCGCAACGACGCATCGCCGTTGGGCTGTCCACCCTCGGTTTCAAGAGTCGAATTGTGCCGGTCTGAGCCCCAAGGGAGCCCATTCCGACGGAAAAGAGAAAAAGGACGAGTGCGAGCATTTCGCACCTCCGTTTCTGCGATCCGGACGGAATTTCCCCTTCGGGATTTCCGGACGCGCGGGAAAAACTATATCACCCTCCCCCTTAAGGTAAGGGGGAGATGGAGGGGGTTATGAAGTTTCATAACTCACCCCAACCCTCTCTTATCTTAAGAGAGGGGGAAAAATACAAATCTTTCCTACGCGTCCGGATAGACCTTCCTTTTTCTCTCCCCCTTTGGGGGGAGATGTCCCGATCAGATCGGGACAGAGAGGGTGCTACCAAAAAACAAACGCTAAATTTTTAAAGAACATCCTCCTAACTTTATTTGTCATTCCTTACTTGTCTCTGTCATTCCCGTGCATACGGGAATCTTGCATTTCCCTCCCTCTCCGGTTCGGAGAGGGCTGGGGTGAGGTTACAGACTTGGTTAATGCACCAATTTCCATACTCTCACCCAAACCCTCATTAAATCCACATAATTTGCCACTCATTTTGTTAATTGTTATAATACTTTTACAACAATTCATTCAGTAACTTTATGGATATAAATTTACAATCAATTTTTACATATTTGGATGAAAAATTTGCCGAAGTAGATGCTCAATTTAAAGAAATTAAAGAAACTTTAAATGTTCATTCTACCGCTCTTACAAATTTATCCCATCTTACCAAAACCATTCACGAAGAACTAACAGTCAACCACAAAAAAATTCAAAGGCTGGAAGAATGGGCGAAACTAGTAGCAGACAAAGTTGGTATCCCTATTCCTTTCTAATATCAAGACCCACATTTCAGAGTTCAACATCCTTACTCCCTCCCCTACTGAGGGGAGGGTTGGGGAGAGGTTGCAACTCTAAATCATAAATCCCAAAGCAGTATTCAATATTTTTCTCCCCAATCCGCCAGCTGGCGGAGGAGAGATGTCCCGATCAGATCGGGACAGAGAGGTTGTACTTGAAATAAAGGAATTGAGGGGGAGAGACAGACATTGCATCTGCTCTCCCCCTCGTTTTTCGTACCTAACACTTCTGATTGCCTCGCTTAACTGATGTAAGCAAGGGAAAAAATCAAGATTGAAGTGTTAGATAAATAGCGTTACTTCTTGTTCAGAACCTTTTTCAGGTCCTTTGTGCCGTACTGGCGTACGGCGTTGCGGAGCTGCTGCTCTGCATTCGCCGTCGCTTGGGCGGCGGACAGAGCCTCGTTGGCACGACCCTCTACGGCGACCACTCGGTCGCCGATCTGGTTAATCCTCTCGGCATGGGTATTCTGCCCTGTTTCCAAGGCAGTCAGCCGACGGTCGATAGTGTCCATTGTCTTCTGGGACACGATCGACTGAACGACCGGTTGTTGTGGCTGGGAGACGGATGGAGTAGCGACGGTCTGTGCGGCCTGGTGGGGCTGAACCGTGACAACCGATCCTTGCCGTTCGGCAAGGGCGACGATTTTCTCCAGAAGTGCCCGATCTTTTGGATCGAATACTCTGGTTGGCTGCGGTCTCGGAGCAGGCGGTGGCGCGGGCTGTGCGGCCAGGGATTGTACCGGCGGCAAAATTGCGCACCAACCGGTTTGCCCGCCGACCGTGCAAGGCACGGCAGTTATCACGCTCTGGGCGTTCATGACGCCCAGAGAAAAAAGGAGAACGAATATAACTTTCATGATTTTTTCCTTTTTCAAACTACCGCCTACGGCATGAGTTGCCCACCACAGGTGGGGCAGAAAATGCTTGCTGCAGGATGCGGTTGTCCGCAATGCCGACAGTTACCTGCCGCAGGAGCCGGACGAGGCGCGCCAACCGGGCGGACAGGAGCCGGAGCTCCTGGAAAAACTGGTTGAGGTCCGCCAACCACAAATGGCACGGCCGAAACCGTGACAGTAGGCGGCTGCCAGACCACGTTTGCTTGGCCTACCATCTGGTTGACCGGAGCGGCTGCGCGGCGGTGGGTTAGCCAATAGCCCAAGATGCCTAGTAAGGTCAAAATGATTAACGGCGTCCACATTGTGGACCACCACACAACCGAAGCCGTAGAAGTTTGCGTATTGCAGCAAGCTTGTTGAGTGCCTTGCACCGGGGTGCAAGTGATCTGCATACCCGCCGGCGGAGCCGGACAGGTCGCAATCGAAGCTGCGGGCGGTGGCGCGGGTTGCGCCTGTGGTGCAAGAGGCAGGAAAATCACCTGCCCACCTGCGGCCGGGGTCACCGTTGCCGGTGGGTTTACCGTCGTGGGCAAAAACTGGTTTTGCGCCATAACGGGCGCGATCATCGTGGAAGCCGCGAAAGCCGCGGCAAGAATGAACGAACTCTTTTTTCCAAACATTGTAGTCTCCTAAGACAGATTTCGATCAATTTCTTGTTATGCCTCGTCCTTTTTGCCAAGCGGCAGAAGTGACGGGCAGAAAAACTTAAAAAAACCAAACTCAAATTCACCAAAGGATTTGTGTCCTTTGCAGCAATAGTCCTATTCTTCTTACCCTCCCCAGGCCTGGGGAGGGTGCCCCGATGGACATCGGGGCGGGAGAGGTCGAACCTCTGTTAAAAGCAATAAGACATTTACCGCAAAGGACACGAACAATGTTTATGAAGATTTTTCTTGTGTACCGAATCCGCATGAAATCCGCGCCTTGTTTCCAAGATCCGCGTCAGTCCGCGTTCAGTCTACAAAGTCCGCGTATATATAAGTAACGCTATTTCCGCGTAAAATCCGCGCTGTATTGCTACAGTCTGCGAAAATCCGCGTTTGTAAATGTGCTTCATTACTACCGGATTTTAGGGATAAATGTTTTAAAAACACCATCCCAAAAGCCACTGATAATAATGACTTAACATTATAACAAAAAAACCCCCACTTGTCAAGAGTTTGTTAAAACCAAATTAACCAGTTTTTCTGCTTTATTTATGAGGTTTTTTTATAGCTGAACTAGATAGCAAAATTGTTGCCATTTGAATGAATTTATAACTTCAAAAATCAAAATACACCTAAAAACTCCACAACACTGCCAATGCTAATTCTGCCAATGCTACTAAACAACACTGAATTGCTGTCAACTATGACACATATGTGTTATGATTGACAGCAATTCAAGTATTAAATTTTAAAGAAATCCTTTAGTTTTTTTTCATCTTCTTTATCGAGACGCGAAACCTCCATCACAGTCACAAAATTCCCAATGCCAAAATGATTGGCAATGTACTCTATTTGTGCTGAAGGGTCAAAAGGATAAAACCACATTGTCCTCTGAAGCGGAAATAAACCCATTTGTTTAATCTTTCTGCGCAAAGAATCCGCTCCGGCCCTATATTTCTTTGTTGGCACGTCAGCTGCAACCAGCCACCATTTACCATCCCATTTTTGGCGCTTCGGCACAAAAACATTGTCCATAGTCAATTTTAGTAAACGCTTTTTCCCTTTTTCAGTTATGTTTGCAAAAAAGCCCTTCTCAGTTTTGGAAATATCTATAAACCCATGCCTTTTCAGATAAAAGAATGTTTCAGCCACGGCCTTTTGCCTTTGTTGAAAAAGCGGCTTTTTCTTTTTGAAAGTTTTATGAATTTTGTAAATAGCGCCAACCAAATTGGGAGCTACTGCGGCTACTGCCACCACACCCAAAACCCCCACCACTCCTAAAACATAGGCTGATGCGGTTTTAAACTGCTCCACTTGCTGATCGCTTAACTCAAAAACAGGTTTGTTAGTAGCGGTAGCATTGTTAATCTCAGAAACAAATGAATTTTTATGGTAACCCATATATATTTTTGTTATTTAATCCAAAATACCTGAAAAAAATTTTGCTGTCAATCGTAACACATATGTGTCATAGTTGACAGCAAAATTTTTTTCAGTTTTTTCAGTTTTTTCAGTTTTTTTTGAGGTTTTGGAGGTTTGGGTTGTTAATAATTTTTAGATTTTATTTATATAAGATTGTCAGGTAAAAACATATAAAATATTGCAATGTAAAAGCCGCTCCGATGGACATCGGAGCGGCTGGTGTTTTGTGAATTTTAGGGATCTCATCATCAGGGTTTACCTGACTTGCGGCGCGTATAGCGCCGATGGAGATCTTTACCTCACCGCAACCGCGGTGAGACCTTTTTCACTTTTTTTGCGTTTTCAGCCTGTTGCCCGACTCGCGTCGGTCGAAATTTCAATGACTTGACCCGATTCTGGCGACCTGCGGTCGCCACCATCCCTTCTATCTTTTTCTCTACGTTCCCATGTGGGACGCCGGTTTTTTAAAGATTCTAGGTTGGGTGGATTTCCCAAATTGGCTTGCTGCTGTAAAACAGCATAGATATTTGAGGCCGCGATGGGTTGCTGGGGTTTCCCAGCTTTTTTAACCGTGGCGTAGACATCAGCCCACGCTTGGAACGCACCACTCGTACCCGCAACAATCGCGGCCGAGAAAAATATCAACAAAACTATTAAGAGCGTTGTGATTTGGGGTATAATGCCCCCCAGTTCCTGCTCTAAAATGGTTTTTTCAACCTCAGCCATACTGCACGGCCGAGTGTTGACACCGGGTCGGCACGGAGGCACAACCTGGCGAACCGCCAAAACACCTTTCTTCTGGCTCGTGCCAGCTGGTTCGAACTGTTTCTGGGTGTCGGTCGCCGGAGGGGCGGCCGATGAAGGTTTCGGGGTTCCAGCCGCTTGGAGGGCGGCTAGTTTTTGCTCCGCGGTTTCCGCACGCTGAACGGCGGCGGTTTTTTCTTCGACGAGAGTTTCAACGCGCTCGTTGAGCGCGTTGATTTCGGACTGCATTTCCGCCATCTGCGTGAGCAGCTGGCGGTCGTCCGCTTCGGACTGAACCGCATCGATGCGGTTGGCTGAACGGCGGGCGGAGGCAATAGCCTGCTGCCGGGTGGTAGCGAGGCGGTTGCACTCGGCAAGGAACCGAGCGGCGCCAGGGCCGTCTTCCTGAGCATTTCTGCTCAAAAAAACTGACTTGACCGAAAGCGTGTGAGCATTCTCGGGCGTAACCCGAGAACCATCAGCCAGATGAAGCTGGCTGATAAGATTGGCAGGGTTTTCAATCCCGCCAATCTGCTCGTTGAGCTCTAGGTCGGACGCCTGAAGGGCGTCCATCACCCCCGGCTGTCCAACCAACGAAATTTCAACATCTTCAGCCGCGTGGGCAGCCGAAGCAAAAACGAACAGCAAAAGCGCCGCGAGGGCGCAAGAAAAACGCAATTTCATAGTGCCTCCTCAGGCAAAAAATCGAAAGAGCTAGACCGAAACACAACTTCTTCCCTCGCTTACGCGGGGTTCAAGCTGGATTTCAGCCTGATGTTTGGAGATATTCTTAACCTCTCCCCGTCCCTCTCCAAGTATTGGAGAGGGAGACTAAGATGAATATCTGAAAAAACCAGGCTAAAATGTTTGTGTGGATTTAATTTTGCAGGTGCTTTAGAACCCTGGATCCCGGCTCTCTCCGCCTGCTGGCGGATCGGCCGGGATGACAAAATAATCTACAAATTCTCAAATTAACAAGTCAAGTAGTTAAAATTCCGTATAAATCCTATAACTTAAGGAGTTTCCAGAATGACACAAACCTGAGAAATTGATTCAAGTATCATACCATCAAGTAACTGTATAATATACATAAAAAAGACGCTTTTGTCAAGCCCTCTTGAAGGCCAAAAAGCGTCTTTGTTATGTGATTTTAAATATAAATATACTAGCCTGCTGCGGCTGAACTTTGTTTTTTTCTGGGCAATATAGCAAACAAAGTTACATCATCTTCTGGATTTTCTAAAAGTTTTTGTATCGCCTCAGTGGCATTTTTTGGCGTTAAATTTTCACCTAAAGCTTTAAAAGCTTTAGGTATATCAACTTCTGGACGCAAACCTTTCTGATAGCTAGTTTGTATCCAGCCATCTGTTGAAAGTAAAACTAAAGAATTGGAACCAATCCTCGTTTTGATATTATTGGATGGCTGTTGATTTTCACCGGAATAGCCCCCTGGATAAGAAATTGTACTACCTTTTTCGTCTTTTCCGATTTTAGAAGTTGGAACTGTTTGTTGTTTTAATAACCCAGTTTTAATATCATAAAAATAAACTGGCGAATCCCCGCGATTTTTACCCCTCACTTCACCGGATGAGTGAAAAAATAGAATTGTTGATGTAGAATCTCCCAACGGTTGAATTTTTTTCTTGAAAATGCCTACTTTTTTTATGGGAACACTTATACTGGCTTCTTTTTCAAATTCTATAAAAAAATTTTCTACAGCTTTTTCCCACAAAACCAAAACCATATCAGGCTTAATATTTTTTGCCAACCTACCAGCAATTTTAGCTAAACTTTTTGAATAATTTTTACCCTCGTCAAAACGTCCGTCAAAAACACCATACATACCAAATTCCGGCTGTTCAACATAAAAATCCTGATTTTTGTTAGGGGCATCATAAATTATCAAATCTGAATCAAATTCAAAAGACTCGTGCGGCTCTCTTTCAATCGCAACTTTCTCTGTTGGGATATTTTTTATTTTTTCTAATTGATCTGGCCTTATTTCTTGACTTGTATATTTTTCACGGCTTACGCCTTCGCCCGCATGACCCATTGCTGATGAAAATTTTCCCATATATTTTTTACGGTAATAATGCTTTAAACCAATTTTTTACTTTTTCCACTCCCGGGCCGGAGAAGGCTTTGGTGACAGAGCCGAAGGACGAGCCGAAGCTTCCGCCGCTGCCATACTGTTTTTGCCAGAGTAAAAGTCCGACTGCGGTGGCAAGCGCCGGATCATAAGCGCGATCTATCACGGTTTCTATGTTTTGGGCAGAGCCTAAAACCGCAGGCAGGCGAAGTGTTTTTTTCGCGTAATCCAGTATCCCGGGCAGCTCCGCTCCCCCGCCGCACAAAACCACCCCAGCCGGCAACTTGCCGTCGCGGGAGATTTTTTTTAGTTCCCCGGACACCAAATGAAAAATTTCTTCCAGGCGCGCTTCAATGATCTCTAAAACATATTGCCGGTCCGCGCTTTCCACTTCGTGCGCGTCAATCTTGGACAGATCTATCTCTTCGCCTTTTTCCGCGGCCTTGGGGTCTGCGTGGCCGTATAAAAGTTTAACTTTTTCCGCGGTTTCCACAGAAGTTCTAAGCCCAATAGCAATGTCATTGGTTATATGTTGGCAGCCCAAAGGCAAAACAGCGGTATGTAGCAAATCCCCTTCTTCAAACACAGTCAGGCCGGTTGTACCAGCGCCCAAATCCAAAACACATACGCCCAGCTCTTTTTGTTTTTTAGACAACACTGCTTCTGAAGCGGCCAGCGGAGCTAACACCAACTCTTCGCTTTCAAGCCCAGCCTGCAAAACAGCTTTGTTTAAATTGCGCACAAAAGGCAGACCCGCGTGGACTATAATGGTATCCACCTCAAGCCTGATGCCGGACATACCCAAAGGGTCTTTTATCCCGGTCTGTCCGTCCAGAACAAAATTTTTCGGAAACACGTGCAAAACTTCCCGGTTTTGCGGCAAAGCTATGGCTTGGCTGGCGTCCACGCAACGGACAATGTCCGCTTCCGCGATCTCGCCGTCCGGACGAGAAACGGCGATCACGCCGTGTGAGTTCATAGACAAAATATGACTGCCGCCGATGGATACATAGGCCGAAGAAACAGGCACGCCGGTCATCCTTTCCAATTTCTCTAAAACCTGAGAAATGCACGATACCGCTTCTTCTATGTCTACCAGCTGGCCTTTGCGCATACCCAAAGACGGAGTTTCGCTTAATCCGACAACTGAAAATTTACCGGTTTCCCGGTCTATCTTAGCTTGAACCGCGCGCATATTTTGCGTGCCAATGTCCAGACCTACGATGTATTGTTCTTTTGCCATTTGATCACAAATACACAGATAACACTGATATCCAAATACTGACCCTATAAGTGCTCTGTAAAAAATTTTTATTTTAACCAGGAACTAAAACTATTTTAATCTTTCTTTGAGAATTTTTGCTACCAATGCGCCGTCGGCAGTGTTGCCGACTTTGGCTTTCAGCATACCCATCGCTTTCCCAAAATCTTGAGCTGTAAAAGAATTTGCGGAAACAATCTCTTCCGCCATTTTACCGATTTCTTCTTCAGACAGCTGGGTTGGCATATATTTTTCTAAAATTTTAACCTCAGCCAGTTCTTTTTCATAAGCGTCTGAGCGTCCGCCGGCCTTAAAACTTTCCGCCGCTTCTTTGCGCTTTTTAATTTCGGATTTTACCAAAGCAAAAATTTCATCTTCAGTTAAAGTTTCCCTTCCGCCAGAGGCGGATCCCGCTCCGCGGGATATTTTAGCCACCTGTTCGTTTTGCACCCGGGTTTTAAGTCCGCGCAAAGTCCCCAAAGCAACCGCATCTTTGATTTTCATTGCCTGTTTTAAATCTTCTTCAATTTGTTTTAAATCAATCATAATTCAAATATCTAATTAACCTAATTGCCCTAATTATTCTAATAATAATTTAGATGATTAGAGCAATTAGAATGATTAGAAATTAATCTTATCTGCGTCCAAATTTGCGGACTGGAACAAATTTGCCGAGTTTTTTCAGCTCTTCTTTTTCTTCCCGGACTTTGCTGCGCCTTCGGGCAGCAACTTTTTGCAAATTGCGGGACTTTTCCCTGGTATGAAACCTGGTTTTGCGGGCACGGATCAAAACGCCGCTTTGCTGGATCTTGCGGCTGAATCTGCGATGCAGGGATTCAAAAGATTCCCCATCTTTCTTTTTAACTTCGACCATAAAAAAACACTCACTCTCCTTTCAATCAGAATTATGAATGCATTTTAACATTGTTATGGGATTTTGGCAAACTGTAAACTTTACGAATACGAAATTTACGAACATACGAAAATTCAAAGCAGTTGATTTGACTTCGTAATTTCGTACTCCGCCAGTAAGCGGATTCGTATTCGTAAAAAGGTATTCGTAAAAACTAGTCGCCCATATTTTTTCCACCCAAAAGATGGAGGTGGAGATGAGGAATAACCTGGCCGCCGTCCCTGCCTACATTGAACATCAGCTTGTAGCCGGTTTCGGAAACACCGAATTTCTCGCCCATCTGCCGAGCAATAACAATCATCTCGCCAAGCAGCGGAGCCTGTTCATCTTTTAAATGACTGATAGATACAATATGCTCCTTCGGTAAAATCAACAGATGCACCGGCGCTTTAGGCAAAATATCGCGGATAACCAGTACGCGGTCGTTTTCAAACAAAATTTCCGAAGACAAGCTTTTATTGGCAATGTTGCAAAATACGCATTCGTTCATAAAAATTTAAAATTAAAAAATCAAAATGAAAAATTTTTGTTTTCCGCTTTTGCGGAAATCTTTAAAACATAATCACAAACTTAAAAATTTATCTCACTTTTCTACCGTCCAAGACGTTTTTTTACTTCATCAACAATTTTATCATAGGAAATAATTTCCTGCATCCCGCTTTTAACATCTCTAAGAATCACCATTTCGTCCATAGCTTCCTTCTGTCCCATAATCAAAGCGATCGGGACTTTGAAAGCTTCAGCGGCTTTCAGCTGATTTTTTACTCCCCCGCTGCCAAAATGGTCATACACCCCGACTTTGTGCCTTAAGAGATCCGTAAATAAACGGAGTGATTTTTTAGCAGCCAGCTCGCCCAAAGGCACCAAATATACTTCACTATCTCCGCTTTTTTCCACGGTAATTTTTTGCGCTTCCAACAGCTGATATACAGCCATCAAATTTCCAACAAAACCGAAACAGCAATAATTTTTTCCATAAACCTGGCTCATTAGGTCGTCGTGATAACCAGCTTCGCCCAAAACTATGGTTTGATTTTTATATTTAGATTTGACAACCAGATTGGTCTTGCTGTAACCGTCGGGTCCGGCATATAAAGGGCTGAGCTGATAGGGCACGGAAATTTCATCCAAGGCTTCCAAAATTGAAGTAAAATGCTTGTGCGAATCCGGATCCAAAAAATCCAAAACACTTGGGGACTCTGAAGCGACAGACTGGCAATCCAGATTGCTGCATCTTAAAACATTGAGCACTCGGCCGTTTAAATGGTCGTTGCAGTTGTCGCACAGCTCATATTTTCTGCCGCGCAAATATTCGCCTAAACTTTCTCCGTACGCCCGCTGGCATGCCGCGTCTCCAATATGGTTGATCTCTATCACCAAATCGGGAAGTCCCAGGGAAGAAAAAAATTCCCAGGCTGCTGCCAAAGTTTGAGCTTCGGTTAAATGGTTGAAATTCCCCAAAACCTCAAACCCAAACTCATACCCCTCTTTCAGTTGACCGTCCAGCATCTTCTGATATGTCTGGCCCGAATAAGACCACTTTTCCATCGGGGACTGTTCTAAAACCTTACGCTCGCAGAAAGCGCGAAGCACTGACGGCAAAATCTGCGGACGAAATGCCGCGTGTTTGTTTTTCTGTTCAAAAAAAACCAAGTGGGAAAGCTCGGAAAGCTGTTTTTGAAAAAAATTTTCATACAGCCTGGCGTCTTCAAAGCACGGAGTTTCGGTTTTTAAAAACCCATAAGTGCGGGAAATTTTTGACAATCTTTTTAGTATCAAATCCCAAATCAGATCGGTGGAAGTGAGAATATCCAAACTGCCTTCCAGACTTTCAACTTTTTTTACCGGCGGGCTGTCAGTGGCTGCAATATTTTTTTTTGGTCTTCCCATATTTGAAAAGTTAGGTTTTAATACTGAGGCTGCTTAAAAGTTCCAAAATTTTTAGGCGGCAGAACCCGCAAAAAAACTTTCCCCACTATGTCTTCCCTGGGCAAAATACCCCAGACCCTGGAATCAGAACTCTGGGTCCTGTTGTCACCCAAAACAAAAAATTCATCCGTGCCTAGAGTTAAATTATTGCTTTGGCCGAGAGTTTCTACGCCTTTGGGTATATAAGATTCATCCAAACGAAAACCTTCGGGACGCTCTTTGTTAAAAATATAAACATCCCCGCTCTGAAAAGCAACCCTTTCGCCGGGCAAACCAATAATGCGCTTAATGAAATACTGGCTGGTGTCTTTGGGAAATTTTAACACCACCACATCTCCCCTTTTAGGATCTTCTTTTGCCAGATAAGAAATACGGTCTATTACCAAATAATCTTTGTCGTGAAAATTGGGCACCATTGAAGAACCGGAAACCACGAAAGGTTCGGCGATAAAGGTGCGAAAAGGGATAATGATGGCAAAAGCTATGACTAAAATTTTAAATAAGTCCCAAAAAAATGCTCCTACTTGGAAAACCGGCGGTTTTTGCGAAAAATTTTGAGTGTTTGTTTCAGTCTCCATAAAAATTTCTGCTTTAGATAAGTCGCAAAAAATAAAAGAAAGATTTATTTTACGACAAGTGTATATATTTTACTTAGGATCTGAACAAAGTCAAGCCCTTATGAATAAATTTATGGCTTTTTTTATAAAAAATCAGAAAGCGAGTCACTAAATTGTTAAAAATTTATCAAGCCCGTAATGTCGAAAGAAAAAACTTTTCACACAAAGCGTGATCCTGCTCTGCAGGAATAACTTTACAAACTTTCTACTTATATTGGCAGTGCCATATACCCGAGTCATCGAGTGGTATATGGTGGGTACGCTGAGCGTACCATTCACCACGCTAAGCGTGGTGGACAATACTGGACTCGAACCAGTGGCCTCGCCGATGTGAACGGCGCGCTCTAACCAACTGAGCTAATTGTCCATAAAAACCGGATAACCTTCCAAAAACTCTTTATTTTGAAAATTATTTAGAGTATAATATCAAAGTTAACCAATACTGTAAAATGAACCAATTTGACTCCATCCGGCCGCCGGAAGTGCATATCAGCGATACTCCGCCAACTCAAAAAAAAATCCCGCCGCAGACTAAAACTGCAGGAAAAAAAATCCCGTTTAAAAAAATCTTACTCGGGCTTTTTCTTCTTTTTGTAATCATAACAGCTATTTTTGTACAAAAAACTTTCAGCCTGTCTGATAAAATTTTTGTTGGCAATAAAACCTCTTTTTTTGACAAACTGAAAATCGCGCTTTCCGCGGCTACGGGCAAAAATGACACCGTACTCAAAGGCGAAAACGAAGATCGCATAAACATTCTGGTTTTAGGCATAGGCGGAGAAAACCACGAAGGCCCATATCTGACAGATACCATCATCTTGGCGCAAATCCAGCCCAAAACCGGCAAGGCGGTTTTAACCTCCATCCCTAGAGATCTTTTAGCCAGGCTGAAAAATCCGGATTTGGGTATGCAAAAAATCAATTCGGCTTTTGCCGAAGGCTTGGGCAAAGATAAAAACTTTGCCAGAGCCGGAGAATGGGCGCTGGCGTCCGCAGAAGATGTAAGCGGGATGAAAATCCCCTATTTTGCGGTGGTTGATTTCAGCGGGTTTGAAAACGGCGTGGACAAAATAGGCGGACTGGATATTTATATTGACAGGACTTTTACGGACGCGGAATTCCCGAACGATACTTTAGGCTACTTGCCGCCGCTGACTTTTAACAAAGGGCCGGAGCATATGAACGGCAAAAGAGCTTTGCAATTTGCCCGTTCACGTCACGGCAACAACAACGAAGGCTCGGACTACGCCCGAAGCCTCAGACAGCAAAAAGTCATCTCAGCCTTTAAAACAAAATTATACGATCTGAATCTGCTGACAGATGTGGGTAAAGTGAATGCGCTTTTAAATACTTTTGCAAATCATTTCCATACCAACCTCAGACCGCAAGAAATCCTGAGATTATACTCTTTGACCAAAAATCTCAAAGGAGAAAATTTGCTGTCTTTAAGCCTGGACGAACAAACCGGCCTGGTCTGTCCTAAAATTTTAGAAGCCAGCGGGGCTTGGGTGTTGTTTACTTGTCCGGGCAAAAATCAAAGTGATATTTGGAATTTTTTTAAAAACAGCTTATACGCCGCCGAAGCAAAAAAAGAACAGCCTGTCATCTGGCTGGCTGACGCCAGCGCGGGCAAAACCCGGTTTAAAAAAACTTACGATCTTTTAACCCAAGAAGGTTATACTGTTTATGAGTTTATCTACACGCCGGAAAAACCGATTTTTGCGGATATCGTCTACCAAGCCACGCCCAAACCCGCCAGCGCGCAAATTTTAAAAAATAAACTTTCCGCCGCCGAAGTTTTCCTGCCCCCTCCGGGGATGAAGGTTGACCCGAAAAAGGTTGACATTATCATCATTCTCGGGGACAATTAGGTTATATATTGTAATAACGGCATTTAAAGAAAGCTGTCAATTTCTATGGCGCTCAAAAAACCCATCATTGCCATCGTTGGTCCGCCAAACGCCGGCAAATCCACTTTGTTAAATAAAATCGCCGGCAAACCTTTAGCCATCACTTCCGAAGTGGCTGGCACCACCCGCGACCGCCAATATGTAGAAACCTCCTGGAACGGGGTTGATTTTGTTTTGGCTGACACGGCCGGACTGTCGGACAGGGCTTCAGATGAACTGGAAACCAATGTGTTAAAACAAGTAGATATCGCGATTGAAGAAGCCGACATCATACTTTTGATAATGGACGGCAAAGAGCCAGCCAGGAGGCTGAGCGCGCCGCTTTTAAAAAAATTCCGCAACTCCAAAAAACCGGTTGTCCTGGCAGTCAACAAACTTGACTCGCCAAAAAAACGGGATTTTGATCTTTTGGAATTTAGAAAATTGGGCGTAAAAAAGATGTTTGCAGTTTCTGCTATCAGCGGTCTTGGCGTGGGCGATCTTTTGGACGCTTTGGCTGAAGCGGCGGAAAAATTCGTAAAGGAAATTCCAGGCCCCGAAACCACGCCCAATATGATATCAGTTGCCATTGTGGGCAAGCCCAACGTGGGCAAGTCCAGCTTGTTTAACAAAATCCTCAAAGACGAACGTTCCGTGGTTTCAGCCGTTCCCGGCACCACGCGCAATTCCGTGGACAGCCGGATTAAAATCGGCGATACTATTTTTAATTTTATTGACACTGCGGGCTTAAAGAAAAAAGAACACCGTCAGGAACAGCCGGATGTCTTCTCGGGTTTTCAAACTTTCAAATCCATCCGCAGATCAGATGTTTGTTTGTTTGTCATAGACACCAACGAGCCTATCACAAAGCAAGACCAAAGAGTGGCGCAGGAAATTTTTGCTATGGACAAAGGATGCGTCATACTCGCCAACAAAATTGACGCTTACGACTCTGCCGTTCCCCTGTCGTCTAAAACTGCAAAAAAAAGCAAAAACCAAAAAGGCAAAACCGACGACAGCTATCAGACGCTCCGCGATTTGGTGTCCCATCATTTCCCTTTCCTTTGGCTTTGCCCGATGTTTTTTGTTTCAGCCAAAACCGGCGAAGGCCTAGACGAAGCGCTAAAAGCGGTTAAGCCCATCTTTGAAGCGCGCCATAAAAACATTGAGCAAACCGAGCTGGACAGTTTTTTACAACAAAAACTCAAAACCAATCCGCCCAAACTTTTGCGCGACCAGAAAACTCCCAAAGTCTTTTCGCTTAGCCAGCTGGAAACCAATCCGCCGATGTTCCAGCTCTACGTCAATCATCCTGCCGCCATCTCAATGCAATTTAGAAAATTTCTGGAAAATGCCATCATCAAAGAACTGGGCTTCTGGGGCACACCGATAAAACTAAAACTTTTAGGTAAAGATAAAAAATAGTTAGTAAATAGTGGGTAGTAAGGGTAGCGATTAGCAAAAAGAGTTATAATTTCAAAAGCAAATCCAAAATATTATTTATGAAAATCATTGTTGCATTGGGCAATCCGGGAGAAAAATATAAAAACACTAGGCACAACGTCGGGTGGCTGGCTTTGGATTTTTTGATTGCAGAATTTAAATTGCAGAATGCAAATTGGGAAAAAAAATTCCATTCTGAAATTTTGGAGATTCATAACTCCCCCCTACCTCCTCTTACCTTAAGAGGAGGGGTAATAGTTGTTAAACCCCAAACTTATATGAATGAGTCGGGAAAAGCAGTTAAAGAAATTTGCGATTTCTATAAACTTAATTATACAAAAGATCTGTTAGTGTTACAGGATGAAATAGATTTACCTCTTGGAAAAATCCGCCATACCCACTCCTCTTCCGCAGCCGGACACAACGGCATAAAAAGCATAATCGAACACTTAGGCACTCAGGATTTTCAGCGCCTCAGGATTGGGGTTGAATCCAGGCTGGAGAAAACCATCTTGCCCACAGAAGCCTTTGTATTACAAAATTTCTTACAAACTGAGCTGGAACAGCTGCAGAAAGAAGTCTTTCCAAAAATTGAACTGGAAATAAAAAAATTTTTAAATTTATAAAATCCCATCCCGACAGATATCGGTATGGGATTTTAAATTGTATTCTCTACCCCACCTGCAGGTGAAAAGCATAAAGCAATCGCTTTAGTACCTTTACTTGGGGCTAAGACTCTGGTGTTAGGAGGGATGTCACCAAAGTTTCGCAACCTACAGACAGGGCAGAAACTACAAAAGTATTTATTTGATATAATATTATATCCCTTTTACAGCATTTTGTCAAGACTCTTTCTTGTTTTCCTTTTTAAATAAAAGCAAAAATGAATAATTCCATATTTTTGCACGCGTTTAAACTTATCCCTTCCATAGGCCCGACAAGGCTAATGCGTATTTGCCGGTATTTTCACAATGATTTTAAATCAGCATTTAACGCCAAAGCAGAGCAGTTACAACAAGCCGGGCTCGAAAACTCTATTATAGAGGAATGGCTGAAACTTAAATCCTCCTTGGATTTGGAAAAAGAAAAAGAAAAACTCGATTTACAAAACATCCAAATAATAGATTTTAAGTCTGAAAACTATCCCAAACTTTTACTGGAGATCCCCGACCTCCCTCCCCTGTTATATGTCAGGGGTAAAATGGAAAACACCGAGGAACTCTGCGTGGCTGTGGTAGGCTCAAGAAAAATCACGACTTACGGCCGGACAGTAACGCCGGATTTAGTTTTACCGCTTTGCCGACAGGGCGCAACCATAGTTTCCGGCCTGGCTTTTGGCGTGGATGCGCTGGCGCACGAAACCGCGGTCAAAGCCGGAAAAAGGACTATGGCTGTGTTAGGCGGCGGCGTGGACGAACAAAGCGTTTACCCAAAGCATCACCAACTGCTGGCTCAGCAAATCATTGAAACCGGCGGAGCTCTGTTGTCAGAATACCCGCCTAAAACTCCAAATCTCCAACACCATTTTATTTCCAGAAACCGCATTATCTCCGGGATGTCTTCAGCTACTTTGGTGGTAGAATGCGGGCTTGACTCAGGCAGCCTAATCACAGCCCGCCACGCGCTGGAACAAAACCGCCAGGTCTTTGCCGTGCCCGGACCCATATACTCCCCGATGTCAGAAGGCCCTAATAACCTTTTAAAGATGGGCGCCAAACCAGTTACCAAAGCCTCGGACATCCTTGAAGACCTAAACATTCAAGCTCTGCCGGAAAACGAGGAAGCGCAAAATCTTTTTGACCTCAGTGTTGAAGAAAAATCCATTCTGGCAGTCTTGTCCAAAGAACCTAAACTGCTTGACCAGCTGATCAAAGACTCCGGGTTAAACGCAAGGCTGGCAACTTCGGCATTGACTTTTTTGGAAATGAAAGGCAAAGTGAGAAATATGGGAGGACAGCAATACATATTGTCCAGATAAACTGGACAATAAATTATTCTAATTTCTAATATTTTCCGTACAAAAAATGCGGGAGATAACGAAATATTTTGATTACAACTATGTCAAAAACAAAAATTATTTCTATTATAGTGGCGAGTATTTTAGCGCTAGCGGCTCTCTTGGGACTTTTACGCAGCAATGAAAATGACTTTACAGGCCTGCCGACCACTGCCCAAACAGGCGATTTGCAAAACGACCTTTTGGCTTTTTATAAAAAAGGGCAGGAGCTCAGAGGCGAAAAAACAGAACCCAAAACAACATCCGCAAGTTTCCTTGCGGTCGGCGATATCATCCTCTCCCGCAAGGTTGCCCTTAAAGCCAAAGAATTCGGCGATCCAGAACTGCCTTTTTTAAAAATGGCTGAACAGCTCAAATCCGCAGATTTTGCTTTCGGCAACCTGGAAAGTCCTTTGGCAAAAAAAGCTGTAATCGGCGGCAGCTCCCTGGTCTTCGGCGCTGCCACTTCTTCTGTTGATATATTAAAAAAATATAATTTTGAGGTTTTGAACTTGGCCAATAACCATGCGTTAGACCAACTAAAAACCGGGCTGGACCTAACTATACAAAAATTGAATGATGCGGGTATCAAGCATATGGGAACAGGAAGTAATATAAAAGAGGCCTGGCAGCCTGCTATGTTAGAAAAAAACGGGATAAAAATTTGTTTTGTCGGGGCTTCCTACTCCTCTGTAAATGACGGGGGTAAAATAATGAATGATTTCGTAGCCAGGATAGAAGATATTGAAAATTTAAAGTTGAATATTGAGTATTCAAAATCGCTTTGCGATTTTGTCGTGGCTACAATGCACGCCGGAACAGAATACACCCGCACGCCCAACCAGTCCCAAATTGACTTTGCCCACAGCGCCATAGACTACGGGGCAGACATAGTCATCGGCGCTCACCCTCACTGGGTGCAGACTATAGAGAGGTATTGCGCGAAAGACAACCTCTCCCCTAACCCCTCTCCTCAAGAGGCGAGGGGGATTCAAGAAACTCCCTCCCCTCAAGAAGGGATGGCGGGGGGAGAGGTTGATAAAACACAATGCCCAAACCCCAAATATATCTTCTACTCTCTCGGCAACTTCATCTTTGACCAAGAGTGGAGTCAGGAAACCAAAGAAGGACTAGCTTTAAAAATTCAAATATCCCGCCCGAACGCACAAGGCGGGCAGGCAAAAATCAATCCGCCAGCTGGCGGACAAAATGAGCTTCAGGGAACAAAAACTCCTGCTAAACTTGACTCAATAGAACTAATTCCGGTAATCATAGAAAACTTTTCCACGCCCCGTCCAGCCACGCCCGAAGAGTCAAAAAAAATCCTAGAAAAAATCGGGGAAAAAGAAAGTACTTTAAAATAAAAAAGCGGCGGCCGAACGCACTGTCGGCCGCCTAACGTTTCAGGGTTTTGATCCAGCACCAAAAAAGAGTGCAAAGATCAATCATCAAAAAATACAAGAAGTGAATGTATTTCATCACTCCTCCTTCTTTCAAGATAAAATATATAAATTTCTATAAAAAATCAAGCAGATTTTATTTGTAGGTATTGGTAGATCTCTATAAAGTATTTGTAGCCAGTTTGACAATCTTTTTTTTTGAAGTTAAACTCTAACTCATTGACAGACAGTCAATAAATCTTAAATCATCAATCTTAAAAATTATTTAATGTCCAAGCCTCTTATCATCGTCGAGTCCCCGACCAAAGCGAGAACCATCTCGCGTTTTTTAGGCAGTGGCTACACAGTAGAAGCCAGCTTTGGTCACGTACGCGACTTGCCAAAAAGCAAAATGGGCGTGGACACTGAACACGACTTTGAACCCACCTACTCCATCCCAGCTAAAGCCAAAGAAACTGTTGCCAAACTAAAAAAACTGGCCAAGGACAGCCAGGAAATCATCCTTGCCACTGACGAAGACCGCGAAGGAGAAAGTATCTCCTGGCATTTGATAGAAGCGCTGGATCTCAATAAAACTAAAGGCAAAACCTCATCCGTCAAAAACATTCAACGCATCGTTTTCCACGAGATTACCAAAACCGCCATCCAACACGCCTTAGAAAACCCCCGCTCTATAGATATCAACTTGGTTGACGCCCAACAGGCTCGGCGGGTTTTAGACAGGCTTGTAGGTTATGAACTCTCCCCTTTTCTTTGGCGAAAAATCCGGTATGGTCTTTCAGCCGGACGCGTCCAGTCAGTGGCTGTCAGGCTTGTTGTTGAACGGGAAAGGGAAATCCAAAAATTCGTTGCGGAAGAGTATTGGAGCATAGAAGCAAAGCTATCCAAAAACTCCCCCGCCTCCGGCACCCCCTCTTTAACTAAAGAGGGGGATGGGGGGAGTTATAAAACCTTCATAGCCAAACTCCACAAAATCGGCGACAAAACTGTGGGCAAAATGGATATCAAGTCTGAGACTGAAGGCAAAAAAATTGTCGCTGATCTTGAAGGCGCAAATTATCAAATTTCTGAAATTACCAAAAAAGAAGTTAAAAGAAATCCATCCGCCCCTTTTACCACTTCCACGCTCCAACAAGAAGCGGCGCGCAAACTCGGTATGTCAGCCAAACAGACAATGATGGTAGCTCAACAGCTCTATGAAGGAATTGATATTGGCGATGAAGGCCACCAGGGACTTATCACCTATATGCGTACCGACAGTTTGAACCTGGCTCAATCAGCTTTAACTGCCATAGGCCAAGTCATCTCTGCCGAATTCGGCAAAGAATACGGTCTGTCTGAACCCAGACATTTTACCAACAAGTCTAAAGGCGCGCAGGAAGCGCACGAAGCCATACGTCCAACCGATGTCTTAAGAAAACCTGAAAATTTAAAACAATATTTAGACAGACAGCAGTTTCGGCTCTATGACTTAATCTGGAAACGAACCATCGCTTGTCAGATGCAGGCTGCGTTGATGGAACAAACTGCGGTGGATATAGAAGCCAAGCCTGCCAGTAGATCCCTCCTTCGCCAAGGCTATGAAGGGCAAGCAGAAAATCAGCAGATCAATAATTATGTCTTTCGCGCCAACGGACAAGTCATAAAGTTTGACGGATTTATCCGCGCCTATACCGAAGGGTCGGATGAAAAACCGGAAGATGAGATAGAAGGTATGCTGCCTGAGCTGTCAGAACAAGAAAAACTCAAACTTCACGAGCTTTTGCCGCTCCAGCATTTTACTGAAGCCCCTGCCAGGTATACGGACGCCAGCCTGGTTAAAGCGCTGGAAGCCCACGGCATTGGCAGACCCTCAACCTATGCTCCTACACTGTCCACCATAGAGGTCCGCGGTTATGTAACCAAGGAAGAAAAAAAATTCAAGCCCACTGAAGAAGGGTTTTTGGTAACCGATATGCTGGTTGAAAATTTTCCTGAGATCGTAGATATAAACTTTACTTCGCATATAGAAGAAGAATTTGACCAGATAGCGGAAGGCAAAATGAAATGGACCGAGGTAATGCACGAATTTTACGGACCTTTCAAAAAACATCTGAAAGAAAAAGAAGCGAGTGTGGAAAAACAGATTGAGGTAACCACCATCCCCTGTCCGAAATGCGGCAAAATGATGATCATCAAATTCGGCCGGACCGGTAAATTTATGGCCTGCCCAGATACTGAGTGCAAAACCACCAAGCCAATGCCGGAAGAAGAAGCCCAGATCAAAGCTTTGGAAGAAAAAACCAAGGGCGAAGTCTGCCCCATCTGCGGCAAAGAAATGAAAGTCAAAAAAGGGCGGTTTGGATTTTTCTTGGGCTGTGTTGACTACCCCAAATGCAAAGGCATCAGCAAAATTTGGAACAAAACCGGGTTTAAATGTCCCAATTGCCAAACTGGCGATGTGGTAGAAAGAAAATCCCGCGGCCGCGGTAAACTCTTTTATGCCTGCAATCGTTTTCCGGATTGCAACTTTATAATGTCCAAAAAACCTGAAAGTGAAGCAGAACTCCAAGAAGCCCTAAAACACTGGAAGGAAAACCCTCCAAAACCTCGCAAGGTTTATGGTAAAAAGAAAGCTCAATAACTCCCTCTCCTATACCTGCCCGTCCGGCAGGCGGGTCGGAGAGGGTTAGGGGGTGAGGTAATAAAGTTCAAATTTTAATTAAACTCTAGTTATTTTTACATTCATCGTAACCTCACCCCTACCCCTCTCCCAAATGGGAGAGGGTTTTAAAAAACAAAAACCTCGGAATATTCCGAGGTTTTTGTAATATAAGTTATTTTTTTATTATTTCCTGTTAACAATCATTTTATTTTCAATCATTAAATCTTTAAATCAAAGACTCTCTTAATCATTTCTGCCATAAACATCCCATTCGAGCCAAATGTATTTAAAGGCTTTCCAAAAACCAACCACTTCCCAATAGTATTTAAAGTGAGCGAATTTGTTGGCTAAGTAGGCTATGATGCCAGTTAAATAAAAATTGCCGTATTTTAAAATTGCCCACTTGCCGCCCACCGAGGCTATAAAGCCGTGGGTTTTCGGCGTGTAAACTTTAAGAGGCAAATTTTTCATTGCGCGGTAAATATTTTCTCCTAAAAACCTTCCCTGGTGGATAGCGTTTTGCGCAGTCTGCACAACCGGCCTGCCTGTACTGTCCGCAACTGACGCGACATCGCCGGCTATAAAAATATTTGCCTTGGTTTTAACTTTTAAATGCTCATCAGCCAAAATCCTGCCCCGCGCATCCATAGGCAGAGTATCTAAAACCGGCAGTTTAACCGCCTTAACCCCAACTGTCCAAACTAGCGCGTCATAATGCACCGCTTCCCCGCCAAGCAAATAAACCAAATTTTGATCAATCTTGCAAATTTTAGCGTTAAGCAAAACTTTAACTCCCAAATTCTTCAGCCTAGCCAAAGCATCTTGGCTAAACCTTTTGTCAAACCCAGACACCAATTCATTCGACGCCTCTAAAACTAAAATCTCAATCTTTTCTATAGGATAACTGTACTTCCAAGCCAAAATTTCCGAAAGTTCGCTCAACTCACCTGCGGTTTCCACCCCACTATATCCGCCTCCAGCCACCACAAACCTCAAAACCGGCAAAGGATTTTCACTTTTTCTTCGCTCTATAGCAAAACTCAAAGCATTGCGGATACGAAGCGCGTCTTTCAAGGTTTTTAAAGGCAACGCATACTCTTTGGCTCCATCAATGCCAAAATCAAAACTTTCCGACCCGCCGGTAAGCGCCAAAAAATCAAAACTGATTTTCCGAATTCCACATTTTAAAGTTTTGTTAACTATATCCATGTCTGAAACTTCACCCTGGGCAAACTTTACCTGAGTGCCCTGAAAAATTTCTTCATAAGGCAAGGCAATGCTTTTTTTCAAACCATCGACTGAAACAAATTCTTCGTCCGCAGCGGCAATTTCATATAAATTCGGAGTAAATAAATGATAATCCCGCCGGTCTAAAAGCAAAATTTCCGCTCTTTCGTCTTTACTTAAGTTTTTATCCAAAGCTAAGGCGCAATTAATCCCGGCAAAGCCCCCGCCGACTATAACAATTGTTTTCATAAAAATTTATTTGATTTTAGATTGATTTTTTGCGCAAAACTTTTCAAAGCTTATAATGTAATTATAATACATAACAAATGTTAAATCATTTAATCTGCAATCATCGATTATTTTACTCGCTCCTGAGGGCATCGATAGGCTGCATCTTTGCAGCAGTCCTGGCCGGAAAAACTCCAAACAACAAACCGATTACCGTAGAAACACCCAAGCCCAAAAACACGCCAGACGCTGGCACTGAAAAATCCCAGGCAAAACCAAAAGCCCTAGCTCCCAAAGCTACACCATAAGATAGTAGAGCTCCCAAAAGTATACCTAAAACACCCCCCAAAACAGTCAGGATCACGGCTTCGGTTAAAAACTCAGCTAAAATATCTTTTTCTTTGGCGCCCACGCTTTTTTTCAGCCCAATCTCAGCAATCCTTTCAGTCACCGCCACATACATTATGTTCATAATACCCACCCCGCCCACCAAAAGTGAAATCGCTGCCACAGCAATGAGCAAAAAAGTAATACCTTTTAAGATTTGATCAAATGTTTCCAGTCCCTGCGCCTGGGTTTGCACCGCAAAATCATCTTTTGCAGGATCTTGTATATCGTGATTCTGCCTGAGTATATACCTCATATCTTCGGCAGTGGCCTCTGCTTGTGCAGGATCCTTGGCCTGCGCCAAGACATAAAATAAATGATCAATTCCTAAAAGTTTTTTTTGGGCTGTCTTGAGCGGCACAAAAACTTGCTGGTCGTCGTTGGAAAAACCAAAACTACCCCTTCTTTCATATACCCCTATGACTAAAAAATTATATTCACCGACCCTGACGGTCTTTCCTAGCGGGTCTTCCTGACCAAAAAGATCTATTGCGATATCCGCGCCCAAAACTGCAACCTGATCAGCCGCTCTATCCTCAATCTCGCTATAAGGCCTGCCTTTAGCCAAAACTCCCCTATCAATGGAAAATCTTTACGCATTTGCTCCAAACACAAATGAATTTTTACTCACCGCTTTGTAGGAAACAATCTTCTGGCCGATCACTGCGCCGTAAGCTCCGGAAATATTTGGCAGCCTGGAAATTTCATCCACATCTTTTTGCTTTAAAGTGGTTATGCCGACCGCCTGACTCGCCGAATTTGACTGCGAACCGCCGGAAGAACCAGATGCCCGATTTTTAGTTGTAGGAGGCACCCGTGTTTCCACGGTAATAAAATTGCTGCCAAAAGCGGAAACCTGGGAATTTATGTACGACTTAAAACCCGCCCCTGCCGACAGCACCATCACCACCGAAGCAATGCCAATTACAATGCCAAGAGTCGTCAGGGCAGTGCGTACCAGGTTGCTTCTAAGTGTTTTGATAGATTGTTGTAAAGCGACGAGCATAGCAAATTATTCTATTAAACTAATTATTCTCATTTCTAATAATACACATATTTATTTAAATCGTTTTATTTTGGGATTTAATTAGGTTAATTCAGAATTAGGTAATTAGAAATTTTCTCACTCATATCTCAAAGCTTCTATTGGGTCTAATTTTGACGCTTTTAAGGCCGGGTAAAGCCCAAAAACCATTCCGGTTAAAATTGAAACTCCCACAGCCATAGCTATAGAACCAAGCGAAACCACATAGGCCCAGTCGTAGCCCGCATAACGCGCGCCTAACGCTGCCAGGTAAGCCAAGAATGCCCCTAAAACAATACCAATCACACCTCCGAGCAAAGTAACCAAAGAGGATTCAAGTAAAAACTGATTTCTTATGTCCCTCGCTGTGGCGCCCACTGCTTTTCTTAAACCAATCTCTCTGGTTCTTTCTGCCACGGTTACCAGCATTATGTTCATAATCCCTATTCCTCCGACTATCAGCGAAATCGCCGCCATCAAAGTCAAAAACATCCGCATCCCGTCAGTGATGCCGGAAAGAAGCTTGAGAGCGTCAGCCAAGTCCCGAACAGAAAAATCCACTTCGTCTTCGGTTTTGATTTTATGCCTCTCCATCAAAAGCTGTTTGATGTCAGCCATAACGGACTTAATGTTTTCTTCTCCCACAACTTTGGCGCGGATAAACTGCAAATGCGAGATACCCAAAAGTTGCTTTTGGGCAATGCTTAGGGGAATATAGACCTGGTCATCCTGGTTTTGAAAAGCCACTGTGCCTTGTTTTTTTATGGTGCCTATCACCATAGCCGGTACGGAAAAAGTCTGGTCGCCTCTGGTTACTGAAATTTTTATGGCCTTACCTAAAACGTCCTCGCTACCGAACAACTGCTCTTTAACGCTAAAACCCAAAACTACAACCTGCGCCCCGCCTTTTTCCTCTTCCTCGGTAAAAAATCTACCGGCTTCCATTTCTATATTTTGAATGTTAACTACCGACGCCTGAGCGCCAGTATAAAAAGTGTCGACATTTTTATCCTGAAAAACTACTGTCCCCTGGCCGCGGGCAAACCCGGCTACTGCTGACACATTTGGCACGCGTCCGCTTTTTTTTATAGCTTCCGCGTCTTCCAGGGTCAAAGTTTTTATTTGTATGCCAAACACAGCTGCCGGCGGTCCGGTTTCATTGCTCTTGCCTGGTAAAATCCCAACTATATTACTGCCCAATTTAGACACCTGCCCTAACACCAAACTCTGAGCGCCAGCGCCCAAAGCAATGATAACCACCACCCCGGCAACTCCAATCACAATACCTAAAATCGTCAAAAACGACCGGCCTTTTCTTGCCAAAAGCCCCCTTATAACCAGCCTAATTGTGCTAATAAAATTCACTTGACAGTATAGTTAATGTATGTTATAATTTCTAAAGTTATCTTCGCAGTTCATCTCCTCTCTCCTAGCAACACCGTTGTGTGGGTTTCTAGAAAAGAGAGAGAGATGACATCGTTTCATTCCGTTTTTTCCGCTTTCCGGCACGACCGGAAAGCAAATGCGATCATCGAACACATGTGGCTGCTTGCAGCCGTGGCGTTCGTGATTGTAGCACTTTGGGGTCCCTGGGGGGGACTAATTCGGGAGGCATTCCTCCCGATAACCAAAACCCTCGCGGGGATCGTGTGGCGCATCACGCACTAACCAGTGCGTGATGCGCCCGGAACATCCGCCGGCATCGCTCCTCGATGCCGGTCTTCTTTTTTTCTACTATATATTCAGCAAATGGATAACATATTCTTGAAATCTAAAGCAATTGACGACAATGATATATTAACAATTGTAATAATCTAAAGTTGGTTTGATATTCAAACTTTATTACCTCACCCCAACCCTCTCCGACCCGCCTGCCGGACGGGCAGGTATCGGAGAAGGAGTCTTATCGCAAAATACTTTATACAACATACTTAATACTATTTAAGCAGCTCCTTGTCTCCACTAGCAATAGTCCTTTGCTTGACTTGCTCATCTGAGGCAACAAGTCCATCTTTTACTCGTATAATTCTTTTAGCGTGATTAGCTGTGTCCTGCTCGTGGGTGACAAGTATGATTGTTCTGCCTTCGTTATTAAGTTTTTGCAAAATTTGCATTACCGTGTTGCCGCTTTTTGAGTCCAAGTTGCCGGTAGGTTCGTCTGCAAAAAGCACAGAAGGGTTACAAACCAAAGCCCTGGCTATGGCTACTCTTTGTTTTTCCCCACCAGATATCTGGTTAGTAAAAAATTCCATTCTATGTGAGAGTCCGACTGAGTCCAAAGCTTTTTTTGCCAGTTCGTCGTGATTTTTGAGATCTGAATACAAAAGTGGTAGTTTAACATTGTCTAAAACTGTAGTTCTAGGCAGCAGATTGAAAGACTGAAACACAAATCCCACTTTTTCGTTTCTCAAAGTAGACAAATACTCGTCTTCGAAATTTCTTGTGTCCTGTCCTTCAAAAAAATACTCCCCTCCTGAAAGCCTGTCTAAAAAACTAAGAATGTGCATAAGCGTGGACTTACCGCTACCGGAAGGGCCCATTATCGCGACAAACTCGCCTTTTTCTATGTTAAAAGTCATCCCGTGAAGTACCGATGTTACCACGTCTTCGTTTATATAATCTTTGGTCAGATTTTTGATTTGTATGAGAGACATAATATGAATGACAAGAATGATCAAAAATTAAACAAATGACAAAAATTAAATGCAAAAATCCTACAATTTTTATCATTTATGCTCATTTTCATCATTTTTTTTATTTATATAATTATAGCTGAAAATGTCCAATAAAAAAAGGCCGAGAATAAATCTCGGCCAGCCAAAGCACTTCGCCCCTCTGGCTACAAGCGGATCATTTTGATCAATTTCCCCAACCAGTGGCATCAGGCCATCGCATGACACTCCTCCTTTCTCAATCTCGCCCTTTTATTCAGGGTCAGGAAAATGGTCTATTATTTATGTCATCCCGGACTTGATCCAGGATCCAGGTACATAGATTCCGGCTCGATGGCCGGAATGACATAGTAAGAAAACTCAAATTCCTCGCCCTGACAAAACCAAAACTTAAACAGCGGTTGAGGTTTCCTCCTTTTGTGCCCATACAGCCTCATTAGCTTTCAATAATATGCTAATATGGGTTAATTCAATTTGACAGGTTGGGCAACTGGCTTCAATGCCAGCCGCAGATTCTCTGGTCACCAACAGGTGACCTTTTGTGCATCGAAGTTCCTTTTGCATTTACTACCTCCTAAAGCAAAAATAAAAAAACCCGGACATCAGCTTGAGTCCGGAAGTTTGGGGTTAGTTTAGTAGATCATCAGTATATCAAATATCAGTACTTTGAACATAACCCAAAATTCCCAAGCTCAAACGAGCGGGTAAACCAAAACCAATAGGAATTTAAGATTATATACTTCATATATAAATATAGTTTAACAGGAAAATAAAAGTTGTCAAACCAACCTCCCCCTCTCCCATATGGGAGAGGGTTGGGGTGAGGTTACAACAATTGTAATAAATATAAAGGATTCCCGCCCGAACAGCCACGGCGGGCAGCTCTCCAATAGCCGAAAGGGTTTTACCTAACCACACACCACTTTATATATCTCTGGCAAAAAGGTATCTATGGATTCTTTCAAGCTAATCATTTCTGCTTTGGCTTTAAACTCCGGGTACCAGTCCTTACCTGAGTTAAACAAATCAAGCGCGGTTGGAATATATTGCTCTCCTTCTGTTCCAAGGCTTGCCAAAAGACTTTCTGCGAAATTTTTTGTCGGCATATTATTGATATTATTTAAAGCATCACTCTCCCCCATTTCTTGAAAGATTTCAATAATTTTTTCTTTGGTATCCGAAAGCCAGGTTGTCTGGGTAAACCCGCCCGCGCAAGTAAGGCCGGAGTAGAGCAAAACTAAAAAGCACAACGGGCTTGAAGCATAAATTTTTCTTTGTTCCAAAAGTTCCGCCAATTGGTTTTTGTCCAATATTTCAATATACTTCTCTTTTTCAATTTTATCTCTTCTCCCCTTTTGATCTATTCCCCAAAACAAAAAAGTGTGTTCGCTGGAGAAATGCTTTTGCCAAAGTTCATACCCTTTGCTGGATATGATGATTTTTGCGATGGGATGATTTTTGTCTTTTATAACCTTCTCTAGATACTCCCCCACAATGCTCTCCAATGGGAGATATGCCAGTTTTGGCGCAGAAGGAAACACTTGCTGACATATATGACTACTTAAAAGACAAGCCTGGGAAGAAAAATTGTTTTCTTCAGGCAGCCTCTCCGGTAAAAAGCGGGGCTGAATTTTTTGTAAAATTTTGCTATACCTTTCCTCTGAAACCTCCGGGCAGGAAAACACAGGCAGTGTTTTTTGCCTGTCAGGAAAAAAGGAGTGCCTCACCAACTTACCATCTTCCTGACGATTTAAAACACTCCCCGACCATGAGCTGGTATTGTTTAAAGAAACACTTTCAGTTGCAAGGACTGGAACTAGCTCGTCCTGCTTAAAAGCCAAAGAAAAAATTGTTGTAGCGTTAACAAAAATCGGATGCCCCCAGATGCCCAAATGATCAACGGTTGAAACAATAGGACGACTCTTGATTTGCTCAGTTAGCTTTTGAGCGATTTCAGCTCCGTAAAGCCCGTTGGCTTTGCTATTTAATACAGTTAAAAAAAGCGGGTCAGGCTCAATATGAGATATTTGCCATAACCTGATGTATTCCGCTAATTTCAAATGCCCAAAATTTTTGTATATCTCGCCTAAAACAGGGCGTTTTACAAAAATTTGCTTCTTTATTTCTTCCATATAGGCATTTTAAAAGGAATGTTTGGTTTTGCCAAGCATTCCTTTTAAAAATTATCGTATGCCTTTTGGCGTTATGATCCTGGGTCCTGCTTCAAAATTTGCAGTATTTTTACCCAAGCAAAAAAAGTAATTATAATCCGGGTACAAATCCGGCCCGCCTAAGTTATACATTGTGCCCGTAGCCACATAATAGTAAGTATTTTGCGGCACGCCGTTACAAGCCGCATCGCCCATCACACAGCTATCCGCAGAGTGCGTAAGTCCGTCGCATATCCCGTCAGGAGTTATGGGAGCTGTGGGAATGATTCCCACTGCAGTTGGAGTCATCCCCTGGGGTATACCTCCTATCCCAGCGGGATAACCTTTATTGGCGGAATAAAAAAGTTCAAGCGCCGTATTCATTTGCGTCATATCGGACAGCCTTTTTACATCTCTGGATTTCTGCCTGGCGGATATGAAAGCAATCAAAGCCACTGATGACAAAAGGGCAATAATTGCCACTACTACCAGAAGTTCAATTAAAGTAAACCCATGATTTTGCTTCCTGGAAAAAGTCTTTATTTTGGATAAATACATTTTGGTTTCTAATGATTTTGAATTTATATCATTATACCATAAAAAATAACTTCAGTGTGGATATTGAAAAAAAACCAGGAATGTTGTAAGATATGCAAGATAGTCAAATCTGGGATGGTAGCTCAGTCGGTAGAGCAGCGGCCTTTTAAGCCGTTTGTCGAGGGTTCGATCCCCTCCCATCCCACCACTTCTTCGCCAAGGCTACGAAGCGCAGACACTAATCTTGCATAATCATACATTGTCGGAGAAGTTGTAAAATTACATATACATAAAGAAGTGTCCTACATAGCTTTAGCGAAGTAGGACTTTTGTCTTAATAATTAATAGTAACTAATAAACTTTAAGATCCAAAAATTATTTTTGACAAATTTCGTAAATCCTTTAAACTATTGAGAGAATATTAACTAAATCCTATGAAAAATAACAAAAATTACCTCATAATAGGGGCATTGATTTTGCTCCTTATTGCAGCCTGGCAATACGGAAAAAATAACTCTGAAATAACCGGCACTGACAACAGTTCGGTTATACAAAAAGATGCGGAAAATGAAAATGCCGGCGAAAGCGCCAATTCCGGCAAATCATCAAACCCGGCCAAAATCCAACCGGGTGAGTCAGCTGCCGCGATTTGGGAAGGAACACTGACAGCTTCAGACAACATAAGCAAAGGCAACTACAAGCTTCAAACTTCAGCCCATACTATTTACATCAAAACTAGCCGGGATTTTTCAAGCTTATTGGGCAAAGAAGTTAAAGTAACTTATCAGGGCACAATTGACAGCTTTAACCTGGGCGACATCGTAGCAAAATAGTTTTTAATAAACTTATAACTTATAATAGATAACAAGTAACTTTATGTTACAGGTTAAAAATTACCGGTTATAAGTTTTATTTATATGCTTTTAGAATCTTACAATAAAACTTGGGACTTTGAACTCCTGGACACAGGCGCTGGTTTTCGTTTGGAACGTTGGGGCAAAGTTATTTTACAACGTCCAGATCCACAGATTATATGGCAAAAAAGCCTGTCTGAGTCAGAATGGACAAAAGCCGATGCAATTTTTCAGCAAGGTGTGGGAGGGGAAAAAGGCAGATGGGAAATAAAAAATAAAATCCCTGAACCTTGGATAATAAAATTTCCAACTTCTCACCCCCACCCATCCTCCCCCCTCAAGGGAGAGGGAGATACTTCGGTTAAATTTCATCTTAAACTATCCCCCTTCAAACACACCGGTATTTTTGCCGAACAGGCTGCCAATTGGGAATATATGATCGAAAGATTAAATGATTTAAAATTTGAAGATCAAAAATCAACCCTCTCCCCTTCCCCTCTCCCAGTGGGAGAGGGTAGGGTGAGGGTGCTAAATCTATTTGCCTATACCGGCGGGGCTACTATGGTTTTAGCCAAACTGGGCTGTAAAGTAACCCACGTGGATGCCTCCAAACCGGCAATAAGCTGGGCCAATGAAAATTCCAAACTTAATAACCTCCCCGAAGATGCTGTCAGGTGGATTTTAGATGATGCTGTAAAATTTGTTAAAAGAGAAATCAAGCGCGGAAATACTTATGACGGCATTATTATGGACCCGCCCGCCTATGGCAGATCGCCGGAAGGCAAAATCTGGAAATTCAATGAAAATTTACCCGAACTCTTGTCTGACTGTTTTAAAATTCTCTCAACTGAAGCTAAGTTTTTGATTATAAACGGATATGCCACCAATTCGTCAGCTATAGCTTTAAAAAACCTGCTGGAAGATGCCAGCTTGAAAAAACCAGGCCGCATTGAATTTGGCGAGCTTTGTTTGAACCACAACTGTCCAATTAAAAAAACCCGCCTTATTTCGACGGGAATTTTTTCCCGAATCAGTTGGTCTAACCCTTAAACCGGTTCCAAGTATCCCAACACCTTTTCATACAGGTCGTCCAGACTGAGGCTTCCTTTGACTATATATTCCCTTACTCCCTGGCTTAGCAGCATATTTTTTAACTCAGGCTTGTCCAAGTTGGTTAAAACCAACACAGGCATTGAAGACAACTCGGGAACGCTTTTTATATAATCCAAAATTCCCTGGCTGCCCTCATCTTTAGTTAAAAGCAAATCCAACAACAAAATTTCCGGCTTGTATTTTTTTAAAATCTCTTTTGCCCCTTCGGAATCAGAAGCAGTATAGACCATCATACCCCCGCTCTCAAAGCGGTTTTTTAAAGTTCCTGAAATCAAACCATCGTCATCCACTATTCCAATTATATGTTTTGCTGGGTGTAGCATAAATTCTTATATTCCCCGAATATTACTCCGGATAATTTTTATTATGAAATAACTTATTGATCAAAACAAAACTAAAAAGCGGTAATACCAACCAGATAACCCCTGCCGGAAAATCAACAAATATTTTCAAAATTAAGGATGAAAAATTTTCCAAAAATTTTACAGGCATCAAGCTGAGAACTATGTTAATTAGCAGTCCGATTTGTAAAATAGAAAAAATAACCGAAGTAAAAAATCCGGAAAAAACTCCAAAAGCATTGCGCCCAAGCCTTAGACCGTATGAGGAAAATAAAAAAAAGACAATTAAAAATATTAAACTAAATATAACAATCTGTTGTAACAACAAAACCGCCGGAGGCATACTTGCCGGCAAAAAATTAGCTCCTAAATTCAGTTCTAGCAAAAATAATTTGGAGATATATATGCTCAGCAAAGCATTCAAAATTCTGCCTTTTCTGGCATAAAAAACATAAAGCAAAGAACCCCCGAGCCAGAAAAACAAAAGCGGGGCATCCCAGGAGGCTGCCAAAAAACCTGAAATTGCAATGTTAGCAGGTATTTGGTACATTGACAAACAAATTTACAACTCGCCGGATAATATTAAGCTTTTTACCATCTCCGGCGGCAGATATAAATATTATAGCACTCTTAAAACGAGTTTTTTATTGATTGCCAAAAACCGTTTTCAATCTCAACGGTTTCGCCCCGCAGCTTTGCTAAATTCGTTAACAGTTCCCTTTCTTCTTTGGTCAATTTTTTCGGCACAACAATTCTGGCTGTAACCAGCAGGCTACCCCTTTGGGCGCGTCCTAAGTGAGGCACTCCCCGCTCTTTAACCTTAAAAACAGTGCCATGCTGAGTTCCAGGGGGGACTTTAAGCTCAATCTGGCCGTCTAAAGTTTCAACCAACATTTTACTGCCCAAAGCCGCTTGAACAAAACTCAACGGCAAGTCCTTATATATATCAAAACCATCGCGGGTAAAATCTTTGTCCGACCTGACTTCAACGACCAAAAACAAATCGCCCGGCTGAGAACCTCTGTATCCGGCCTCGCCTTCGCCTGAAATCCGAATTTTTTGGCCGTTATCTATCCCCGCCGGAATCTGCACTTCTATGGTTTTTTGCTGCCTTGAAGAACCTTTTCCGCCACAAGCCTTACAAACGACTTCTGGAATTTTGCCAGTTCCTTCGCAGTTATCGCACATTGCCCGGCTTTGCACCATACCAAAAATAGTCCTTCTGGCGGTTTGGATTTGCCCTTGGCCGTGGCATTTTGGGCAGGTTACAATTTTGCTCTTGTCAGCGGCGCCCGAACCCGAACAAGTTTTACAAACATCAAGTTTTTCCAAAACAACTTTCTTATTTACACCAAACACCGCTTCTTTAAAATCTATCTTTACCGATATTTCTAAATCTATACCGCGGGCTCGCCTTGATGCGCGCTTGGATTCGGATCCAAATAACCCCTCAAAAATATCGCCCAGATCCCCAAAACCCCCGGCGTTAAAATCCCATTCATTAGCTTCAGAAAAACCTCCAAATCCCCCGCCAAAAGGATTGCCGGAAAAACCCTGGCCGTTTCTTGAGGCCTGGTCAAAAGTTGTACCATAGGTATCGTATTGTTGGCGTTTTTGCTTGTCAGACAAAACCTGATACGCTTCGTTCACTTCCTTAAACTTTTTCTCATCTCCCCCTCCTTTATCCGGATGGTGTTCGTGGGCTTTTTTTCTAAAAGCCCTCTTAATCTCTTCGGGCGAAGCGGATTTGGCCACGCCTAAAATATCGTAGTAATTATTCATATTTTCGAAATACACCAATAACCCGAACTATTACAAAATTAATCAGTGATATTTGGACAATTCATGATTAGTGGTAAAAACTATTCTGTTCTAAAGCCGATCTTACTGTCCGGAACAACAGCTAAAGAAATAACCCCAAATTCTTTTTCATACTTAGCAATATTTTCCTGCAATGCTTGGGACATCCTTTTAGTATGGCTTGGCGACAAAATCACCCTGGAAACCAAACTGCCCTGGGGGGGAAATATACTTAAAAAATCCAATACAAACTCTTCGGGAGTATGCGCGATTTGCACCATATTGGCATAAGCTCCTTTAAAATCAGCGTTTTCAGCTTTGATTTGCACTTGTTGAGTATTTTGAGTCATTGAATAAAATTAGTTTATCTAAGACTGTCCCTCAGTTGGGTAATTTGCGTGACTTCTAAAGCGCAATAATCGGTCGGAGTATAAATTCCGCTAAAAAAACCTGAGTCGTCAGCGTGAGCAACTTTTTCATTCATAATACAATCCTCATCTTGGTTATGAGGCAGTCCGATCTGATGGCCAAACTCGTGAAGTATGGTGGACTCCATATATTGATCTACGGACGTTGCCCCTAAATCCGCAGAAACCTCTTTTAGGCGCTTATTGGACAATAACATCCCAAATTCTTGATAAGTTTTTCCCAACTCCAGACCCTCACCTTCATAACTGTCAGCCAGAATAATAAAAAAATGCGGCTGGTCTGGCAAATTATGCCTTTGCTTGGTATGGACAATATTTTCAATATCATCTTCAGTTAAATTCCCCTGCTTGATAAAATCCACGCTGAAAGTCTGAACCGGACGGCCTAATATTTTACCCAGCTTTTTTCTCAAATTGGTATTTAACTCTTCGTGAAAATCTATACTGTCCGGTCTGACTATTTCTACAATCATCGGCTCAGAGCCAAGTAAATACTGGGCGCGGGCATCGCCATCATTATGCAGTGCCCATAATTTTCTTGCCCAGGGCTTTTTGCCTATTTGAAACCTGGTTGTTTGGTTAAAACCGCTGTTTAAATCCCGGTGGCTTTGCCAATATATATAAATATATATGCCGGAAAATAATATAACCAAGATAGCTATTATGGCTTTCATATTTTTGTTTTGGTTTAATTGATATGGAATTTATGGATTTGCATATTTTGTTTTATCCCAATCTTCTCACTGCTATATATTAAACTAAAAAATTCTGGCAAAGACTGGATTTATTTAACTTCTTTAAAATCCGCATCAACCGGATCTTTACCCTCGCCTGCTTTACCTGGCTGGTCTGAAGGCTGAGAAGCTTCAGGGTTTGGGGTCTGAGATGGCTGTTGGTACATTGCGGCGCCGACTTTTTGCACAGCTTCCGACAGTTCATCCATAGCTTTTTTAATTGCAGCTCCGTCTTCCTTATCTTTAACATCCTTCAAGTTTTTGATTTTTTCTTCCACAGCCGATTTATCGGCAGCTGGAGCTTTGTCTCCGGCATCTTTTAAAGTTTTTTCACTGACTGAAATCAAAGTATCCGCCTGGTTTCTCATCTCCACCAGCTCTTTGCGCTTTCTGTCGTCAGCCGCGTGACTTTCCGCTTCTTTTTTCATCTTTTCTATCTCATCCTTAGACAAATTTGAAGAGCCTTGAATAGTAATATGCTGTTCCTTGCCCGTGGCCTTGTCTTTAGCCTTTACAGTAAGTATACCATTTGCGTCTATATCAAACACCACTTCCACCTGGGGGATGCCTCTTGGGGCAGGCGGGATACCGTCCAAAATAAATTTACCCAATGACTTGTTGTCAGCGGCAAACTCGCGTTCTCCCTGAAGAACGTGTATTTCCACGGATGTCTGATTGTCAGCGGCAGTAGAAAAAGTCTGGGATTTTGAAGTAGGAATAGTCGTATTTCGCTCAATCAAGGGAGTACGAACGCCGCCTAAAGTTTCCAGACCCAAAGTTAAAGGCGTAACATCCAAAAGCAAAATATCTTTGCTGGTTACATCTCCGCCTAAAATACCGGCCTGCACCGCCGCTCCTTTGGCTACGGCTTCCATCGGATCTATGCCGCCTTCCACCTGCTTGCCGATATAGTCCTCTACCAATTTTTTAACCATCGGCATCCTGGTAGGTCCGCCGATTAAAATTATTTTATCGATGTTTTGAGGGCCGAAAGAAGAACCAGTTTTCTTGGACACATCCGCAATAGCTTGCTCAACTGGCTTTTTCATTCTCTCCACTATTGGCTTGATCAGCTCTTCCAGTTTGGCTCTGGTGATTTTCATCAGCAAGTTTTTTTGCAAAACAATAAAGGGAATATTTAGGTCGGTTTCAAAAACCGTAGAAAGCTCAATCTTGGCTTTTTCCACTTCCTGGCGAACCCGGTTCATTGCCATAGCGTCTTTAGTCAGGTCATCGCCTTCCTTAGCTTTAAATTCAGACACGACATAATCTATCAGCGCTTTGTCCATATCTTTGCCTCCCAGCTGAGTGTCGCCCGAAGTGGACAAAACCTCAAAAGTGGCTTGCCCGTCGTGCTCGCCAAAATCCATAATGGTTACATCCAAAGTGCCGCCGCCTAAGTCAAAAACCAAAATTTTCTGGTCTTTGCCGGTTTTATCGAGTCCATAAGCAAAAGCCGCGGCAGTCGGCTCATTGATCACGCGCACCACTTCCAGTCCAGCGATTTCACCCGCATTTTTAGTCGCCTGCCTTTGGGTGTCGTCAAAATACGCAGGCACGGTGATGACCGCCTTGGACACCGGTTGGCCTAAAAAGCTTTCCGCGTCTTTCTTGATTTTTTGTAAAATATAGGCGGAAATCTGCTCAGGCGTGTATTCCTTGCCAAAGACTGTAAATTTTTCCTTGGTTCCCATCTTTCTCTTAGCTTCAAAGATAGTGCCTTCCGGGTTGGTAACGGCCTGGCGCCTGGCCGGCTCACCCACGAGTAACTGACCTTCTTTAGTAAAAGCTACATAAGAAGGAAAAGCTTTTCCACCCAAAGATGCCCCTTCAGCAGCCGGTATGATCACCGGGGTCTGCCCTTCCATCACGGAAGCCGCTGAATTTGAAGTTCCCAAATCTATTCCAATAATTTTTGACATATATTTTTATATTCCGATCTACTGATTTAGCGGATTTTTCTGATACTTGCAGATTTAATGAGCTATAAGTATCTTTTTAATCCGACAATCTGTTAATCGGCATTAATAGTATATTTATAAATCTTCTGTTAAAAATTCTTTAAACTGTTTCAAGGTCAGGCCGATGACTTTCTGGCTGGCTAAGAGTTTTTTGGAAACCGGAAATTGGTCTTTGTGCTCGTCTTTTAGTTTTACAAAAACATTGCCTTGGCTTTGATCTGACTCTCTGAGCATTCTCAATATAATTTTGTTCTTGTTTAACGATTTGCTTTCTATTACGCAGTCATTGTCATCCAAAGGCTTAATTTTTTTATCCTTATCGTCCATCTCCATTATCTCTCTAACCTCAAACATCTCGGCGATTTTCATAAATTTCTTTCTTTAATGAATTAATGTACTACTTAATTTATTTTTCTGCATTTTTTATCAACATTTGAAGTTGTTCTTTAAATATTTTAGTCTTATAATCCTGAGCATCCTGTTGGTCTTGTTTACCAGGAAGCATTACATCAAGTGGCATATGATGCCTAAATTCTTTAACATTAACGCCCATCTGTAAGGTCGTAGTATATTGCCCTCCTGAAAATTGATTTATACCTGCCAATTTATATCCTTCATCTATAAATTTTACAATCTGCTTTAAATGCTCAAAATTATATCTTTCCGATAAAGGCTTGGTTTCAATGGGTTTTTCCATAAAATATTTTCGCGGTAATTTCAATCATCTTTCTTTTTACTGATAATCACCTGGCTTGGACGTATAAGTTTTCCATTTAACTCATAACCGCTTTGCAGTTCTTCCACCACAACCCCCTCTTCTTCTTCGCTTTCCATATCCCGGACTGCCTCGTGAAGGTGCGGGTCAAACTTTTTGCCCCTAGCTTCAATCTTTTTTACCCCCAATTCTGACAAAACCTTATCCAGATTCACCAATATACCGGAAATCCCCGTTTGCCAAGACTTATATTTTCCCCAAAATCCCCGGTCAGCTGATCCCTTGGTCAACTGATCTACTGACTCGCCGTTGCCTCGGTCTTCTAACTCTCTAACACTCTTACTCTCTAACTCGCTAGCTTCCTGATCTCCCGCTTCCGGCAAATGCCTTAAAGCCTGGCTTAAAGCGTCCAAAGTTGGCAGCAGCTTGGCTACACAAGCCTCGCGGGCAAACTCTGCCAACTCTTTCTGCTGCTCGGCTGTTCTTCTTTTATAGTTTTCAAAATCCGCAGCAGTGCGTTTCCAACCCGACAGAGCCTCATTTAAATCGTTTTGCAGCATCTCTAAAGCAACTTGCCCAGATGAATTTTGATCGTCTTTGATATCTTCAGTCATAAATTATGCTAATTGACCTAATTATTCTAATTAACCTAAATAATGCCCAAATTGGGATTTTAAGATTTATTTAGAATAATTAGCGTACTTAGGTAAATTAGTAATTTTAAATGTTTATTTTATTAAAAAAAGTATATACATCGCCGTCCCGCCACTGAGTAATTTGGAAATATATTCCAAAAGACTCATATTTTTCTCATATTTCATACTTTTCGGGCCCACCACGCCGATCACGCCTTTTTTCCCTGAAGGAAGTTTGAGCCCGGAAACCACCATTGAGTAGTCGGACTTTTCCGAAAGCGCTATTTCCCTGCCGATCCTGGCTTCAGCCTGTTTGCCTCCGTATTCGGCAATCATACTTTCTGCGTGCTCGTCTATGTTGTCAAAAAATTTGGCAATTTCTTTCGCATCCTCAGTCGGAAGCGCGGGGTTTGAAAGTATATTGGACAGACCCATCGTAGAAACCTCATCTTCAAACAAAGCAAACGATGCCTGGTGGCTGGAGTCGGACAGAATTTTAGTCAAACGTCTGCCCATCTCCATATGGGCAAGTTGAAGTTTCATCAGTTCTTTTTTTAGTTTATCCTGCTCTACTAAAGTCAGCTTAACTTTGTCCATCAGCTGATTTACAAAATAGCGAAAACCTTTGTCAGTAGGGATGCGTCCGGCTGAAGTATGGGGCTGAGACAAAAAACCCATTTTTTCCAGTTCCTGCATTTCGTTTCGTATAGTCGGAGCTGACACGCCAAAACTGTAGCTTTCAAACAGCTCTTTACTACCGACCGGCTGGCAAGTATCGCAGTGCTCTTTGACTATGGCAGCCAGTATCTTTGCCTGCCTGGGATTTAATTGGTTATCACTTTCACTCATAGTCTGATAATATCATTATCACTCAATGGTGTCAAGTGATAACTGTTAAAAATATAAAAAAAATATTTATGTTAATATAACCCTGCTCCTTTCCGTAAGGATGCGCGCGCAATGACAGATGAACTCCGAAGTCCCTTGTAGCTGTCCCTGGGGAGGTAAACGGTTGCGCGAGGCTAATAAGGAGGTATCGGCGGGTGTTAGAGCAAGGGGTTTTAGCTCAAAACGCATGACAACATAAGCCGGACAGGCGGCATTTTCCCCTAAAAATGTCTCCGTTCTTAGAAAGGCCCTCAAAGTTTGGGGGTCTTTGTTTTTTATCTTTTTCCAATAACCTACAAAACCATAGCGCTAAAAAAGCTAATTTCCCGGACCAAAAATCTGCAGCTCAGATTTTTTTGGTTCTGAACTTTTAAAACTGGACACAAAAAATTTATCTCCTTCGCAATCTAACGCTACCGCATCCCCCACTAAATCAGCCGATCCTACAAAACTTAAATTTTCGAGGGTATAAATTTTTAATTCTGCCGCATCATCCCCAGTGGCTAAAAACAAGTAGCCGCCTCGGATAAACATATCTTTTACCGAAGTATTGAGATCTGCTTCAGCTGTTTGGTTATGAAAATCGCTCGTTGAAAATTCATATAATTCCTTTATACCGGAAGCTGGAAGCCCGCCGGCTCTCCCTAAAAATACTCTGCTTCCTAAAACTGCCACGCTCTGCCCGCTTTGACTCAAACTTCCAGGTGTAGGAAAAGAGTCAATTTTTACAGGATGATGGGCATCGCTGATGTCTAAAATCACCAACTGATCTCCTGAGGCAACGGACAAATACAATCTGCCGCGAAAAGCTGTCATCGCATTGACAGCGCTGTTTGTTTCAAAGTAACCCAACCATAAAGGAGCTTCTGGATTACTAACATCATAAATATGCAATTCCGGACCATTGTTCTTTGTTAAACCTAAAAATAATTTTGTGCCATAAACTAGCACAGATGAGCCTGTTCCGTCAGATTGCAGGCCGTTAAAATTGGGTACTCGCAATTTTAAAACTAACGTTGGCGCCTCGGGATTTAACACTTTAATAATATGAAGCTGCTGGGCTGTGCCGTCATTGGCGGCAAATATATAATCACCGCTCTTTTGAAGAGCAGCCAATCCAGGTCCGGTATTTAAAACGGAAGTGGATAATTTCTGAGGATTGAGCTGGTCTGAGGCATCTAAAATAAAAAAATCTTCCAGAGAAGACGCGGAAGAGTTTGTTGCAACATATATTTTTTTATCATCTACATCAGCGTCAATAATTGGGTTAGCCGGATCGGCATAATAACTTCCCAAAGTATTGGCGCTTATCCAGCTGCCGGAAAAACCCAGTCCGCAGGTGTCTGCTCCGCCCATATGGCTCAGATCCCAGACATTACCGGACATTTCGATCTCTCTCTGCCCATAAAAAGCATCCTGCCAAGAAACTTTTGACATGACTTTTTCAGCTTGTGGGCTTAAAAAATCCTTATTCAGACTTAAGGCAAAAATTCCATCGGTTTCATTTTTGTCTATACTGGCTTCAAAATTGCTTCTTAAAACCGTCTGACCTTCAATCAAAGCTGTCATCGCTTTTTGAGTAGCTTTTTGAAACATCTCTCCCGACAAAGCTAAAGCCAATTGTTGCCAAACAATCATCAGAACAGCAACTAAAGCTGAAGCCAAAATAAATGCCGCTACCAGTATTTCCACAGTCGAATGCCCAAATTGTGATGGGTTTTTAACCCTCATAAACTTATGTTACTCTAAAACCTCCGCTCGAACTATATACCTTTTTAAAGCAGTCCCCACAGGATAGGAAGTTTGAAGAGTTAATATCGTTTTTTCTCCAAAATTTTCAGAAATATACTTGGTGTCAGAAGCCGAAACAACCAAAGTCTCATAAACTTTATAAACATAAACCCTGCCTTCAGGATCGGAAATATAAATGGACTCGCCAGTGACTATCTGGGGAAGCGCCGCAAACACTGTTTTATATTCGCCTTTTGTCCAGGCCGCATCAGAACTATGGCCAAAGATATAACAGTTGCCTTTTTCGCCAGGCATTACGGTTTCCGGATAGTGCACGACGCCAAATCTCAAAGATTTTTGAAATTCGGACTCATCTTTATTTTGGGCATAAACTATCGGAGCCCGAATTTGCAAATTTGGAATATAAATTTCATTTGTCTTAAGCTCTGGTAATATCTTAGTTTGAATCATTTCCTGAGCACCGCTTGTTTCCGCTGATTTTGAAATTTGATTTATCTCCTGCTTGGCGGCTACAAAAAAATACGGGGAATTTAACACCATCCAACACAAAACCGCCGCTCCTGAGGCTGTAACAAAATTTCTTAAAAAAACTTTAACGGGGCTCTGTGGTTTTAAATTTATTTTTTCTGTTTCCAGCTTCAGCAAAATTTGCCTAAGGCTGTACTCTCTGGGCTTGGAAATTAAAAACTCTGGGGGGCTTTTAAGTTTAACGGTTTTATTTTTTTTCAATGCTAAAACTCCGGACTTGTTCTTTTCTGCTCTAGAATTTTTTTTAATTTTTATCGCTTCGGCATTCTTTAGCTTTGACCTTTTTTTTACAACCAAAACCGCTTTTAACAAAGCTTTTTTGTTTGAAGATTTAACAATTGTTGAAGGTTTGGTTTTAACTGGCATTTGATTTCTAAAACCCCGCCCTGTCTGCCTGTTCGGCTGACTTTAGAGCGGGGCTTTGGCAGAGTTTAAATTTTCTTTCTTTTGAGGAACGCGAAAGTCCCGGCTAAGGCAGAAATCGCAAGTGCCAGAAGCGGAGCTCCGGTTCTGGGCAGCTTGGTAGAAGCCCCCTTAACCTCGCCAACCGCCATAACTGAAGGATCTGCGTCAGGCAAAGCCTGTTCAAACTGCAAACCGCTTGGCCTGGCTTGTTCCAAAGTCCTTGCCTCTTCCCGTTGTTCATTTAAAACATCGAAATTTTGCGCCAAAGACAGAGTTGGGAACACGGCGCCAAATACGATAGCAGCTAGTAAAGCTGCAAATGTTGCTTTATTTTTCATTTCAAAAAGATTAATTTTGTATTTATATTATTATACCACACTTTTTATCCAGCACCACTTTTTGTAGCAAAAAGTAGTGCTGGATTTACTCAGACAACTCCGCGCGAACAATATAGCGCTTTAAAGCTGTGCCTATCGGATAAGAAGTTTGTAAAGTTAAAAGTTTTTTTGTATATTTTTCCTGGGACAGCAGGCCCACATCCTTTTTACTTACCACTTTTGCTTCCAAAACTTTATAGAAATAAACTTTGCCAATACTATCTGAAACCAATATTTCCGCCCCTGGCTGAATCTTGGTTAGCAAAGCAAATACTGTTTTGTACGAACCTTTGCTCCAGGCATAGTCGCTGCTATGGCCAAATATGTAACAGTTGCCATATTCCCCTGGCTTGGCGGTTTGAGGAAAATGCACTACACCTTTTCCTAAAGCTTCTTGAAAAATTTGGTCAGTTATTCCATCCACATATACTATGGGAGCTTCAATGCCCAAAGATGGAATCCAAAGATAATTTGGCTTTTCATTTTTTTCCAACGTTTGAGAATTTTTAGAAATTTGCGGCGCCTCTATCTCTGGCGGCTTGCCGGACACCAAAAGCTGATACTGCAAAACAAAATACCGAAAATTCAACAGCACCACTGACACCGTACATAAGACCAACAAAAACAAAACCCAAAGTATAATTTTTTTTATATATTTCATATACCAAAATCCCCTCCCATTTTTGGGAAGGGATTGTTCTTAAACAAATTTTTTCTTTTTCAGTAAAAATCCCGCTATACCAAGCCCTGCAAACAATGCAGGCAGGCTGGCTGGCAAACCTGTTCTGGGCAGTTCAGTGACTGCTCCTAAAATTGCAGGGTCAGAAGCGCCGGGCGCTGTACTGCCACCTGGGCCGGTAGACGCTCCTAAAATCACACCCTTGTTGTTTAAGGCAAAGTCTTTAACAAAATGATTGGGTTGGATACTGCTTACATTGACTGTATATTTATTGCCAGATGCTAAGGTTGGAAAAGCAATGCTCCAACCTGGCTGAGCTACTACTCTAATATTATAAATTGCGAAAGGTATTCCAGAAAAAACATAGGCTCCGTTTGCGCCGCTTAGAGCTGTAGCCTCGCCGGAATCTAGCTGTCCGTTGTCATTGGCATCCAGAAAAACTGTAAAGCCAGAAAGTCCTGTATCTGTACCGTCTTTGACTTGGTTTGTATTGATATCGTTATATACGCTGCCGGATATTGAACCAGAGGTCACTGGCAAACCGCCACCTCCACCCCCGCCGCCAGTTCCACCAGCTCCTCCAGTTCCCCCGCTTCCGCCAGAGCCGCCCGAACCTCCGCCACTTCCACCTTCAGAATTTTTAAAAGTATTGGTTACTGTACAAGAGATGTTCTGACCAACGGAGGCTGTCCCGCTGCAACCTTCGGAAAAAGTGGTGGTATAAGCTAAATCCACAATTTCTTTAACTTCATAGCTTCCGGCATTGATATTTACAGTAGTCCCCTCGCCGCCTGATCCTGGAAATTCCGCCAAAAGCACATTGGGCTCATCCGCCGGCCGAGTCACATCGCGCCCATAAACTTGCATTACAAAATCCCCGGCAGTTTTGCTTCCACCGACTACATTTTTTATAACCGTAACTTTCGGTGGCTGGTCGTTGTTTGTTACAGTACAAGTTTTAACCTCTCCGTTTGAAACTGAGCCTTCGCAGTCTGAAGAATAGTAAGCTGTATAACCGGACGCTGGGGTCTCGGTGACTTTATAGGAAGTAGCGCCTATGCTAAAAGTTGTGCCAGGCGACACGGGTCCTGGAAACTCTGACCACAAAACCATAGGCTCGCTAGCCGGCCTGGTGATGTCTTTCACATAGAGATCAATAGTAAAATCACCAGAAACTTTGCTTCCACCGTTGTCGTTTATAACTTTTTTTATAACTACAACCTTGCCCGGCGCAATGGCTAAAACCGAAACCGGCAAAAGTCCCAAAACCAACACGCTACTTAAAAAACCCAATAATATTTTCTTCATTTTGTTTCTGTTAATTTTCTGGCCAAACCCCCTCTCCGTTTTCGGAGAGGGTTGGGGTGAGGTAACAAACTTTAATATTTAAAAACTTTCTTCTAATTTCTTATACAAAAAAATGTTTGATGTCCAAATTCAACTTAGCTGCCAAAGCTTCAATGATTTTCTCATGCCTGTCCAATCTTTCTATCATTGCCGCCTTGTCCTGAGACAAAGCCACAAGCTGTTTGCTAATGCCATCCAAAATTTTAGTATGAGAATTTAAAATCTCAGTATGTCCAGAAACCATCTTCTCCAAATTATCAAGTTTTTCTGAGTGCTTAACCAATATTTCAGTATGGTTAGAAACTACTTTTTGTAATTTATCTAACTTTTCAGTATGACCTGATACTGTTTCCTGAACCGCATCCAATGTAACAACAATCGGCTCTAACTTCCGATCTAATAATTGCTCAATTGCTTTTAATGTAATATCTACCATAAATTTGCTGATAATATACTTATATTACCATAAAAAGCCTTGTTTTGCAAAGAGTTTTATACACCCTTTATCCTCTGGTTTTGCACAAAATTTATGGTTTTTTTCATTTAATGCTGTCATTCCCGCCCCGATGTTTATCGGGATAAACTCCAGCGGGAATCTTGCATCCTCTTCCCCCTCTCCGCTTTCGGAGAGGGTCAGGGGTGAGGTAACAATGTTAGAAAATTAAATAAACTTATGTTTTATCACCATTGCTCAAATCTCACCCGTCCCGATGTTCATCGGGACACCCTCTCCGATATCGGAGAGGGCAAAAAACCAAGATCCCCACATTCCTCCTTCGTTCAAACTGCTGAAGGACAAGTCGCGAGGATGAAAAAAAATTCACTGCATCACCTCTCCCTAACCCTCCCCCTCAAGGGGAGGGAAAACTGCAAGTAATTTCGTAGCAAAGTTGTAGGTATTTACGCAAAAGAAGAGAATATAAAAAAACCGGCGCCTTGGTTGAGCGCCGGCCTGAAAGCGTCCCCTCTTTGGGGGACAAAGTTGATGGAATCTCCTTCTAATTTTACCCTGCCCTAGTGCGGACAGGGCTTATCTCGCCGTCTTATGCGGTGGTTTATTTGCGTGAGCGGCGGCGGCGTCTAAACTCAGGGACACCCCAAATCCCTAAGCCGCCGGTTCCCGCCAAAATCCAAGTCGGCATATCTGGAGTCTGCCCACCCGGATCAGGGCCTGGGCCCCCGCCCGTACTGCCAGCACACCCTGCGACAGTGCAGATGTTTTTGACCAAAGCCAAATTCACCTGATCCACGACTGCGTTATGAGCGGCAGCGACATTCGCGTCTCCCATCCCGAACACGATCCCAAGCCCAAGAGTGGCATAATGAATCAGCGTCTGAACAACGGCTGATCCACCAGTTACCCCAGAAGCGGGAGAATTTGTGAGGCTTTGTCCAACGATTCCTGCTGAGAACGGCGACGGTAAGATCACCCCAGGAGTTGCAATCCCCGCGAATGACAAGCCAACGCCCAAAGACGAAAAGATGGCGTTCCCAGATCCAACCCCAGCTGAACCGGAATCGGCGGTAACAACTAACGTACCGCCACTCCGAACCCACGCATCCAGTAGGGAGATTTCTCCCGCTGTCGGAGCGTTGGACGCCTCGTTAATGACGAACACACAGGTGCTGGCCAGCACCTGTGTCGTGATCGCGCTTGAGGGCGCGATCTGAAAGCCGTTAGCCAAGGCGTCGGCCTTGGCGTCGGAGAAGTCAGGGTCGTTGTATGTCCGACCCGCGGCTGACCCCTGCCACGGGGTGATTGTTGTCGCTTCCGCCTGTGGTACGATACACACAAGCGAAAGAAAAATAAGGGCAATCAAACACGCCCTTGCCATTTTATAGGTCATGGCAACCTCCTAAATCGCGCCTTAGATTACCATTCCCAGCCGCCGTGCACTTGGGGCTGAAAAAGGCTAGCGCAATATACAAATTTACTCCATTTTCCGGCAAATGTCAACAAAAAATCAATACAAAAAAACACCTCTTCACAACAGTGAAAAGGTGTTTTTTTTTATATTTTATACAAGCTTTTTTACTTCTTTCACAAAAAATTCCTGAATTTTTTTCATATCGGGTATTTTAGGATCCAGTATATCCAAATTTTTATCTTCCATATCTTCAAAATAAGTCAAAGATTTTATGATGAGGTTAGTATCCAAAGTTGGAAACTTTTTTTTACATTTTTCAAGCAAAAAACCTAACTCAAAATGCCCATTTAAAAGCATATACAGGTCAACATAATCCCTACTGGTAGAACGCGACACAATGGCTGACAATTTCATACAACCAATGTCTAAAAGCGAAGCGAGTTTTAAACCTTTTATTTCTACGAACGGCTCAAGCAAATGGTACGGATAGCACATCAAACTTAAACTGGTATGCCCGCCAATATGATACCCCAAAGTCTGCCAAGTGGCAGTAACTTTTTTTAAACCAAAATTTAAAAATTCTTTTTCAGTTTTGATATTCCATTCGTTTTCGTTAAATTCAGTTTGTGAAAAAAAATCAAAATCCTCACTTTTCCTGTGGCCAAGTTGTAAAGCTAAAGCCGTACCACCAGCTAAATAAAATTGCTGAGAAAATAGCACTAGATGGGGCAACAAATCTTGTTTTTCTTTGTCTAAAATTTCTAAATGCATAGTTATTTTATCTGGCGCATCTGATTAAAATTCGGCATTACTCCATAAACCAATGACCAAAAATTTAAAGATTTTTTATCCCAAAAACCTGGTCTTTTTTCAAGTAAAACCTGTTTAATATCTTGTTCTTTATATACAGATTTCATCCAGTCTGTGGCCTTTGTATCTCCGGTATTTAATATGTGCGCAATAATAGTTCCCTTGTCTTTTTCAATATCCAAATCATCAAACTTAGCCCACCAAACAACAGGTTTTAAAAATGCAGGTAAAGTTTTTTGCATAATAAAGTTTATCAATTTGCATATCTATTATACCATTTTTGAAACAAAAAATCCAGCCCCGTAAACATCGAGGCTGGATATAAAATAAAATTTTAGCGGGTGATTGAAATAGTCGTTCCTAATTCAGCAGTAGGCGCGGCTACCGTAGCTCTTCCGCTCGCATCAATTGCTATTGTATACCCGGTATTATAAGCGGCTGTGCTTGTCCACGCTGCAGCTGCATCGCTTGGATCATAAGGAAAAGAAGGAATATAAGTTGTAACCAGACACGATAAATCAATCTCATTACTTGCCAGTACTGCAGGAGCCTTTATTTTATAAGCAGTGCCAGCAGTTAAGGCATTTGCTCCGGAGGTGGTTAAATTTGGACAAGTTTGGGCTCCTACTGTGCCGGCAAACACACCTTTGTTATCCGCAATCCTCTGCCCTACCGCATTTAAAATTGCCTGGACATTGGCCGTCCTCTGAGTGTTCCTTGACTGGGCAAACTGGCGGGCGGGGTTAATGGCGATGATGACAATGGTTGCCAACACCGCGATGATACCGATGACTACCAGGATTTCAATCAATGTAAATCCTTGGGATTTTTTAAGAAACTTTTTCATATTTTAATGATTTAATATTTATGGCTTAATTATAATTTTATATCCGCCTTTTGTAAAGGCGGTTGGTTTTTTAGAAATATCTTGATTCAATGTTCAAAATTCAATCTTTCCAAAAAATTTTTGCTGTCATCCCGGAATCCCGCTTCGCGGGATATCCGGGATCCAGGGGTTAATATTACATATTTAAATATCTTTAATTTTATCAAATCCGTAACCTCACCCCTACCCCCACCCGAACGCCCAAGGCGGGCAGATCCCCGTCTCTCGGAGAGGGAGAGGGTACAAGATTCCCTTTGCCAAGGGAATGACAAGCATATTTATGGATTTTCTATAAAAGAACTGATGGCGAAACTTGAACTTACAACTGCCTGAAGTTTGGTATAACTTTTTTTTGCAGCCGTGGGTGGAAAAATTCCGACAGTGCTGATAGTTTTAGGAAAAGCCCCGGAAGAAACTGACGCCACCTGACAAGTTCCGACTCCGATGTTTACTGTTTCATTACCGATGTAATTACTATTTCCCGCCAGTCTTCCTATAGCATAATCCACACAGCCTTCAGCCAAAGCAAAACTTCTGTCCTTATATTCGTTTTCCAATATGTTGTAACGGGAAAAATAGTTAACAGAGCTTAAAGCGGTGATGACAGTCAGGAGCAATAAAGAAACGATGATGACGGAAGTTAAAGCGATATATCCACCGTTAAAAACTTCGCTTGACTTTGGCAAGCTGTTTATAACGGTGCTAGCACTATCTCTTTGAGCCGTTAGAGACAGGAAGCGTTTTAAACGATTTTTTATATATCTCTTTCCCATACCAGTTTTTAAAAAAATCTCTCTACTTGCGGCATCTTGTCTATTTACACAAGCTTCATAATAAATTATCTTAAATGGCCCTCTATTCTTTGTAGAAGGAACCAAACCTTCATTATGCTCCTTAAAACGCTTCCGTAGATCACTGGTCAGACCTGTATACATTTTACCGTCTTTTTTACTTTTTAAAATATAAGTATATTCCATAAGTCTCTAACGGTTACCTCAAATACCTAGTCAAACTAAAATTTTCTCCGTTAATATCAAAACTGGCTACGACTTTTTTCGGACTGCCGGATATGACAAAATTTACATTTTCCACTTTGACGTTACTGCTGTTTAACTTCATCTGGCCAAGCTCGGCTTTGATGTCCATACCTTTGTTTAGAGTATCTGAGATAAATTCAACTGAAGTAGGCGAAACAGTCCTTGTGATTGTTAAATGATCCGCAGTTCCGGTGATGTCCGAAGCACCGGTTATAGCCCAGTCCATTTTTCTAAGTATAAAGTTAGCTTCCTGCTGAATGGCAATTTTTCGGCCAATCTGCCCGGCTGAATCCAAAGACTGATAAGTGATACCCACCAAACTCGCGAGAAAAAAAGACAGGAGGGCGATATAAAGCAAAGTCTCGAGCAGGGTAAACCCAGCTTCTTCACCCCTCTTTTTCAAAGAGGGGTTAGGGGGAGTTAAATTTTGGTTTTGTAATTTATAACTCATTATAATTCAACCTCTCCCTAGCCCTCTCCAACACTTGGAGAGGGAATCTAAAATGTAATCTACTGAAACTTATATATCCTCAACGGTTTGTTTGAAGCATTCATTCCCACATACACCCATCCCCCATCTAACACCACGGCCGAAGCCGAGGCTGGCAAGTCTTCCGAACCAATGGCACAGGTTTGAGGACTACTTATATCCGCGTAATTTAACAGTTCAAGCTCCTTGCCTGAAACATTGGCGCCGTCAGTGGCGAGATATGCCAGGTTGCCGCTGGCGGAAAGGTCGTTTATGCTCCCGCCTATCGGTTGATGCGTAATCTCAGACATTGAAGAAGCGTTTAAAGTATTTATTTCATAAAAATTATTTGCGCCACTGCCGCCCAAAAACACAGTAGCGCCCAAAACCGCCAAACTGTTGGCACCGGAAAGCAAACTGGCATTGAAATTTCCAACAAAATTGATCACGCCTGGCAAAGCAATACTTTTGACTTGCCCAATATCATAAACCCGCGCTTCCGCGCTTGGGTCCGAAGTTGCTAAGTAAGCCAAACTCCCCCTAACAACAATCTTTTTTACATCCGCGCCAATCTCTTTGGTAGCTAAAATCTGAGCTGACTCCGGGCTCGTAACGTCGATGATATAAAGCTCAGGACCTGAGGGGTTATTTTTTGTCCCTATGTAAATTTTATTGTCCCTAAAAAATATGCTTAAAGCGTCCTGAGTGTTACTATCGAGGACAAAGGCTATGGCATACATTCCCCCTGGTCTTGTTGCGTCGGCATTGATGATCTGCACTTGTCCTGCGCCACTCCACTTGCCAGCGCCATACGCATAAGTTTTTGAGTTGTCATATGTTACGCCGTTTAAACCGCCGGACGAAGTGCGTACGCCGGAAGGAGTTCTTGTAAATGTTCCATTGTTAAATACTAAACCAGAAGAAACTGTAAACCTAAGATAGTCAAAATCTGTTATTGCCGTGCCGGAAGGGTCTACCGCCAGACTTACAATTCTACTAGTCACAAACATAGACTTAACTGTCCCGCCGCCAGGCAAAGTAAAATTCCAATCCGAATAAGACGATGTACTGGGGCAAGTAAGGCCAGAAAAACCATTTTGGTTTGAGCAAACTCCGCTGACCGCCACGAGCTCGTCAGTGTTGCTGATCAAAGTAGTTAAAGAAACTTTTTGTAAGCGTGTGCCGTCGTTCCAGGAAACTTCACTTGTTACTTCCTTTTGGCATTGGTTAAGATTGTTGACTGCCACTGTCTTAGTAAATTGTCCGTCAGTAGAAACCCCGGCTACCACGCCGTTAAAGTTCGTTCTTGCGTCGTTACGCTTTTCATCCAAAAGCTCCTGGGCTTTGGCTATGGCAGTTCCGTTCATCTCCGTATCCACGGACAAAAACTGGTTGCCAAAAACCACGGCAATGATGCCGGCTAAACACACGACAAACACGAACAAAGCCACCATTAGCTCAACCGTGCTGCCGCCTGCCTGGGTATTTATTTTTTTTCCTGATATTTTCATTTGCGCCTTAGTTTAGCATTTTTTTTACATTATCTCAACCCTATTTTTTTTGATTTTTCACTCCCTCTCCCATATGGGAGAGGGAAGGGGTGAGGTTTAAGCGATGGTAATAAAACTTAAGCTTATTTAATATTCAAACACTGTTACCTCACCCTAACCCTCTCCGAGAGTGGAGAGGGGGATTTGAAAAAACTCATACATATAAAATAAAAACGTATTGTTTAAATCTTCAATCTTTAATCTTTAATCTTAAATTATTTTACCACTCCACCATCCCCTCAGCGTTAATGTTAATAACCGAAGATCTCACGCCCGAAGTTAATGTTACAGAACCAACAGAATTCGGCCTACCGGAAAGCTGCTGAAAAACAATTTGTAGTCCCGAATTTGAAACGCCTGGGTTTGCATCATAAACTTCATTGGCTGAATTGTTCGGATCGCAATTTAAAGCACCCTCAAACAAAATATATTTAGAACCTATAATACAAACTCCGTGAGTTGTTTGGTTAATGTTAGCCAAACTGCGACTGCGCGCTTTTTGTAAAATCCCCACCGCCAAATCCCTTTCCGAGTTAAAAGCATACGCCCGATAAAAATCCAACCCAAACACCAGTCCCAAAGTCCCCAGCATTGCCAGTATACCCATTGAAACCAAAACTTCTATGAGGGTAAACCCAGCACTATTTTTTTCTAAAAAAAAATGGTGTTGGGTAAACCCGTTTTTAGATTGCGCAGAATTGATCATAATTGTCAGAAATGTTTTTACTCCCTCTCCTATATGGGAGAGGGCTGGGGTGAGGTTTAAGCGATGGTAATAAAATTTAAGCTTATTTAATATTCAAACACTGTTACCTCACCCTAACCCCCCGCCCGAACGCCCACGGCGGGCAGGTCTCCGTGCTCGGAGAGGGGCATTATGGATGTAATTTCTGGGTAACCGAATAAATTGGGGTGATGATGGAAATCGCAACAAAACCGACCAACAGGCCCATAAACACCATCAAAACCGGCTCAATGAGAGTAGATAAATTTTTTGTCTGGTCATCTACCTCGGTTTCGTACATATCCGCCAGATACATAAAACTCTCGCTTAGGTTGCCCGCGGTTTCCCCCACGGCCAACATATGAGACACCATATCCGGAAAATATTTTTTGTTTTTCAGCATATACTCGGACATCCTACTGCCTTTCGCTACAGTCTGCGCCAGGTTTTCCAGCTGCTTTCTGTAAACCATATTTTGCGTGGTACGCGCGGAAGTCTGCAAAGCTTCGTCAAGGCGCGACTCGCCTTTGAGTAGCAGTCCCATAGTCCGGCAAAAGTTAGCCAAATAATAGTTCTGGGCAATGCTACCGGCTAACGGAATTTTCAGCAAAACTTTATCCAGCCAGGCTTTGACTTTAGGCAAGCGGGATAAAAACAAAAGAGCGAAGGGAAAAATCAATATCAAAATCAACACCCAAAATCCATAAGCTATGAGAAACCGGCTGACTGACATTAGAATTTTTGTGCTAACAGGCAAAGGCACATTGATACTGGTAAAGATGGGTAAAACTTTAGGAAACACCACGACAGTTAAAAGTCCCACCAACAAAAGCGTGGCCACCACTATAAATATCGGGTAAAACAAAGCGCCCATCACTTTTTTTCTCAGCGCCTGCTTTTTTTTCAGCTCCTCCGCCAAATAGTTTAAATTCTCAGGCAAGATGCCAGCCTGTTCCCCGACTTTGACAATGTTGACCGCAAAGTCACCAAACACGGAAGAAAACTTAGCCATTGCGGTAGACAAAAAATGCCCGTTGGAAACTTCTGACACCAAATTCTCTAACATTTTTTTGCCGCCTTTAGTCTTAGACTGCCCGGCCAAAATCTGCAGGCTCTCTAAAATCGGCACTCCCGCGCGCATCAAAAAAGCCAGCCTCTTTGCAAACTGCACCTGCTCCGAGCGGGAGATGGAACCTTCAACAAGGCGGGTAAAAAACGACGGAGAAGTAACTAGTTCAGGTGTGTTTTTTTGAATTTTTAAATTAAACATGGGTTAAATTATTCTAATTTCCCCGCCTACCACGCTTTACTTGGCATTCGGGTAGGTAATTAACCTAATTATTCTAAATAAGTGGTTATAAACTCCAATCAAATATAGGGCTTTAGCTAAATAGATTTTGTCATCCCGGAATCCGCCTTAGGCGGATATCCGGGATCCAGGGTTAAGTCAAGTTAGAGTATAACTCATTCCACTGCGGATTTTGTTTTTCAATAAGGGATATTTTCCATTGTCTTTGCCATCTTTTTAACTGTTTTTCTCTTTTTATTGCGCTTTCTATATTTCCTGTATTTTCAAAATAGACTAAAGTGTGTATCTGGTACTTTTTAGTAAAGCCTTCTGTTAAATCATTTTTATGTTCATAAACTCTTCTTATTAAGTCATTGGTCACTCCCACATACAGTGTTCCGTTTCTTTTGTTTGCAAGGATGTATACATAACATTCGTTTTGCATATAACCCTGGATCCCGGCTCAAGGCCGGGATGACAGCAAATTAAAATTTTGCTTATGGGGATAAAATAATATTTTAGAATAATTAGAAATTAGGTTAATTAGAATAATTCTACTCATGGCTTATCCTGAGTATCTCTTCCACCGTGGTCAGGCCTTGCCCGGCTTTTAAAAGACCATCCATTCCCATAGCCACCGTGCCTTTTTCAAAAGCCTGATGGCGGATCTCCGTTGCGGAAGCTTTTTTCAAAATCAACTCGCGGATATGATCATCAACTTCCAACACCTCGTGCAGCGCCACCCTGCCTTTATACCCGGTGTTGTTACATTCATCGCAGCCGGTACCTTGATAGAAGTGTTTAAATTTTTTTAAGATTTTTAAAGGGATATGTTCGGACAAACTTTTGGTTTCAGCAGGGGTGAATTTTTTTACTACTCTGCAGCTCTCGCAAATTTTTCTAACCAATCTCTGACCGATAACCAAGTTAACAGTGGAGGCAACCAGATAGCTCTCTATTCCCATATCCAAAAGCCTGGGCAGAGTGGTAGCCGGGTCATTGGTATGAAGAGTGGACAAAAGCAAATGTCCAGTAAGCGCCGTATTAACCGCTATCCCGGCAGTTTCTGAGTCGCGGATTTCGCCAACCATTATGATGTTTGGGTCCTGCCTGAGGATGGCGCGAAGTCCCTGGGCAAAAGTTAAGTTGGTTCTGGAGTTGACCTGGATCTGCTCTATGCCCAGCATCGCGTACTCAATCGGGTCTTCTATAGTTACGATAGAAATTTCTGGCCCCTGTAAAAGCTTGATAAGCGCGTAAAGCGTGGTGGTTTTGCCCGAACCCGTAGGGCCGGTAGTTAAGATCATCCCATAAGGCTTATGCGCGGCTTTAAGGATTTTTTTCTGGTTTTCTTTGGAAAAATACAAGTCGTCCAAAGACAAACCTTCGGCCTTGTCAGTCAAAAGACGCATCACCGCGTTTTCGCCAAAGTAAGTTGGGACCACGGACACGCGGACGTCAATGAATTTTTTCTTTTCAACATCAAAAAACATCCGAAAGCGTCCGTCCTGCGCCGCCTGATGTTCGTCAGTCCTCAGGCCGCACAAAATCTTGATGCGGCTGATTGTTTCGCTATGGATATTTTTCGGCAAGCGGAATATCTCCTGCAAGACCCCGTCCACGCGAAAACGAACCAGCACATCTTTTTCGTACGGGTCAATATGGATGTCCGAAGCGCGGAGGCTTTCCGCGTATTCCACCAGGTCGTTTAAAAGCCCGATGATAGAAATCCCGGAAGCTTTAACAATCTCTTGTTCAATTTTTATTTTCAGCTCATTCATAGATATCAAATTAGTTCCCCTCTCCGCTATCGGAGACCTGCCCGGCTTGGGCGTTCGGGCGGGGGGCTGGCTTGCCCTACGAAGTTTTAACGAAGTAGGGGGGTGAGGTTACGATGATTGTAATATTTTAAGCCTCTCCCCTCTTTTTCAAATCTACCCCCTTTCATTTCCCCCTCTTTTTCAAAGAGGGGGTCAGGGGGAGTTAATGTCCCCACAAACCAGATCACCCCGTTAGAAGCCCGGGCACAAAAAGGCTCGGTATCCACCTGACGGCGGATTGCTTCTAACGGGGGTAAAAAGTGGTCTTTATATCTTGGCACAAAAGCCTGCCTCTGGTCAAAGCCCAACAAACAGCAAAAATTATCCCCCAAAAGTGGAAAACCCCTGTGCAAAGCTATGTGGGAAACTTGGGGAAAATAGGAAAAATATTCCGTCATTCCGCGTTTCTATATCATTCCCACTAGGTGAGAATGATGCGTTCTTTACCCCCTCTCCCATTTGGGAGACCTGCCCGCCTGTGGCGTTCGGGCGGGGGGATGGGGTGAGGTAACAATGTTAGAAAATTAAACCAACTTATATTTTATCACCATCGCTCAAACCTCACCCGTCCCGATGTTCATCGGGACACCCTCTCCCATATTGGAGAGGGTAAAAACCAAGATCCCCGGTTATGTGGGGATGACAAAAATAGAAAAGGTATCATTCCCGCCCCGATGTTCATCGGGGTAAACTCCGGCTGGAATCTTGCATCCGCTTCCCCCTCTCCGCTATCGGAGAGGGGGTGGGGTGAGGTTGCAACGACTGTAATATTTTTTCCACTCTTTTTCAAACCTACCCGCTTCATTCCCCCCTCTTTTTTAAAGAGGCCTGCCCGCCGTGGGCGTTCGGACGGGGGGCCTTGGGGGAGTTAATTAGTATGTAAAAAATTATACAAATGAAAAGAGCCGCGATCACAGAAGTGAGTCGCGGCTCGAGCGAACATTGTTGCGTGTGTTTTTCGCCGTCCTGCTAGGGAGTGCGAAAAACAGCGATTAGCCTGCTTGCTGCCCGAACGCGGGAAACAGGCTAATTTATTGCGATTAGTCCTCCTTGCCTGCCCCGATGGACATCGGGGCGGGCGGACTAGTTGTTGGCGTTCTTGCGACCTCGGCGTTTGAGGCCGAGAAGCACCAGACCTCCGCCGATCAACGCGAACGTCGCGGGCTCCGGAACCGAGTTATCGGCCAGTTCCACGTCGTCCAGCAACACTCCGACGTTGTCGGCTCCCTGACCGACAAATTCCAACCAGTGGTTGTTCCCATCACCGACGAAAGACATTGTGTACATTGTCCAGCTGGTGTCGCCTTGCGGCGTCGTGACCACCAGTGGGATCGCGGTCCCGAAATTCACCGTCACCGCATCCGGTCCAAGGAAGTTGCGCTGACTTCCCCCGATCCAGAAATTGGCGGTGTAAGTCGCCCCAACCATAGTAGCGAACATGGTCTTGAGGGAGCCGGCCATCTGGCCAGTGCCGTCCATGTCGATACAACTCGTGCCGCTGTGGCACGAGAGACCTCCATACATGGGTCCCGCAACGTCCAGGGTGGGCGTGACGACCCAGATCGTATTCGAACCATCTAGACCGCCCACGTCCCCAGCGTTCGGGTTCAATTCGAAATTGTCCACGAAACCTGCCGACGCAGTCTGCGGCGCCCAGAACATCAGAATCGCGGCGAAAGCCGCGAGAAACAACTTGCGAAAATCTGACATTTCCCTCTCCTTGGTGAACTGAAATCTTAACCCGCCTTTTTGAGACGGGCGCAGCTTTTTGCCGTAGTGCGAGATCTCCTGCACCGCGACAAACAAACAAAAAATCGGCCTTACCCTTAGGTTTAGTCGATTCCTCATTCAAAGCTTTGTTACTTTAACACAAACCCTCAAAAAAATCAAGCCCCATAGCAAAAATAATCCGCCTTATTTAAGGCGGATTATTTAAAATCCAAACTTTATTTGGTCAGTTTTGTGGCAATTCTACAAACCAACCCACCCCCCACTTTCCCCACCCACACCTTCATACAGTCGTGTATGAAGGTGTGTCATATATCTAAATATTTTTTTGCAGATTTTTCTTTTATCTTTTTGACGATTACTTTGTCTAAAGCTATGGCGCCGGCTTTGAGCAACGCCCCGCCCACAGTTTTCCTTTGAGCTTTCTTCCGAAAAGGATTTTCCAAATTTTTCGTGATCTCTTTTTGTTTCTTCCAATAAGCATCCTCAATTCTTTCAAACTTTTCATGAACTTTTCTAAAACCATCCCCTTTTTCTGAAAGAACATTATTTACGGAGGTAATAGTCCTTGATGTAACATTTAATGCTTTTTCTATTTGCTCGTAACTCTCCTGCATTAAAAGACGGCGAGCAATCTCCAATCGTTTTGCAAACATTTTATATTCCGTATGGGTAAAAATATCTTTAAACAAAAGCCGTATATCTTCCTTGCTGGTTAGCAGAGTAAAAGCTGACCATAGATTATTTATATAGTGCCCAAAATGCTCAGGGTCTAATTTTCTTTTAGATAGCTTTGTCATTTTGTTGGTATATTAATAATACCTTCATACAGTCGTGTATGAAGGTATTATATCATAAAATAAAATGTGTGGGTTATAAAATCTTTTTTAGGTATTGGCCGGTAAAGCTAACTTTGACTTTTGCCACATCTTCGGGTGTGCCTTCGGCAACTATAGTTCCGCCCTTGTCTCCCCCGTCCGGACCCATATCCAAAAGCCAATCCGCGGTTTTGATCATATCCAGATTGTGTTCTATGACCACCACAGTGTTGCCCTTGTCTACCAGTTTGTTTAAAACGTGGATCAAACGTTTGACGTCCGCAAAATGTAAGCCCGTAGTTGGCTCGTCTAAAAGGTAAAGAGTGCGGCCGGTAGACGCGCGCGACAGTTCGGTTGCAAGTTTGATCCTCTGAGCTTCCCCGCCGGACAAAGTCGTGGCGTTCTGGCCCAGGCGCATATAGCCCAAGCCCACCTGGGACAAGACTTCCAGTTTTTTGTGCAAGGCAGGCACGGCTGCAAAAAAAGTTTTTGCTTCGTCAACTGTCATCTCCAAAACATCGGAAATGGTTTTTTCTTTATAGTGGATCTCCAAAGCCTGGCGGTTATACCTTTTGCCGTTGCACTCTTCGCAGGTTACATAGACATCGGGTAAAAAATTCATCTCGACTTTCAAAACCCCGTCCCCGGCGCATTTCTCACAACGACCGCCTTTGACGTTGAAACTAAACCTGCCAGCCTGATAGCCGCGCATCTTGGCTTCGCGGGTTTCGGCAAAAATCTCCCGGATCGGCGTAAACAGCCCGGTGTAAGTAGCCGGGTTTGACCTCGGAGTCCTGCCTATGGGGCTTTGGTCAATGCTGATGACTTTGTCTAGGTGTTCAAGTCCCGTGATCTTTTTATGCTTGCCTGGTTCGTCCTTGCTGTCCCAAAAATGTTTGTTTAACGCTCTGGCTAAAATGTCAGAAATCAATGTAGATTTGCCGGAACCTGACACCCCGGTTACGCAGACAAATTTGCCGAGCGGGATCTGGGCTGTAACATTTTTCAGGTTAAACTCAGAAGCTTCCACAACTGAAATATTTTTACCGTTGCCGTGCCGTCTTTTTTTCGGCACTTCTATGTATTCTTTTCCTGACAAATACTGCCCGGTGATGCTTTTCGGATTTTTTTCAATATCCAAAGGTTTACCTTCCGCCACCAGCTCGCCTCCGTGCTTGCCGGCTCCTGGTCCGATGTCCACCACCCAATCCGCCTCGCGAATGGTTTCCTCATCGTGCTCTACAACTATCACCGTATTGCCCAAATCTCTTAAATCTTTCAATGTTTTAAGGAGTCTACCGTTGTCGCGCTGATGCAGGCCGATAGATGGCTCGTCCAATATATACAAAACTCCGGTCAGGCCGCTGCCGATCTGGGTCGCCAAACGGATGCGCTGGGCTTCCCCACCGGACAAAGTATCCGCAGTTCTGTCCAAAGACAAATACGACAAACCAACATTGAGCAAAAAAGACAGACGCGCGGAAATTTCCTTTAAAATTTGTTTGGCAATCTGATTGTCTTTGGCGCTCAAAGATTTGGAAAGTTTTTCAAAAAAATCCGCGGCTTTGTCTATAGTCATAGCAGATACCTCCACTATCCCCTGTCCGCCTACGGTCACAGCCAAAACTTCCAGCCTAAGGCGCTTGCCGTGGCAAACCTGACACTGGCGCACGCGCATATAATTTTCTATTTCGCTGCGCATATATTCCGAGTCAGTCTCGCGGTACCGCCTCTCCAGGTTTGGCACCACGCCTTCAAAAACCGTGTTCATCTCAAACTCCCCGTCGCCGCTCCTAAACTCGCCGGAGATGCGGATTTTTTTCTCGCCTGAACCGTGCAAAACAATATCAATATATTTTTTTGGCAAATCTTTCACCGGAGTGTGTACGGAAAAACCGTATTCTTTGGCCACGGCTTCCAGCATCCGCGAGTACCAGGACTGTCTGGAAGTCGTCTTGCTCCAGGGACGGATAGCGCCTTCAGCCAAAGTCAGCCGGTGGTTGGGTAAAACCAAATCCGGCTCCACCGTCAGCTTAGTGCCCAAACCCTTACACTCCGAACAAGCTCCGTGCGGGCTGTTAAAAGAAAAATCCCTCGGGTCCAGCTCAGACAGCTGAATGTGTCCGTCCGGACAAGCGAATTTTTGGGAGAGCAATATTTCCTTATAGCCTCCCTCCCCAAGACTTGGGGAGGGCTGGGGAGAGGTTGATCGCGTCTTGCTGTCAGGTTTTGTTTCTTCAGCAACCCGCAAAGCTATAACTATCCCATCGCCCAAATCCGCAGCCTTTTCCAGACTCTCGGAGAGTCTGCCCCGTTCAGCCGGATCTACCACCACGCGGTCCACCACCACTTCTATATTATGTTTTTTTTGCTTGTCCAGGCTTAAACCCTGGGCTTCGTTTAAGTCCATCACTGTGCCATCCACACGCACGCGGGCAAAACCGGCTTTTTTGATCTGTTCAAATATATGCCGGTGTTCGCCTTTTTGATCTTTAATAAAAGGCGCCAAAAGCATCAGCCTTGTGCCTTTTTCCAAACCCAAAAGCTGCTCAGCCATTGCCTGGATAGTTTGACCTTGGATTTTTTTCCCGCAGACCGGACAATGAGGCACTCCCACACGAGCCCAAAGTAGCCTCATATAGTCATAAATTTCAGTTACGGTTCCGACAGTAGAGCGAGGGTTGTGCGATGCGGACTTTTGGTCAATGGAAATTGCCGGGGACAAACCTTCTATTTTGTCCACGTCCGGCTTGTCCATAAGACCAATGAACTGTCTGGCATAAGCTGACAAACTTTCCACATACCTTCTCTGCCCTTCGGCATAGATGGTGTCAAAAGCCAAAGACGACTTGCCGCTGCCTGACAGGCCGGTTAAAACCACCAGCTTGTTTCTAGGCAAATCTACATCAATATTTTTTAAGTTATGCATCCGCGCCCCGCGGATAGAAATGATATCAGCCATAAAAAATTTAAAATTGAAATATCAAAAATAAAAATTCATAAATAATTTTTAAGCACAAAGTAATAGCAAGTTTACCATAAATGTCAAGAAATGAAAAGAGCCCTAGGGTAAACACACCTAAAGCCCGATATAGTCTCCCACCCCCTTTTCATTCATTTATCCAATCCATCATAGCCCAAAACCCCACCACCAAACCTGCGATTGCAAGTCCAAAAGAGTGTATCGAAGCGGTCGGATCAATGCCTCGATACCACACAAAGCATCCAACCGATATACAGCCTTCGATCAGAAGGCCAATCCCGACAATCACTTTCATCCCCACCTCCACAAGGTTTATAATTGAAATCAGAAAAATTGTCAAAAAAAAGAAGGATCCCAAGCGCACATAACAGCCGCAAAGGAACCCAAAAAACTACTTCTGTGTTGGAAGGCGCCAAATCATCACTCCTCCCAACAAGTATACTACTCCCGCCAAGCCAATCAATCCCTTTCCCCAGGCTCCATCGCCTTGGGGTAACCAGGTCAAAAAACGCATAGAGACCAAGAAACAAATTGCACAACCAGTAAGTTTCATCCATCCTCCCCGCTTTTGTATACTATTTACAAATTTATTTGTCAACCTGCGTTACGGACAAGTATAATAAACTCATTAAGATTCCCGTTTTCACGGGAATGACAATGACCTCAAATTCAAACCTACAAATGAAAAAAATAAGTTTCACCCTCCCAAGCCTCCCCAAAAAACCCGGGGTCTATATTTACAAAGACCAAGACGGGGCGGTTTTGTATGTGGGTAAAGCCAAAGACCTGAAAAACCGAGTTAGCCAGTATTTCCGTGGCACAGATGAAAGACCTCAAATTCCTTTCTTGATGCAGGAAGCAAAAAGCTTAGACTTTACAGTAGTTTCAACTGAACTTGAAAGCCTGTACCTGGAACAAACCCTGATCCAAAAATACCGCCCCAAATACAACATCCTCCAAAAAGACGACAAGAGCTATGCGTTTATTGTCATTGACTACTCAACACAAATACCCCAAATAACCATTTCCAGAAATATTGAACTATCCCTACACCCTAAACCCTTAGCCCTTAGCCCTACTTCTTTCGGTCCCTACTCCGCCGCTTACAAAGCCAAAGAGATTCTTAAAACTGTCCGCTACATCTTTTCCTATTGCGCCAATGAGAAAATTGGCCAAAAACCTTGCTTTTACTTTCATCTGCACCGCTGCCCTGGTGTGTGCATAGGCTCAATAACCCTTGAAGAATACGCAAAACATCTCGATAAAATTAAAAAATTTTTACAAGGCGACATAATAGGCGTAAAAAAAGAAATTGCCAGAGAAATGCAAAAAGCCGCGGCTAAAAAACTTTTTGAAAAAGCCGCGCGCCTTAGAAACCAAATCAAATCCCTAGAATCTCTGGAACAAAAGCAAAATGTGATTATGCCTAAAAAAGTTTCCTGGGATGTTGTCGGGCAAAGCCAAGCAAATGGGGAGATCTCTTTTAGTCTACTGAAAGTCAGGCAAGGAAAACTGGCAGATAAGGAAAATTTTGTCTACAAAAATTCAAATATACAAATGAAAGACAAATTTACAAATGTCTACAAATCCACTCTGCATCATAACCCCCCTCAGTCCCCCCTTATCTTAAGGGGGGAAGAAACTGGGCTGCAAAGGTTTTTAGAGGACTATTATAGTAAGACTTCGGATTTTCCGAAAAAAATTTATACTGGAACTAAAATTGAAAATCAAAACCTTCTAGAAGCTTTACTAAAAGAACGCTCAGGCAAAACTATTAAAATCAATTTAGCAATTCAAAAACAACCGCAAAAACTCTGGAAAATAGCCGAAGAAAACGCTTTGGAATTTCTCAAACAAAAACAGTCTTCCGAAGCCTTTATGCTAGATAGGATAAATGCAGGATTGGAGCAACTCAAAGAAGTTTTGAATTTGAAAAATATCCCAAGGCGGATAGAATGTTACGACATCTCCAACACCCAGGGCACTAACGCGGTCGGGAGTATGGTGGTGTTTGAGGGCGGAATGCCTAAAAAATCCGAATACCGAAAATTTAAAATCCGCACAAAAGACACGCCGGACGATTTCCAGATGATGCAGGAAATGCTAAGCAGAAGACTAGCCAAGTCGGGACATTTGGTCAGTGGATCAGTAAATCAGACGAACTCCCCCTCCCCCCTCTTTGCCAAAGAGGGGGTGGCGAAGCCGGGGGAGTTCTGGCCCATACCGGATTTGATAGTGATAGACGGGGGCAAAGGCCAACTATCCGCTGCGCTGGAAAAAATAGAGTCTATACCCTTAGCCCTTAGCCCTATACCCTTGATCGGCTTGGCCAAACGCATCGAGGAAATATTTTTACCGGGCAATCCCACTCCCATAGTTTTAAGCCACGATCAGCCCGGGCTTCAGATGTTGCAAAGACTTCGCGACGAAGCCCACAGGTTTGGCATAACTTTCCACCGAAGCTTAAGAAGCAAGCAAGCCGTTAAATCTGCGCTGGACGAAATACCGGGCGTGGGGCCTAAAACCAAAAAACTCTTAAAAACCAAATTCGGCACAGTCAGCCAAATAAAAAACTCATCATTGGAAGAACTGGCTGAAGTGGTGGGGCAAAAACTGGCAGAGACTATAAAAAAGAGTTTATAATTCGAAACACTATCCCCTCCTAACCTCCCCTTATCTTAAGGGGAGGGATAATGCAAAAATAACCTCCCCCTCTTAAAATACTTGCCCGCCTTTGGCAGGAGAGGGGGCTGGGGGGTGATATTCACTCATACTTTATGTTTTACCAACACCCACAGTTAAAGCAACTTAGAAAAAATCTTCGCAACAACCAAACAGATGCAGAATACAAACTCTGGCAGATTTTAAGGAACAGACAAACGGGTTATAAATTTACGCGGCAATATAGCGTGGGTAATTATATTTTGGATTTTTATTGTTCAAAATTAAGACTTGCTATTGAGTTAGACGGCGGACAGCATTTAGAGATACAAAATAAAATCAATGATGAAATCCGCACTAAATTTTTAGATAAACAAAATATTATTGTATTAAGATTTTACAATACTGATGTATTTAAAAATATTGATGGCGTAGGAGAAAAAATTCTGCAAACAATAAATGCGCTAAAAAGTATCCCCTCCTAACCTCCCCTTATCTTAAGGGGAGGGACGGAACAATATCATTTCTATAAAATAATTAGAGCCTTTTTTTCTCCTCCCCCTCTTAAAGTAAGAGGGGGCTGGGGGGTGATATTTTTTATAGAAAAAACAAAAAGGCGGCCGTATAACAACGTCCGCCCTAAAAGCGCGCCCGCGTATCAGCGAGCAAAAAACGATTGAAAAAGTTGCTAGGGTTGAACCGAAAATGGCTTGCTGTGCATCCATTTTCGGAGTATAAGCACTCCGATTAGGATTTGACTGGCCACAAACGGCCAGACCATTTTGGGCAGAAGCCACCAAAGCCCCTGACCAATGACCCACAACAGAACCCCCAGATAGTAAAATACCATTGCGCAAGCAGTGCCTGCTGGTGTAAACCATGGATCAATCATAAACCCAGTGGCGTATACTAACCCGAGGGCAAAAATACTCGCGGCAACAACCCTTTGCCACCAGGGCATTTTTTCTAGTGGCGCAACCACCCCTGCCAGTGCCCACAAGCAGCCCAACCAGCTTGCGGGTGCGATCATCAGCAACCACAAGCCAGTATGCACCAACAACCAGATACGCATAATTTACCCCCTTCGCACACCTACAATGCCATAAAAATCTGCAAATGTCAACCCTGCATTTTTTTGTAGGCATCTGTAGTGCGGTCAACTTTTTTCTGTAGCGCCTTGACGCAAAGTTTCAAAATCCATATAATGCATAAGTTACTAAAATCCATTTATGAAAAATATCCTACAATTTGCAAATATCCTGGTTATGGTTCTTTTGATTATTGCTGTGGTTTTACAGAACAAATCTTCCGGCTTGTCTGGAGTTTTCGGCGGTGGCGGAGGCGTAGTTTCCACCCGCCGCGGTTTTGAAAAATGGCTGTTTTACGCAACCATAGTTTTAGGCACCCTCTTCGTGGGAATCAATATTTCTTTTTTGTTTATCAAGTAAACAACAACCAAAGCAAAAAAGGACTGGCTCCTTTTCCAAAATGGCAGAGTTTATCCAACAATTTAAAAATGAAGGCAGGCTAATTTTCCAGGGACTCAAAGCTGTGCCAAAAATCCGACTTTCCTTGCTTGGCAAGGTTTTTTCTTTGATGGGTAAACACGAAAAATATGCTTTGTTTTTTTTAATTTTTATATTTTTTATCGGCCTGGGTTTTAGTTTAAGAAAATCCTATTTCGCCCATACCAATCCCATACCGGCTCGCGGTGGAAAAATCACCGAGGCTGTGCGCGGGCAACCGGTTTTTTTAAACCCCATACTCGCCTACCAAGAACCGGATTTAAGCCTCACCCGCCTATTGTTTGCCTCTCTCTATAAATACGATGAAAACGGTAAATTGGTTCCTGAGCTGGCGGACGGAATGCCAGAGATTTCCCAGGACCAAAAACAATACATAATCAAACTAAAAACAGGCCGCAAATGGCACGACGGCAGACCTATTGATGCCAATGACATCATCTTTACGATAAAAATTTTACAAAATCCGCAGGTGAAAAGCCCTTACAATACGTTTTGGCAGTCCACCACTGTAGAAAAATTGTCCGAAACTTCGGTTAAGTTTATTACCAAGGACATTTCCGGCCCGTTTCTTGGCAACCTGACCTTACCCATCCTTCCGGAATACGTCTGGATGAAAGTGGACGCACAAAATTTCCCTTTGTCAGAATTCAACCTCAAAGCCATAGGCAGCGGGGCTTTTGCCATCTCTGAAATAAGCAAACTTCCGAACGGCAAAATTCAAAGCCTGAACCTCAAAGCTTTTGACGGCTATACGAACGGGCGGCCGTATCTGGACGAGATGACAATCAAATTTTTTGATACAGACGAACAAGCCATCGCTTCTGTTCAGGCCAAAGAAGCGGATTTTTTCAGCTACCTGACCTCCAACACTAAAATTTTGGCTGAACGCACGGGGAATTTGCAAATTTTTTCAGCCCCGTCCGCGCAATATCAAACCTTGTTTTTTAATCTACGAAAGAATCCGTTGTCTGAAAGCTCTATCAGGCAAGCCGTCAACCTGGCTATTGACCGTAAACAAATCATCAGCCAGGCATTTGGCGAACAAAATATTTTAGGTTTCAAGCAGCTGATTTTCAACTTCGGCGAACAAAGCCTTTTAAACCCGGAGTTCTCCAAAGACAAAGCCATTGCCCAGTTGGAAGCGGCTGGCTGGGCTTTGAACGCCGAAACTTTGGTCAGGGAAAGAAAAAAGATCGGTTTAAATTTTGTGCTGGCTACCAATGAATACGAACCCAATGTCAAAGCCGCCAAACTGATTTCCCAAAACCTAAAAGAAGTCGGCATCAACGCGGATGTAAAAACTTTCTCCAACAAGCAGTTGTCCGAGGAAATAATCAAAGGCAGAAATTTTGACCTGTTGTTGTTTTTTCAAAAATTTTCCCCTGATCCGGATCCTTTTATCTTTTGGCACTCCAGCCAAAAAAGCGATCCGGGCCTGAACCTGTCCGGCTTAAACAGCCAAGCTGCGGACAAACTGATTGTGGAAGCGAGAACCACTACTGACCAAAATTTACGGCTGGATAAATACCGCCTGCTGGAACAAACAGTCTCTCAAGAACTTGCGTCCCTGCCGATCAACCAGGCGCAGTACTTTTTTGTAGCCAATAAAAACCTCAAAGGAGTTGCTTTTAAATCAATTTTTGAACCGGCTCAAAGGTATTCAGCGGTAAGCCGTTGGTATGTTCAGGAAAAAAGAGCTTGGAAATAAAAGTTAGTTCGTATATAATTGGTAGGCAAATATTTTTGCTCGAGTGGTGTCTACCCGCTTATATATTCTAAATATTTGATGGGCGAATGGCGGAATTGGCATACGCGCACGTTTCAGGTACGTGTGGGAGTAATCCCGTGAGGGTTCAAGTCCCTCTTCGCCCACCAAATGCGTAGAAATATGCAGGGTTGTAGTTAAATCAGATCGCTATATGTTATTTTATTTTCCCTTTTAAATAAAGCAAAATTTTGTTTATTTTTTGACAGTTTTCTAGATTAGTGATATAATATTAGAAATAGTTTTCTTGGCTCTAAAGAAACCAAAACAATTACCGGATATTTGATAAAAAAGTTTTTTTATTTTGCATCTGCTAATTGCTAAACATTTAGCTTTGACGGTCGGCCGAACAAGCCACTTTTGAAGCTCAAAGAAACGCAATCGTTCCCAAAAAAATGGGAATATTTATTATCCAGGTCTTTTTTTGCAGAAAGTTTGACCCGAAAGAATTTTATGATGAGAAAAACCTTTTCTCACAATCGAAATCCGCAGAGAAGCGGGCACGGGGTGAACCATCCCGTAAAAAAATCCCCTGCTAACGAACAGCAGGCTAACGTCAATAGCGGTACCAGCCGGCTTGACCGCCTGATAGACAAAGCAACCAGCCTCGGTCTTAAAACACCGGCTGACACTGTTTTGTCTTCTACCAGCCGCTACACGGCTTCCAGACAAAACCTCAGGATTATCCCAATGGGAGGTATAGAGGAAGTCGGTGAAAATATGACTGTCCTGGAATTTGGCGATGACCTGATTATCATAGATATGGGTCTGGCTTTTCCAGACGATACTATGCCGGGCATTGACTACATCATCCCTGACACCAAATGGCTGGAAGAAAACAAGCGCAGAGTCAGAGGCGTGATCATCACCCACGGGCATTTGGACCACATCGGCGCTATGCCGTATATCTTACCCAAACTGGGCGACCCGCCGGTTTATACTTTACCCCTGACCGCGGCGTTCATAAAAAAGCGTTTGGAAGAGTTCGGTCTGTTAGGCCGCTCAAAAATCAACTCTCTGACCAAAGACGATGTTTTGGTTTTGGGCAATTTTAAAATTCGCTTCTTTAGAACCAATCATAGTATCCCAGATGGAGTAGGTCTTTGTATCACCACCCCGGTCGGACAAGTGGTATATGCCACTGACTGGAAGTTTGACCACACGCCGGTAGACGGCAAGCCCACCGAATTCGACAAAATCGCCAAATTCGGCGCTGAAGGAGTTTTACTTTTAATGTCAGACTCAACCAACGCGGTCAAACCCGGTTACTGTGTTTCGGAAAGAGAAATCGGCTTAACCATTGACCGGACTTTTGCTGACATAAAGGGAAGAATTATTTTTGCCAACTTTTCAACCAGCATCTCCCGCATCCAGCAAGTGTTTGACGCGGCTGCCAAATACAACCGCAAAGTCATAGTTACAGGCCGCTCTATGGTCAACAACATTGAGATTGCTTTGTCTTTGGGTTACTTAAAGATTCAGCCGAAGATCATCATCAAGTCCGAAATGGCGAAAAAATTTCCGGACAACCAGATCGTCATCTTAACCACTGGCGCCCAGGGCGAAGAAGCGGCTGGCCTGGCTCGCATTGCCCGTGGCGACCACAAAACCGTAAAAATCAAAAAAGGCGACACCACCATTGTGTCCGCCTCCCCTATCCCGGGCAATGAGCGCGCTATTTCCGCTATGCTTTCAAACCTCACCCGTTTGGGCAGCCACGTCATTTACAACAAAACTTTAGACATCCACACTTCCGGACACGCTCACCAGGAAGAACTAAAACTGATGATAGCTTTAGTCAAACCGAAATACTTTATGCCCATCCACGGCGAACACCATATGATTGTGGCTCACGCGGATCTGGCAAAAACTATGGGCATCCCGGACAGCAACATCTTTGCTTTAGACAACGGGCAGATAGTTGAGATAACTTCCGCCAAAGAAGCCAAGATAGTCGAAGACCCGAAAGTGGTCTCAGGTTATGTGTTCATAGACGGGCTTGGAGTAGGCGATGTCGGCGAAGTGGTTATCCGCGACCGCCAGGTGATGGCCCAAGACGGAATGTTTGTCATCATCATCACGCTGGACCGCAGAAACGGCAAGATCATCAACCAGCCGGATATCATCTCCAGAGGCTTCATCTATATGAAAGGCAACGACGAGCTGATCCGTGAAGTCAAACACGAAGTAAGAAAACTCGTGGAATCCAAGAGTAAAGAACGGCTCGAGCCGAATTGGACTTTCCTTAGAAATATCATCCGCGACGAAATCGGCGAATACCTCTACCAAAAAACCGAACGCCGCCCAATGGTTTTGCCCGTGATAATGGAAATGTAGGGACAGTGCTTAGCACTCGGTACATAGTGATCAGTTATCAGTAATCAGTGGATCAGTAACATACCAAAAACCCCGCCCTTAGCAAAGGGCGGGGTTTTTGGTATAATATTCCATATGACAAAACAAAACTTGGTGGCGGGAATACGCGCTTCTGGGAAACTTCATATCGGGCACTACTTGGGCTTGGTACAGCAACTTTTGGAAACCCAAAATAACCCAAACAATAACTGCTTTTATTTCATCGCTGATTTGCATGGCTTAACTACGCCTTTTGATCCGAAAACTTTTGCAGAAAATACTTTGGACATCGCGGCTACCTACTTAGCTTTAGGCATCAACCCGGAAAAAATCACTTTTTTTGTCCAGAGCCACGTTCACGAACACTCCGAACTTGCCTGGATATTCAACTGTATCACCCCATTAGGCGAGCTTGAAAGGATGACTCAATATAAAGACAAAGCCAAACAACATAAAGAAAACATCAACGCCGGACTTTTAACTTACCCTTGCTTGATGGCGGCTGATATATTACTTTACAAACCAACCGCTGTCCCGGTAGGTGAAGACCAGATCCAGCACGTTGAACTTTCTCGGGTCGTCGCCAGGAAATTTAACCACCACTTCGGCGAAACTTTCCCAGAGCCCCAAACGTATCTTCGGAAACCTTTGCGGATAATGTCCTTAACCGACCCGGCAAAAAAAATGAGCAAGACCGGCGACGAAGCCCTAAATTTAGACGACGGTCCGGAAGAAATACATAGAAAACTCAAAAAAGCCGTTACCGCTTCCATACCTGGACAAAAATCTCCGGGCGAAGAAAACCTTTTAGATCTACTATCAAAGTTTAGCTCCGAAAATGAAGTAAAATATTTTTCCGAAGCCCAAAAAACGGGCCAGTTAAAATACAGCGAACTGAAAGAAACTTTGGCAAAAGCCACTGCCGGATATTTTGCGGAGTTTAGGGAAAAGAAAAAAGAACTTTTAAACAAACCAGATTATATAGCGGAAGTTTTGGCTGAAGGCGCCAGAAAAGCAAAAGCAGTTGCCAGCGTAACACTTTCTGAAGTTAAAGAAAAAATCGGCCTACTCTAGGGCCGATTTTTTATACCCTCTTTTTTCCATCACCTCAAGCCTCATTTTTTCAACCAAATCTTCATAGTAGTTACCAACAGCATAAATGTTTCCGGTTGATATGCTATAGTCATAAATTTTTTTTGCCAAACTTTTCCTAATAATGACATCTGAATCAAATAACAAATCATCCCAATGGGATTGTTTTTTTATCTCTTCAATTTTCTGCCAAAAAACCTGCGAAGTTTCTGGGTGGCTGGGATCAAGTCTTTTTTTTAAATCCTCCATCTCGCGCCAGGCTAAAAAAAGTTTATAAACCTCATTATTTTCTTCAACAAACTCTGTCCAGGTTTCATTCATATGGCTAAAATTAAATCGCTAATTTCTTTTTGTTTTTCCTCAAGCTCTTTTTGGCTATTAGCTTCCAAGTTGAGCCTTAAAAGCGGTTCTGTATTGCTTTTGCGCACATTGAAGCGCCAGGATGGGAAATTAAAATCCAAACCGTCTATTTCATCTATTTTGGCTTCCTGGTATTTTTGCCTGAGGCTTTCAATAACCTGATTGGCATCTTTGACTTTAAAATTTATCTCTTCGGAGATAAAAAACTTCTCGCGTAAAGGCTGTAGAATATCGGATAACAGCACGACCTCTCCCTGACCCCCCGCCCGAACACCCACGGCGGGCAGGTCTCCCGCAAAGGATGAGGGAGATATATATTCGGACAAAATTGACAGTATTGCCAAAAACGGCATTAGGCCGTTATCCAGATAAAAATTGTCCTTGAAATAATAGTGCCCCGAAGTTTCATTGCCAAAAACAATGTCGTCCTTGATCATCCGCTCTTTTATGAACGAGTGGCCGGCTTTGTTCATGACACTCACTCCCCCGTTTTTTTCTACGGCATAATCAATCACTCTTACAACCCTGGTATCGTGAAGTATCTTGCAGCCTGGATTTTTTTTGCAATAGTATTCTGCTAAAATCGCGTTTATGTACGCGGGTGTGACAAATTTTCCGTTCTCATCAAAAAAGAAACAACGGTCAGCGTCCCCGTCCCAAGCCACGCCCAAATCCGGTTTGTGCTTTTTTATGGCTTCTATAGTTTCTTCACGGTTAGAGTGAAGTAGTGGATCCGAAGGTCCTTTAGGGAAACTGCCGTCCAAATGGCCATTTAAAACTTCCACAAACTCAATTGGCAAAAGAGTTTTAAGCTTTTCGATGGCGGGATTAGCCATCCCAAAGTTGGCATTGGCAACTATACGGAATTTTTTAAATTTACTTATTTCAAAAGTTTTTAGTATATGTTTATAATACTCTTCAGTAATATCCTTCTTTTCCACTCTTCCTCTCTGATCACTGATAACTGATTTCTGATTACTTATTACCAAATCCCGAATCTGATAAATTCCGCTATCCCCCGAAATCGGCCGGCCTTTTTCCCTAACCAATTTCATCCCGCCGTATTCTTTCGGGTTGTGGCTGGCAGTGATCTGAATACCGCCATCAACGTCCAAAGTCGCGGCAGCAAAGTACAACTGATCAGTTGAAACCAGGCCGATATCCACCACATCCGCTCCCGCGTCTGTCAAAGCGCGGATTGCGCTTTCAGAAAACTCCTCCCCAGACAGGCGCATATCGTGTCCCACTACAATTTTAAACTTTCTCCGTAAGTCCGCGTCTTGGTCAGCGTAATTCCGCGTTTGCAGAAACTGCAAATACGCCTGACCAATTTTATATACCAAATCCGCATCTATCTGTGTTGGATATATACCCCTTATGTCATAGGCTTTGAAAATGGAAGTATCTATGTTTTGCATTTGTGTGGGATGCTCAGTATTAAGTATTAAGTATTAAGTATTAAGTATTAAGCAAGAACCCTCCCCAAATTCTTTTTGTCATCCCGACCGACGAGTGCATCCGAGGAGTGGAGGCCTGCCCGAAATGCATGAGCATGCATATGCGATGCAGGTGGGGACCCCTGAACTTTAAATAATCAATAACTTTAAGCAATTCCACTCCACCTTGAAAAATCAGAATAGAAAATTCATTGAAAACCGCAAGTATTAATATTATAACACTCCCAAAGAAAAGAGCGCCGGCAGCAGTTGCCGGCGCCCACGATGGGTGTCAAGAAAGTTTGCTCGCCCACTTTCTCATATAGAATAAGACTTGTTCAGGCGTATCCCAGAGGCGGATAATGGGCGGATATCCGTCTATTTGAAAACGCCGCTTGGTACGAATCTCTACCCCCAACTTGCCGTACTTTTGACCGCCCTTGTGCTTACAAACCACCTTGTAAGCTTTGATGATAACAGGACATTTTAGCCGTGTGGCCGCACCAACGATCTCAACGATCAGTCGCTCGGTGCTAGGAGTTTCTTTTTGATCACCCAGAGATGAAAGCAAGTACAACCCTGCTAAAATCTCTTGTAGTGGGACGCTGCATACCCCGAATGAAATAGGATGATTGCGTGCGTAAGCGCGTGCTTGCGACCTCCTTTGCCCGTGACGACCAATGTTGGCCCTAGACTTTTGACTGCCAAAAGGTGCCAAGTATCTGCCTCTTTCTGATTGAAATTTGCTGCTCCAGGCAGCATCTTGTCTAATATCTTACTCTTTTCCACATTTTGGTCAAGTGGATATTTTTTTTCATTTGGAGTATATTGTGATTAGGAGGACTCGTATGAGATTCCAACTGAACAAACCTCCTTTCCCGTGGTAGCAAAAAAAGATGTCTGACGCATCCTATTTACCCCGCACAGACGGGGCGCAACCAGCGGGAAAGGGGGTGATCCAGCACAGTTTTTTGCCCATTCGGGCAGGCGCCGGACTACAAACGGCGCTTTTTCTTTGTAAAAAAATCAGCGGCGCGAGGAGCGCGCCGCTTTGAAACGATTACCACCGGACGACATCGGGGTCTTGCCATCGGGAATTTTCACCCCTCCCGACACTGGTGTCGGATTTCTGAAAAAGCTTCCTTGCAGCTTTTCCCCGAACACCCCCCTTTCATTCGTAGCCTGCGCTCAGCTGGTGAGCGCCTTCTTGAATTCCTTCTGCCTGGCAGAATTGGTAATTTGATGCCCATAACTACCTCCTTGCCCAGTAATGTACTCTCTCTCTCTTTGAAAAAATCAAGTCCTTGCTGGGCAAACTTAGATACCTGTTGAAGTTTACCCATATGAAAATCGGTAAATAATGACAATTAGCAAGATCCCCGCCTCCGCGGGGATGACACAAAAAAATGACTTTGTATTATTTCGCATTAGTAAAAATTTAATGCTTGGCGAAAATCCTTATTTCATTTACAATACTTGGGTTGTATATCGTTATTATTCAAGATCAAACCTCTCCCCAACCCTCCCCAAGCTTTGCCTGCCTGGCGGCAGACAGGGGGAGGGAGACTATAAGGAAAAACTATGAGCTTCAAAATCGGCATTGTCGGCCTGCCAAATGTAGGCAAATCCACACTTTTTAACGCCATTACCAAAAGCAAGGTTGTGGCTTCCAACTACCCTTTTGCAACTATTGAACCAAACGTGGCAGTCGTAACAGTGCCGGACGAGAGGCTTGGAAAACTTGCCCAGCAGGAAAAAAGTGAAAAAGTCGTGCCTACTACCATAGAGTTCGTGGACATCGCAGGTTTGGTTGCCGGCGCGCACAAAGGCGAAGGTTTGGGTAACCAGTTTTTGGCAAACATAAGAGAAGTGGACGCTATAATGGAAGTTATAAGGTTTTTTGAAAACAAGGACATCATCCACGTTTCCGGCACTGTGGACCCAAAAAGGGATATGGAAACTATTGGCCTGGAGCTTCAGCTGGCTGACCTGCAAAATGTGGAAAAAAGGCTTGAGACCGCTTCCAAAGGCGCCAGATCCGGCGACCGGGAAATGGTTATAAAAAAACAGGTTTTGGAAAAATATAGAGAAGCTTTAAACCAAGGGAAAATGGCGTCTGAAGTTTCTTTGAGCGATGAAGAAAAAGAAAACAGCAAAGACATCCAGCTTCTTACCACAAAACCGTTTTTGTTTGTGGCGAACCAGAAATTTGATTTAAGTACTAAAAACTTCGACCTCTCCCCAACCCTCCCCAAGCCTGGGGAGGGGGACTATAAGGATTTTATATCTGCTGATGCGCAACTTGAATCCGAGCTTTCCGAACTTTCTGACGAAGAACGGAGCGAATATTTAAAAGAGCTGGGACTGCCTGAGTCAGGTTTAAACAAAATCATCAAACAAGCCTACAAAACTTTGGGCTTGGTAACTTTCATCACGGCGGGACCAAAAGAGTCCAAAGCCTGGACTTGTGTAGCCGGCTCCAAAGCGCCTGAGGCCGCAGGCAAGATCCACTCTGACTTTGAAAAAAACTTCATCCGCGCGGAAGTCATCCAGTGGGACAAACTCCTGGAAGCCGGCAGCTATGGCAAGGCCCGAGAAAAAGGCTGGCTTCGCACCGAAGGCAAAGCCTATGTGGTACAGGATGGGGATGTTGTTCATTTCCTAACATCTGCATAGACGCAAATATTTTCCCCCCTCTTAACATAAGAGGGGGCAGGGGGTGATACTGAAAACTTCATATCCCCTCCCAGCCTCCCCTTACACTAAGGGGAGGAAATAATTTATAAAAAATAAATCAAAAGAAAAGACCTAGGGTTTTAAGCTAGATCTTATTTTTTTTCATAATATATTATATGCAGACATCGCCGCGCCGGCGATCCGTCTTCGGCAGGCCTTCGGCCGCCGCTTCGGATCGTTTCCCGCCAAAACCTCGCTTAGAGATCCTGCGGTTAGCGCCGCACCGTAAGCCGGGTGCGAGCGGCTCAGCCTTTCGGCTGATTTGCCTTTCGGAGTTCGCGTCTAAGCGCCCCTGCGGTGAAATCCCAAGCTCTGTCAGGTTTGTTTGGAAAAACCACCCAAAAAAGCTTGTCTCCACCCCATGACGTATAAACCGCTTTCTCCTTGTATGCTCTCCACATAACCGCGTCTGCGGTCTCGCCCCCTTCAAGGACGATGACCGACCGTATCCCTGGAGGGACACCGAGCGGTCCGTGGAAAAATTTGGCAAGGCGTTTGTCTGCGTACACTAATGTCACCCTCCTTCAGAATGACCCAACATCTTACCATAAATCCTAAAAATTGTCAATATCGACAAAAAACCCAGTAATTGCTATACTTTCAACATCATCCACTGATCATAGATACGGCAAATCAAACAGATTGATAAGTTATTTGTAAAATTTGTAGTATTGGTGATTTGTGAACAATAATTATTCATATTCTTTGTGGTATTTAGCCGCAGAGATAAGGAGACCTCCTTATGCCAAAATATGAACTTATGTATCTGCTCGGAAGCCACGTAGCAGACACTGACGTTCCTGGCATCACCGCTCAAGTTTTAGACTTTGTCAAAGAATTTGGCGGAGAAGAAGTTGTAGAAACCCAGTTAGGCAAAAAGAAACTTGCCTATCCCATCAAGAAAACCCGCAACGGACATTATGTTGTGGTGAATTTCAGTATGGAAGGAAAAAAGGTCAACGGTTTGGACGCGAAAATCCGCTCCCAGAACCAAAACATTATCCGCTATATCCTGGTCAACCTGGATGAGTACTTGGAACGCGCGGAAAAGGACAGGAAAGCCCAAAGCGCCTTAAATTCCAAGCGCAAAATCCCGGCTTCTGAACTGGAAAAGCCAAGCTCAGCTCCGGTGGAGAAAAAAGCAAAGCCTCAGGTTAAGCTGGAAGACATAGACGAAAAAGCCCTGGAAGAAAAGATAGAGGCAGCGCTAACTGAAGACCTCACCAAATAATTAACGCGGAATACACGCAGAAATTAACGCGGACCCCACGCAGATCCGCATGAGATCAGCGTTTTAATCCGCGAGAGATCAGCGATTTATATGGATTTAAACAAAGTTATGATCATCGGTCGGCTGACCCGCGACCCAGAACTGCGCACCACCCCTTCTGGCGTCAATGTTTGCCAGATCGGTGTTGCCACGGGCTTTGCTTACACCAACAAAGACACGGGGCAAAAAGTGGAACAAACCGAATTCCACAACGTAGTCCTCTGGCGCAAGCTTGGCGAGATCGCTCACCAATACCTGAAAAAAGGCGCAAAAGTCTACATAGAAGGCAGGCTCCAGACCCGCTCCTGGGACGGCCAGGACGGACAAAAGCGCTACCGCACGGAAATCATCGGCGACAATATGATTATGCTGGACAGCAAATCTTCCGGCACTTCCCAGTCTTCAGCTTTCCAGCCCCAAGTTTCCCAAGCTCCAACATTTCAATCCTCAACCAAACCACAAAACCTCTCCCCTGCCCCAGCCCCAAGAGAAGAAGAACTTCCAACCATCCAGCAGGAAGATGTAAATGTGGAAGATATACCATTTTAAACCATTGGTTTAAAATGGTAATGACAAATTAACCTAATTGACCTAATTATTCTAAAAATCAGTTAGGTTAATTAGAGCAATTAGAATAATTAGAATAATTTTATTATGCGTCCACAACAACCAACCATCAACGTAAAAAAGCAGTGTTATTTCTGCTCCAACCACTTAACCACCATTGACTACAAAGACACCCAAGGCCTCAGACGCTTTATGTCTCCCCACGCTAAAATTATGGGTAGCAAAAGAACAGGCACTTGCCCAAAACACCAGCGCGTAGTTGCCCAGGCCTTAAAAAGAGCCCGGCATATGGCTCTCCTGCCGTTTGTAGCAGCATAACATAACCCGAATTACCCAAATACTGCAATCCAAATTACCCGAATGATTGCAGTAAATTCGGAACATTTGGATATTAATTCGGATAATTAGGATTAAACAACAATGGATTTAAACGATCTTAAAATTGGTACCATTATTCTCTGGGAAAAACAGCCAGTTCAGGTCATCTGGTCCAACCGGATGCGTACTGCCCAAAGAAAACCAGTAATGCAAACCAAACTTAGAAATGTCATCACCGGCAAAGTTTACGAATATTCTTTCAAATTCGGCGAAAGCATAGAGGAAGCGGATGTTACCCGCGAAAAAGCCGGCTTTCTATATGCCGATGCTGACGGCACCCACTTTATGAATCAGTCGACTTTTGAAACCGTAGACATCCAAAAAGAAGTTACATTGGAACAAGAAAAGTTTTTGAAAGAAGGTATGGAAGTTTCCATCTTGCGCTTTAACGACAAACCAGTTTCCATAGAACTTCCGATCAAAGTTGAACTAAAAGTTACCGAAGCTCCACCCGACACCAAAGGCAACAGTGGCGGCAATGTTACGAAAATCGTCACGCTTGAAACCGGCCTGACAGTTGACGCTCCGATGTTCATCAAGGAAGGCGACCTCATCCGTGTGGACACCAGAGACGGCGCTTATGTGGAAAGAGTGGCGAACTAGTATTTAGTATAAAGTATTTTGTATTTAGCAAAGACAAAAAAACTCCCCCGATTACATCGGGGGAGTTTTTGCATAATACTTAATACAATATACTATCTACTTGCATTATTGAAGCCTAAAATCCCCATACGTCATCGGTGACAGCATTGGGAGACTAAAGTCCCAGGAGTTGGCAGGGACCACCAGGTAGTCCTGTCCCCCATTATTTAAGAACACATCATAAGATGGAACTGGGATAAGCCCAGACTCGTGGACAAAGTAAACCGTGCCGCCTGACTTAATCCAGGAGCCCCAAGGGTGGGAAGCATAAGCAGTCTGCACAATATAACCGGAGTTAACAAGGCCGGTATAGCCGGTGGACAAAACATTTGTAAATCTAAAGCCCAAGCCTTCAAAAGCCGCTCTATTGGCAAATCCGGTTTTGGTATTTTTATAAGTTATATAGACTGTGCCGTTTTCAGAAATCAGTGTGCCATTTTTGTAGATAGATGTACCCAAAACTCCGCCGCCACCAGAAACTGTTACATACACAGTAGCACAGCCCACTGTATAACCCGAACCACCGGAACAAACCAAAATGTTGGTACTGCCGTTGGTTAGTCCGTAAATCATTATTTGACTACCTGAGACAGAAGCTGAGGCTACGGAAGAATTGCTATTGGAAGAAATGTACAGGCCAGAAGAGTTATAAGCTGTAACATATGAAGTCTGTCCGATGTTTAAGCTAACTGAGGTTTGACTTAAAGACAAACCGCCGGTCGTGCCGCCACCAGATACTGTAACATAAAAGCTAGAACAGGCTGAGACAGAAGACTGACAAACTGTAACAGTAGAAGAGCCATTTACCCGTCCGTAGATGTTCATTATATTGCCAGAAATGCTGGCTGTTACAACGCTTGGGTTTGAATTAGCTGAGATGTAATAGCTGTTAAAACTGCCGCTATAAATATTTACCGCTTGATTTTGGCCAACGTTGATGTTGGCGCTGGAAGGAGAAAACCAAACCTGTCCCCCGGTAGAGCCGCCGCTGACAGTAACATACAAGTAAGCGCAAACGCTATATCCTGTCTGGCAGATGGAAATAGTAGTGTTGCCTTGCGTGTAGGCATACACATTGACAGTATTGCCGGACAAAGTCGCGCTGGCTACCTGGGAGTTGGAATTTTGGGAAATATAGAGACCGGAATTGTTGCCATAAACAGTTACTGAAGAAGACTGGTTAGGTGTTAGGTTTAAAGTGCCCTGGCTAAGAGTTAAAGACCCGGTACCCGAGCCGGAAACCGTAGCATAAATATACCCGCAAGTGCCACCATACTGACAAATGCTAATGGTGGAAGAACCGTTTTGCATTGCGTACAAGTTCAAAGTTGAACCTGAAATGCTGGCTGAAACTACTGAGGAGTTGCCGTTTGCGCCTATGTAATAGGTGCCATACGAGCCGCCGTAAATGCTGACAGCTTTGCTTTGCCCGACATACATAGCCGGACTTGGTTCGCTAAAAGTGATGCTGGATCCTGAGGAGCCGCCACTAACTGTAACATACAGACTTGAACAATACCCCAGCGAGCTGTGACAAACATTGATAGTGGAAGAACCGTTCGTCAAGCCATACAAGTTTAAAACTGTTCCCACTACATTGGCGGAAACAACACCTGAGTTAGAGTTAGAGGAAATATAGTAGGCATTGCTCTGCGGATAGTAGTAGCTACCCGCGACCACTGAACTGTTGATAGAGACTGCTAAATTTTGCCCCACAAATAAAGTTGGGTTAGAAGGCGAAAACCAAAGGTTGGTATTTGCGCCCAAAACTCCGCCACTTACGGTAACGAAAATGCTGGCGCAGTTTGAGCTGTTGTTATAGTAATAGTTATTGTTATAGCTATTGCCGCATACCTGCACAGTTGCCGTGCCCGAAGCCCTGCCGTATAAAGTAATCTGATTACCGGAAACCGAAGCTATAACAACAGAAGAATTGGAATTTGAAGAAATATATAACCCGGAAGAGTTATAGGCAGTAACATACGAATTCTGTCCTACTGCCACACTGACGCTGTTTTGGCTCAAAGATAAACCATATGGACTGCCACAGTTATAAGTACAACCGCTATAATTTCCATTATAGTTATTGTAATTGTTATAGTTTGAACTTACCACTCCTGACTGCTGGCCGTTGACCAAAACATAAAACTCACCAGCGGAACTACCTAATCCTGCATTTTTTGTGGTGGTTAAATTGCCGGAAAAGTCTGTATAACCAATCGGGTCAATGACTGTTGACCAAAGCGAAGACCCTTGGGTTCTCGCGTACAAAACCACCCTCGCGTTTGAATCCGCGCCAGTGATGGTAAAGGTATAGTTGTCACCGCTCTGTCCAGAAACGGACAAATACGGGGTGGCGGCCAGAGCTTTTGGCGCAAAAGCCGCCATCAGCCCCACAAAAGCCGCTAAAATAAGAGCTTTTTTTAACATATATTTATAAATTAATTGTTATATTTAGGACTTTATATTGTACTCCAAAACACCCCTCTCGTCAATCGCCTGGAAAATTTTGTCTTGATAACAATTTCGTAATTCAAAGTAAAATACTAAATACAGTGAAAAATATTTCTCTTAAAATACAAGATTCCGGCTCAAAGGCCGGAATGACAGTTTATTTTTATTGTAATCCTCGCGACTTATCCTTCCGGAGTTTTAAAAAAGGAGGAATGCTGGGATCTTGTTTCTAAAGTACAGCTGAAAATCTATACTTAATATCATATCGAGCTACCGAACTTCTGGCGCTTTCTTTTGTCCGACTAAAGCCATAGCTACCACAGATACTACCAAAAGCACCGCTCCGGCGATCTGCCAGGGGCTTAGGGCAATATGAAGAAATTTCCAGTTGATGATTGTAAGGGCAACTGGGTAACCAAGCTCCATAAGCGTGGCAACCGAGGCTTTGGTTTTTTTCAGGCCATAGTAGTACAAAGACAAGGCAAAAAACCCTGTCAGCATAGCAATAATAAACACATTTCTCCACTCAAAGCTGCCCATTTGGCTAAACTGAAATTTTTCAAAAAACCAAACATAAAAAACTAAAAACAAAAGGCCAAACAAAAATCTCAAAGCAGTTACAAGTTTAAAATCTAAATTATTTAAAAGCCCTCTACCCACAACAGTCCCTCCTGCCCATAGGATTGCTGCCAAGACCGCAAGAAAAGGGCCGACAAATGAAGCAATTTTTGCGGTTTGTAATAACACAAAAGGATTAGACAAACCAAAACTCACCAAGTATCCTCCAAACAAAGCCGGCACGGCATAAAGCCAAAATTTTCCCGTGATTTTTTCTTTTAAAAAGAAGTACGACAACAAAATAGCAAAGAGCGGTTGAAATTTTTGTAAGAGCGCCACTACTGTAAAGTTGTAGTTCATAGAAACCGCGCCTTTGACAAACAGTATGGCGGCAAAAGCCGAAGCCCCGGCTCCAATGTAAAAAAATCCCGCCCACTGCTTGGGTGTGATATTTTTTAAGCTTGCCCGGTTTTGCCACAAAGCCGGCAATGACGCTCCGGTGTTGAACAAATGTTCAAGTAAAGCCACAAACCCCACGCCCAAACCCGCGACCAACAAAGGCTGCCGAAAAGGAGCGTCCAAAGCCCAAAGGAGAGAAGAAAAGAAAATGATTAGAGGGTACATAAATACAAGTAGTAAGTAACTTTTTGTCATCCCAGACTATCCGCCAGCAGGCGGAGAGAGCTGGGATCCAGGGTAAAAAAGCTAGATTCCGGATAATTCCTTAATGATTGGAATTTCCGGAATGACAGATGCGGGTTATAAAAGTGGTCATTATTCTTTATTTTTTATCTCTATTTTTAAATTTTCTAACTCTGTGAACATCCTTCCCTATCTGCTTTTTCAGTTCGGCTTCAGTCTTAAACTTTCTAAACGGCCTTAAATACTTTTCTAAAACAATGGTAATTTTTTTCCCGTACAAATTGCCTGTAAAATTTAGGAGGTGCGCTTCTATTTTTGGAAGACCGGATTGGTCCAAAGGCCCTATAACTACAGCAGCCTTGTGCCACCCCCACCCCTTCCCATCCCCCATTGAGGGAGAGGGATTTATTTTCAATTTTCTATTTTCTATTTTCAATTGCATCCAGCCAGCCCAAACCCCAGTCTTCGGTTTTTCTGTAAGCCTCGCCCACCCGCGCCTTTCTATGTTGGCAGTCGGGTATCCAAGCTTCCTGCCATAGCCCAGACCCTTTACAACTTTGCCAGAAATACAATATTTTTTCATATTTTTATCTCTTCATCTGGCAGTTTTGCTTGAATGTTCAAAATTCTTTTGTTTCTCCTTGCTTTCTCCCCTGGCATATCTATAAGCTCGTCATCACCAATATCCCCTTCTTGCTGCGACAAATCTGGCAATCGGCTACTTAAAACTCTGGCGCCATTTGGGTTCATATCGCCATGAAAGGCAATCGACCAATCGTCGACTTTAGGAGAAATATCATATGTTTGGTCAGTTGGGTGTGTTTTTCTAAGCCTGCCCAAACTTTTATAACTAAATATCAGTTGCTCAAAAAGCTTTAACAATTCAGCATGAGTAGTCATAGCTTCCTGATATAACGGATTCTTCGATCCGGTTAAAAGGCTTGTTGAGGCTTGCGTAATATAAGAATAAAAAGTATTTATATTAAAATTTTCCCGATTTAAAATTTTCTTATTTCCTATAGAAAGTAAATACTCATTCAAAATCAAGCAAAGCCGCCACATCTCCTGGCGAATATTTTTTATCTTACTTTCAAGCTTTGACTCTGGGGATTTTTGGACTTCCCCGCTAAATTCATTATTCCCAATTTCTTTCATTATGTTTCGCTTAAATATTTCTCAACATCCAAAGCAGCCATACAGCCCATACCAGCGGCGGTGATGGCCTGCCTGTAACGCGCATCGTCCACATCTCCGGCGCAAAAGACACCCGGGACGTTGGTTTCTGTATGGTATTTGGGGACTATATAGCCTTTCTCGTTAACTTCCACGCCCGCGTCTTTGAAAATCTTGCCTGCCGGAGTATGACCAATGGCTAAAAACATTCCTTGAACAGCTAAATCACTTTCACTTCCGGAAACTTTATCTTTTATTTTCAATCCTTCAACTTTTTCCGCGCCTAATACATCCAAAACTTCCGCATTGGTTACGAACTTTATTTTGGGATTTTCTTTTGCCCTTTGAAGCATTATCTTGGAAGCTTTAAACTCCTCCCTGCGGTGGACTATGGTAACCGTATTGGCAAAACGGGAAAGGAAATTTGCCTCTTCCATGGCGCTGTCCCCGCCGCCGATGACTGCCACGTCTTTGCCCTTAAAGAAAAACCCGTCGCAGGTAGCGCAGGCGGAAACGCCTTTGCCGCGAAGCCTCTGCTCGTTGGGCAAGCCCAGCCAGTTGGCTTCCGCGCCCGTGGCAATGATCACGGTTTTGGCCAGATATACCCCTTGTGGCATACCACCCCCTATGCCCTCTCTTGCATTAAGAGGTGGTTTTTGGGAGTTGTATATATTTGTGGTTACCACAAAAGGCTGAGCGCTAAAATCAACCGAAACCGCAGTCTCCTGCAGAATTTTGGCGCCAAACCTCTCAGCCTGCTTTGTCATGTTCTCCATCAGCTCCGGGCCAAGTATGCCGTTTATAAACCCGGGGAAATTTTCCACTTCCGTGGTCTGCATCAGCTGTCCGCCAGGATTTTGTCCGGCCAAAACCAGAGGCGCCAAAGAAGCCCTGGCAGCATAAATTGCGGCTGTCAGTCCCGCCGGCCCGGATCCGATGATGATAGTGTTGTATATATCCATAAAATTTCTGATTATTCTAAATAAATCCCAATGTATGATTTTAGGTAATTAGGTTAATTACCTGCCCAAATGCTAGGCAAAAGTTGCAGGCGGAGAAATTAGGTTAATTTAAAAACAACAAAACATACAAATCAATTAAACATATTTTAACATCGGTTAAGTATATTGACAAACACATGTTTTAAACTTATACTTCGGGGTCCTCCCCGAGTTGGCGTTGCCAACCAAGGTTGAGGAAGCACATTACCATTAAGGAGGTTCTCCCGAGAGTCAAATCGGGAAAGAAAGGAGCATTATGAACTCCTTCGCGTTCCTGGCGGCTGTGGTTATGGCAGGCCTGCTGGTAAGCGCCTTTCGGTCAACTTCTAACCTGAAGGCAAAGCTTGCCGGCAAAACAGGAAGCAAGCCTTTGGTCTCCAAAGGCTTTGGTATGCTGATTATGCTGGCGCAAGTCTCCGAGCTGTTAAAAGCCGTTGAGCACGCCTCCCTGGTCAGCATCGCCGCTTCCCTGATTATGCTTGCCATCTGGCAAGCGGTCAAAACAGGAACCGAAGACAATTTATGAACGGACAAACTAGCATTTTTCCTTTCATAAGCTTTTCTTTACCTTTAGAAGTTTTCTGAAAACTGGCGGAGCCAGATTTTCAGAACGCTTCCTCAAAATTTTCAATTTTGAGTAATATAAAGGCCAGAAAAGCCGAGTCATAAGTTCCTGAAGGTTTCAAAAAGACCGAGCTGACACACATCGGCACGGTCTTTTTCTATTCACTTTTAAAAATCCATATTGTCTTTTTTTATCAAAGATGAATAGACGTGACAGAGTAAATTTTATTAATAAATAACACAGTTATACTAACTAGATTCCCGCCTCCGCGGGAATGACACCATATACGTAAGTCCCGTTTTATTAAATTTTGATCAATTTTGTCAATTTTACTTATTTTTGCTCAATTACTTATATTCTTCCAAAATCAGTAAAAGTTCCAAAGTGTTTTTACCTCGCAAAACTTTGAGCAAAATCTGGTCCCCTGCCTGATATTTGGTCAAGATTTTGTCTAGCTCATTTTGCGCCGACAAAACTTCTCTGTTTATTTCCAAAATTATATCTCCATCTTTCAGTCCGGCTTTTTGAGCTGGAGAATTTTTTGCCACTATGGAAACCGCTGCTCCGTTCGAAGCTGAAAAGCCATACAGAACCCTAGCTTCAGGAGTGATGGTTTGATACTGGATGCCCATATAGGGTCTGGAGGCTTTACCGAAATTTTTCAGCTGTTCCACTGATTTTTTTACAGTGTTTATAGGAACCGAAAACCCAATGCTGGCAGCGTCGTTTTCTATAAGCGTATTCATCCCTACCACTTCCCCTGCCATATTAACCAAAGGCCCGCCGGAATTTCCCAAGTTTATGGCCGCGTCAGTCTGAATCAAGTTTTGCAAACGCGGCAAAGGCTTGGCTTCGCTGCCGATGTCTATCGCCCTACCCAAACCCGACACTACACCTCTGGAAACTGTGTTTTGATATTTACCCAGAGAGTTACCGATAGCAAAGACTGTTTGTCCGGTTTCCAAAGCGTCGGAATCGCCCACAGTTGCAGAGGTTAACCCAGATCTTTCTATTTTTAAAAGCGCCACGTCATTGTATTTGTCTTTACCCACCACTTTGGCGGGATACGAAGAACCGTCCGCAAACACCACTTCGTATTCAAAAGCCACATCTTCCACCACGTGACTGTTGGACACTATGTACCCGTCAGCCGACCAGACAATGCCCGTGCCGTTGGTGATGTCTATGCCGGAGATGACCTTGCCCGGACCAATGTCGTTTTTCCTGCCCACTATATTGACCACACTGGCCTTTGCTTTTCTCACAGCCAAAATCCCCTGCTGTTCGTCAGTTAAAAGAGCGTTTTGCTTTGCCTGGGGCTTAATAGGGCTGAATTTAATGTTCTGCGCTACACCGGTTTGTACGACAAACACCACTCCCAACACAATAGTTACTATGCTTATGTATTTTAAAAATTTGTTCATACTATTTTTTTAAATTATTTTTTCTTAAAACCTCAACTCAACCCTTACCGTATTATACCCGATACAGAAATAATTGTTAACAAACCATAATACCCCTTTTGTCGCCAACCGTCAATTTACAAAAATCCCGACACAAGGTCGGGGTTTTTTATGAACGAAGTGAACGAAGATGATCTTTGCAAGTGGGACTTTGTATCAAGAAAAAATCCCCCATCACAGGCTGAGAAGCATTTCTTGGTAGACCCGCTCTGTACAGGTGGAAAACTTATTTGGCTTTGGTAAGAGAGGTTTATAATTCTATCTTAAATTTTCAGATAGTGTGATACGGAATCCCACTTAGGGTCATTCGTAAGTTTTGTTTGCCAAGTGATTTCAGGGCTATATTTTTTTGAAACTTCTTTTAGTATTTCATCAACCTTATCTGGCTTGTCTAAACAAAAGAAGGCTTCTTCATATACAAACCAGTTTAGTTTAACAATTGATTCTACTTTACGAACCTCTCTTAGCTCAGTATCTATATCATCAATAAAGCTGTGTAATTTTAATTTTTCCTCTTGCGAAAGGTTATCATTCGCAAACTTTGGGGTTACTAATAATTCTAAAATCCAAGGCATCTTTTTTCTGTCATCTTTAGTCATCTTATTTCTTACAAACACATCTGCTTTTTTAGAGTCTTTATCTTCAGTAAATATCGACCAGCCCCTGTCTGAAAACCAAAAGTTATGCAATTCTTGTAAGACTTCTTTATTCAATGGGAAATCAATTTTATCTCCTAAAACACAATCAATACCACACTTGGGACAAAGTGCTGTATTTTCTACTTCCAAAAACTCCTCGACTTCCTTAGCGGGATAAATTTCTAAACAATAATAACAGCCCGCCATCTGACTCTCAGCTAATAACTGCTTATTTGTCGTTATTAACTTATGAGCCTCCTTAATTTGTCTAGGAGTGAGTATGTGAGTTTCTTTTACTTTCTTCTTAAATGGCCACATAGAGCTACTTGTTACTTTCAATAATTCTTGACCAAAACTTAATTTTTTTTGGCTCTTCTGAATCACCAACGTAAATAACCATTTGTCCAGGAGAGCCAAACTCAATATCTAAATAACCCCATAGATTATTTCCATAATAAATAATGTCAGTCTGGTGCACACTTAGAATTGGATTCCCTTCTTCTAAAGGCTCGCTTGGTAAATATCTGTGTCCGTATACTGGAATTAATTTAGGTGCTTTGTTAATAGCATCAGAAATAATACTTTTAGCCTCTTCCAAATCAGCAGGCTTATTACCTAATTCATTTAGCCAATAGTTATTATTTTCCACGTCGAATAAAATGCCCTCTAAAGGTCCATCCATTTGGAATTTCAAATCCTTATTTTCTAAATTTCGCCAGTTAGGGAATTTCATACCTTGGTTATCCTTTAGCTGAATGGGTAATGCGTATTGCAGCCATTGTTTAAGGTCAGGTGGAAATTTAAATTGATATTTTTGTTCAGCAAACAATATTTCCTTATCGTTTAAACCAGCTTCAAAAATTACGCCAAACTTTTCTAGTTTTTCTTTAAATAATTTTAAGTCCATATTATATAGGATTTATTATTCTAAACAGTACCCTTTAGGGTGTTTATCTACTGGGCCAATACAAGGCCAGTAGAAATATTCTAATTTAATACCTTTATATTCTGTTTTGAAAATTGAAACGTCGTCAGGTGATTCCTTATACGCATATTGAATGAAAAGATGCGTGTCGTTAATCCAGTTTACTTCAATAGTTTTACCATAATAATGATTAAGTACAAAAATTGGTTCGCTGTCCAATGTTACGTGTCCTGAATAATCTGTTGTGGCGCCACAATCCCTTCTGAATAATCGCGCTGTATGTTGACCGTTAGGAGATGTGAGTAATTGATAGTCATCGTTAGCACAACCAAAGTCGCCCGACGGATAGTCTTGCCACTTTCCTATTTTTGAATAATATACATAACCCCCATCAAAACCTATTGGGTAGTTAAGTTCATACTCATCGTTGCTGATTTTTGTATAAAAAGGACGTGTACTTTCTGTGTCAGGAAGTCCCATTTCGGCCCGTGATTCAGGCAAGCGCCCGTATTGCGACCTAAATTTTTCAATGCTTTTTACTACTTCGGTTCCTGTTCTTTCAATCTTGTGTGTCTCTAGCTTTTGCATAACGAAGACAAAAACAATGCCAACTACAAGAATTACAGCAGTAACAACAAAGAACTTTTTTAACCTACTAGACTCAACTATTTTCTGATAACTTAGTTTATTTATATTCAAAGCCAATAACTTAACAACTTGGGAACCAACAATAAGAAACAAAAAAATAATTAGATTTCTATATTTGTAAAATTCAAAATTCCACCAATTAAGTTGAAAATAATCGTACCCTTTATTATGAATAATAAATACTAAATAGGATAAAACAATAATACTTATTATTGAAATATAGCTTATTAACTTTCTGAATTTTTCAATTGCCTTTATCTGGGTAAAAAAGACAACCGCAGCAATTAAAAACAAAATAAAAGGAAGCAAAATATCTTCAAAATAATCAGTGCCCTTCCGTGCTAGAAAAGTCATTAAATATGAGAATATGACATATAGCTCAGCTATCTGTGACGCTATTATAAGAAAATGTTTTTTTACTTTGACTTCTTCCATTGGTTATAACGGTTATCAATAACGCCTTTTAACTTTTCATAATTTTCCCAGGTGCAAGGAACATCAAAGGTGCGTGGGTCTGCTACATCAAATAAATTTGTGTAGTCATTTAGAAACTGCCCTTTTTCGAAATCAAAATAATATTGAGCAAAAGCATTACCTTCTTCATTTAACATATCATCAATCAAGCAGCCGTCCCATTCCTCGTACAAGCCCGTAACTTTTCCTTCTCTCTCTTTAAAAGCCTCAATCGCGGGAGCAGATTCTTTTTTTATCATCTCACTAGGGAAAACAATGGGGACATGACCCATTGTTTTCATACCAAAAACTCATCGGTTTGGATGAGTTTTTTGTCATAGCGCTACCCCGCATAACTCGCGGACTCGTATGCGGGGCACGGCGGGGAATCGTCCGCCAAAGGCGGATCAATCTTTCTATAAATTAAATTGTAAAATTGAAACCAGATTTAGTGTGATCAGGATACCCGCCAGAGGCGGGTCCGCCTTTGGCGGAAAAACCACTTGTCCTAACTTTTTATAAACATTTTCTTTGGTAGCGCTACGGGGAATCGAACCCCGATTTAGTGGATGAAAACCACTTATCCTAACCATTAGATGATAGCGCCGCAAAAGAAAATGTTTATAAGTTTCTAAATATTTCTTCTCTTGCTTTATAATTTTTCTTCAAATATATTTCTCTTTTTCTAGCATCGGTCTTGTTAGAAAAAGTCTCTCTATAAATAAGCGTAAATGGAATATAGGCTTTAGTTGATTTGGTTTTACCTTTATTGTGTTCAATTAACCTTTTTTCAACATTGTCAGTGATTCCTATATAACGCCAGTCTTTAATATTACTTTTTATTATATATAAGTAATACATAATATATGAAACGATTTAACTGGAAACTTTTGCAAGTTTACCATATTCTTCAGTTTTTTTCAACCCCAGGAATTTAAATAAACTATCTCTGAGCTAACTAACAAATTATTAACGATACGGCATCACCCTCCCCCGCCTGCATCGCATATGCATGCTCATGCATTTCGGGCAGGCCTAACCCCTCCCCTCAAGGGAGGAGAACAATATATTTTCACGATTTTTTTGACAAAATTGTGAAACGCAGAATACTAAAGCGAACTTTTAATTATTCAAGGCCTACTCCTGTACCCTGCTTAACTTATACCTTCCAAAACAACTTTCAACAACTCCTCCACTCCGATCTTTTTTTCTGCGGAAAAAGCAATAAGCTTATGGTTGCCTATGGAATCCTGAATTTCTTTTAACTGTCTGGGGATGGCGGTTTTTTTTAGCTTGTCTATTTTGTTAGCCACCACAATAACATTTTTCCCTTTTTCCTCCAAACTAAAAAGCATTTGCGAGTCCGTTTTAGTCAAACCCACTTCCGCGTCCACTATCAACACCACAGCTTTTTGCTCATAGTCGGAATCAAGTAAATACCAGTAGATGAGCTGCTGGATTTGTTCCTGCATTTCCCTGGAAGCCTTCGCGTAACCATAACCGGGCAGATCCAATAAATAAAATTCTTTATTGATCAAAAAAACATTGACCTGTTGGGTTCGTCCCGGAAAAGAACTGGTTCTGGCCAAATCTTTTTTGTTAGCCAGAACATTGATCACGCTGGACTTGCCGACATTGGAACGCCCAATAAAAGCCACCTGAGGCGTGCCATCTAAAAGCAGGTCGTCCGGCCCTGTAAGCCCTTTTACAAATTCCGCTGATTTTATATGCATATCCATATCTTAGCAGTTTATGCCAAACCTCCACAAATTTGAAAATTGCCCATTTTGGTGTAATATACTTATATAGATTTGTTGTAAAATAAAATAAATAAAAAAATGAAAAAAATATTTTTACTTATCCTTATAAGCCTTATAAGCCCCTTAGCTTTTGCCTCAGCTCACGTCAAATGGTTTGTGGATTCAGCTTCCATAACTGCAGCTGAACACGGCAAAACTCCGTTTTACTACTTAACCAGCAAAGAAGTACTGCTGTGGTCTGTTATCAGCCTGATAGCGGTTTTGTTGTTTAGCTTTTTAGACCACAAACTTAAAACCTGGCAAAAAATACTGGATTTTGCGGAAAGAAAAGAACGTGGAATCATTCAAACCGCGCAAGCGATCTTGGGTGTGTTCCTCATCACTGTAACTTTTATCTGGAGCCTCATCCTTAGCCCTGACCTGCCCATAACCAACACACTAACTTCCATACTCGGGGCTGTCCAGGTTTTGGCCGGTCTCCTATTTGTGTTTAATATATTTCCCCGAGCTGCTTCAATGATGCTTTTTGGGCTCCTGCTTTTTCTTGGCATACTCGCCTCCCCTGCGGCATTGTTGGAAAATCTTCTGCTTTTGGGTCTGGCTCTCTTTTTCTTTATCAAAAATTCACCGGAGAATTCTCGGTTTAAAAAATTGGACAAACACTCGGTAGAAATGGTCAGGGTAACTGTAGGTATTTCTCTGATAGTGATGGCTTTTACGGAAAAACTTATGTACCCGGAACTCTCTTTAGCTTTTTTGTCCGAACATAACTGGAACTTTATGCGGCTTTTGGGTTTTTCCTGGTACTCTGACAGGCTGTTTGTGCTAAGCGCCGGCTTTGCCGAGATGATCTTTGGCATACTTTTTATCCTCGGATACATCACCAGAATAACCACAATTTTAATCGCCCTGTTTTTTGCCACTTCAGTGGTAATCATGCTCACACAATTCCGCGCCTGGGAAGTGGAAGACTTGGTGGTGTATTCTGCCGCTATCTTACTTTTGTTTTTCGGCAGCGGACTAACCAAATTTTTTCACCCCAAAGAACTTCATAAAGAAAACTATTCATAGCATTTAAAAAGCCTTCCCAAGTTTTGGAAGGCTTTTAAAAAAACTATAACTCCGGTTGGGCTGCAAACTTTGGCATCATATCTGCCATCCATTGAGCCTGGTCTTCAGGCTTACTATTTTGCATCATATCTCTGGCTGCCTTATGGTCTTCGTCCGTGGTAGACATCAGGTGTGTCCCGCCCTGTCCGGCAATTTCTTCTAAAGAATTTCCGGTAAAAGCAACGGCGCAATTTACGGGTCCGCCCAATTGGGCGCAGGTCATTTGTTTCATATTTTTTCTTTCCCCGCCAAAGGCGGATATTACAATATTTTAACTATGTCTAAAGTTTATAGGTTTTTTACAATCTTCACAAGTTAAAGATGATATAATATTTTTATGCATTACTTCTACATTTTCCTTTGTAAAGACAAAAGCCTCTACTCCGGTTCAACAAATGACCTAAAAAAGCGCGCGCTGCTTCACAACACGGGCAAGGGCGCCAAATACACAAGAAGCCGTGGCGGCGGAAAAATAGTATATAGTGAAAAATTTCGAAGCAAAAACAAAGCTCTAAAACGCGAGTCAGAAGTTAAAAAATGGTCAAGAATAAAAAAACTTAAACTAATAAAAACCCAATCAAATGAAAATTGAATGCCGAACCGGTCTGATCCTTATACACCCAAACAAAAAAGAAGTTTTACTAATGAAGCGTTCACCCGAAAGAAAGCGCGATCCGAATCTGATTTCCACTTTAGGCGGCAAGACCGAGTTGGAACTTGGAGAAGCTGAAGACTTGCAAAAATCTTTACTCAGAGAACTTTCGGAAGAAAGCCATATTACCCTAGATCAAATCTCCGATTTAAAGCTAAAATTAACCGTTTTAACAACCAGGCCGGACCTTTTGTCTATAATCTGCTGGCACACGGGAGTGCTGTTGTCAGTCCCAAACAATTTAGACTCCAACGAAGGCGCTCTGAATTTTTACCCCATAGACAACTTGCCACTCGCCGAGTTTACCAAAAATGCAAAGGTCTCAATACCTTTTGTTTTAAAACACTACCAAAACGACACCCAGTTCATCGGCATAATAAATTCAGACGGACAATTAACCGCAACCGAAAAATGACAGAAAAAATAAAATTTTTTTTAAGCGCAATATTTTTACTAAGTGTATTTTTACTTTGGCAAAATCTGAAAACTCCGGCAACTACGGGCGATTGGCAAGAACAGTTAAAAATACCTTCTACTGCGGAATTTTCCGGCGATATGGTAACCATAAAAAATGTGCGGAATTTCCGCTACTCGCCGACTGAGCACGATATGATACCCGGTTACTACGACCGAACTTATGATTTAAGACAAATTAAAAAAATCTGGTATGTTACCGAGCCGTTTAACGAAAACAAGTTGGCGGCCCATACTTTCCTATCTTTTGAGTTTGAAAATGGAGATTTTCTAGCCATCAGCATCGAGGCCAGAAAAACCAAAGCTCAAACATACAGCATTTGGAAAGGTATGCTACATACTTATCCGCTGATGTACATAGCGACCGATGAACGGGATGTGCTGCTTCTTAGAGCCAATATCAGAAAAGACAATGTTTATGTTTATCCGGTTAAAACATCATCCTCTGAAAATATGCGCCTGCTTTTAACCGATATGCTAAAAACTATGAACGAGCTGCAAACAAAACCCCGCTGGTATAACACTTTTTGGGCCAATTGCACTTCCAGCATTGTCGGACATATCAACAAATTAAGCCCCGGCAGAATCTCTATGTGGTCCTGGCAATTGTGGCTGACAGCTTCAGCCGATGAGCTGGCTTTGAAACATAAACTCTTAGACACAGACCTTAGTATTGAACAAGCCAGAAAAAAATATTTTATTACCGACAAATCCCTTGAAATAGGCGATACACCAAACTATTCAAAAGAAATCAGACAATTTGAAAAATAATAAAAACTGCCCCGATATCGGGGCAGTTTTTATTTATGTTCCAAAAGTTTTTTTAAAGCTTCTAAAACCATTTTCCAATTTTTCTCGCTATGCAATCTTGATTCTTCATTTAAATTGTTATCTTGCGTCACAACCAATTCCGTTCCCTCGCCCTTGGAAAACAGTTCATAAATCACGGTGCTATAATTCTCCGGCAGATCCGGCCGTCCTGATAAACTTGACCAGTAAGTTGTAACCAAAAGTTTTTCCGGCTCCACCTGGACAATCTTGCCTTTATCCTCATATTTTTTTCCTTGCCATTCGCCTTTGTATACAATCGGGGAACCTTCTTTCCAATTGGTAACCACATCAGTGCCAAAAAAATACTGTTTAACTATTTCCGGCGTGGTCAAAGCCCGCCAAATTTTGGCCGGTGAGGCTTTGATCAATATTTCAGCTTTGGCAGTAAAATTATTTTCCATATTTTTACTCTTACCATTTAAATAAGTACATATCCTACAATATATTATACATTAAAATTTAATACTTTGGGGAAAACCAAAACAAGAGCCCAAAATAGGGCTCTTGTTTAATCAACTGTTCTAAAAATGCATTCTAAATCCGCCTCGCTTGCCCTTGCCTTCCTGCTGGTGGTTTTTCATAAACTGCAAACGGGCATCAGCCTGGGCTTGTGTGATAACACCTTTAGAAACCAACGCTTGGAGCTGGGCTGATAGTTCTTTATTTCTCAACTCCTGCATCTTGGTTTTTAGCTGGTCCTTGGTTATACCCTTTTCCTGGGCCAGCTGCTCGAGCGTTTTGCCTGCTGCCCAGGCATTTTTTACTTCATCCACGCTTACCCCTAACAGCTCAGCTTCTTTTTGAAACATTGCCTGCCTTTGGCTGGCAAATTGTTCGGGGTTTTGGGCAGCCTGTCCAAAACCAAGCATTCCGTGGGCGGAAGCTGTTCCAGCGCCCAAAAGCGCCAGGGTTAAAATCGGCACCACTGCAAAACTAAAATATTTCTTTTTCATAACTATTTTATTTTAATGGTTAATTATTTTGGATATCCGCCTCATACTACACTTGGGACAAAAATATTATTTCACCGGCAGCTGAAGCATTTTAAATTTACCCTCATAGGCACCTCTGGGCCTTAAAAATTCCTGACTCTTAAGCTCCCTGACAGCTCTGGCATCTATGGTATTTTTACGCCTGACGCCTATAACTAAAATCCTATCCCCCAAATCTATATCCCTACCATAAGAAAAATCCGTGTCCGGAGCCACTAATACATATAATATTTCTTCCTGCGGGGTTTCCAGCACATAACCCTCAGGCACAATCTGCATCACTTCGCCCGCTGCCAATTTTTCAGACCTGGAAAACCCATAACCTTGGTATAGATTTTCCCCAAACGGCAATTTGTGCATCCTGGCCTGTAAAAACAAATTCTGATGCAAAGGGGTTAGATATACAATAACAGTCCCGGCAACGCTAACTACTATTATGCCGAAAGCGGTAAAAATCAAAGGCCTGCCATAGGCAAAAGAAAAATGGCTAACCAAGAGGCCTACCACAAACAAAAACATAAGCGATAAAACCAACAAAACCCAGGGCACTGACCATAAAAAAGCAACCAACCCTCTAAAGCCAAAACCCGGGGCTGCCCACAGCCCGTTCGCGCTGAGCAGAAACACAATCAGACTGCCAATATACCACAAAGACAAAATCAGCAAAACAAAACCCAAAACAGCAGAAAAAGTTTTTAGTCCAAACACCCATCTGGGGCGCATTTTAACATCTCCACTCTGAATGGCTTTTTGCACTTTGCTATGAATTGGTGTATCATCTAAATTTTCCATATATTTATCCCTTTATATTTGAAAAAATTTCCTTGAGCCTCTCTTTACCCCGTTTGATCCTCACTCCGGCCGTGGACATCGGAATACGCAAGATGTCCGCAATCTGTTTGTAATCCATATCTTCAAAGAAGAACAAGACCAAAGGCTCGCGGTATTTCGGATCAAGCTTGGACAAACATTTATCCAGCATTATTTTAGTCTGGGCAATGTCCGTATCTTTGGCCGGATCTTCCTTGGACAACGGGTGGGGAAAAATCGCATCAGCGTCAAAAAACGGCAGCGGCTCTTTGCCTTTTTTCTTGATTGCGTTTATAAACTCGTTGTGGGCAATCCGGTAGATCCAGGGGGAAAATCTTCTGTCTGTATCAAAACTTCGCAAATTCACAAACGCTTTCAAAAAAACTTCCTGCGCCAAATCCTCGGCTTCCTGATAACCAAACAAAAATTTTCTGGCGTACCTGAGAATTTTTTGCTCATATCTCAAAACCAGCTGGGAAAAAGCCCCAGAATCGCCATTTTGCGCCAATTTTGCCAGTGCTTCATCAGCTTGGTCAGTCATATCTTCTATTATACACTTTTAACCAACTTTTATTTCACTTTCAGTTCGTATATAATACAGCAATATTCTATATATGATGCAAAAAATTCTTGCCATTGAAACTTCCTGCGACGAAACTGCTGCTGCGGTTTTAAGCTGTAACCTCTCCCCTAACCCCTCTCCTCACCAGCAGAGGGGGACTAATAAAAAATTGCCAGAAATAAAAATCCTGTCTGCGGTCGTAAAATCCCAAATTAAAATCCACTCCAAAATGGGCGGGGTAGTACCGGAAGCCGCAGCCCGCGCTCACATCAGATATATCCGCCCGGTTGTAGAGTCGGCATTGAAAATTGCAAAATTAAAAATTGAAAATTTGGATTATATTGCCCCCACCCAAGGCCCAGGGCTCATAGTCTCTTTGGCCGTAGGGGTAGAGTTTGCCAAAGCCCTTTCTCTGGCAACAAAAAAACCGCTGATCCCGATTAACCATATGCTTGGCCACCTATATTCACCATTCTCCACTTCCCTCTCCCGCAAAACGGGGGAGGGATTAAGGGAGGGGGTGTTTCCATCCATTGCTCTCATAGTTTCCGGCGGCCACACTATGCTGGTTTTGATGAAAGATTTACATAACTATAAAGTGATCGGCGAAACCGTGGACGACGCGGCGGGCGAATGTTTTGACAAAGTGGCAAAGATGTTCAAACTTCCCTACCCGGGCGGACCGGAAGTTTCCAAGTTAGCTGAAAAAGGCGACCCTAAGGCAATAAATTTCCCGCGCCCGATGCTCACCCACAAAAACTACAACTTTTCCTTCTCCGGTCTTAAAACAGCTGTCCTCTATCACCTGCAGTCCCTACCCACTAAACGCTACCCACTAAACGCTACCTCTGACATTTGCGCTTCCTTCCAGGAAGCGGTTGTAGATGTTCTCACCCAAAAAACCCTGCGCGCAGCCAAAGAGTTTGGCGCTAAATCCATCTCGCTGTCAGGCGGAGTTGCCGCTAACCGCGCGCTTAGGCAGAGACTGGAGATAATGTCTAAAAATAATGGACTAAAATTCTTCCCCGCTCCCCTACACTTAACCGGCGACAACGCAGAGATGATCGGTATTGCCGCAGCGGTTAAACTAGCAGGCGGGTTTAAACCCATCTCCTACAAAAAACTTTCAGCGGACAGCAATTTGCAAATTTAACACCCTACCCCCTCTCCGACATCGGAGACCTGCCCGCTTGCGGCGTTCGGGCTGGGGGCTGGCTTGCCCCGTACTAAATAGTACTGGGGGGTGAGGCAACAACGATCATAATTGCTCATAAAAAACTACTATTTGAAAAGTTTAAAACACTGGTATATAATATAAATATCTAAAAATATGCAGGCAACTAAAGCGACAAATGAAAAATAATAATAAAAAATCCGTTAAAAAACCAACAAATCTTGAAGAAAAAGTGGATTTTATTATTGATTTTTTAAACTATAAAGTAGCGCTCAAAACTGACATACACAATCTTGATACAAAATTTCAAACTCTTTTATCTCAAAAAGCTGATAAAACCGATATTCTACAGGTGCAAACACAAATTGATAATTTGGCAAAGCTTATAAAAGATTATCATCAAGAAATGGTTTTTCTTGTCCGCAGAGTTCAAAAAATGGAAAACTGGATACAAAAAGCTTCGCTCAAACTTGGTATTCCTTATGAATTTTAATATGATCAAATCCTCATTACATTTCTTGGTCTCATCCTCTACCTCCTGCTCTACTTTAGGGCGGTGTTTTGGGCATTGATATTTTCATTTCCCACCCCGCCCTTCCTAAAGGGCGGGGTTTTTTGTACCTTGAAACTTGCCAACCGCAAATTCCAGGGCGCAAAACCTGGAGGAGGAATCATATGCAGTGGACTTACTTATCCGCAGAAGATTTTACAAAGGCGACCGGAGAGTTTATGGCCGCCTGGAAAAATAACAATCCCTGGAATGGGATTGTTATTGCCGGTAAATCCTGGAGATGGAGACCTTTAGGAACCAAGCAGGATTCTCGCCCGCAAATCTTCATCGACACACCAGAGAGCGCGCAATAAACGCGCTCTCCTTTTTTAATTTTATCTATAATTTTAATTTGCTATCCGCTTGATACAAAATACCAAATACTCTATACTATAAAAAAGCCTATATCCTGACCGTCATCGGGATGGTGCCAGAAGAAATTTCCACTTTGGAAAAACTAGACCTGGCCGGAGACTGCCCGTTAAAGTAGTAAATTAAGTCCCGCAAAGCGGGATCCGCCTAAATGCTTCAGCTTTTGGGGGACAACTTTGAGATGGTACCGCCCGCGAGGGCTCTCAAACACCTATTTTAGGTGTTTTTTATTTTTTTATATTGTCATTCCCGCGACCTGTCTCGACTTGGCAATCAAGACAAGGCCGGTAGCGGGAATCCAAATAAACAATGCAAACAAAAAGCCTAGCTATATGTGTCATTGAAAACCAAGGAAAAGTACTAATGCGTAAAAAGCCGCAAGGCAGTCTGCCTTACAAAGAAACTTGGTATTTGTTCGGAGCTGAATTTACTGAACAAGACATAAATTTAAAAGAATTTGCGGAAAAAGCAATCCTGCAACAACTTGGTATAAAAATAAAAGCTGATCAAGATATTGGTATAAGCGAAGAAGAAAAACCAGATATAAATGGAGTTCAAACAAAATATAAATATTTTAACTTTCTTTGCTCCTATGTTTCAGGCCAGCCGCAAAAACCCGAGGGAGTAGAAAAAATTGAATGGGTAAAAATTGAAAATTTAAAAGATATGGATATAGTTCCGCCCTCAAGAAAACTTTTTAAACAACTTGGCTATCTTTAATAATTTATTATTCAAACTACATTCGGATCATTCGAGTGTAATTCGTAAATTAGGATCGCATATGGAATTACAAAAATCTTACAACGCAAACGAAGTAGAGGACAAAATTTACAAAATGTGGGAAGACTCTGGGTACTTTAACCCGGACAACCTAACGGGCGAGCCTTACACAATTATAATGCCCCCGCCAAATGCCAATGCGCCTATGCATGTAGGGCACGCTTTATTTGTAACAATTGAAGACATTTTAATACGCTACAAAAGGATGCAAGGGTTTAAAACCCTGTGGCAGCCTGGCACTGACCACGCGGGTTTTGAAACCCAAGTGGTATACGAAAAAAAGCTGGAAAAAGAAGGTCGCAGCCGTTTTGGGATGCAGCGCGAAGACTTTTACAAAGAAATTTGGGACTTTGTACAGGGCAACAAACACATAACAGAAAACAGCTTAAAACGTCTGGGGGCTTCCTGTGACTGGAGTAGAAATATTTTTACCTTGGACCCAGAAATAGTCAAAGTTGTTTACGACACTTTTAAAAAAATGCACGAAGACGGCCTTGTCTACCGCGATGGCCGGATTTGCAACTGGTGCAGCAAACACCAAACTGGACTTGCAGATCTTGAAACCAAATACGAAGAACGCACAGAGCCTTTTTACTATTTTAAATACGGACCTTTTACCATAGGCACCTCGCGTCCTGAAACTAAGTTCGGCGACAAGTACGTAGTTATGCATCCGGACGACAAAAGATACGAGCAGTATAAGCACGGACAAAAACTGGAAAATGTGGAGTGGATCAATGGCAAAATTACGGCAACAATCATAAAAGACAAGGCAGTGGATATGGAGTTTGGCAGTGGAGTTATGACCATCACCCCCTGGCACGATGCTGTTGACTTTGACATTGCTAAACGTCATAACTTGGACTTTGAACAGATTATAGATCTTCGCGGCAAGCTTCTACCTATCGCCGGAGAATTTGCTGGGATGCGCACTGAAGAAGCCAGACCAAAAATAGTAGAAAAACTCAAAGAAAAAGGGCTTTTGGAAAAAATAGACGAAAACTATAAACACAATGTCCAAACTTGCTACAAGTGCAGCAGAATCATCGAACCCCAGATTGTTCAGCAGTGGTATATAGCTATGACCAAACCGCTCAAAGATGGGAGACCGAGTTTGCGCGATATGGCTATACAAGCACTGGATAAAAAAGAAGTAGAAATTGTCACAGAAAAATTTGAAAAAATCTTCCGCCACTGGATGGAAAACATCCGTGACTGGCCAATCTCAAGACAGATTTGGTGGGGAATATCCATCCCGGCAAAATATTGCCAAAATTGCCCCGAATTTATAATTGACACAAATAACACCGAGACAATTTGCCCAAAATGTAACTCTAAAGTTTTAGTTCAAGACCCAGATACTTTTGACACTTGGTTTTCTAGCGGCCAGTGGCCTTTTGCCACACTTATGGCAAATGACCAAAAGCGCAAATCTTCTACTTCCCCCTCCCCTTCTGAGGGGAGGGATGGGGAGAGGTTGGATTTTAAAAGTTTCTTTCCAACCCAAGTTATGGAAACTGGTTGGGACATACTTTTCTTTTGGGTAGCCAGGATGGTTATGCTTTCCTACTACCGCACCAACAAAGCTCCTTTTCAAAAAGTCTACCTTCACGGACTAGTACGCGACAAAGACAGACAAAAAATGTCCAAGTCCAAAGGCAATGTCATAGACCCTTTGGCTGTTATAGATACCTATGGGACCGATGCCTTAAGATTTGCTTTAATATTTTCCTCAGCCGCCGGCAACGACATTCCACTTGCTGAAGACAAAATCAAAGGTATGAAGCATTTTGCCAACAAGCTTTGGAATATTGCTCGCTTCATTCTCACCTCTTTACCCTCCCCTGCTGAGGAGAACACTCCCTCGCCCATTTCCCTCTCCCATCAGATGGGGGAGGGATTAAGGGAGGGGGTGCAGCCAATCACCGATGCCGACAAAGACATCCTCTCCAAATTAGAAAATCTTATTAAATCTTCCACCGAACACCTGGAGAACTTCCGTCTGCACGAAGCTGCACAAGAAATCTATCACTTTGTCTGGCACGAATTTGCAGACGTCTATATTGAAGCCAGTAAAATTCAACTGGCCGACGAAGCATTAAAACTCAACACGCTAAATACTTTATACTATATACTCGATACTATTCTCAGACTCCTCCACCCCTTTATGCCTTTTGTTACCGAACACATCTGGCAAATCTTAAACGAACACAAGCTCCTAGACAAAGGCGGACTCCTGATGGTATCCAAATGGCCAAAATAATAACCAGTTAACAGGGGCACCCTCTCAGCAAGGCTAGAGGGTGCCCCTGTTTTTGCTATTTTTGTATTCTGTCATCCCTGCCCCAATTTCCCGCCATGACTCGTAAGTCAAACGAGGCAGGTTATGAGGGCAACCTCCAGCGGGCCTGCCTGTGGGCAGGGATTTTTTTACTTGCATTTTTCTCATAACTGCTATAACCTCATTTTAAAAAAAGGCGCTCCGGATTTCTCCGAAAGCGCCCAAGCAAACTTGTGAAGCTTAGTGTTTTACTTGCCTGCCCGCTCCTGGGCGGCAAGTTTCTTATTGTATACCGCGACTGATGTTAACACGCCAGCCATCAAACCGTTGGTCACAACGCCGACCTTCTCCGCCTTTGGCAGCTTGCGCGCCAGCGCATACTCCAAAAACAAAGATCCCGCTGTGATACCAAGTTTGATGCCGGCCCCCTTTGCGCCAAATCGTCCGTCTGAACCCCTTAGCAATGGGTTCAATTCCAGCCGTCCCCAAGACGACTGGCAGTCAAAGGCAGACGCGGCAAGCACAGCCGCGGCACTAACCTTCCACCCGCGCCCGACCGCGCGGGTGCCTTCTTTCGGAGCGTCATAGCGGACGTCCGAAAGAACAATGCTTCTTCCTCCTTCCTCACAAAAGGCCACGCTAAGCGCGGCCAGAAAAAATACTGTGGCAAGTTTTGCCATCTTTTACCCCTCCAATCTTGGGCTCCTATACAAGACTAAAAGGGCACTTAATATATATTATACCATAAAATGAATACTTTTGCAAGATGTATATATCTCATTTTCCCTTTTATTTATAAGCAAAACAAAAACGCTCCGATGGACATCGGAGCGTTTTTCAATATGTTTTATTCTTCTGCCACTGCTGAAACTGCTTCTTCTGCTCGGATCTTTTCCTGAGCTACATGGAAGTCATAACCCGTTCCGGCCGGAATGAGTTTTCCAATGATAACATTTTCCTTCAATCCTCTTAAGTAGTCAGTCTTGCCGGTAACCGCCGCCTCGATAAGCACGCGGGTAGTTTCCTGAAAAGACGCTGCTGCTAAGAAGCTTTCGGTATTTAGAGATACCTTGGTTATACCCATCAGCATCTGTTCGGCTTCCGCAGGCTTTCTGCCTTCTGACGCAAGCTGTTCGTTAAGCGCGTTGAGCTTGGACTTGTCCACCAGCTCGCCTGACACGAACTGACTGTCTCCTGCTTCTGATATTTTCATCTTTGAAAACATTTGTCTGACGATAACTTCAATGTGCTTGTCGTGGATGTTTTGCCCTTGGGAGTCATAAACAGACTGAACTTCTTTGATGATGTATTTCTGGGCTGCCTGAGTACCGCGCAAAAGCATTATTTGGTGAGGGCTTAAGTTTCCTTCTGTTAAAGCCTGACCCTTAGTTACCAAATCCCCGTCTTTGACAAGCAAGGAAAAAGAAGCCGGCACAATATATTCTTTTACCTCATCGCTTTCATACACGACTTTAATTTTATCGCTATCTACTCTGACCATTCCGTCGGCTTTAGCTTTGACAGCCTGACCTTCGTTGTTGATATAAAGAGTTTCCCCGGACAAAATATGACTGCCGTCTTTCAGTGAAGACTGGGCGCCGTGCAGCATATACTCGTCTTTAGTAACCCCGGCTCCCTCAACTCTCAAGGAATATTCTTTATTGCTGATCTTGGAAATATAAACCGTGCCGTCAATCTCCGAAACCCAGGCCTGTCCTTTAGGTTCTCTGGCTTCAAAAAGCTCTTCCACGCGGGGGAGACCCTGAGTGATGTCTTTTACAGAAGCCGAACCTCCGGTGTGGAAAGTACGCATAGTCAGCTGCGTGCCAGGCTCACCGATAGCCTGCGCCGCCACAATCCCGACTGCTGCGCCGAAGTTGACCATCTGGTTAAAACCAAGATCAAACCCATAACACTGCCTGCAAATACCGCGGGTTAATTTGCATTTTATCACGCTGCGGCATTTAACTTCCGTGATCCCCGCTTCCACTATTTCTCTAGCCTGTTGGTCATCTATTCCCTGGTTGGTTTGAACAATGATTTTTCCGTTTCTGTCTTTAACATCCTCAGCGGAAACCCGACCAAACAACCTGCGGTCAAAAAGCTTGTTCATTTTTTTGCTTTCTTCCAGAGTGATCAGGTCAAAATCCAAAGTTCCGCAGTCCTCAGCATTCACCACCACATCCTGAGAAACATCCACCAGACGTCTGGTTAGATATCCTGCATCCGCGGTACGAAGAGCCGTGTCAGACATACCTTTTCGGCTTCCGTGAGTAGAAATAAAATATTCCAAAACCTGAAGTCCTTCTTTAAAACTTCCCTTTACCGGAAGTTCTATAACATCTCCGGACGGGTTTACCACCAAACCTTTCATACCGGACATCTGGGTAATCTGGGAAAAAGATCCTCTAGCGCCGGAAGACACGAAGTAGTTGACCGAACCAAACTCCGGCACAGTTGTTTTTACTTCTTCCGCAATCTTGTCGGAAGCTCCGGCCCAAATTTCCACCACGCGGTTTTTTCTTTCCTCTTCGGTTAAAAGCCCTTCGCGATATTGGTCATAAGTGCTCTGAACCTCTTCATCTGCGGAAGCCAATTCCTTCTGCTTGTCGCCAGGCACCAGCAAATCATCCATACCCCAGGACAGGCCGGAACGCATCATATAGTGAAAGCCGATGCGCTTAATCTCGTCAATCAGCTCGGCTGTCCGGTCATTGCCAAACGCCCGATGAACTTCGCGGACCAAACCCTGCAGTTTCTTCTTGTCAAAATTTTCATTTCTAAAACCAAGTTCTTTGGGTAAAATTTTGTTGAAAATCAGCCGGCCCACGCAAGTCTCCACCATTTCACCGCTTTCCAGCCGCACTTTAATCTTCGCCTGGATCTCTAAAAATTTATTGTTATACGCCATCACAGCTTCTGAGGGGCTGGAGAAAATTTTTCCTTCACCCTTGCAGCCTGGTTTGATACGGGTGATGTAGTAACAGCCGACCACTACATCTTTGTCTGGGGTCATCACCGGATCGCCGGAAGCTGGCTTTAAAAGGTTATGAGCTGAAACCATAATCTCGCGCGCTTCTTTTTGCGCCAGCTCGGTCAAAGGCACGTGCACGGCCATTTGGTCACCGTCAAAGTCTGCATTAAAAGCCGCGCAAACCATAGGATGAAGCTGAATTGCCTTGCCTTCTATAAGAACTGGCTGAAAAGCTTGAAAACCCAATCTGTGCAAAGTCGGAGCGCGGTTTAAAAGCACATAATGATTTTTGGTCACTTCTTCCAAGATATCAAAAATCTCATTGCGCCCCTGCTCTATTATGCGGTTGGCGGAACGGACATTATGCGCGTACTCGCGGGCGATTAGCTTGGAAATAACAAATGGTTTAAACAATTCCAAAGCCATAAACTTCGGCAAACCGCACTGGTGAAGTTTCAAATGCGGACCAACCACGATTACGCTCCTGCCGGAATAGTCCACGCGCTTACCCAACAAATTTTGCCTAAAGCGGCCTTGCTTGCCTTTCAGCATATCAGCCAGACTTCTAAGTTTTCTTTTCTGCCCAGTTGAAGCGGTAACTTCTTTACCGTGTCTGACCGAGTTGTCTATCAAAGCATCCACTGCTTCCTGCAACATCCTTTTTTCGTTTCTAGTAATGACTTCCGGGGCTTTTATTTCCAAAAGTTTTTTCAACCGGTTGTTTCGGTTTATCACGCGGCGGTACAAATCGTTTAAGTCAGATGCGGCAAACCTGCCTCCGTCCAACTGAACCATTGGGCGTAAATCCGGCGGGATAACCGGCAAGACTGTTACCAGCATCCATTCCGGACGAAGACCGGCGCTGATCAAAGATTTGACCAATTTCAAACGTTTTAAAGCTTTTCTCTGGGCCTGGCCTTCAAGCTCTTTAACCGCCACTGACAAGCTCATAGACAATTCTTCCAGATTAATCTGTTCCAAAAGGCCTTTGATGCCTTCCGCGCCGATACCAGCGGTAAAAACCGGACCATACTTCAAAGACAAATCGCGGTAAGTAAGTTCCGAGATCACCTGCATTTTTTTTATGCTCTTAAGCTCGCTTTTTGCCTGATCGCGTATACTTTCTAAAGCTGAGACCTCGCCTGTCCAGGCGTCCTTCAGACGGGTAATTTCCGCATCAGCCTGCGCTGCCAGCAAATCTTCGTCCTTGCCCTGGGCTTTGTTTTGGTGGGCGCTTTTTACTTTAGCTATCAGAGTTTCGTATTTGTCTTCAATGGTCTTTTTCTTGGTTTTAAATTCCCGTTCAATCTGCTCCACTGTTTCGGTGCGGATTTCCTCGTCAACATTGGTAATTATATAAGACGCAAAATACATCACCCGCTCGAGTTCCTGCACGCCCAAATCCAAGATCAACCCCAAGCGGGAAGGCACGCCCCGCAAAAACCAGATATGAGCAACCGGCACGGACAATTTTATATGCCCCATTCTTTCGCGTCTGACAGCCGCTTTGGTAACTTCCACGCCGCATTTGTCGCAGGTTACGCCCTTGTAGCGAATGCGTTTGTATTTACCGCAATAACATTCCCAATCTTTGATCGGTCCAAAAATTTTCTCGTCAAAAAGACCGTCCTTTTCCGGACGCTGTGTTCGATAGTTGATAGTTTCTGGCTTGGTTACTTCGCCGTGAGACCAGGACAAGATAGTCTCTGGCGACGCTACTTTAAGCCTTACCCCCCTAAAATCTTCTGCTTGAGTGAACATAGGAATATATAATTTAAGTGTTATTATTTAAATTAACTCTGATAATATTGGGAGTTGGTTTTTAAGCCAACACTGCTAATTTCTAATTGTTCAAAAAAAATAAATAGTATAAATTTAGAGCAATTAGAATAATTTACTTTTTCCTATCTTTTTTCTTTTCTTTCTTTGGTTCATCTTCAAACAGTTTCATCATTGCCGGATCAGGTTCAGGCGAAGTTTTTGGCAAGTCTGCCAGAACATCGCGCTCTTTGGCAGCGGAAGTGATCTGTCCGCCTTCGCCCAAAAGTTCTACATCCAAACACAAAGACTGCAATTCTTTGACCAGCACCCGGAAAGATTCCGGTATGTTAGGTTTTTTGATCGGCTCGCCTTTAACGATAGCTTCGTAAGTTTTACTTCTTCCAACCACGTCGTCGGATTTTATAGTCAACATCTCCTGCAAAGTATGCGCAGCGCCGTAGCCTTCCAATGCCCACACTTCCATTTCCCCAAATCTCTGTCCGCCGAACTGGGCTTTTCCGCCCAAAGGCTGCTGGGTGATCAAGGAGTACGGACCAGTGGAACGGGCGTGCATCTTGTCATCAACCAAATGGTGAAGCTTTAACATATACATCACGCCTACCGTTACTTTTTCATCAAAAGGTTCACCGGTTTTACCGTCAAACAGCACGACTTTGCCGTCTTCCGGCACGTCAAAACGCGCCAACTCTGAACGAATCTTGCTTTCGTGAATTCCATCTAAAACCGGAGTCGCGATCTTGTAGTCGCCACGAAAAGCAGCCATACCCAAATGCGTTTCCAGTATTTGCCCCAAGTTCATACGGGACACCACGCCCAGCGGGTTTAAAATAATATCTACCGGAGTTCCATCGGCTAAAAACGGCAAATCTTCCACCGGCACAATTTTTGAAATAACGCCTTTGTTCCCGTGGCGTCCGGCCATTTTGTCTCCCACCTGGATTTTGCGCAAAACTGCAACGGAAACCTGAATGGAACGGATAACCCCGGAAGGCAGCTTGTCGCCGGCCTCGCGGGACCATTCGCGGATATTTACAACTTTGCCGTATTCGCCGTGAGGCAGGATCAGCGAAGTATCTTTTACATCGCGGGATTTTTCTCCAAAAATCACGCGCAATAATTTTTCTTCAGGCGTCAGGTCGGTTTCGCCTTTGGGAGTAATTTTCCCCACTAAAATATCGCCGGCTTTCACCTGGGCACCGATGCGGATCACGCCTTTGTCGTCCAAGTCTTTAAGTTTTTCTTCTCCCACATTCGGAATGTCCCGGGTAACCTGCTCAGGACCAAGCTTGGTGTCGCGCACATCTATTTTAAAATCATCTATATGAATAGAAGAATATTTATCCTTTTGTACCAGTCTTTCTGACATCAAAATAGCATCTTCATAGTTGCCGCCTTCCCAAGACAAAAACGCAACCAAAACGTTTTGCCCCAAAGCCAGTTCGCCATTTTTTGTGGATGCTCCATCAGCCAAGATATCTCCTTTTTTAACCTTCTGGCCTTTTTTAGCCAGCGGAATTTGGTTAATGGCTGTGGCTGAGTTGGTGCGGATAAATTTCAAAAGCGGAAATTCGCGCTTCTTGTTTTTCTCGCCGGTAACCACGATCTTCTCGCCGGTTACGGATGTGACTTCGCCGTCAATGTCGGAGATGATCAAAGTCCCGCTATCCCGGGCGGCTTTTTCTTCCATCCCGGTTCCCACCAAAGGAGCCTGAGGGTTGATGGTTGAAACCGCCTGTCTTTGCATGTTACTGCCCATAAGAGCGCGGTTGGCGTCATCGTGTTCCAAAAACGGAATCAGCGAAGTAGTAACCGAAATAATCTGCTTTGGAGAAACATCCAAAGCTTCGATTTCATCCGTGGAAGTGATGGTTGGCACAGACCTAACACGCACTGAGGCTCTAGGTTCTATAAAATAACCCTTTTCATCAGTTTCTATACCAGCCTGGCCGATAACCAAATGCTCCTCTTCAAAAGCATCAAGGTACATTATGTCAGAAGTCAGCCTGGCTTTAACTTTTATTTCTTTTTGCGCTTCATTTTTTGCCGCTTCTTTGGCAGCTTTTTGGGTAATAGTTTCCCCAGCAGTTAAAATCACATCGCCTTTTTCATTTAAAATATCTTCAGCAGCAATTTCATCAACCGCGTCTTTGCCGTCATTTTTTGCCACTCTTTTAACTTTTTGGTAAGGCGTTTCAATAAAGCCAAAATCATTGACCCTGGCATAAGTGGCAAGGTGGGCAACCAAACCGATGTTTGGTCCTTCAGGCGTGGTGATAGGACAAAGTCTGCCGTAATGGCTCCTGTGCACATCGCGAACTTCAAAACCCGCGCGTTCACGAGAAAGCCCCCCAGGACCCATTGCTGACAGCCTTCTTTTATGCTCCAGCTCGGCTAAAGGATTGGTCTGATCCATAAATTGCGACAACTGGGAAGAAGAAAAGAATTCCTGCATTGTTGCAACCACAGGACGGACATGGATCAGCTGGGCCGGCGTGACAGTTTCTAAGTCAGCTAAAGACATCCTGTCTTTGGCAATACGCGCCATGCGAGTAAGACCAACACGAAAACGAGCCTGAATAAGCTCCCCAACCGCGCGGACTCTTCTGTTAGCCAAGTGGTCTATATCATCCGGCACGCCTTGGGTGATGTTTAAGCGGATCACTTCTTTGATAACCAAAAGCAAATCTTCCAAACTCAAAAGCGGAGAGCTGTTGTTAGGGTCAACTCCCATCCTTTGGTTGAATTTATACCTACCCACGGCTGAAAAATCGTAACGTTCGGTATTGAAAAAGATCCCGGAAATAAGAGAGCGGGCATTGTCTACCGTTGCCAAATCGCCAGGGCGGATTCTTTTATACACTTCCTTAAAGCCTTCATCGGCATTGGTTGAACTGTCTTTAGCCAAAGTGTTTTGAATGTATTTAACATCCGGATCAGTATCAACATCTTTAAAAGCCTGGGTTATGTCTTCGTTGGAAGGCAAGCCGAATACGCGCATTAAAGCAGTAATTGGAATTCTGCGTTTTCTGTCTATCTTTACGCCGATTACTCCCGCAGCGTCTGTATCTATTTCCAGCCAAGCTCCGCGGTTTGGAATAATCTTCGCGCCATAGTAGGCTTTGCCGCGGATGTTTTCCGTGGTAAAAAACACACCCGGGGATTTAATCAGCTGGTTAACCACCACTCTTTCCACCCCGTTGATGATAAAAGTCCCCCTGGGGGTCATCAGCGGGAAGTCGCCAAAATACACATCCTGAGTCTTGGTTTTGCCGCTGACTTTGTTTACCAATTTTGCGGAAACATATAGCGGCGCTTCGTAAGTGGTATTTCTTTCCCTGGAGGTAAATTCGTCATATTTGGCTTTATCAAAAAAATACTCGCCAAAAAACAATTCCAAATTTTTGCCGGTAAAATCCTTAATCGGATTTACTTCGGATAACAGCTCTTTTAAACCCTTCTCTAAGAACCACTTATAAGAATTAAGCTGAACTTCTATCAAATTCGGTAAAAGTTCAGTTTCGTGTTTTTTTGTAAAAAATACACGTACGGAATTTTGCGCCTTAGTTTCCCGATCAACCAAAGCTACAGGGTGTGAGTGAGCCATATTTCCTTATTTATAAGCCAAAAAATACCCACCTATGTACAGTTTACATAGGTTTGGTATAAAAGCTTAGTTAATGGTGATAAATTCCATCTCTTTTGCCTAAAGCAAAGAAAAGATAGGTTTTGCACACACTCTTTTCATCCCAAATTCGTGTGTTGTATGCGTATTTTTGACTATAGCAGGTTTTTAAGATTTGTCAAGTATTTTTTTAAAATCTGTTATAATGTACCTATGCAAGAAGTCATCCAAATTCAAAACCTCAAAAAAACCTACCCAATCCCAAAAACAAACAGAAGGCTGGAGGTTTTAAAAGGCATATCTTTCTCCGTTAAACAAGGGGAAATTTTTGGTATTTTAGGCCCTAACGGCGCAGGAAAAACCACCACCCTTGAAATAATCGAAGGTTTAAACAAGCAAGACTCGGGAAAAGCCGTTGTGCTGAATTTTGACAATTTGCTTGAACCTGAAAATATCAAACAAAATATCGGTGTCCAGCTTCAGTCAGCGGATTATTTACCGAGCCTGACCTTGGGTGAACTTTTAGATCTTTTTGCTTCATTTTATAAAAACTCCGCCCTTTGGGATAAATTTGAACTTTTAAAAATTGTTGGTTTAGAAAAAAAACTAGAAGAACAATATAAAAACCTGTCCGGCGGGCAAAAACAGCGTTTTACTATCGCATCCAGCCTTGTAAACAAGCCAAAAATCATCTTTTTAGACGAACCTACGGTTGGCTTGGATCCCCAAGCCAGAAGAAACCTTTGGTCTTTGATCAAAGATATAAATCAAACAGGGATCACAGTAGTTTTAACCACTCACTTTATGGATGAGGCAGAATTTTTGTGCCACAGGGTGGCGATTTTAGATGAAGGAAAAATTTTAGTCATTAAAGAGCCAAAAAAACTTATTGAAGACCTTTCCCATACAACTCAAATATCATTTTTTACCGAAAAACCGATTGCGGAAAATTTGTTTCAAAATTTTGGCATCACAAAAATCCTAAACCACTACCCAAAAATGATTTTAGAGATCCCCTCTCTTAATCTGGTTTCACCCATTGCCAAACTTTTGTCCGACAAACAAATAAATTTTTCCGGCTTTACTGTAAAATCTGCTTCCCTGGAAGATGTATATTTGGATATAACTGGGAAAGAATATCTTGAAAATTAACCTAATTCCTAATTGTTCTAATTGCCCTAAAAATTATATTTGGGTTTTAGAAATTATTTAGAATAATTAGGTTAATTATCTGCCCGCCTGCCAAACAAAGCGCGGCAGGCGGGGAAATTAGAATAATTTTTATGAATGCTTTTATACAACTTTTTCTCGTAAACCTGAAAATGCTCTACCGCGACAAGGGCGGACTGTTTTGGACGCTGGCTATGCCTGCCGGCGTTTATGTCGGCTTGTCAGTATTGCCCATCCCCAGCCTTGCGGGCGTTTCTTACAAAAGCTATATTTTGCCGGGGATGCTGGCTTACTCAATGCTCTCTGGGGGAATTTACGGACTAGCCTACTGGATGACGGATATGAAATCCAAAGGAGTTATAAAAAGATTTCTGGTTACGCCTATTAAAACCCGGGATCTGGTTTTAGCTTTGGTTTTTTCCAGGCTGTCTGTAATGATTTTTCAGGTAATTTTCTTAAGCCTGATAGGCCAAATATTTTTTAAGGCTTCCATACCGCCGACCGCGGCGCTGTCTATCCCGGTTATTTTCTTGGGCGGCAGCATCTTTCTAATGATAGGGCTTTTGATCTCCAACTACGCTACTTCCTACCAGTCAGCCGCGCCGCTAACCGCCATAGTCGGTATGCCTTTTACTTTTCTAGGCAATATTTTTTTCCCTAACTCTTCTCTACCTCATACACTAAAATTGGTTTCTCAAATCCTTCCCATCACCCACCTGTCCGACGCTTTAAGGCACGCCTATCTCCAACCTTTTAATTTTTCAATTTTTGCCAAAGACATCTTGTTTTTATGCCTCTGGTTTGTAGCCATCCTCCTCTTTACCCTCAAAGTTTTTAAACTGAAAGAATAAAAAACAACCTGGATTTACCCTGGTTGTAAGCGGTTTTTCTATTTTTCTATCTTTCTATCTTTCTATTTTTAAATCTACCCCCCACCCCATAGCCAAAGCCTGCGCCACAGTTACTCCAAAACGTGTGCCTGAGAAAGACCCTTTGTCTGCGCGCGTGACAATTTTTGTAACACCTTTGCCCGTGGCGCCTATTTTGGAAAACTTAAAAAAATCTTCCAATTTTTCCAAAGCCTGAAAACTGCCAAAAGGGTCTATGGCATATTTTTTTTCTGTTAAAATCTTGCGCCCGTCTTTCAGCGCAAAATGCATATTTTTAAAATCCCTGGTGTCAATATACAAAATCATAATATTTCTATTTTTCAATATTTTCCCGCGGAACGGGATCACGCTTTGCGTGACTTAATACATCTTTTACAACGACGCGATCATCCCACTCAATATATTTCCCATTTGCCAGCGCCATCTTTTGGTCTGCGCCTTTACCGGTTATTAACACCAAGTCCAGAGGAGCAGCTTTTTTCAGCGCCATCCGGATAGCCATCCGCCTGTCTTTTTCCCAAAACACTTCGGCTTTGCCGGGCACTCTTGCGCTTTTAATCATTGGCTCTGCCAATTGTGTCGGATCTTCGTCATACGGATCGTCTGTTGTAATAAAGACAAAATCACAAAACTCCCCAGCCATTTTTCCCAAAACTTTTATACGGGCAGAATCCCTGCCCCCGCCGGTTGGACCTAAAACCTGAATAATTTTTTTATGCTCCCATCTTAAAACGGTTTCATATAGCTGGCGCATTTCTTCAGGCTCATAGGCATAGTCAACAACAACAGTAAAAGGCTTGGTTTGCAAAACTTCCACTCTTCCCGGAATGACTTGCACTTTTTCTAAAGCTTTTTTAGAAACTTCCAAAGAAATACCAAACGCCGAAGCGCCGGCTATGGCCGCGAGAGAATTGTAGACATCAAATTGACCTTTGAGACTTAGTGAGTAGCGAGTAGTGCGTAGTGAGTAGCCAATCCCAGAAGACGAATAGCTAATATTTAAGGCCTGAAAATCAGACGGATTTTTTACACTGTAAGACAAATACTTATCCGCCTTAAAATTTTTGTAATAATCGGAATATTTATCGTCCGAATTTGTCACAATGGTCTTTTGAATTTTATTCCCGCTTAATACTTTATACTTGCTACTTAATACTTGAAACATTTTTCCTTTTGCTTTTTTATAGTTCTCAAACCCTCCGTGCGATTCTATATGCTCGGGAGTAAGGTTGGTAAAAACCGCTGCATCAAAATTTATGCCCAAATGCCGGTTTTGCGCCAAGCCTTCGCTGGAAACTTCCAAGACAACTGCCTGACAGCCGTTTTTAAACATCTTTGCCATCCACTTCTGCAAAAGCCAGCCTGACGGCATAGTCATTTTGTAAGGATTAAGCTCATCTCTCTCCCCTAAATTTAAAACCGCAGTAGAAGTATGTCCGGTTTTCAAACCCGCTTCTCTTAAAATAGTCGCCAACAAATTCACTGTTGTGGTTTTACCGTTCGTTCCCGTAACCCCAACCACCAATAGCCTGTTAGAAGGCCTGCCAAAATACAGACTGCCCAGCCAAGCTAAAGCTCCGTGGAAATACGGGCGGATAAATTTAATTAGACTATCCGGAATGAGTTTTTTTAGAAATTGCATATCGGTATTATATATCGTATAATAAAATTAATAAATCCCTTCTTTTGAAACAAAAACAAATGAAAGAATTCCCTCTCAACTTTTTAACTTTGCCGGTATGGTGGTATACCTCAGGCATCCAAATCTGGTGGCGCTGGTTTTTGCGCTTAGAGCACTTTACTTTTTTAAAAAGCGGTGTTTCGCAGATTGCCCGCCATATGTACGAGCCTCTCTATGGGGATTATACAAGTTCCGGCAAATTTCTTAGCTTCTTTTTAAGAATTTTTTTACTCGTCGGCAAAAGCATTTCGCTGACAATAAAAACCCTAATACTTTTATTGTTTGGCGTAATTTTTGTCTTATGGCTGCCATTGGTCTTTGCAATGATATTTGTGAGTATTTTAAACATTTATGGATAACCCATCCTTTAACCCCAACAATTCCGCGGCTTTTGTTTTTTCTGGACTTTTTAACAAAGCCAACATAAAAAACATCCGGCTAGTTCAAAGGCTAAACAAAGTCCAGACTATCATCTGCTGGCTGTTTACTCTGTTGGCGGGCTTGTCTTTGGTTTACATCTGTTTTCAAATATACTCAGCCAAAAACCTGGCAGGGATTTCCTACGGCCTTCGCTCTCTATTGTTTTGGCTCGGGGTTTTAAGCCTGACTTTGCTTTGGGCAATAAAAAAAGAAACCGAGAACAACGAAAATAAAATTAAAAAATTTGGCATCCGCCAAGCCTCGCTTTCAGGTTCAACCACTGACCTTTATGACCTCTTTAATCCGGCCGCCAAAGAAGCCTGGATTTCAGCTTATGAGTTATCCGCCCAAAAAAATCCTGAAATCCGCCATAGCCAAACCTTGCCTCTGGATTCTTTTGACCTGCTGTTAGCTTTACTAGAAAACCCTGAAGTAAAGACAGTCTTTCGGAGACTTCGGGCCGATCCGGCTGATATTAAAACTATCTTAAAAAACCATCAAAGACTGGAAAAAAATCGAGATGAAAAAAATCTGTCCGGACAAATCCCTTTTATGGCTCTCAAATCCGCTATCCGGCTGGGCAACGACTCCATAGATCCGCTAATGCTGCTTTTAGGGCTTGTCTCTCTTTTGCCTGAAGAACATTTGATGCAGTCCATTTTACTGAACTTGGACGTTGACACTGAAACTTTGGATACAGTTTGCTCCTGGATTTTTAAAATAAAAATTTTAAAAAAAGATTTCAAGCTGTTTAAAAAGTTGGCGCGCTTCAAGCCGGAAGGCGGCATTAACCGCGGACTTACTTCAGTACCCACATTCTATTTTGATCGTTTCAGCCGCGACCTGACAGCTGAAGCCAAACACGCCACCTTGCCTATTGCTTCGGGAAGACTAAAAGATTTAAGAAAAATTTTTGCTTTAAGCTCACAAACCGGCAAAAATATTTTAGTCTTAGGGCCCCAAGGTTCGGGCCGGAAAACCGTCATATATGAACTTGCTTACCGTATGGCCTCGGAGCAAGTAACCGGGGTATTTTCCGACAAACGTCTCTGCGAATTGGAGATTTCCGCCCTCCTGGGCAGTCGTGAAAAAACTGAAGATCTGATGGTGCAAAGTTTGTCCGAAGCTACTAATGCCGGAAATATTATTTTAGTTATTGAAGATATCAGCCGGCTCGCCAAAGCGCCAGCGCAGAGCGGGCTGAGCCTTTTGGAAGTTTTGTTAGACTTTTTACAAAACCAAAACTTAACCGTACTCGCAACCGACAGCTTAGAAAATTATTCCGACTATTTAAAAGCTTTAAGCGGCCTAGAGTCCAATTTTTTTACCTATGAACTCAAACCCCTAACCAAACACGAAACTCTACTTGCCTGCTGTATGAGGGCAAGCATTTTGGAAGCGCATAACAATTGCTGGTTTTATTTTGAAGCCATAAAAACCGCTGCTGAATTAAGCGATCTCTACATCAAAGATTTGGCACAGCCGGAAAAATCCATCCGCCTCTTAAGCAAAGCGGCAAGCCTTGCGGCCAAGGGCAAAAGCCTCATAACCTCAGAAACCATAGAAAATATTATCAGCCAGGAAACTCATATTCCGTCCCACTCTTTCCGCGAAAACGAAGCTGATAAGCTTTTAAATTTGGAAAATACTTTGGCAAAAAAAATCATCGGCCAAACCCAGGCTGTTCGCGCTGTGTCCGAGGGCCTAAGAAGATCCAGAAGCGGCCTTTCCAGCCAAAACCGCCCCCTGGCTTCTTTCTTGTTTTTGGGTCCAACTGGCGTAGGCAAAACCGAGATTGCCAAAGTTTTAGCCCAGGAATATTTTGGCAAAGAAGAATTTTTGCTTAGGCTTGATATGTCAGAATACCAGGGCGCTGATGCCTTGGAAAAACTCCTCGGTAAAAACGGGCAAAAAACCGACTCTCCGACCATCCGTCATCTGAAAAATTATCCTTTTTGCCTTTTGCTTTTGGACGAATTTGAAAAAGCGTCCAAAAAGATTCATAACTTGTTTTTACAAATTTTAGATGACGGCAGACTGACTTCAGGCAAAGGCGAAACTTTGGACTTAACCCATACGCTAATAATTGCCACTTCCAACGCCGGAAGTTCGGAGATCCAAAAAGGCATCCACCAGGGGCTACAGCTTGAGGAAATAAAAGAAAAACTCTTTGAAACCGAACTAAGAAACTATTTTGCTCCGGAACTTTTAAACCGTTTTGACAGTACTGTGGTTTTCTCGCCCTTAACACAAAACGAAGTGGAGAAAATCGCCGAGCTTCAGCTATATAAACTTTCTGAAGAAGCCTTGAAAAAAGGCATCAAACTCAAATTCGCAAAAGAAGTGCTTTCTGATATTGCTCAAAACGCTTTTGATCCAGAGTTCGGCGCCCGCCCTATCCGCCGCTACATCCAAGACCGCTTGGAAAGCTTCATCGCCAAACTGCTTTTAAGCCGCGCGGTTAAAAAAGGTTCCAGTATAGAAATTGGGATAGAAAATGAAAAATATATTATAAAATAAAAAAGTTTATATTGTTTTTACCCCCTCTCCCTTCTGGGAGAGGGTTGGGGTGAGGTTACTACGCTAAAAAATAAATAAGTCTGAATAATATCTTCGTACTTGAATTTATAAAAATCTAATCAAAAACTTCGCCTAGGCGAAGTTTTTGATTTTCCGTAAAATTTTGTAAATCCGGTACTCCGGTTTTTTTAACACCACATCATAGGCTCCGGCGTATTCTTTTTCAAACCCGCCAAAACCTTTTTTAAACCTGGCAAAGCCGGAAGTTTTTCCCGCCGAAGTTTCTAAACCCCAAAAATCATAAAAGTGGATATTTTTTTGTTTTCCGTCCAGCATTGCCTGAAAATGCAAGGCGTAAGGAGCCATAACTTCTTTCTGTTCTTCCGAGGATCCGCCAAACAGATATGTTCTGGTATTGCCAAAATCCAGCATTATGGCGCTAGCCAAGATATCCCTGTCTTTTAAAGCTTTATAGATGGTGATTTTTATGCCAGACAATTCATCGCCGCTATGCAAAGAAAAATGGTCAACTAAACCGTTGTAATACTCCCTCCCATACCCTTTGTAGCCTTGCCTTTTGGCAGTCTGAAGGATCAGATCAACAGCCTCCTGAAAATACAACCCGTGCCCCGGAGTTACTATCAGCTCGCTTTCCACTCGCACGCCTTTTTTTTTCGCCAGACGGATGTTGTAGCGGGTTTTATGATGCATCTCAGCTAAAAGCTGCTCCTCAGTTTTAGATAGATCAATTAGTAATGTTTTTTGAGGCTGAATGTTGTGAGATTTAACAAGTGTTAAGTGCTCAGTACTCAGTTCCCAGTACCTTGACTTCGGTTCAATCCGCACAAACACCGCTTCTTTAAAAATTGATTGAAAATTGTCCCGATGTTCTTCGGGATCCCGCTCTGCGGGAAAAATTGTCCCGATGTTCTTCGGGATCCCGCTCTGCGGGAAAAATTGAAAATTCTCGCCTACGGCGAGTGGACCATACGGGCAATACCAATAATGCCATCCAAACGGCAAAGGCATTTTTATAAACTGCGCCGTCCCAACAACATTACTTTCGTTATCGTTATCGTTAAGACCAACTTCTTTGTCATCGGTTAAAAAAAATCTTTTAACTTCCCGTCCAAGGCTTTGCTGCCATTCTCCCCAATCCCAGGACTGCAAAAAAGAACACGATTCATTGTTTATAACGAATCGGTTATATTCTGGTTTATCTTTTTCTTCTAGCTCAATAAATTGCAATTAGAATTCCTAATTATTCTAATTCCTAATTGACCTAAATAAATCCCAAATCCAAATTTATAATTGGTTATTTAGAATAATTAGGTTAATTAGGTTAATTAGGTTAATTTTTTTTCATTTTCCTAGTAACTTAAGGGCTTGCTTAATCTGTTCCCCTTGGCTCTGGCTGCCATCCAGCCTGCCTATTATGCTCCGCACATCGCTTTGCTTGTAGCCCAAAGCCAAAAGAGCGTCAAACACCTCCCCGCTTGCGCTGATTGACTGATTATCTGATCTACTGACTACCAGCTTGTCTTTCAGTTCTACGATTATTTTCTCCGCGGTCTTGGTGCCAATGCCGGACACTTTGCGAAACATCCCCGCGTCCTGGCTTAGGATAGCCTGCTTAATGGTGTCTATAGGCGCGGAAGAGACCAACGCCAAAGCTGACTTAGGCCCTACCCCTGACACACTTAAAAGCTGTTCAAAAAACTGCAAAGTCTGAAAATCCGGCAGTCCAAACAAGGCCTGTCCGTCTTCGGCTATCTTATGGTAAGTAAAAATGGAAATTTTTTCTCCAAGTTTTTTTTCAAAAATTTCCGGCACTGCAAAAACTTTATAGCCAACCCCTTGGTTTTCTACTATCAGATAATTCAGTCCCTTTTCCAAAATTGTCCCAGTTAAATGCGCTATCATAGACTACAAATACTGCAAGATTTAATAACTACCAATACCTACAAATTTATCCAAACTATCATCCCGGGCGAGTCTGACGACCTGTCCGCCATAGCTTAAGCGAAGGTGGAGACCCAGGATCCAGGGTTAATTGCAAATAACCTACCAACTAACTACTAAGGTACCCATATTCTACCATCGTTTCAAAGCCTTGACAAAAAGTATAAAATAAGTAAAATAATAAAATTCGTGTTCGTAATACAAAACGAACTGGCCCCGCCGGGTTAGGGATAGTCTGGCGGGGCAATATGCCAGGCTCTTCGGAGAGTGACAGCTGCTAGGGTAAGCGAAGACGCAATCTTCACAAGCCCCTGCAACAGGCATTTGTCGCCCTGAGAGCCTGGCTCCAAACTGCTACCCGATCGTCTAATGGTAGGACAGCGGATTTTGGTCCGCAAGATCGTGGTTCAAATCCATGCCGGGTAGCCAAAAAAATTTTCAGTCTTCGAACCTGCCCTCAGTTACCCCTCGCAGGCAGGTTCGAAACGCGGACGATGTGATGGTTCCATCGTCCGCAACCGGGGCCGTAGCTCAGTCCGGTAGAGCAGCTGCTTTGCAAGCAGTTGGTCGCAGGTTCAAATCCTGCCGGCTCCACCAATTTTAAGGAGTGTAAATTAAAGCTTGGAAACCCCTTTTCCGCCGCCATCGGGGTTTCCTTGAACGAAGATTGTGAGTTGTAAAACTCGGCCTTGGCCCAAAAGGCAATAAGGACTGTTGTGATCCCAGCACAACATGATAACCTTTCAATCTTCTGTTTTCCAAACCGCCCCGATGCATAATCTGGGCGGTTTTCATTTATACAAGCCGTTGACAAAACTTTTGAGAAAAAGTAAACTGTTTTTAATCCACTCCCTCCGCCAATTCACACGGGGCGGAGAGCCGGCTCCCCAAAGTTGTCCCTTTCCGGGGGAGCCGGCCCGAAAAAAAATAAAGAGGACTGCCTTCCCGACACCACGTTTGGAAGGTAAAAACCCGCGCGTGAGCGTGGGTTAGCAAAGCTGTACCGGGTGCTCTGCACACCCCGTATAGCCTTGCAAAGGCCAGAAGTTTGCTTTCAATATTGGGTGACCGCATCTACCTCCGAGTGCTGCCCCAACGTTGTTCTTAACAAACTGTGTTGAAATTTGCACTCCCGTGCATTTCCAACACACACTGGCCTTCGAATTTCTTCGATTGGGCATATCTCCCTGCCCCCCTCTAGGGCACCAGGTCTTTCAACAGACCTTGGTGCCCGCTTTTTTTTGTTTCTGTAAAATGCTATTCTGTTAATATTCTCCCTCTCCGCTCACGGAGAGGGGCGGGGTGAGGCTACAGACTTTTTTTAAAAAAACCAAACTATTTTTTTCTTTCATTCCCGCCTTTTTCTGTCATTCCCGCGCAAGCGGGAATCTTTCTTCTGATAAATAATGTTGCACAATAAATTTTAATGACCAAATTCATCCTCAAATCCGAATACAAGCCTGCTGGCGACCAACCTGGAGCAATAAAAGGACTCTTAAAGTCTTTGGAAAAAAACAAATTTCAAACGCTTTTGGGCGTAACCGGAAGCGGTAAAACTTTTACTATGGCGAATGTCATAGAAAAAATCCAAAAACCTACGCTCATCATCAGCCACAACAAAACCCTGGCCGCCCAGCTGGCTCACGAATTCCAACAATTTTTCCCGGACAACGCGGTGCACTATTTTGTTTCTTACTATGACTACTACCAACCGGAAGCCTACATACCCCGCTCTGACACCTACATTGAAAAAGAAACTACCATCAACGAAGAAATAGACCGCCTTAGAAATGCCGCCACCCAAGCCCTGCTTTCCAGAAAAGACGTTCTGATAGTCGCCTCAGTATCCTGCATCTACGGGCTGGGCAATCCGGCCAACTACTTAGACCTGGCAATGCAAATAGTCCGTGGAGAAAAATACCAACGCGACAAACTTTTAAGGCGGCTGACTGACCTTCAGTACCACAGAAACGACACGGTTTTAGAACGAGGCTCTTACCGCGTCCAAGGCGACGTGCTCGAGATCATCCTGTCTTCCGAAGACACGGTTTTGCGTTTGGATTTTTTTGGGGACGAACTGGAAAGCATTGAACGATTGGATTTGGTAACCGGACACCACATAGAACATTTAACCGAGTTTACAATTTTTCCGGCCAAGCATTTTGTTACGCCTGAAGACCGCCTCAAAGGCGCGGTGGAAGACATCCAAAAAGAGTTGAGTAAAAGACTTTTAGAACTAAAAACCCAAAACAAAATCTTGGAAGCCGCTCGCCTGGAGCAGCGGGTGAATTTTGACATTGAAATGCTACAAAACACCGGCTATGTTAATGGCATTGAAAACTACTCAAGGTTAATGGAAGGCCGCGAGGCTGGCAGTCCGCCTTCGACCTTGATCGACTATTTCCCGGACGACTTTCTGCTTTTTATAGACGAGTCGCATCAAACCATCCCGCAGATAGGCGCAATGTACGAAGGCGACCGCTCCAGAAAAACCACACTTGTTAACTACGGCTTTCGCCTCCCTTCGGCTTTAGACAACCGGCCTTTAAAATTTGAAGAGTTTACCAAAAAAATCAACCAATGCGTATTTGTATCCGCAACGCCAGCCAAGTTTGAGATAGAAGCCTCGCTCACCCAAAAAATTCCTAACAAAAACCTCTCTGCCCCTACGGGGCATCTCCCCTTGTCAGGGGAGAAAAATATTGTTTTGGCTTCGCCAGCTATAATCGAACAAATCATCCGCCCAACCGGCCTTACGGACCCGACGGTAGAGATTAAACCCATCAAAAACCAGGTTGACGACCTGATCGAACGGATCAAAGCCAAAGTCAAAATCCACCAGCGGGTATTGGTTGCCACCCTGACTAAAAAAATGGCAGAAGAACTTTCCGAGTACTTAAAAGAAGAGGGCGTAAAAGTCCAGTACATCCACTCGGACGTGGACACTTTTGAGAGGCTTGAGACTTTGCGCGATCTACGACTTGGCGTTTATGATGTTTTAGTCGGTATCAATCTTTTACGCGAGGGCTTGGACTTGCCAGAAGTTTCGTTGGTTGCAATATTGGACGCGGACAAAGAAGGCTTTTTACGCTCTGACACTTTTTTCCTCCAAATGATGGGCCGCGCCGCCCGCCACCAAGAAGGTCACGCTGTGCTCTACGCGGACAGGATCACCGGCAGTATGGAGCGCGCCATCGAAGAAACTGACAGAAGGCGGGAAATCCAAAAAGCCTACAACAAAAAGCATAACATCACCCCAGCCAGCATAATAAAGAAAATCTCGGAGTCCAGAATGTCCGGAGCTAAAGTGGATATAGTGGACGGCACAAACGAAAAACGCGATGTCACCAAAATGGATAAGGAAGAAATCAAATTTTTCATCCAGGAACTGGAAGATCAGATGGATTTAGCTTCCAAAAACCTGGAATTTGAACTAGCAGCGCGTTTACGGGATAGAATTACGGAAATAAAAAACATCAAAAAACTTAGGAAAAAATAACTAGAAGGGCACCCTCTTGCAATGCAAGAGGGTGCCCTTCTAGTTTTCTAATTAATCCAGCAGTAAATTTTGATTGTCTTTGCGCTGTTTAATTTTTTCAAACGCTTGGTCTACGAAATCCTTATAGTCGTTAACTCCAGAAAAATTGTTTAGTATCTGATCTTTTAAACACAACTTCCCAGATCGTTTACCAATAAAATCTAAGTAGCTGCTATATTCCCATTGCTCCAAATTTGATACCAAACCGGCAACTTTTGGATTTTGATGTACATACGCGGAAAGCCACAAAAGGTAAGAATCATCTTCAATTCTAATTGCTTTAAACTGATCCTGAAATACATGGCCTATGTGGTCATATTTTTTATTGAAATATATTGAATAGCTTGTACAAAGCTTTAAAACAAGTTTACTAATAGGTAACTCAGTATTTTGCCGAATTAAAAAATGAAAATGATTTGGCATGAGACAATATGAAACTAAAACAAAACTATCAGCGGGCAATAATTTTCTTTTATAAGCTCTCGGCGCTAGAGGGGCACCCTCTTGCAATTCAGGAAATAAATTTTCTTTCAACCGTTTTAAGAAAAATAAATAATCCTCTCTATCTAAAAAAATATCTTGTTTCCCATTACCACGATTAAACACATGGTAAAAGTTATCCCTTGCGAAAATTTTATAATCTCTATTTTTCATATGCAAGAGGGTGCCCCTCTATACTGATGTTTTTGACTGACTCCAGGACAGCTCGTATAGGACTTTCAAGGCCTGGCTGATCTCTTTACTGGTTATACTGACCGCAAACACTGTGGGTTTAAAAGAAAAGAAAACTACAGTGTTTCCAAAAAGCGCGCTGTCACTTAAAAAAGAAAATCCATTTGGCAAAAAACGTATCTCATAGTTTTGTGCCGCACCTGCTTTTTTTGCGTATTCCAAATGCCTTGGGGTTTCAGCCATCAGGTCCCTGACTTTTAAATTTAAAGTTTTAACTTTTTTTACAAACTCCCACAAAGACTCCGGAGCGATTTTTAAAACTTCCTCGGGTGTGCCAAAAAACCAAACTTCGTTTGAGGCATATATCATCTCGTAGACTTGCTTTACACCTTCTGTACCCTCAAACAACTGCACCTGGGGCTTTTCTTTTTTGCTGTTATGCAAAGCCTGAAGGCTGGGCAAAAACCTTTTAAGTAGCTCCTGTTTTTTAAAAAGGTCCCCCGACAGCTTCTCCGGCCCTTCGGCTGTAAATATATTCACCCTGGAAGGCACGGAAGAAACAAGCCCCCGATGTTTTAAGTCCTCCACTACCAAGTAACAAGTCGGTCTTTTTATGCCGGCTTTTTTTGCAATGTCCGCAATACTTCCGCTGCCTAACTCCAAAAGCGCCAAGTAAACCTTGGCTTCTTTTTCACTCAGTCCGCTTTTTTCTAAAATTTCAGTTAATTCCATATGTAATTACAAATTTGTCATCCCGGAATTTTTAAGGGCAGTTAAAAATATCCGGGATCCAGTAATTAAAAGCTTTTTTTTATTATACCTCTATTTTTATATTTTGTCAATATTTCTGACAAATATAATAATTGACTAAATTATGCTTTATTTATAAGTAATTTTATGTATACTTTCTGTCATATATATTGTCAAATGGTTATTTTTATGGCATAGTTTGCTGTTAAAACAAAAATATATGTCAGAAAAAATTGGGAAGTTAGGAATAGTATTGCAATGGTTAGGCATTCCAACCACCTGCATGGTAATAACCTACGGCCTCATATTCACAAGCAAAACTGACTTGGGCTTGGCCGCATGGTTGTTTCATGCATCAGTCGTCGGACACATAGTCGTAATTATTGGCAATGTAGCCGTAGCAATCTCTAAAAAGGATTAGCTACAAGTCCGGGGAACCGATGGGGACTATAAATCCGTCGGGGCTGAAGCTGGGGCATATCCCGAGCAAAAAATATGACAGGAGGAAAATAGAAGGTGATTGACTTTAAGGATGACTGTGACAGCACTTATCTGTGTCGGACATATCGGATCCAAGCAAACTACGAGGTGTACAACGGAGTAAAATCCGAACGCTCAGACAAACACGCAAAACTATCCGTGACAGTTTTTCTTCAGGCAGGAAGACCGGACTTTATAGAATGTTCGAGCGACAGGACGATCGCCAAATGTCAGCTACCAAAAGCGTGCGTACTTAACATTGACGGCTTGGTACTACCGGCTATAAATATCCGTTGGACTGGTGAAAGCTTTGAGGTAGACGTTATTACAGTAGGTGACGAGTACACGTTGGGCTTTAGCTTTGAAGCCCCAGCGAAAGTAGCCTAACCCGCCCAAAAAGGTTCGCTACTCGGTGAGCGCGACAGTCTCACCTCTTTTTTTGAAACCCCATACTTTCCCCTCCCCCTCTGGGGGAGGGCTAGGGAGAGGGTGGGGTTTCAAAATTGGACTGGAGGACAGAATGACTGATATTCAAAAAGTTTTAGGAGAGTACCCTCTCCCCAACTTCCTGCTCACCTTGCGTCTGCAAGGCGAACTCACAGCGCGCGACTATGTCGCGCTCCACAAGATGCAGTGGTTTTGCAGTCCACCACGCAAAACTCTAGACGGGATAGGGTGGGTGTTAGTTGCAGGAAGAATAATAGAAACCCGCGAGGAGTTTATTCGGCTCATCACAAATATCCGTGCAGAATTCTTTCTGGCTTTGCAAGATGCCAAGGTCAACATCACACTTGAAGACCTGCTTCTCGTACCGCTCGTTGTCAGCAATATACCCTCAGGAATGGTCTGGGACACGCGCGAAGCAGATAGTCGTGTCACAGAAGCAGGAAACTGCTTCCAACTTCTCTCGGACATCATCTGCGCTAGCCTGCTTTCTCCGAAAGGTTTGGAGCTGTTTGTAGAAACCCGGGACATCCACCCAAACCAACTCAGAGAAACTGAAAACGCAGAGGTATTTCGGAAGCTTTGCGACGCTGAGTTCGGCAGGAAGGGCGGCCGCTGGCACAAAGCTATCGAGGAGCTAAATTCAAGACGCGACGACCCAAGAGCCGAAGGCTTTGGTCTTGAGGCGGCGGGCATAAGCCTGCCCACTCTGACGATCGTCGGCAAATCGCCCAAAGAGGCGTTCTGGTCGATCAACGACCACTGTAAAAACCTCTGCCTGTACTAAGGCAGTCGCGGAAAGGCCACAAACCTTTCCGCTTTTTTTAATCAACACTCTAAAAAGACATAAAAAAATTTGCTGTCAATCATAGTACAATTGTGTCATAGTTGACAGCAATTTTTATATATTTAAATTTTAAAATTACCCTCCCCCTGTCAAGCCCTATACTCCTTGACAAAAACAAGAAAAATAGATAAATTTTTATGGTAAATCGTCCCTGCTACGGGGCGGTTTTTTAAATCTACAAGGAGAGGGCAATGTTACGTTTCGCACTTTTTCTTTCCGCCGCGTTTGCGGCGTGGGGACAAGAGACCGAAGAGCCTCAAACCCTCGTGGAGATAACCTCCTCCCACGATTTCAACTACGGGATGATCAATCAGCCTGTGGGGAAAGGACTGGGGGCAGAAGTCCAGTTTTACTGGACACCCAAAGGGGGAAGTCAACTCCTATTTGGCCCCACTTACGAGTGGAAACCAAAAAAGATTCGTGGTCTCAATCTGATCCCAGGTGCCTACGGGGTTTCCGAGAGCTGCCATGCTGGCGCAAAACCAGCTGGCTGTTGGGACTGGGCTGTGGGGCTGGCGTGGGAATGGAAAAACTCCCGGTGGTCAACTAAGGGATTTTTCCTCCATACCATCCAAAACCCCGAACTTAGGTTCGGGATCGCAGACCCCATCGAATTTGACCGCCGCCTCAAGGGCGGCAAATGGGAAACCGGTCTTTACTTCGTGGGCGAACGCGCCCGCGAAGAAGAACGGATGACGAACACAATTCACGCCGGGTGGGGCGTGAAAAGAATTTGGGAAGACCGCGGTCTGTACGTGCAGGCCGCCCCATTGTTCTACCCCCACGCGGGTTTCCGCCTGACCGTGGGGAAAACACTCCCCAAAAATTGGCTCCTGCATTAGAGCCTCCCCTGCATCAGCAATGGTGCGGGGGTTTGTTTTTTCTTCTTTAAATGCTAAAGTAATACTAAGACTTAAACTTTAAAAAATTAAATATAAATATATGCCAACCATAAGAGTTCCAGAGACTTTTTCTGAACCTTCACAGGAAGAACCAAAACACCCCAAACCAAAAGAGACCGGATATGCACCTGGGTATGAAAGCGGTTATTCAAAAGATAATGATGAAGATGAATGGCCTGAACTGCCAAAAAACCCTGATCCTTATGAAGGAGCGGAAGAGTTGCCAAAACAATAATGATTTGCTAATATATCCAAGTAATTCTTTTAAAATTTTCTTTCCGTGTCTGGAAAAATTTTATTTGACCTACACTTTTTAAACCTTAAATTATCAACCTCTCTCTAACTCTCTCCAAATCTTGGAAAGAGAAACTATAAGGAATATCTTTGTATGCCAAACACTAAAAGCGCTATGAAAGCTATGCGGCAGTCTATCCGCAGAAATGTCAGAAACATTGTTAAAAAGGACGCTGCTAAAAAAGCCGTCAAAGAAGTAAAAAAACTCATTACTGCCGGTCAAAAGTCAGATGCGGCAAAAGCTCTGTCCCAGGCTATGAAAGCTCTGGACAAAGCGGTTAAGACCAATGTCCTTCACAAAAATACAGCTTCCAGAAAGAAATCCAGGCTGGCCAAAGCTATAGCCAAACTGAAATAAATTTCATTTAAAAACTCTCTAAAATTTTTAGAGAGTTTTTAAATGCCCATATTTAATCGCCTCGCTACTAAGCCCTTTCCGTGGTCGGAGAGAGGAAAAAAATAAAACGCCTTTTAGCAAGCAGGTAAGGCATTAGCTGAATCACCCTTCCCCCTCAAGGGGAGGGAACACTACAAAAATACCTTAAACTACAACATAAGGTATTTTACCCAATTACTTTATAAACAACTTCGCCAAGTGGTGGAAAAAACCGGAGATAAATATCCTAACATAGTTCCAAAATTTTTTCATAATATTTTATTTTTTACTTAGGATACATCACTCAATTTATTATAATCGGCATGATAGGAAGTATATATACCTTATTAAAGTAGTAATTATTATTAACTCCTGGATCCCAGATATTTTTCAGCTAAAGCCCTGAATAATTCTGGGATGACACAGGGTTTATGCATACTTAGCCAAACTAACAGAAGCTTAATAAATTAAAAACAACACATACTATTGTTTTATCAAATTCACCACCAGCTTTACCATTGAGTCCTTGTCTTTGGGATTGCTTTCGGCGATTAGCAGAGCTAAAGCGGTCAGGGTGTTGTCTGTGATTTTCCTTTCGCCTTTTTTGTCGTATAAAAATCCATTTTCCACTAAAAACAACAAAAAGGTCAAAGCTCCGATTCGTTTGTTGCCGTCAGCAAACGGGTGGTCTTTGATACAAAAATACAAAAGATGAGCCGCTTTTTCTTCCAAAGAAGCATATAAGTCTTTACCCCCATAAGTCTGACCAATGTTACCCAAAAGTCCCTGAAATTTACCCCCAACTTCCCTACCAAACAAATCCGTAGCTTCTTTTTTGGCGATCAATCTTTCTTTAAACTTTAAAATCGCTTTAATCAAACTTTCGTAAGGTAAAATTTTGCCCGGATTTTTACCTACGCCTTTTAAGTCCAAGTCGCCTTTGTCATAACTATTCAGCAAAAACCAGGTATCGGAATAGTCGGTAATGATTCTGAGCAATTCTTTCTCATACCCCTCCAACCTTTTGTTTTCCAAAGCTTTGCCGATCAGCCTGTGCGCGCTTTCCAGCTCTTTCAGCTTTACCTGCAAATTTTCAAAATCCTTAAGCCGTTTTTCGTTTATAGCATAACCCTGAACCAAATAATCCTTCAGCCTTTTGGTTGCCCATATCCTAAACTGAGTACCCTGTTTAGACTTTACCCTATACCCCACTGAAATAATCACGTCCAAATTATAATAAGTAGTTGGCTTATTTAAGCCAGTATCGGAAATGTTGATATTGGCTTGTTTAAAAGAAGTTTTTTCTAATACTAATTCTTTTTCTTTATAAATATGACTAATATGTTCACTTATTGTGTGAGGGGCTTTTTGAAACAACTTTGACATTTGTGCTTGGCTAAGCCAAACTGTTTCCCCGTCCATTTGCACCGACAATGCAGGTCCGTTGATATCTTTATATATAACAACCTCAGATTTGTTTGTTTTTGTTTCCATATATTTTACTTTACTATATATACTTATATAGTATACGATTATACACCCAGAGTCAATCGGCTCTTGTGTTTATTTTTTCTAAAATTTTCTCCTGTAACTCCTGCATAGTAGAAATATGATTTAAAACATCCGCGCTAAGTATCCTTTCCAGAGTTTCCCCGTGCTTTATAAACACGGCCGGAAGTTCAGTGCCCGCAGTTTCCGGAAACTTAATAAAAAACTCTTCCCGATGATAAAAATCTATATCATACGGCAAAGCCTGGGACAAAACCCTGCTCTCTTCTTCGAGCTCAGCTAAAGAAGGATCTTTTTTATACCTGTGCATTGCTTTGGCTGCCAGTTCAAACACCGTGGCATTGCCATTATAAACAAAAACTAAATTTGGCTTTATAACTTCGCTCATATAATATATTTTTTTAGAAGTTTAATTTCTTTTTCAACAGTTTGATTGTTTATATCTTCCGGCTTGATATTGCACAAAGAAAATATTTGTTTTTCCATATCCCTAACCGCATTCTCAAACCTCAGCCTTTTTTCTTCATCGCCCGATTTTTGAAATTTGTACTCATATCTGGAGCGCAGATCACCTAGCCGTTCTTCCAAAGTCACTACCCCGAGCGGCGAAACCCTGTCATCCGAATACTCAATAATTTTTTTACCCAAATCTTCCCCTTCGGCATTTTCTTTTGCTTTGTCAAAATTTATGCAGTCTATCAGCTCCAAAACCCTGTCTGAAACGCCAATTTCTTTGCCAATCATGATATGAGCTTTATGCTCGTCATGGCCGTATTTTTCCCAAAATTCTTTCTGAACTTTTCTCCAATGTTCCAAGTCTATTTCCGTATTTAGGAGATTTTTAGATTGGCTCAAATCAAACTTAATTATATTCCCCATATCATGTAGAAGCGCAGCTGTTACAATATCCCCCCTCTCCCTATGGGAGAGGACTGGAGCTTGCCCCGCACTTGATGCGGGGGTGGGGGCGATATTATCACAAATCATCTTTGCCACCGCAGCCACTCTCAGCATATGCTCTTGCAATGTGGGCATTATCTGATATTTTCCGTAAATTTCTAAAATACTCATATTTAAAAGTATCAATATTTTTTTAATTTTGGCAATTCTGTCAATTTTGTTCAATTTTGCGCAATTGAAATCATCTCTCCCCAATTCTCTCCCACTTTGGCTTCCACCACCACTGGCACTGAAAGCTTTATAGCATTTTCCATCAAAGGCTTTATAATTTTAGCATAGTATTCAACTTTGTCTTCTTTGACTTCAAACAAAAGTTCATCGTGTACTTGCAAAAGCATTCTGATTTCCTGATTAACTGATTGGCTGATTTGCCGATGTATACTAATCATCGCCAACTTAATAACATCCGCAGCGAGTGACTGGATAGGAAAATTCACAGCTGCTCTTTCTGCCGCAGCCCGTATAAAAAACTGGGAAGACTTAGCTTCCGGAAATTTGCGGATTCTGCCAAGCTCATTTCTTACAAACCCTTCTTCTCTGACTTGCAATTTTATCTGCTCTATATACTCTTCCACTTTCGGAAAAGCCAAAAAATATTTTTTTATAAATTCTTTTGCCCCGCCCATAGACATACTCTGGATGCGGCTGGACAGACCAAAGCTGGAAACGCCATACAAAACGCCAAAGTTAATGGTTTTAGCGTCTCTTCGCATATCTTTGGTCACATCTTTTTCTGAAACACCAAAGATTTCCATTGCGGTTTTGGTATGGATGTCTTCGCCTTTTTTGAAAACCTCAATCATCTTTTCGTCACCGGACAAATGCGCTACCACCCGAAGTTCAATTTGGCTGTAGTCCAAAGACAAAAACTTAAAGCCTTTTTCAGCTACAAAAGCCTGCCTAACCTGGCTACCTAAACCGTCTCCCCTAACCGGTATGTTTTGCAAATTTGGGTCAATGGAAGAAAGCCTGCCAGTGGCGGCTATGGTTTGGTTGTAACTGGTATGAATGCGCCCGGTTTTTTTGGAAACCTGCAGAGGCAAAGCTTCCAAGTAAGTATTTTGCAGTTTGGTAATTTCCCGATACTCCAAAATTTTCGGAATGATAGGGTGCTGACCAAGCATTTTTTCGAGGTTGTCCGCTGAAGTGGAAAGCCCGGTTTTGGTTTTTTTATTTTCCACGGGCACTAACTTCATTTCATCAAAAAGTATTTCTTTCAGCTGTTTGGGCGAAGCGATGTTAAACTCCCGCCCCGCCATTTTGTGGATGACACTTTCCAAGTCATTGATAAGTATCTCAGCTTCCCCAGACAAGCGGTTTAAAAGTTTTGTATCCACTTTTATACCCTGTAATTCCATAGCCGATAAAACTTCTACCAAAGGCATTTCTATTTCGTTAAAAACTTTTTCTAATCCCTCTTTTTTCAGCTGCGGCTCAAACACCTCTTTCAGGCGCATAGTAAAGTCGCAATCCTCTCCGCAATACCAGGACACTTTTTCCACCGGCACTTTGTCCATAGTAATTTGGGTTTTGCCACTACCAATCAAATCCTCTATGGGCTGCATCTGGTAGCCAAATTCCGTAAAAGCCAGGCCGTCCAACCCGTGCTGGCGGGTGCCAGCGTTTAAAAGGTAGGAGGCTATCATGGTGTCGAAGAAGACAGTACTCAGTACACAGTTCTCAGTACACAGTATTTCAAAATCGTACTTGATGTTGTGGCCGATTAAGTTTATTTTTCCGCGTGAATTTTCCCCCTCTTTTTCAAAGGGGGTGCTAGGGGAGGTTAAAAGCGACCGCAATATGCTTGATGCTAAAAACAATTCAGCAGGCACATAAAAAGCCTCGCCAGGTTCAAAGCAAAAACCCACACCAACCAACTTAGCATCCTGAATAGTCAGACTGGTAGTCTCCGTATCTATGCAAACCTCTGTTGTTTTTTTTAATTTTTCAATTAGCCCTTGGAGTTTTTCTTTAGTATCTATTAACTGATAATCCTGTTTACCGATATCACTTTTTATTTCTTGCCTTAAAGCATTTGGTAATTTTTGTTCTCGAGCAGCCTCACTAAACCCTTCACCCTTTACCCTAGACCCTATCTCTGATAGTTTTGAAACCAAACTCCTAAATTCCAATTCCGAAAACATTTTAACGGTTTTTTGCAAATGCTCTTTGTCCAACTCATAAGGTACTATTTCTTCCACGGAAATTCCCGGTACATCTAAAACTATCTTAGACAACTCATACGACATCCTCGCCTCTTTTTCTTGTTCTACCAAGAGTCTTAAGGTTTTTGGTTTAATTTTAGATATTTGATATTGATTTGAAATTTTTAATTTGTCATTTGAAATTTCCAAACCCAACTCAGCAATTTCTTTTTTTATTACCGCATAAAGATTATTCAATGATTCAAATTCCCGTATCAACTCACTCGCTCCTTTTTCGCCAATACCTTTTACTCCCGGAATATTGTCGGAAGGATCGCCCCTGAGCGCTTTGTAGTCCACCATTTGGCTTGGCAGAAGCCCAAATCTTTCTCTTACGGCTTTGGAGTCGTAAACCATGGTGTCAGTTAACCCTTTTTTTGGGGTATAAATTTTGACTTTGCCGTTGACCAGCTGGAGGGTATCCATATCCCCGGTTAAAATAAAAATTTCTGCGGTTTCGTGACTTTTATTATGAAGCTGTTTTGAAAGCGTGCCTAAAACATCATCCGCCTCATAACCCTCTTTAGTAAATATCGGCACATTCATACAAGTTAAAACTTCTTTGACAGTCGGGATTTGGTCATAAAGTTCCTGTGGCGCTTTTACGCGCGTAGCTTTATACTCTTTATATTTTTCATGGCGGAAAGTGGGGCCTTTTAGGTCAAAAGTGCAAGCAACATACTGGGGTTTTATGTCCTTAAAAGCTTTTAAAAAAATGCTCAAAAACCCAAACACGGCTCCCGTAGGCCTGCCGTCCTTGGTCGCCAAATTCGGCAACGCATGAAATGCCCTATGCACCAAAGCATTGCCGTCTATAAGCATGTATTTTTCTCGTTTTTCCATAAACTAATTATAGCCTATTTTCTGTCATCCCGGAATTTTTAAGGGCTGTTAAAAATATCTGGGATCCAGAGCCAAATATTAAAAACATCATCAGATAATCAACCCCCAAACTCCGCCAAACCTGGTCAGAAAAAGTCCGAAATTTCAATAAAAATATTTGCAAAATAAATCCAGCACCTTCTATATTATAAAAAAGGTGCAAGATAAAAAAAGCCGCGGGGAGACCCTGCGGCGCGCGAAGGTGCGCTGGCTGATGCCAGCACACTCCTCCGATCGCGCCGCAAGGGCGCGCCGAAGAAAGCTATACCGCCTCCTTTGGCGCTAAAAAAGAGCCGCGAGGCTCTTTTTATTTTTACAATTATACACGTAATTTAACTATTGGTCAACTCTATAAAAAATAGGCTTCCCCTTGTCCTGACTAAAAACCAGCTTAAAACTAAACGGGTTTTATCTGCAATATATTTTTGATCGCTTTTCACATTGAAACTTAATATGCCTGTACTTCAACTATTCTTGAGTAGCCAAACAAAGCTTTAGTGACTAAGACGCGGATTTTGGAAGTGGTGATGGAACTAAATTTAAACTGATTCCAAACTTTGGTGTTTCCAGTCACTGAAGCTCCGGGGATGTCTTGCCAAGCAGACCCGTTCCAATACTGGACTTTAAAATCTTTGATGCCATACAAACTAAAAGTGGTATTTAAATCCGGTTGGATTGGCGCGCCATAATTGTCCTGCAAAGTAAACACGTCCACCTCGCTGATAGTTTTTTGTCCGGCAAAGCTGATGTCTAAAGTATCTGGTTGGTCCCAAGTCGCGTCGTTCCACCCACCGTCATGCTCCCATTTAAGCCCCCTCACATCCCCGTCTATGGTTCCCCTGGCTGAAAAGTTACTGCTAAATTCTGAAGAAGCCACGGCAGAAGCTCCGCTTGCCGACTGCGCTACATTGATTTTTACACCGGCTTGCACAGACAAGTTGGTTTGAGGAACCGGAGTTGGGGTTAATACCGTGGACAGCACAATGTTTATGTTTTTATATTTTGTTGTGCAAATATTTTGCGAATCGCAGACAGACACGTACAACAACAGTTTGCCGGGCTGTTTATAGATATGATTTACCTGCGGGAAAAAGACACTCGCTCCCGGATACGAATTCACAGTTTGAGTATCCGTAACATTGTCCCCCCAAGAAATCCTTTGGGTGAGAGGCCCGCCTTGCGCGTCCACTGCGCTTAAACCCAATCCCAAACTCGTAAGCACAGTTTGATTGTCAACCAAAGGCAAGGAAAAATCCGGCGCCGTGTTTATAGCCACAGGCGTTACTGAAGGAACCGGGGTTGGAATATTTGGCGCGACGCAAACCAATTCCTTGCCGCATTGCGTAGCTGAATCAAAATTTTTCCCGTTTACATAACTGCAATTTTGCGGAGGCGCTGCGTATTCGCAAACTATTTTAGGAGCAGGTTTAGGACAAATAAATTCGCAATTTTTTCCGGTTCTGCCAACATAACTGCCGTCCGGACACATTTTTGCATC
>CAZEKH010000001.1:0-107748 GCA_964512925.1 uncultured Candidatus Saccharibacteria bacterium | reverse complement strand
ACTGCCGTCCGGACACATTTTTGCATCTTCGGCGCAATCTATTATTATTTCCGACTCTTCAGGCATTGTCAGTCTAAGAGAATTTAAAACCCTCAAAGTCCTGCCAACTTTGCCGTACAAAATAAAAGTATAATTTTTCCCAGGCTCCAAATCAAAACCCGTTGTGCCGCTACCGGTGCCGGAAATATTATCCAAAAACTTCCAACTGTTAACCCGAACTGCTCCGGTTTTGTAATTGCTCGGCAATACATAGTCAATCCTGGCCTGATAGTTTCCATCTTCCTGCCCTAAAAGCTCATAGTTTAAACAGGCTTTATTTTTACATACAGGCTGGTTAGTCCCATAAGTAGCTTCGCCCAAAACTTTGCCTGTTGGCATTTTTGCCTGAGCAACTGACAAAATATTTTCGCCTTTGGCTATTTCTTCAGCGGCTAACAACGTCGTGCTACCGACTGATACCGCGGCAAAGGCCACAAAAGCAAGAGCCACCGGCGTGCTGACGCTTGAACTAACCGCTGACTTTATAAGGTCAAGGCATAACTTGAAAATCCCCTGGTCTTGTAAAGCCGGCGCGGTTTTTTTCTGGCCCGTATTTTTTCGGGCATAGGTATATGGATTCATAAAACCTCATATCAAACTTTCCAACTATTTTGGCTGAAAAATAAGATAATATTTAATTGTTTTTTTGTTTCTAAATGTTTTTTTGCCCTGATTTTGGAGCAAAAAAATAATTTATTTCTTTAATTATAGCATAAAATACAAAACCCCGCAAGTCCAAAGAAATTTCCGAACGAAATTCCGAGGACTTGCGAGGTTTATTATTTAGAGGTGTCTAGCGACCCGCCGATGGCGGGTTTATTGAGTGAGCGCGACCGCATCCCAGCGCGTCGAGCAAACGATCTCCTTCACGCCGCCCTGGCATACCGTGATGTGCCAGGAAAAGAGCTGGTTTCCGGGCTGTGAAGCCTGGTACGGCAATTCCACCCGCGCCAGCGCCCGACCAGCGCCGAAAACATACAAAGGCGAGATGTAGGCCGTGTTACCAGGCCAGGAGTAGTAACCGACCGGCGCACCAAAGGTGTTGCCGATACCACCAGGGCGCCACACCGAAACCACGTCCGTTTTCCCTGCCGGGAAATTCCCGGTCAATATGGCCAAAAGACCAGCCGAAGTTGTGCCGGTCACGTAGAGACCGGACGCCGGCATGGAAGCGTTCCCCACCGTAAAGTAAGAAACAATCTCCGGCGACCCGTTCGTGTTCACGCGAACACGGTACAGCCCATCCTGCAGCATCCCCGACCACACCACGGGGATCGCGTGCCCGACGTAGACATTGTACACGCCGGATCCGGCCTGCGCGGTATACCACACCCCTCCGCGGTTCTGCTCCACCTGTGCGGTAAAAGTGGAGACAAAAGCCGCAATGAGTGGCCGTGCGACCACTTGCACTTTGAAGCCGGTGGCGTACGATTCCCACTGCCCCACCTGGACCGCAACGGCAAACGGGAACGGCGAACGGATCGCCGCCTCCTTTTCACCGTTCTTGTCGGGGCTTGAAACGGGCGTGGCAACATCGTTGTCGCCGAAGGCGATGGTGGTAGAAACCACACCGCCTTCCTCCTGGATGGCGTCGATGCGCGTCTGCGCGTTGGCGGTTTGGGCCACGCTGGGCGTGGCCAGAAGAATCGCGGCGACTGCGGCGAGAAACAACTTGCGAAAATCTGACATTTCCCTCTCCTTGTACAAGCTGGGGGCTCAACTGAGAATTTTTTTGTCCCCCTAAGCGGACTAAATAGAATTTTGTGTCATCCCGGACTTGCCTGCCCGCCATTGGCGGGATCCAGGATCTTGTTTTATTTTAGAATCAAGATTCCCGTTTGCACGGGAATGACATATTAGCACTATACTTCCACCCAATCCGCTTAAGAGGACTATCGCTAAACTATAATTCATTCTCCTTAAAATTGACCCTAAAGTATGCAATTAAATCCCATAAAAGTCAATACTTTTTTATCTAGATAGAATAAAACCGCCTTACTCAAGCGGTTTTATATGTTAGTTTCAATCTTTAAATCTTCAATCTAAAAATCTTTAAATTACTTTATTCTCCCACCACCCTAAACACTTCTTCCACATCGGTTATACCTTCTAGGGCTTTGAGCAGGCCGTCCTGAAGCATTGTTAACATCCCTTGCCTTAAAGCTTCTTTTTTAAACTCCACGCCCGAGGCTTGTTTAAAGATCAGCTCCTGGATTTTTTCCGTGTTCTCCAAAACTTCATATACCCCTACCCTGCCTTTGTAGCCCAGGTTATGGCACTCTGCGCAGCCGGCTGAATGGAAAAATTTCAGAACTTCGGGCACTTTTTTCTTATACATCTCCGGCAGGCTCTGGAAAGCCAGATTAATGCGGGTAACTACCTGCGGAGAAAGCAGAGCGTCTTTTTTGCAAGCCTGGCAAATCCGCCGAACCAACCTTTGGGCTAAAACTGCGGACAGCGCCGGCGCGATGACAAACGGCTTAATACCCATATTCAAAAGCCTGGGGATGGCGCCGGCAGAGTCGTTGGTATGCAGGGTAGAAAGAACCATATGCCCGGTAAGCGCTGCCTGCATCGCGGTTTCCGCGGTTTCCTGATCGCGAATCTCTCCCACCATCACAATGTCAGGGTCCTGCCTGAGGATGGCTCTTAGGCCTTTGGCAAAATCAAAATCCACATTGTGATCAATGGGAGTTTGCACAATGCCTGAAAGTTTGTACTCCACCGGGTCTTCCAGAGTGATTATTTTCACTCCCGGCTCGTTCAGCTGATTTAAAAATGCATACAGCGAAGTGGTTTTACCGCTGCCAGTTGGACCGGTAGTAACAATCATCCCCTGAGGGCGGGACAATACCCGCTGAACTACATCCTGCTGCTCAGGCCGAAAACCCAAATCGGCGATCTTAAGAGAAACTGCGCCTAAACCTAAAATCCTCATCACAAACTCTTCGCCGTACGCAGACGGCAAACTGGAAATACGCACGTCCACCGGCTGGCTGTCATAAAAAAAAGTCAGCCGTCCGTCCTGGGGGATGTTGTCTACATTTAACTTCAGCTTGCCTGCTATCTTCAGCCTGGTGATGATGGACTTTTGCAAAGTTTTTTCAAAATGCAACATATCCTGCAAAACGCCGTCCAGCCTCAGGCGGAATTTGAACATATGTTCTTCGGGTTCCAAGTGAATGTCCGAAGCCTTAAAAAACATCGCTGCCCCGAACAAAGTTTCAATGATTTTGCCCGCGGGGAGTTTTTTTTGCTCTTCGGGATTTTTCAGCTTCTCTAAAACCTGAATATAGTTCTGCCCGTCCAAAACGCGCACAATTTCGTCTGATGCCGCCTTAGGACGTAAGACTTTCGCATAGAGTTTAAATACCTGCTCTAAACTTCTTTTGGAAGCGAGATATATTTCAACTTTCTGGCCTAGAGTCGCAAATTCCAGCATCTTCGCCTGGAGTAGTTCATCTTTAGGATCTAAGACTGCCAAACGCAAATCTTTGGCGTCTTTATAAAAAGGCAGCGCCCACATAGTTTTAGCCTCGTCTTCGCTAAAAATGCCGAGCACGTTTAAATCAATCGGAAAATTTCGCAAGTCAATATATGGAAGCCCCAAAGACACGGCGCGCGCTTTGGTTTCGTCTTCCTGCATTCTTCTGTTTACATCATCCATAGCCCGCTTTAAATCTTCTTGCGTGCCGGACAAAAAATTGTGTTGGGACATTTTTGTTTCAAAAAATTTCGGATAAAACCGCTCTGGAAAACTTTCAAACCACTTTATAACATTATACCATCCAAAAAAAATTTAAGGAATAGAAAACTGTTATTCCAATGCCTTTAAAAAATCCAGTTCTGCTTGGACTAACTCTCTGTCATTGAGCTCATATTCATACAACTGACCAAAGCCAGTTGTGGAAATTTTTATCGGCTTGCCAAAAATCCCGCTAAAGGAGGAAGCTTTATCGGCAAGCTTGGTCAATACGCATACCCTGACAGCGCCGGGCTTGTCAGATCCGAAAGCGGTTAAAAACAAGTACCCAGAAATGTTGGCGGACAACTCTTCCAGCGCCGGGCTTAAATCGGAAATTTTTGCCCCGGATTCAGCAAAGTCATTTTCACTTAAAATTCCATAGGCCAGGCTTTTTTCTTCATCTGTTTTTAACGCGGACAACAACCTGCCCCAAAGTTTGAGCAGGGCAAAGCTTTTGGTTTTAAACAGATTCTGCACTATATCCTGGCGCCGTCCGCCCAACGAAACCAAATTGGAAGCGTGGATAAAAGAGTTCGGGGTGGTTTTAGAATGCTGGAAGCTGTCGGTTTTATGGATAATGCCGGAAAGCAAACAAGTGGCAATATCTTCATCAACCATTTGTTCTTCATATTCTTTAAACAAGCCAGACAAAACTTCTGACACTGACGTGGCAGACAGATCAACTAAATTGACAGCTCCGAATTGTTCGTTGGAGGCCGAATGGTCTATGTTGATTTTTGGAGTTTGGTGAAAAAGTTCTGCGTGTTTCTCCAAAAGACTGCCAGCATCTTCCAAGCTTTGGCATTCCAAAAAAATCAAACAGTCAATCGGTAGTTTTGAAGAGGTAAAAGAAACATCGCTGGAAGAAAATTTACCAGATTTGGCTTTGATAAATATCTTTAGCTTCCCATCTTCGGTCTGATAACTCAGCTCATCCAAACCCCTGCTTGCGGTGTTAAGCTCGATCACCAAGCCATCATAACTACTGATATCTTGTTTGATCTCAGAAATGCCGGGCAAAAAACTCAAAGCTTCAGGCGCCTTGCTTAAACTCACCACTTCGGATTCTTTATTCAGCTTAAGTAAAAACAGCCGCAAAGCCAAAGCCGCGGAAAAACCGTCAATGGTCGGATTTTTTGGCAAAACAATAACCGTTCGATTGGATTTTTTTATCAGATTGAAAATTTGTTGGTGGAGTCCTATTTCCATAAAAACTAACTCTTTAAGAAGTCTGGGCTTTACCCTTGTATTTACATAGATAAACGCACAGAATAGTAAAGTATAAAAGATTTTGCCCAAAGCGTCAATCCATTGTACAATATAAAAATGATACGGCTTAAACACCCATTCCCTTTGGCAAAAACCAAGCTATTAGCCAAGCAAATATCCAAAAAGCTGAAAGGCGGAGAAGTTCTGGCTCTGGTGGGCAATTTAGGCGCCGGAAAAACTACTTTTACCAAATTTTTAGCCAAAGAGCTGGGGGCAAAACTCAAAATTAAAAGCCCCACTTTCACCCTTTTAAATATTATCCCTATCAATTTGCCAAAATGCCCTGATGCAAACCTATACCATTTTGACCTGTACAGGCTAAAAAATTTTCGCCAAGCGCAGGCTTTAGGGCTTAAGGAGATATGGGAAAACCCAAAAAATATAACTGTAATAGAATGGGCGGATAAAATAAAAAAATATTTTCCAAAAAAAACATTGTGGATTTTTTTCGAATGAAACACACAACTCAAAATAAATTCCGCGCCTTCCTGCCTGAAATTGGGTCGATTGGATATAACTCTTTTCATACTGGTTTACCCGTAAAACAAAACCCGAAATATAGTAGAGAGACAGCGGATAAATACTTGAAAATACTTCTTGGATTATCTTTGATAATTCTGCTGAATTATTTTGCTATACATTATGCTCAGGCGGCTGACAGTCAGGGGATGACTTTAAAGCATAATGAGCAAGAATACCTAATCCCTGAACAAACTCTCGCTGAATGGCAGGATTCGGTAACAGTTTTTGACCAAAGCCTTTTTTTCAGGCAAAAACTGGACTTGCGCGATGCGCTAAAGCAAGCTGCGGGACTTGAACCAATTTCAGCGGCTAAAACAAAAACTTTATATACACACAATCCCCGACTGGTTTATTCATATATCCAAAACCTTGCCTTAAATGAATTCAACCGCAAGCCTGTTGAGCCTGAATTGGTTATTGTAAATGGTCGGGCTGAAAAGTTTACAGCGCCGGCTGACGGTTCTATCTTAAATGTTTTAGCCACCACTAAGGAAATTTTACAGTCTTTGGCCAAGTCTCTAAACACAGCTGACCTGATAGCCATAACCAGCAAGCCAACCAAAAATTTATCTGAAACCAATGACCTGGGAATTAACGAACTGATCGCCAGGGGAGAATCCACTTTTTCCGGCAGCCCAAAAAACCGCAGGCATAATATTGAAATCGGTACCAACAAAATCAAAGGCGTCATTATCCCCGAAGGCGGAATTTTCAGCTTTAACCAAAACCTGGGGCCGGTAGAAGCGTCGGAAGGTTTTCTGCCCGAACTCGTCATCAAAAAAGACGGAACACAGCCCGAACTTGGAGGCGGCTTATGCCAAGTATCGTCCACAACTTTTAGAGCCGCGATGAAAGCCGGCCTGCCGATCACCCAAAGAAGAAATCATTCTTACGCGGTTCAATACTACAGCCCCCAAGGAACAGATGCCACTATTTACCCAGGAGTTATTGATTTAAAATTCATCAACGACACGCCGGGCTCCATACTGGTTTGGCCGTATTTTAAAGACAAAGACCATCTGGTGTTTGACTTTTACGGCTCCAAAGACAGCAGGCAAGTAACTTTGTATCAGCCGGTAATTTATGATAAAAAAAGCGATGGTTCAATGAAAGCTACCTGGACCCGCGAAGTAACCAAAAATGGGGAAACCAAAAAAGATATTTTTAATTCCACCTACCAATCCCCGGCGCTTTTTCACAAAACTGAACAATTTATTCCAAGCACAAGCCCGACTACAAACCTAACAAGCCCGGTTATTAACTAACAATATGATTGAATCAACCAGCGAAAATATTTCCTCCGAGGAAATTTTAGACCCTGAAGAGATAGTTACAGAGCTCACTCTGCGCCCCCAAGCTTTGGACGAATATATCGGCCAGGAAATCTTGAAAAAAAATCTACTGATCACAATGCAAGCTGCCCGCCAGCGCGCAGAAACCTTGGAACACTTATTGTTTTACGGACCGCCTGGTTTGGGAAAAACCACGCTTGCCCATATCGTTGCCAAAGAAATGGGCGCTCAAATAAAGATCACTTCTGGTCCGGCTATTGAGAAAGCTGGCGATTTGGCCGCGCTTTTAACCAATTTATCAAAAGGCGACTTTTTGTTCATTGACGAAATACACAGACTGAATCGGGCTGTTGAAGAAATCTTATACCCTGCAATGGAAGACGGGGTGCTAGATATAGTCATCGGCAAAGGGCCAGGAGCTAGAAGCATCCGGATGGAACTCCCCAAATTTACCCTTGTCGGCGCCACTACCAGAATCGGACTTTTGTCGGCCCCCTTACGCGACCGCTTTGGCGGGATTTTTCGCCTGGAGTATTATGAGCCTGAACATTTGCAGCAAATACTTTTAAGAAGCTCGCGGATTTTAAACAGCGTTTTGGAAAATGAAGCCGCCTGGGAACTGGCCCAACGTAGCCGCCTTACTCCGCGCATAGGCAACCGTCTTTTAAAACGCGTTAGGGATTTTGCCCAAGTCCGCGGGTATGATAAGATTAACCTAAATTCGGTAAAAGAAGCTCTTTTAATGCTGGAAGTTGACCAGCTTGGTTTGGATAAAAACGACCGCCGCATCCTGGAAGCTCTGACGCAGAAATTTAAGGGCCTGCCAGTCGGCCTTGCAACCCTGGCTGCCGCAACCGGGGAAGAGGAAGATACCATTACCGATGTCCACGAACCTTTTCTTTTGCGCTTGGGACTTTTAACCAAAAATCCGAAAGGCAGACAGGCAACCAAAGCGGCTTTTCAGCACCTGCAAATACCCCTTCCGGAGAGCTTAAATCAACAAACTTTAATCTAATGGATATTTTTTTCAACCCAAAAATTTTAATCGCCGCAGTCTACTATATAGCTTTGGGGCTAATCGGTTTTTTTTCTGTTTTTGGCATCTATATTTTACTCCGCTACGGCAAATCCAGAACTTTTGCTTTTGTAGTAAGCCTTTGTTATGCTTTGATTTTTTTGAGTTTTTTAACTTCTTCTCAAACACTGCTGTCTCAGATTTTAAACTAAAACTATGCACAAACTTTTTCCCAGCCAGCTGGACAATGAAACTGTTTATTTAGTAGTCAGGGAACACTGGTTTCACTTGTTTTTAAAAATGCTCATTCCTATTTTTTTCATCGTTACCCTGGTGCTATTTCAGATATACGGACAAACCTGGGCGCCCGGACTCTTTGATGGAGAAATCGGGGTTATCACACTTTTATTTACCAGGCTGTTTATGATGCTGATTATGCTGACAATATTTTTAATTTTTGTGTTTTATTATCTAAATATCCAGATCATCACCGACCTTAGGATTGTAGATGTGGACCAGGTCGGGCTTTTTCACCACGTGGTTTCAGAACTGCATATAGATAAAATAGAGGATGTAACTTCGGAAATTTCTGGGGTTTTCGGCACGATCTTCAACTACGGAGATGTATATGTGCAGACAGCCGCGGCAGTGGAAAAATTTGAGTTTACCAACGTGCCCAACCCTTCTGCCATAGAAAAAATAATCTTGGATTTATACGAAAAAAATACCAATCATAGCTTGAAATTTCACAATTAATGATAAACCTATGAAAGTAGTAGCGGTTTCCGGCGGGTTTGACCCGCTCCATATCGGCCACGTGGAAATGTTTAAAGAAGCCAAAGAACTGGGAGATAAACTTATAGTCATAGTTAACAACGACAACTGGCTAAGAAAAAAAAAAGGCGTGGAGTTTATGCCAGAAGCTGAAAGAAAAGCTATCATCGAAGCTATCCGGTATGTAGATGAGGTTACTCTCACTTCTCACCCCGAAAACCCTGAAGGAGCTCTGGCAATGGGTGTTTCTAAAGAGTTGGAAAAAATAAAGCCTGATATTTTTGCCAACGGAGGTGACCGAAACGAAGCAAATGCTAACGACCCTAACTCTTCTCTATATTACGATATTAAAACCTGTGAACGCTTAAATATAAAAATGGTTTACAATGTCGGCCGCTCCGGCAAAATCCAAAGCTCCAGCTGGCTGATACAAAAAGCAAAAGAAAATAATCCTATTAAATAACCCCACTTAGCGGGGTTATTTTTTAAGTTTTTTTACAAAATTCAGCGGGCTGAATTTAAAACCGCTGACAGGGCGGCTAAGGCTGCGGTTTCTGCCCTGAGAGTAAAGTTGGAAAGCTTTATGGCCTCAACATTAGCTAAAGAATTCATTTGCTTAATCTCATCCGCGGTAAATCCGCCTTCGGGACCAATGACGATTGCGCAGGATTTAAAAGATTGATCATAAATGCCAAGATTTTTTAAACCAACCCCTTCAGAGTCGCATAAAAATATTTTCTCTGTTTTTTTCAGTTCTGAAATAGCTATATCTAGATCATTTAAAAAACTTAGTTTTGGGACCAAGGAACGCCCCGACTGCTTGGCCGCTTCCCATAAAATTTTCTGCCACCTGACTGATTTACTGACAAACTGATCCACTGATAACTTGTAGGCTGTGTTGTGGGAGTTAAATATAACAATTTCATAAGCGCCTAGTTCCGTGGCTTTTTGCAAAACAAAATCCAAAGACTTTTCATTGATAAAAGAAATAAATAAAGACACCTTAACATCAGGCTCCAAAGGTACCACCAGCTCTTTAACCGCAATGAATTTCAAACTCTTTCTATCTATTTCTTTTATTTCCGCTTTATATCTTCCCCCCAAAGTATCCTGAATTTCTAACACATCGCCTTTGTTCATCCGTCTGGATTTTAAAATATGCGCCGCTTCATCCCCTGACAAAGTATCTAAAACACCTATTTGAATTTGTTGTTTGGTTAAAAAATATGACATATTTAACTCTCCACGCGCAGGCTATAAACCAATATTTTACCTAAAAAATTATTGACCGCGTAAATGATCCGGGATGCTAAAATTTTCAACTGATACGCCAATTTTTCATCCAGGCAAGCTACGGTCAAAACTCCTTTTTTAAAATCCAGAGCCTTGGTTAGCTTTTCAGCTTCTTTGAAGAAAGAGACAGCTGTCCTTTCCCAAGCTTTGAGAACTTGGTGGCGTAAAAAGGCTTCATTAATTTTTTGGTTGTTTATTTCGTTTTTTATAACTTTTCCGATTTTTGTAAATTGTGTTTTGTAAGACATATTTTTATATTTTTATTTCTTCAGGGGCTGGGCTTAACGTTATGTGCTGAGCAGGCATTTCAAGCGGGTGGGTCGTGGTTATAAAAGTCTGAAACCTGCCCTGCAGGTATTTAAGCAAAAAATTCCTGCGGCTTTCGTCCAGCTCGGACAACACGTCGTCCAACAAAAGTATGGGCTTTTCTCCATCCCGGCTTAAATATTCAAGCTCCATTATTTTTAACGCCAAAACCTGGCTTCTTAGCTCGCCGCGGGAAGAAAATGGGGGTAAAAACAAACCCTCACTCTTCAAGAAAAAATCATCCCGATGCGGACCAACCAGACAAGAACCGCTTAGTTTTTCTTTTTTCTCATATAATTTTAACTTGGCTAAAAAAGACTCTTTTATTTCCTCTTCAGTTTGCCCGTTCAAGGTTTCATAAACAACTTCCACAGGCCGATGAAAACCGGAGATTGAAGTGTAGATATCCGACAAATCACGATTTAAAAAATCAATAAATTTTTTCCTGACAAATATTATCTTTTTTCCCCATTCCGCCAACTGCTCGTTCCAATCTGACAAATCCGAAGCAGACGACATTCCATGCTTAAGATCGCTTAACAACCTAGTTTTATGGTAAACAATTTTTTTATAAGCGCTTAAAATATCCAAATACTCCGGGTCTTTTTGCGACAAAACCATATTTAAATATTTTCTTCTGGCTTCCGGATTCTTTGTGAACATATCCACATCAGTCGGATCAAATATCACAACACGCAAAAAACCCTGGGCTTCTTTGCGTTTTTTTCTCACCCCGTCAATGAAAAAATTAGCTAAGATTTTATCTTTTTTTGCCAAATAAATTTCCAAAACATTTTGGCTCCCAGCTTTTTCCACCACAACTTTTATTTCAGCGCTATCAGTATTTTTTAAAAAAATAAACTCATTATCATCGCGGAAAGATTTAAACAAAGAAGCGAAATAAACCGATTCCAAAAGATTGGTTTTTCCCACGGCATTTGGACCGCTTAAAACAATCATATCGTGACTTATTTCAATATTTAATTCCGGATAATTCCGGAAGTTTTTGATGGTTAGATTTTTTACTTTCATATGTAAATTTTCTTTTTTAGTAAATTGAATACACACCTCCAAACTATGTTTTTATAGGCATCACTAAATATAGGTAGTCCTTTTCTTCTATAGGAACCACTAAAATCGCAGAAGAATCGTCGTTAAAACGAAACTTGATTTTGTCCGAATCCATATTTTGTAAAGCATCCAAAAGGTAGTGAAAGTTAACCACCAAACTGCCAGACCCGCCGCTAATTTCCGCCTCCAACTCCACACTGCCAGTACCCAAATCCCCAGCCTCGCTGGACAAGTTAAATTTTTGGCTCTCGTTATTGTAATCCAAAACCATACTACTGTTATTTTGACTAAAAACCCCAACCGCTTTAAGCGCGCCCACCAAGTCTTGTTTTTTCACAACCGCCTCAGCTTGAAAACTCGCGGGGATGATCTGCTCGTAAGGCGGGTATTGCCCGTCAACCAGCCGGCTGAAAATTGTCGTACCCCCAATGACAAAAACCGCCTGACCCAAACTCCAACCAACACTCATATCCCCATCAAAAGCAGAAGCTATCCTAACCGCCTCTAAAACCGCTTTTGCCGGCACAATCACCTCGCCCGGCTGAGTTACTTCTTCCGAAATAAAGATTTTTTTCTCTGCCAGACGATAGCGGTCTGTGGCAGCAAGTTTTAATTGGTTTTGGCGAAAACCAAACAATATACCGGAAATTTCTGGCTGGGTTTGGTTTGTTGACGCGGAAAAAACAACTTTTCCCGCCGCTTTTTTAAACTCTTGAGCCTTAACGTTTACTGTTTTTAAATTTTCCGTCGGTGGAATCAAGGGGAATTCCTCAGCGGAAAAGGTTTTTATTTTTGTATGATAATTTTCACTATCTACCTCAACAGCCGAATCTTTAAGTTTTAAAGAAATATTTTTATTTGGAAAATTATTAACCAAATCCGTAAAAGTTTTACAGTTAACGGAAAAAGCTCCGACCTCTTCCACCTTACACCGCACTTGGGTTTGAACGGCAATTTCAAGATTTGTCGCAGAAAGTTGGAGCATTCCATTTTCGGCTTTTAATAAAACTGTTCCCAGCACCGGCAGTGTGTTACTTAGTGTAGTTATTTTTCCTACTGCTAATAATCCGAGTTTTAAATTTTCTTGTGTACAGATTATATGCATAAATATTAATTAATAATAATAAGTATTGTTGATAAGTGGAAAAGATTTTTTAACCTGATTTTTATTGGGCGATGAAATAAAAACAAATATTTTTTTGGTGGATTAAAAAAGGAAAAGATTTTTTTATCCGTTCCAATAAACACCGCCCAAGAAATTTAAAAGAGTTACACACATTAGTTAAACAGTTTATCCTCAATTAAATCCACCTCTTGTTTAAACTCAACCTTCGCTTTAATTTGACCGGTGATTTTTTCTACCCCATGCATAACTGTTGTATGATCCCGTCCCCCAAAAAACGCCCCAATTGAAGGAAATGAACTATCTAGTTCTTTACGGATCAGATACATTGCAATTTGTCTTGGTTTGACAAATTCTTTTTTTCTGGATTGTTTTATCAGGTCTTCGGTTGTGATGTTATAAAAATCAGCGACAATTTCAGCTATTCTTTTGGGCGAGGTGATTTTTTTCTTTGCCCCAATAACGCTAGCCAAGATGCTTTTTGCTTGCTCTAAAATCAGCCCTCGGTTTTCCATTTGTTGATAGACCGCCAGGCGGTTTAAAGCGCCTTCCAGTTCCCTGACATTGTTTTGAACGTTTTCCGCTATGTAAAAAAGGACATCTTCTGAAATTGAGATGTTGCGTTTTTGCATTTTCATTCTTAGGATGGCCATCCTTGTCTCCAAGTCGGGAGCTTGAATATCAGCCAGCATTCCCCACTCAAAACGCGAAACCAACCGCTCCTCAATGGCGGGAATTTCTTTTGGAGGTCTGTCAGAGGTGATGATAATTTGTTTGCCGTTATCCCTCAGCTCGTTAAAGGTGTGAAAAAATTCTTCCTGGGTACCTTCTTTACCAGCCAAAAACTGAATATCGTCTACCATTAAACAGTCTGCGCTGCGATAATTTTTTTTAAAATCCTCAATTTTTTTCTGCCCGATGGAATTGATGTAGTCGTTGGTAAATTTTTCCGAGGTTACATATATAATCTTAGCATTCGGCTTCAAGCTTAAAAGGCTATGACCAACCGCGTGCATCAAATGGGTTTTGCCCAAACCCACTCCCCCATAAATGAAAAGCGGATTGTATTGCCCGCCTGGATTTTTTGCCACAGCTTGGCTGGCGGCATAAGCCAATTCGCTGTTTTTCCCCAAAATGAAAGTCTCAAACGTGTATTTGGGGTTAAGGTTGAAAAAAATCTGCTGTTCTAAAGGCCTTTTTTGTAAAGAGTTCGCATCAGCTGTTTTTTGCGGCGTGTTTTGGATTCTGGCGGTTTGGGAATTTAATTGATATTTTATCTCTTTTATTTCCGGGGCAATGCTTTTTAAGCTTTTCAGCATTTCAGCGTGGTATTTGGCAGCTATCCAATCCCTGTTAAAGGTGCTTGGCACGCCTATTACTATCGTATCGCTCAATTTTTCAATAATTGAAGTATTTTTAAACCAGGTATTAAAATTTGCTTTGCTTAAGGAAATTTCCAGGCTTCCCAAAATTGCTTGCCACAGTTGCTGGTTTGTCATAAATCTTTTTGATTTTATTTTTATACATTAAATACTTTAAATATTTTAGCTGGGGGTTATCAACATGTAAAATAAAATTTTTTCGCATAATAATGAGAAAATTTATTGGTCTTGTTGATATGCTGTGGATAGGCTGTGAAGTCAGGCTGACAAGATTGTTATGCGGGTTTAAAATACCTAAACATTGACTAAAAGATATAACTTGAGTATAATTAGCAGGCAGATAAATAATTGTTAATTAGCAAAATATTAAAAAAATATGAAACGGACATATCAGCCAAAGAAAAAAAGAAGAAAAGTTAGGCACGGGTTTTTAAACCGTATGTCAACAAAAAGCGGACGCGCTGTTTTGGCCAAGCGGAGAGCTAAGGGAAGAAAAAAACTCGCCATCTAAATACATTCTATGTTCAATAAAAAAAACCGTTTGGCAGGAAGCAAGAATATTCAGCTTGTTTTGCGAGCCGGGCGGAATTTTTTTAACCCGGATTTTAGCGTGAAATACCATAAAGATTCTAAAGATTATCCTTCTTTTACCATAGTTGTGTCCACAAAAGTAAGTAAGCTGGCAACAAAAAGAAATCGCTTAAAAAGAATCTTGCGCGAATATTTAAAAAAAAGATTGACCAAAATTTTTCCTGGCAATTATATGGTTTTTATTAAACCCAAAAGAAACCTGGACGAAAAACTTTTGTTAGCCTCTCTGGATTCCCTTTTAAGAAAAAACCGCATGATTAAGGACTAATATGAGAAATTTGTTAATATTTTTTATTAAGTTATATCAGAAATTTCTTTCGCCCGACCATGGTTTTTTTCGGGCATTGTACCCATCTGGTTTTTGCCGTTTTTATCCCAGCTGCAGCGAATATTCAAAACAGGCAATAGAGAAATACGGGGCCGTGAAGGGTCTTTATATGGCAGTTAAGCGCATTCTTAGGTGCAACCCTTTTTCCACCCCGCGAGTAGACAAAATTTAATCTTATATAAAATATGTTTTCGACAATTTACAACGAAATAGTTTACAGGCCGCTTTTAAATGTTTTAATTTTTTTCTACAACTGGATTCCAGGACAGGATCTGGGCCTGGCAATTATTGTGATTACTTTTTTAATCCGGCTTGCTATGGCTCCCAGTTTCCAAAAATCGCTCAAAAGCCAAAAGGCGATGGCTAACCTACAGCCAAAACTGACTGAATTGAGGGAAAAGCATAAAAATAACAAAGAGCAGCAAGCCAAGGCAATGATGGATTTATATAAAGAACACGGAGTGAATCCCCTGTCTTCTTGTCTGCCTTTGTTTATACAATTACCCGTCTTTATAGGGCTATACCAGGTTTTTAGCAACGGATTGCAAAGCAATTTATCTGGACTTTACAGTTTTGTCCACAGGCCGGAAAATGTTCATCAAATTTCATTTGGCTTTTTAAATTTGGCGGAAACCAGCATTGTCTTGGCTTTATTGGCTGCCGGCTTGCAGTTTGTGCAATCAAAAATGATGATGCCCAAAAACCAGGCCCCCTCTCCTTCCGGGGAAGATTTCAGCGCCTCCCTAAATAAAAATATGTTGTATATGATGCCCTTGATGACAATTTTTGCGGCTTGGCAGTTTAAAATTCCCAGCGGACTTTTATTGTATTGGGTTGCCACCACGGTTTTCTCCATAGGTCAGCAATATTATGTTTTAAAAAAATAGCAGTTTAAATTTTATGACTGATTACGACAAAATTGAACAGATAAAGAATTTGGTACTTGAGGTTTTAGAAAAAATGAAAATCTCTGCGCCAAAGGTAGAGTTTGAGGAAAGCATAAACCGGGGATTGGTTTTCAATATTTCCACCCCTGATTCTTTTTTACTTATCGGGCAACACGGAGTGGTTTTAAAAGCTCTCCAAAGCATCATCCAGAGTCTTGCGTTTAAGAAATTGGGATTTGCCCAGACGCCCAGATTTTCTTTGGATGTTGATGATTATAATATTAAGCGGGAATGGTTCTTAAAAGAAACAGTCAAAGAAGCCGCTCTGCATATCAAAAAGACCGGTCGCGCAGTCAGACTTGAAACAATGCCGGCTTTTGACAGGAGATTTGTGCATTCCTACATCCAGGAAAATTTTCCCGAACTGTCCAGTGAAAGTTGGGGTGAGGAGCCTTATAGGCAAATTGTTATCAAATCAAGGTTATAAAAAAACCCTTCAGCAGCTGAAGGGTTTTATAATAGGCTGAAAATCAGCCAGAACATCAAAGCTAGGTCATTTTTAAAATACGGATTATCAATCAAACCCTGGGTTATAAGGCACACTAAAAATAGCGCAACGCCGAATTTATAAATATCTTGCCTGGTTTTTAAACCAGTTGCTATGCCATATATAAAAATTGAAATTATTGACACAAGACCCATAAGACCGGTTTCAAGCCAAAAGTTTAAAAAAATATTATGCGGGAAATTATGCGATTCCAGGTTTGGGTCAGTGTTTAGCTGCGGCCATTTTTGGGCAAATCCTGTAAGCCCGAGACCGAAAAATGGAGATTCTTTTATGCCTTTTATACCCGTATGCCATAAGGAAAGTCTGGAAATTGAAGACTTTTCTTTATAAAAAGGCAGGATAAGCCTGTAGCGGAAATTTGGGATGCATAGTAATACCAAAACCAAAACCATAAACGTAACTATAATTTTTTTTATTAGAATCTTATCCGCGGCTGTGACCAAATATAAAAGTCCGGCTGCGGCGAGTCCAAGCCAGCCGGCCCTAGACATAGAAAATAGAAGGCCTAAAACACCAACTCCCCAACATATCAGCCAAAGTTTGTTTTTATAGCTTTGATTTTTTATTTTGAAAAATAGATCTGGGATTAAAAAAGAGAGAAGCGGGGCGGAAAACAGAGCGTAGAAATTTGGGTGCGCGAAAAAACTTAAAGACCTCTTGGGTTCAATGTTATTGCCCCAGTACATTTCAGGCAAGCCCCACAGACTTGTATACTGTAAAACGGCATAAAAGCCCATAGCCGCCACAAGCGCATAAAATGAATTAAGTAAAAAACTTTTAGACTTTGGGTATTTGAAAAAATAATAATTGCCGATTAAAAACAGGCTTAATGGCTGTAAAAACCAAACTGTGAACTGAGCCATTTTTTTTATGGAAAAGTTGGGGTATAACAAGCTGAAAACTGAAGCGCAAAAGAATAGAAAAACGCTTAATGCTAATTTTTTGTTGATCTGTTTTAGGTATAAAACAAAGTCAAAAAATAATCGCTTGTGAATTATCCAAAGAGCAAAAAATACCCAGACTAAAGCTATCCACAACATAAGCAAGTTTGAGGGAATGTGAAAAAAATTCAATTTTATTATATAGGTTGGAGAGATAGCCGCAGAAATGATAAATATCCAAGAAAACATATTTATGGAATTTCAATAATTGTTTTTTTGCTAGAAATTCCGCTACCTGTTTCAGCAAAAACTTCAAAAGTTCCTGTTCCCGGAGAAATTTGCCAGTCAAGTAAATATTGGTATTTGCCGGCGACGTTTGAGCCGGGAGAAGTTTTCCCGATGGATATTTTGTCAGACCCGGTTTTCTGATAGAAAAATTCAACATCTGTATATTCTTCTGAAGACTCCGCTTTCAGATTTAAAGGAAAGACTATCAAGCTGTTATTGGCGGGATTTACAAGTTTAAGTCCCTGACTGCGCGCTATGATGATCTGGCTGAAATCGGCGCCGGAAACACCGGCGGTATCTGTCGCTTTTACTGCCAATGTATGCTGGCCGTCAGTTAAATTTTTATCAACCATTATCTCGTAAGGAGTTTGGTTTAAAGTGCTCAGTAGTAGTCCGTTTAGGTAGAATTCCACTTTTATAATCGGATTTTTCCCGGTTACAGTAGCAGAAAATTTAAAATTATTTGTTTTTATAGGTATATTTAAAGCAGGTTCAGTGATTTTTATCTGCGAAGCATCTGGATTTTGTGGTTGAGCATTTTGGTCGGAAAACCCGTTTTGGTTATAACCAAAACCATGACTCTCTGCCCAGATTTTTACCGGCTCTTCCCAGTTCGGGTTGGTGGGTTTTTCACTGCGAAAAACCGTTAAGGTTTTGTAGGTAATTTTTTCAATGGGAGTATCGGCATTGGCAGGCAGGCCGGTTTGAGAATCAAAAGGCGCGTTTAAATGCACATCGTCGTAAGCAGTAGGGATATTGTAGTCCGCAAACACTTCGGTTTTTGTAGACGGAGTGCTGCCGGTTGGGAGTTTTCCAGATACTGAATCAACAGCGATGTCTTGTATGCCGGCCGGCCTTTGGAAGGTTTCAGGCGGAGTGCCTTTTAAGGCGTTTAACATAAAATCCCGCCAAATCGGGGCTGCTACCAATACCCCATCCGCGTTTTTTTTCATTAAACAATCCGGGTGTTTTTCATCACTGCCACAATTGTTTCCTACCCAGACCCCCGCTGCTAAGGATGGTGTAAATCCCATTGTCCAGCCGTTGCCCCAGAGGTTGGTGGTGCCGGTTTTAGCCGCCACTTGCCTGTCTGGGAGTGTCAAGGGCGAATTTGAGCCAAAGACAAAACTCCGCGCGTTGTTGTCGGTCATAATGCTTGTTAGTTGATACACGGCCTGTTTGTCTAAAATTTCTTGGGCATTTTGTTTGTATTCTTCTAAAATTTTTCCGCCCGGCTCCTCAATTTTTAAAATAAAAGTCATTGGATTTTTTGTTCCGCCATTTGCAAGAGCAGAATAAGCTGCCGTATGGTCCAGAAGCCTTACCTCACATCCGCCTAAAACCAAAGACAGTCCGCAGTCAGACATTGGGCTGGTTATGCCAAGGTCGCGCGCGGTTTGCACGGCATTTTCAACCCCGACCAAAGCCAAAGTTTTTACCGCCGGAATATTTAAGCTGCCTGCCAATGCCGTGCGCATAGAAACCGGCCCATGCTCCGCGCCGTCGTAGTTATGCGGGATATAAGATTTTCCTGCGAAGCTGCCAAAATTTGTTACCACATCCATTAGCATACTGGCCGGCGCATAGCCAAATTCTTTTTTAAACGCTGTTACATACACATAAGGCTTAAAGCTGGAACCCGGCTGTCTTTGCGACAAAGCCACATTGACATTGGGTTCAAATTTGCAATTCACACCTGGTTTGCAACCCTCAGGTTCGCTTTCGCCAAAATAGTCTTTGCTTCCTACCATTGCCAACACCTGTCCGGTTTTAGGATCTATCGCCACCAAGGCGGCATTGTAAGCGCTATACTTTTTTACATTATTGTCAGCGCCTTTTTTGACCGCTGTTTCAGCAATTTTTTGCAAACCCAAATCCAGAGATGTATAAACTTTTAAACCCCCTTCTTCCAGGCTTTTTTCGCCGTATTTGCCTGCCAGATAACTTTGCACCATCAGGGAAAAATGCGGGGCTAAAAGTCCAGTTTTTATTTTGGTGAATTCTACAACTTCAGCTTTAGCCGTTTTTTCTTCTTCATCTGTGATGTATCCTTGTTCTCGCATAAGCCTGAGAACTGTATTTTTTCTATTATCCAGATTGTCTCTGTTGGGGCCAAGCGGGTTGTAAAAACTTGGCGCCTGCAGGATAGCGGCAAGGTAAGCGCTTTGCGCCAAATTTATATCTTTAGCGTTTTTGCCAAAGTAGGTTTTACTGGCCGCTTCTATACCGTAAGCGTTCCTGCCGTAAGGCATTTCATTTAAATAAAATTCTAAAATTTGGTCTTTTGAAAACCTGGTTTCCAATTCAATGCTTAAAATAATTTCCCGTAGCTTTCTGTCAAAACTTTTTGTTCTGGTTAAAATGGCATTTTTTACGAATTGTTGGGTGATAGTGCTGCCGCCTTGGGATTTTTTCAGCTGCAAAATATCCTGATAAACTGCGCGCAATATTCCGGTATAGGAAATGCCGCTATGTTTGTAAAAATCCTTGTCTTCTATGGCGATGACAGCCTTTTGGGCAAGGGTAGGAATTTGATCCAGCTTAATCAGGGTTCGTTTGGCTTCTCCGTGAATTTCGTATAAAAGTTCGCCGTTCCGGTCAAATATTTTTGTGCTTTCAGCCACCTGTCTGTCTACTAGGCGGTTTGGGTTGGGCAAGTCTTTGGAATAATACAAAAACAATGCAGCTAAAGCTACTATGCCAAAAGCTGTTAGGCGGAGCACCCAGGAGAAAAAATTTCTTTTTTTAAATTTAAAAAAGCCAAATTTGAATTTTTTTGGCCAGGCTATTTTAGAGCAGATTTGGGCAGATAAAAAAGACCGCTTATTTTTTTTTGCTGTTGTTTTTGGCGAATCTTTGAAGTTATATACGCGCATATAGCTTATTATAACTGTTTTTATAAATGCTGAAAAGATGTTATAATTCCACATATTATTGATTTTTTAGCAATTTTTATGAACCAAATTCAAGAACTTTTAACTCGGGGGGTAAGTGAGGTTATAGATAGGCAGGATTTAGAAAATTTACTAAATTCAAAAAAGAAACTTCGTGTAAAATTGGGCATTGACCCCACTTCCCCCAATTTGCATATTGGCAGAGCCGTGGTGTTGTGGAAGCTTCGGGCTTTTCAGGAGCTGGGACACAAAGTGGTTTTTATAGTTGGCGACTTTACCGGGCTTGTGGGCGACACTTCAGATAAAGACTCAGAACGTCCGATGCTTGACGAGAAAACCATTAAAGCCAATTTGAAAAGCTATTTTGCCCAGGCTTCAAAGATTATAGACCCAAAAAAAGCCGAGATGCATTATAACTCCAAATGGCTGAAAAAACTTGGGTTTATGGAGATTGCTAAAATAGCCGACTTGTTTTCCGTGCATGAGTTTTGCGCCAGGGAAAATATTGCTAAAAGACTTTCAGCTGGAAAACGGGTTTCTTTTAGAGAGCTTATGTATCCCCTGATGCAGGGGTATGATTCAGTGGCAGTAAAGGCGGATGTGGAACTTGGCGGCACTGACCAGAGGTTTAACTTGCTGGCTGGCCGTGCTATCCAGCCAGCCTATAAACAGCGACCGCAAAACATCCTGATGACCGAACTGATGGAAGGCACGGATGGGCGCAAAATGTCTTCTTCCTGGGGCAATACGGTGAATCTCACCGATAGTCCCAAAGAGATGTTTGGAAAAATAATGTCTATCCCGGATAGCCTGATAAAAAAATATTTTACTTTGGCAACCCGCGTATCTTTAGAAGAGGTTGATCAGATTTTAAAATTGCCAAATCCTAGAGATCAAAAATTAAAACTGGCCGAAGAGGTAACCAGGCTGTACCACGGAGACAAGGAAGCGGTTTTAGCCAAAGATGGATTTATTAGCCAATTCTCTAAAGGCGATTTGCCGGAAGATATAGAAACCAAACAACTAAAACCCGGAAATTATAAATTGTCAGAGCTATTGGTTTCTGTGGGTATGTCTTCCAGTAAAACCGAAAGCCGCAGACTTATTGAACAAAAAGGGGTTAAAATAAACCAAGAGACAGCAGAAGACAGGCTAATTGAAATTGATGGCAAAAATGAGATACTGATTCAGGTCGGAAAAAGAAAATTTGTAAAGTTGAAATAGTGAAATTTAAAATCTCCCCAATATATCGGGGAGATTTTTGTAATTTATGATTAGATCAAAAATTACATTTCTGAAGTTTCTTCATCTTTTTTTTCTTCTGTTGTTTCATCCGCCGCAGTGTCGTCAGCAGAGCCCGCGTCAGTCATATCATCAGCTATGGGTTTGTCTTCAAATAAATACATTGTTTTTACCTTTCTTTTCGTTTTGTTTAGCAAAACGAATGATTAGTTTCAATTCAAAAGAATTGTAGAAAAATTATACTGTTTAAAAAAAATTATGTCCAGTTGTTATTTAAGCCTGTTTATTTGTTTAAAAAAATGTCCGGCACATAGGGCGATGGCTATGGCGTCTGCCGCGTCATCTGGTTTGGGCGGTTTTTTTAAGGCAAAGGTTTTTTGTACCATAAACTGCACTTGTTTTTTGTCCGCTTTGCCATAACCGCAGATAAAACTTTTTACCTGAAGCGGTGTGTATTCCAGTATCGGAATGCCGGCTTTTTTGCAAACATACAACACAACTCCCCTGGCTTGCGATACTGTCATTACAGTTTTTTGGTTGGTGGTAAAAAATAGTTTCTCTACCCCAACGCATTTTGGTTTGTATTTTTTTATCAACTCTTCCACATCGCTGCCAAGAATTTCCAAACGTTCCGAGTCTGACAGTTTTTTATCAGTGGAAATAATGCCAAAATCCACCAGCTGAAGCTGGTTTTTTTGAGTTTGGATTATGCCATAACCGGTGGTGGCTGTTCCGGGATCAATACCGAGAACTATCATGTATATTGAATTAAGTATTATGTATTATGGAAGACTTATAGATTAGCGGAGGTATGAACAGAAATAACGTCTTCATCATTTTCTAAGGCTGCAAATAGTGCGTCAACTTTTGGTTTTTGGTCTTCGGTAAGATCAACGCCTTGGGAAGACTCTTTTATTATTTCCGCTTTGGCAATTTTAGCGCCCGCTGCTGCCAGAACAGTTTTAATTTCGTTTAAATTGTGTATATCCGTGTAAACCTCAAGCCCTTCCTGGCTTTCCCTTACGTCTTTTGCTCCCGCGTCAATGGCTATAAGTTCCAGGTTTGCAATATTTTGGTCACGCTCTACGAGTATTTGTCCTTTGGTTTCAAATTGCCAGGCAACCGAGCCTTGGGCGCCAATGGATCCGTTATGCTCAGAAAATATATGTCTTATGTTTTGAAAGGTGCGGTTAGTATTGTCTGTGGCGCATTCAACTAAAAAGGCCGTGCCAAAGGGCCCATAGCCTTCGTATACAGCTTCGTGGATAGTTTGGGCTCCTGCGCCTGTTGCCGCCTTTATAGCCCTGTCTATGTTGTCATTGGGCATACCCAAGCCTTTGGCGTATTCTATGGCGCCTTTCAGTTTAAAGTTTGCGTTTGGATCCCCGCTGCCCCTGCCTTCTTTGACCGCAATGGAAATTTTTTTGGAAAGTTTGGAAAATAAAAGCCCGCGCTTTTGGTCGAGCGCGCCCTTTGTTCTTTTTATTTGGCTCCATTTAGAGTGTCCGCTCATAGATTTTTATATATATTATGTTTGCCTATAGAGATAAAAATAATATTTCCATTCTCTTTTCTTTTAAAAATGATTCTATAGCTTAAGTTTATTGAAATAGAAAAAAGGCCATCCAGTTTTCCTTTCAAACCGTGTAGCCTTAGTGAGGGGTGTAGGGGGTTTTCTTTAAATAATTTTTCTTTGGATATCGAAAAAACCTGAATTTCTTTCGGCAGTTTTTTAAATTGCTTTACAAAATCCTGGCCATAAAATATGTCGGTTACTACCATATGCTATAGCAACTCCGTTAGTGATTTAGCTTTAATCAACTTTCCGGTGTTGTAGTCAGCGTCAGCTTTTTTTGCTATTTGTAAAAGTTGTTTTTCTGTTATTAAGTTGTCATTATCTGAATCAATAAGAAAGCGGATGTAGCTGCTTGTGCTAGTAAAGCCACGCATTTTAGCGCGCTTTTTTATTACTGTGGCAGTTTGGGGGGGGATTGAAAGGTTAAGTATTGTTCTCATATTTATAATTGTATTACATCTGTAATACTGTTGTCAAACAATTTTATTTAAATGAAATTAATACGGTCAGCTCGCCTTTTATTGAAGGCTTTTCTTTAAGCATCTGGATGACCTCGTCCGGGTTTCCGCGTAAAAATTCTTCGTGGAGCTTGGTAAGTTCCCTGGCCACAACCACCCGGCTGTTTGGAAAAGCGTTGGAGATGTAGCTTAGGGTTTTTATAATTCTTTCCGGGGATTCATAGAAAATCGCCGTGGCTTCCGCGCTTTCTGCAGACTGTAGGGCGGACACGGTTTTAGCCGCTGTTTTTTGAAGGAAACCTAAAAACATAAATTTGTCAGTTGGAAGTCCACTTGCAGAAAGCGCGGCAACGGCGGCATTGGCTCCTGGGATAGGTAATACTTCAACACCTTGCGCAACGCACTCTCTTACCAGCCTAAAGCCTGGGTCAGAAACGCCCGGAGTCCCGGCGTCAGTTATAAGGCAGGCGGTTTCTTTTATCAGCCTTCTGGAAAGTTCTTTGACTACCTGTTGTTCGTTATGTTCCGCAAATTGACAAACTTCTTTGCGGCTAATTTTAGCTGTCATCCCGGACTCGATCCGGGATCCAGGGTAAATATCCTCAGTCAGCGTTTTTATAATATTGGAATTTAATGGTAACCCATCTATATATTCTAAAAGCCTCCGTGAGTACCCTGGGTTTTCCGCAATCACAAAATCGCAAGACTTTAAAACCTCGATTGCGCGGAGGGTTATATCCCCCAAATTTCCAATTGGTGTTGCAACAACGTAAAGCATAAATTAATTGCCCAATATTATATAATTGCGAAGGATTGCCAAAATTTTACTACTTATTTGTTTGCTTTGCATTCGGGCAGGCTATCTACTACCTACTACTTGGTATATTTTAACTCCGTTTGCGTCGTAGATAATTTTTCCCAAAGATGCAAATTTATTTTCTTGCAAAGCCGGGTATGTGCTCCACTCTAAAGAGCCGATATAAACATATTTAACCTGATATTTTCCAAGCAAGCTTTTGGCCATATTTACATCCGGCGTCTCGTAAATTGTTTTTACATCCTGACCAATGGCAGAAACTTTGCCGTAACCGGTCTCTACCTGCTCTCCGGGCTTGGCTTTTTTTGCCGCTTCAGCATCCAGCCTCCAAGTCCATTCGTGAGACAGCCAATTGATGGGGTTGATCATTCCGGTAAAAACCGAAATCCTGCCGTTGTATTTATAGCTGTCACCCACGGCTTCCATCAAGACTTTCCTGCCTTGGATATGTTGGTTGATAAATTTAACCGCTTCATAGTCGCCAATGCCAGTATTTTTCATAAACTCCGAGCCGTCTAAGGATCGACCGAACGCTGATTTGAAACTGCCACCAAACAATCCGTAATATTGCTTTAATGCCTGGTACGGGTAGTATAGGCTGAAAAATATAAACACGCATACGCCAAATTTTATCCAACCTGAATATTTGTTTTGAAAAACTGCTTTTTTCTTAGAGTTGAGAGAAAAGCTCTGGGGGTTTAAAATCGCCCAAAGCATAACGCTAAACGCAACAGACAGCATAATCCAAATATGATAGCCAAACTTAAACACTGTGTTGGCTCTAAAATAGGGCGGATTGGCCACTGAATAAATATCTGCCACAAAAAATAACTCTACAAAAACGAGAAAAAATAACGAAGTCGCGGTTAAAAGCAGCGGAAACTTTAGTTCTACAAGTTTTTTTCTTAAATGCCATAAAGGCCAGAAAATTCCAATCAGAAATACACCCCACATTCCAAAAAAGGCGGAAAAAGGCGTTGGCCACTGGGAATTTATAAGTTTGTTGGTCCACACATATTGTGGCACAAATTTGAAACCCAAAACCGGCAGATGGAATTTGAGGATGTATGGAAGAATCATCAGTCCAGACAACAAACCCGCAAGCCCCGCGGAAACAATAAAAGGACTGATACTTTTTATCCTAGCTATATAATGTCTTCCTTGTTGTTCATGAGTTTCGTAAAACTTATATAACACGGCCAAAGCCAATAAAACACTGAGAGTTATGGCATCCCAGGAATTGGATAAGAAAGAAGTTGCAAAACCAAAAGATAAAAGTACAGTTAATAATTTGTTCGGTTTTTCAGTTTTAACAAATCCATAGACCAGGATCAAATTAAACAAAAATGGGAGCAGGGCTAAAAAATGAGCGTGTAAATCCCCGACTGTAAAACTATATGATGGAATTTCGTTGATGATGTATGAAGGAGTAAACAGGCGCGTTGAAGACGTCCACGAACAAACCGTTTCCGGGGTTTGAAAAAACCCTTTTAAAACACAACCCGAGTAAAAAAGCGTGCCAGCCGTGGTGACTAAAAAAGCTGATAAAGCGGCATAGGATTTTTTTGCGGTGATCTCATAAGTTAATACTCCGGCCAGCATACAGGCGCCGGAATACAAAACTCCCAAAGCCGCTGTATAAGCGTAAACATATGGCACCCGTCCTAAGTTGGCTATAAGGCTCATTAGATATGAGCCGTAGTAATAGTAGTTGACGGTTTTACCCTGATACCAGGGATCTAAAAAAGGGAATGTGCTGGTTTTCCCAGAAGAGGTCAGCCACGCCATATCCATAAATCTTTCAGTGTCATAGATATCCGGATGGTATGACCTGATGTATAGATAGGCTAAAAATAACACTGAAGAAATTGCCTCGGTTTTTACAAGTGACAGCAGCCAGGATTTTTTTTCAGGTCTGGTTTTACCGCTTAAATGTTTATAGGTATCAAAAATTCCGTAGATGCCAAAAGTCAAAAATCCTAGGCTGATTACAAGTTTGTTTTGATAGTCTAAAAGATTTAGGGAAGCTAAGAACCAAACTAAGTAACCAAATGTTAAAAGCCCGGCTATTTTTCCCGCCACCCAAAGCACAGGTGCTTTTTCTGAAAGACCCGCCCTTCTGACCAGGGGCAGGCCTAAAAATCCAAACAAGGAAAAAATAATGTAAAATACAACAATTTGAAACATTTAAATAATGTAACTTAAGGTTTGATTGTTTACTTTTTTGGTTGATATAAAATTGTCCCAATGTTCTTTGGAGTTCCGCTTTGTTGGGAAAATTGATAAATGAAAATTTTACTCATCATGACTTTGAAGACCGAACATTTCTTCAAGCATCTGGTATTCGTTGCGCATTTTTTCCCTATACTCTTCCAACTGCCATTTTTCATCGCCAGTGGAGTCGTGATATTCGTCCTCGGTTGCCTTCAGTTCGCGGTCAATATCTTCCATACGCGCGTAAGCCTGGTCTTCACTTTTAGGGCTGGATTCCAGCCATTCTTCAAAAGTTATGCCTAAAAGTTTATGATATTTTTCTTCGTACCAAATTTTTAGTTCTTCTTCGTCCATATGGATATTTGTGGTTAATGTTTTTATATTTTAACTTAAAATGAAAAAAAGATAAACTAGATCGAATCTATGGGTTTGGTTTGTGTATTGTGGAATAATTGAAAAAACCTATCCCCTTACTTGGGGAGAGGTTTTTTAGAAAAAGCCTAAAGAAGAGATTGTGACTAAAAGCAAACCTTTTAGCCGAACCCCCTGAAATGAAGGGAGTTGAGAAACCGCTAATTTTGGCGGTTTTAAATTTTTTTATGTTGCCTGGCTAATTTTGGCCAAGCGATAGTTTTTGTTTCGTTCTCTCCGCCAGTTGGCGGAAGAAGAAATAGCTTTTCTACATATAGAATAGCAAATATTTTAGGTTTTGTCTAGGGGTTACAGAAACTGCAAAGATGCGCTACAAATGCCTACAGAAAAAATATTTTTTAAAAAATGATCCCCGGCACGCATATTTACAGCGTGCCGGGGGAATCTCGTATCATCAATTTACAAACTCTGGCTATTCGTCGCCTGGCAGAACAAGAATTGAAGATGGTCTGTTCCAGATCATCTCAATCAAGTCGTTTCTAGGAACCAGACTCAGTAGTTTCAGCCAGGGTACGGTATGAAGCGAAAGTCTGGCCAAAACAAACTTGGTTTGTTCTGTGTGATATGGCCACTTTGATGCATTTAGGAACAGGGCTGAACAGATTTGATGAGTATCATCTTTTTGTGGAATCAATCCACCCTGCTGGATCAGACCCTTGTAAGCCATTAATGACACAGCGGCGATTTCTGCGGCTTGGAGCATGACTCTATTGCGGTTGTATGTCCTAGTGGCTGCCGCAAGGGATTTGGCATCTCCCTTAAACCACACTCCTCCAAATTTGCGATCCAGATTGATGGTGGTTGTCTGACCAAGTCTCTCTGACATCCAGTCAACCTCTATCGGTAGAAAGTGGACACCAGGCACACCTCCACCCACAATAATATCCGTAAACGATCGGCGAAAAAATTGTGCCGCGAGCGGCAAGTCGTATCCGGCCGTGAGTTTCATCGAAGCCTCCTAAAAGGAAAGACAAGAACTTTCCTAAAATATACACCCTTTTAAATTTTTTGCAAAATAGACCTATTGCTTCATTGGTGAATTTTTTCTATAATACTCCTTAGTTACACGGGCGTGTAGCTCAGCTGGTTAGAGCACGAAGCTTATACCTTCGGGGTCCCTGGTTCGAGTCCAGGCACGCCCACCACGCTTAGCGTGGTGAATGGTACGCTCAGCGTACCCGCCATATTTTTATGTAGCGCTATGGGTAGTAAGTATATCTGTCCTTAATATTTATGGATTCATATAAAATCAAATGTAGTTTATGTTCGTTCGGGTCTAAAATATTTGGACACAGGCTGACTAAAATTTTGGGGAAACAATGGCCAAAGATTCAGATTGAAAAAGTCAAACCTTCTTTAGAAGGACTGGATTTAGAGATTGTTGGCGGATTGGCCGGAAGAGGCTATACGGAGCATGATATAGATGTGGTGGGAAACTACTCAGACGTGGCTATTTTCGTTAAGCGATTAAAAAAAATAATATTACCAACATTGTTCATTATTGCGGCTTGAGCGACAAAAAGCATAATCATCTAAGTATTTTAATAAACGGACTTCTTGTTACTTTGTTTGGCAATAAAATATATTAAAAAACATCCAAATCAAATTTGGATGTTTTTTAATTTTATAATTTGGCTTTTGTATTTACTAATTCCTAAAACCTACAACCTATATCACCGTAGCGCTTGCAACTTTATCCCCTTCATCCAGCCTCATAACTCTTACGCCTTGGGTGGCGCGGCCTAAGGTAGAAACAGCATTTAAAGGCGTTCTTATGGTTTGACCTTTTTCCGAGATGATAACCAGGTCGTGCTCTTCTTTGGCGTTTAAGATATACATCGCAACTATCTTGCCGGTCTTCGGGGTCACTTTGAGGGTTTTTACTCCTGACCCGCCGCGGTTTTGGATTTTGTAGTACTCGAGTTCCGTCTTTTTGCCCAAGCCGTTTTCTGTAACTATCAAAACTTCCAAATCTTTAGCGCTTACTTCTTTTCTTATGACATCCATAGAGATAATCTCGTCGCCTTTCTTGCAGCGCATACCGGTTACGCCCGAAGCTCCTCTGCCCATTTGTCTTACATCTTTTTCTTTAAAACGTATAGCTTTACCTTCTTTTGTAGAAAGCATTATTTGGTCTTCGCCGGAGGTGGTGTCCACCCACTTGAGCTCGTCGCCGTCTTTAAGGCCCAAAGCAATCATTCCGCTTCTTCTGACTTTGGCAAACTCTTCGCGCGCGGTTTTTTTGACAAGGCCGTTTTTCGTGGCCATCACCAAAAATTTAGCGTCGTCTTTTTTAGAAAGAGTTAAAACAGCTTGTCCAGTTTCCCCAGCGCCCAGCTGAAGGAAGTTGACCAAAGCCTGGCCTTTGGAAGTTCTGGAGCCTTCCGGGAGTTCATAAACTTTAGTTTGGAACACTCTGCCTTTGTTGGTAAAGAACAGGATGTCGTCGTGAGTATGAGAAGAAATGAGTTTTTCCACCACGTCTTCTTCTTTCAGACTCTGGCCGATGACTCCCTTGCCGCCCCGCGCCTGGCTCTTGTAAGTATCTGGAGCCAGCCTTTTTACGTAGCCTGATTTAGTGATGGTAATAATCACATTTTCTTCCGGGATCAGATCTTCGGCTGAAAAAGTTCCAACTGCGTTTTTCATCACCTGGGTTCTTCTTTCATCTCCGTATTTTTCTTTCATTTCCAACACTTCTTGTTTGATGATTCCGAGGATCCGTTTTATGGATTTTAAAATACTTTCCAGTTCGGCTATGAGCGCGCGTTTTTCTTTTAGCTCGTCATCAACTTTTTTTCTTTCCAGGCCAGCTAGAGTCTGAAGGCGCATTTCCAAAATAGCGTCTGCCTGCAGGTCGGATAGCTTAAACTTTTTCATCAAGTTTGCCTTAGCCTCTTCCTTGGTCGGCGACTTTTTGATGGTGTTTATAACTTCATCTATATGGTCTAAAGCTTTTTTTAGGCCTTCCAGGATGTGTTCGCGTTCTTTGGCTTTTTTGAGTTCAAACTCTGTGCGTTTTCGCACGACAATCTGCCGGTGCTCTAGGTATTTTTCTAAAACAGTTTTAAGGTTAAGCACGTGGGGTTCAATGCCGTCCACCAAAGACAGCATATTCATATGGAAAGTTTCCTGTAGCTGAGTAAAGGAAAAAAGCTGGTTTAAGATTTTGTTAGCCAGGGCGTCTTTTTTCAGGTCAACTACAATTCTAACTCCGTCTTTGTCCGACTCGTCGCGCACGTCTTTAATCCCTTCGATTTTTTTCTCATTTACAAGATCGGCGATTTTTTCCAGAAGGGTCGCTTTGTTTATCCTATAAGGAATTTCGTGAATGAGTATCTGGAAAGCGCCGGATTTGGTTTCGTGAATTTCGGTTTTAGCGCGCATTACTATACTGCCCTTGCCGGTGGCATAGGCATTTTTTATCGCTGCTACATCGTAGATGATGCCCCCCGTAGGGAAGTCCGGACCTTTGATGAACTCCAATAAATCTTCAACTGTTGCTTCAGGCTCGTCTATAAGCTTGACTATGGCGTCCGCCACTTCGCAAAGGTTGTGCGGCGGGATGTCAGTTGCCATACCAACGGCAATGCCCAAAGTGCCGTTTAAAAGCAGGTTGGGAAGCTTTCCTGGCAGTACCACCGGTTCTTTTCTGGTGGCATCGTAGTTATCCCGCCAGGCAACGGTTTCTTTATCCAAGTCAAAAAGCAGTTCCTCGGCTAAGGCAGACATACGGGCTTCGGTATAACGCATAGCCGCAGCACGGTCGCCGTCCATTGAGCCAAAGTTTCCCTGGCCGTCCACCAGCGGGTAGCGCATTGCGAATTCCTGCGCCATATGCACCATAGAGTCGTAAACCGCGGTGTCGCCGTGCGGGTGGTATTTACCAAGCACATCTCCAACTACAGCTGCGGATTTTCTAAATTTGACATTGTGCCTCAGGCCTAGCTCGTGCATTACATACAAAATACGCCTGTGTACTGGCTTAAGCCCGTCGCGCACGTCAGGCAGGGCGCGCGAAACTATAACAGACATAGCGTAGTCAAGGTATGACTCCTGCATTTCGCTTTCTATGGTGCGGGGCTTGATCTCTCCAATGTCGCTGGACAGTTCTTGTGATGAATCTTTAGGCATAGTAAGTGTTATTTAATCTGAATATTAATTTTTTATTTTTCATCGGTCGGTTCTCTTATGCGCTTTCTAAGCCGCTGGGCTAACCGTCTGTTTCTTGTTGAAATTTGGGGCGAAGGGTTTTCTCCCAGTTGATTTTTTTGCTGTAAACAAGATTCGTAATAAAATTTTATTTGTAATAATATATCAATTAGTCTGCTTGGATTTAAAAAAAGTTGATGCGCGGTTTCTTGATTTGCAAGGTCCTTAAAAAATGCCCTGACTGTGCCCTGATGTTCGGGAAGAAAAAATTTATCGACAATTTTTGGGTTTATCTTTTTAAATTTTTCGGCACATTTTTTTGAAAGTTCGGTCAATGTAGTTTCGCCGCCAGATTGAATTAACTTTAAGTGTGGAGCATCAAAATTTTCAAGAACTAAACTTGATGGTTCTTTTTTTACTTGAAGACGAGCAATTTGTTTTTTATGTTGAAAGATAATGGGATATTGCTCGGACTTACAAAGAGCTAAGAGAGTATTTACTAACGGAAGCGGATTTTCAATTTCAACAATTTTTTCTGGCGATGGCTGATATTTTTCAATCATTTATTTTAAATATCTATTTTTTATAATTATCTTGCACATCTTTTACTCCCCTGCCCAGGGTTTGGAAGATGCCGGTTTCTTTGGGGCCGGTTTTGCCGATGCGGGAAGTAAATATCCAGAGGACAGTAAGCAGAATCGCGACGATAACTATTACCATAACAATAAATCGGACCTTGGCGCTGCGGGAAGAGTTTTGGATTTTGGATAAAAAAGACATTTGGTAGCGACACTAATATACGAATTCACGCGAATGATACGAATATCGTTTTTGGTTATAAATTAGGTCAATTAGTCCGCCAGCTGGCGGAAATTAGAAATTTACAGCCAGTTTATCTTAGTGGGCTGAGTATTACTAATTTGGTTCCTTCTTCGGTCAGCTCTTTCTTTTTCACAGTCAGCTTTTCCATTTCTTCTTTTTTGCCGCCCATTTCTTTTACAAATTTTTCCACTCCGTCCAAATCAAATATCAAATCTGGCATTTTGTATTCTGATGGGATCACTATCTTTGGTTCTATTTCATTTACTACTTTGGCAGCCTGGGACGCGGAAAAAACCGTATTGCCCCCGACTGGCAACAAAAGGATGTCTATCTCCCCCAAACTTTCCAGTTCGTCTTCTTTGATGTTCCAGTCTTTGATATGCGTAAGATTTAAAATGCGGATGTCTTCGCTCTCTATAAGAAAGACAGTTACATAACCGTTTTCTTGTTTGAGCGGGATGCCGGCAATGGACACTCCTTTTATATCGTATTCGCCTGGATCTGAAACTAAAAAAGGCTCGCCAGATACGCCAGAAACAGCGGAGTATTTTTTACTGTTTTTTTCAGACAGCATTAGGATGTCTGCGGCTCCCCTGGGAGGAGTAAGGCCTGAGTCTTTATGAAAAGGATCAGTGATGATGGTTGCTTCTTTTGTGGTGATTTTAAACGAAGACAGTCCGAAATATTGTATTTGCATAACTACGAGAAATTAGCTTAAAAGTACACTACAGATGCCTACAGAATCAGTAGTTATCGGTAGCTAAATTTATAAAAGTTCTGTAGTAATTATAAGGCTTTTTAGGGAAAAAAGAAAGGGGTTTTGGGGCTTGCATTTTTATAAAAATTAAGTATAATATATAGGCTTATTTGAACTAGCGCCGAGATAATAACTTTTTAACAATTAACCACAAATAAGCTAAAGACAGGCGCTTTTAATCATTAACCCCAATGCAAAAGATTTTAACTAACATTCAACGATAATTAAATTATTCGTTGTTTTTATTTACCCCGGATCCCGGCTTCCACCTTCGCCAAGGCTACGGCGGGCAAGCAAGGCCGGGATGACAAAATCAAATTGTTAAAGTATTTTGTAGAATTAAATTATTTTATGGAAGACAATATTCAAACCCCAGCCCAACCAGTAGTAGCCACCACAATTCAGCCGGCCACTTTTCCGGAAAAAGCCAAGTCTGCGCAAACGATGCAGGATTTGGTTTCTGCAGGTATTGATATAAAAGTTTTAAAGCCAGGAGATATGGTGGAAGGCAAACTAATCTCTGTTGGTAAAAATGAAGTGTATGTAGATTTAGAAGGCTACGGCATTGGTGTAGTCAGAGGCCGCGAGCTGTATGACGACCAGACCACTCTGGCAAACCTTAAAGCCGGCGACAGCGTATTTGTTTCAGTTGTGGAGTCGGAAAACAAAGACGGCATAGTGGAGTTGTCTATGCGCCAGGCCGGTCAGGAAAGAGTTTGGCAGACTTTGCGGGATAAAATGGATAAAAAGGAAGTTTTGCGCACCAAAATTTTGGATGCCAACAAAGGCGGGCTGATGGTGGAAGTCAACGGCGTAACAGGCTTCTTGCCTGTTTCCCAGCTGTCTTTGGAACACTATCCTCGCGTGGAAGATGGCGACAAGTCCAGAATTTTAGAGATTTTAAGAAGCTTTATCGGCCAGCTGTTTGACGTTCAGGTTATCACCGCAGACAGCGAGGAAGAAAAGCTGATTGTGTCAGAAAAGGCTGTGTTTGAAAAAGAAATGGAAAATAAGCTTTCCACTTTGAAAATCGGCCAGGTTGTGGATGGCAATGTTACCGGGGTGGTTGATTTCGGCGCTTTTGTGAAGTTTGGCGAGCTGGAAGGTTTGGTGCATATTTCCGAGCTGGCTTGGCAGCGCATAGAAAATCCGAAAGATATCTTGAAAGTTGGCGACAAGGTAAAGGCCAAAGTTATTTCCATAGACAAAGGACGCGTGTCTTTGTCTATCAAGCAGTTGCAGGACGATCCGTGGCTTTCTGCTGTAAAAAAATATCAAATCGGTCAGTCAGTTTCAGGAAAAATTTCTAAAATTATGCCGTATGGCGTTTTTGTAGAACTGGACAAAGACATTCAAGGGCTTTGCCATACTATGGAACTGTCCCATTCCTCGATTAAGAACGCTGAAGAGGTTGTAAAAATCGGCGAAGAAAAAGAATTTAAAATTATATCTATAGAACCTTCAGAACACCGTTTGGGTCTTTCACTTAAAGCGATGACCGAGGCTCCAAAAAAAGAAGAAAAATCTGAAGAGAAGACTGAAGTTGAAGAAGCAAAATAAATCTTCAAACTGTGAATTACAAACCCCGCCTTTTCTTAAGAAAGGGCGGGGTTTAAATTTGTGCACAACCAGTTTACATTGTAGGCTTAGCCATTCCGGAATCGCAAGCTTTGCAGCTGGATTTATGGGTGGCAACCTCATATACAGCAGCCAGGCCGACTAAAATATAAACTACATTGGCGGCCATACCTGTGCCTAGGATTTTAGCCACCAAATTGAAATCAAACGCGCCGACCAGTCCCCAGTTAAGGGCGCCGACGACAACGAGGATAAAAGTGACAGTGTGAAGAATTTTCAAGAAACTCACCACCTTTCTTTTTGGAAGTTTTTATTTTAGCAATTTACGCTTCCATAAGTATTATACCATAAAATGGACAAAATGAGGTTTTTAGGGTTGATTTGTTTTGAAAAAAATAAAAAGAGCTTGTAGATACAAGCTCTTTTGTTCAATGTCAATCACCAACCAAATTGTTTGCCAACTTCTTCCGGTTGCTCTCTTCTTCTGGCTACTTTGATTTCTCCATTTTGCGCTATGAGTTTTGCTGGGCTCGAGAGCAGGCAGTGGTGGGAAGCCAGGGAATCCTGGTATGCGCCTGTGTCGTAAAGCGCGATATAGAGTTCGTCGCAGTCTGAGAGCTTGGGTAAAAGGATATAGCTGCCGCCGGCAGTGTATTTGTCGTCAGAGTCGCAGGAGGAGCCGGCCAGCCAGACTTTTTCCAGCTTTTTGGCATTCATATAGTTTACTGGAGTAACGTGCCATTTTTGGTGGATCGCCCAAGTGTCTATCAGGTCGTTCATAAAACTCCCGTCTATGACATACCATTTGTTTTTGCCTTTGTTGTCTACGGTTTTTTCCGCCAAAATTTTATAGATGGTGATCTGGGCCGGGGCTGCCACGTATCTGCCCCATTCCACTATCAGATCAGGATGTTTTACTCCAAGTTTGTCGCAGTGGTTTTTGGCGGTTTTAACTATGTTTTGAATTAAATTTTTTCCCGAATATATCGGCTTCTTTTTTTCATAAGGCACCGCCGCTCCCCCGCCTAAGTCTAAAGTATCAAGCCCCGGATTTTTTTCTCTGAGTTTGGCGTACAGGTCTAAAGCTCGTTTTAAAGGAGCAACAAAGCCTTCGGTTTTTTCTATTTGGCTGGAGATGTGGTAATGCAGGACGGACAGATTTCGGATTTTTCCCAAAGACAAAAGTTCTGACTCGGTAAAACCGTAGCGGTTATAGCGTTTGTCCCAATGACTGTCTACTTTGACATTTAAGTTAACTCGTATGCCGACTTCGCCTTTAAACTTAAGCATCCGTTCCAGCTCCACGTGGTCTTCTATGATTGGGATTACTATCAGTCCTTTGCTTTTTAGTTCTTCAATCAGCTCCATATATTTGGGAGTTTTGGGTCCGTTGCAAATGACGCGGATTTTAGCGTTAAACTTGTCCTGCTCAATCATTTTTTTTACCAAATACAATTCATTGGCTGAAGCCACATCCAGATTTGCCCCCTCTGCCACGGCCGGCAGAACAAACTCCTTGTTCTGGTTGACTTTCATCGCGTAGTGGTAAAAAAACTTTCCTTTGTAGCTTAAAACTTTGATATAAGCATTGAACGTTTCAATCAAATCCCTCACACGGTTTTCTATGATGGTAGGAAACACAATTTCCGTGGATGTGCCGTATTTTTTTACAATATCAAAAATGTTGTATTGGAAGTTGCCTTCCCTTACAATCAGTTCCCCATCCGGGCCAATGGTAAAATTGCCTGTGTTAAAGTCTTCCAGTCCAAGGCGCCAGAATTTTTTAAAACCGTTTTTATGTTTGGAAGCGGATTTGGTTGTCATAGTTTACAACAAAAGTTGAAGAATTAAAGTAATATGCTTAAAAAAGTTGTAACCGCATACTATACTATTTTTTTATATTTTTGTCAAGGCTTTAGGTAATAAAAAAAACGTAATTCAAATCTGAATCCGTTTACAACAAACTAAGCCATTGGGTTGACTTTTTAGAATTGTAAGAAATTGAAAATCTGTGACTTTGTTTCAATTCAAAAATTTAATCAGTAAAAATAATTTACCACCCAATAATTTCCCTGTCAAATGTTGATAACTAAATGGTGCCCGGGGAGGGAGTTGAACCCTCAATCCCGTAAGGGCGACTGATCTTAAGTCAGTAGCGTATGCCAGTTCCGCCACCCGGGCAGGTATGTAATGTTTTTATAATGTTAAAGATTTTTTTGCTTGCACTGCGTAGTCCGCCCTAGGCGGACGAAGCAGTGGAGGCGCGAGTGGGATTTGTGTTTACATCTCCCGGAGGGATGGCACCCACGCGTGGCGGTTTTGTCCCCCTTACGGGGGATCTCCCGAAGGGATGACAGACCTTAAACCTCGTTGAGACTCTTATTTATTGGAGGCGCGAGTGGGATTTGCACCCACGCGTGGCGGTTTTGCAGACCGCAGTGTTACTGCTTCACCATCGCGCCAATAACCATATAATTTTAAACAAAATTTCGGTGTTTGGCAACTTTAAACCCCCGCTTTGGCGGGGGTTTAAAGTTTTATCTGGCTATAGCCAGCTCCGGAAAGGTGTGCAGATTGTCGTTGTGGGTTTTAACTTCAACAGCCGCAAGCTTTTCTTGTTCAGCCTGAGTAGTTATTTCCATCAGCTCAGCATACTTCTTCTTTGCTCCGTTTACCCAAGAGCTGCTTCCAGGGTAAACATAAATGCCGCGCATTTGTTCAAAGGTGGTGTATTTTACTTTGTACATCGGTTTTTCCATCAGCTGGCACATATCTTTAAACCAGTCCAATTTAGTCGCGTAAGATCTCCATAAAGGATGACCGGGAGCTACGCCGATGCCGCTACAGTTGTTGGTATAACAACGTTTGCCGAAATTGCTCTCAACCCAGGAAATAGCTAGAGATCTCTGCCATTGGGGTTGTTTGACGATTTCCGGCGCGTATTCTGCAAGCGGGGAATTATGTTTGTTTAAATAATCGGTTAGTTTTACAACTAACGGATCTGAATTTTGTATATCTTCAATGCTTGCAAGTTCAACAGTTTCCGCAATCTGTTCTATCGGGGAATTTGATGTTGGCTTTTTTTGTAAAAGAACTGAGGGGTTTTTGATTTCAAAAATTATGGCGGTTTCAGCCTGAGCGGTCTTTGACAATTCAGCTGCGAAAGCCAGTTCCGGGTAAATGGTCGGAACAACTATCAGCAGGGCAATTGCGCTGACTAAATCAATTTTAGCCAGGACAGACCTGATGGCAAAAAGAGCTTTCATTCTTAGAATCAAACTCCTTTCTGATATAGGTATTAAAGAACGATTGCTGACCGTTCGATTAAGAACGCAATCGTTTCGCTAGATGCGAAAGTCCAGTGCTTTGCAAAGGCAAATAAAAAAGCGCTTTCACAGCACTGTAAAGATATTATACCCTATTTTGAGGTAAAAAATCAAGACTAAAATGACTCTTTTTGCTTTATATATGAGAGAAAAGCTTTTTTCCGGCAAAATAACAGCTTAAAAAATGATTAAAAAAGTCTTTTATTTAAGCTAGAAAAAAAACAGCATAAAAAAAGCCAATAAAAATAGGTGTCAAATGCAGTTTTTTCTGTAATACAATATAAAACCCCTATAAAATAGGGGTTTTATATGACTTTAATTTATAGGTGTGGTTGTTTGTTCAGAAAAAGCCAGGTAACCTGGTATGGCTATGTTTATGATCGGAATTATGATCAAAATTCCTAACCAGGAAGGTTTGTGCATTCTTTCTGCCAAAGCCATCCAGACCATTACCGCAACTACAATATTTACTAGTGGGATTAGAAACAAAACTATCCACCAGGTGGGACAATGGGGACATGACCCATTATTTATAACTTGTAGTTGTTTTTTATAGGCTATTGTGGGCGTGGTTGAACTTACGGTTCTCCTATATCCTTACCAAAGAAAAAAGCTCCACCATAGGGGTGAAGCATTTTTCTTTGGAGCGGCTAAGGGGAATCGAACCCCTGTCCATACCTTGGCAAGGTATTGTTCTACCATTGAACCATAGCCGCGTATTTTATAGTTTATCAAAAACTATAAAATATTCAATATGTCTGGTGCCTCGGGTCAGAATCGAACTGACGACACGACGCTCTTCAGGCGTCTGCTCTACCACTGAGCTACCGAGGCGCATAACATTTTAGTTTAAAGTTTATCAAGTTCGTAATGTTGAAAGGAAAAACTTGATAACTTTACCACTTTCTACTTTTATTGGCTGTGCCATATACCAGAGTCATCGAGTGGTATATGGTGGGTACGCTGAGCGTACCATTCACCACGCTAAGCGTGGTGGGCGATAAAGGATTCGAACCTTTGGCCTACTCGGTGTAAACGAGTCGCTCTAACCAGCTGAGCTAATCGCCCTTATATATTTATCCCTAATTACTTGTTCTAAAATTAATTTGCTTTTATATTTTTTTAACTTTAATTCAGCTTTATGGGCTGTATCTTTACTTTCGAAAGACTGACAAAAAACTATCTTCCACGGTCTGTATGGTTTTGTAGAAATGTTTATTCCAGCGTTGTGTTCAGCTAATCTCCTTTCTGCATTATTAGTTGATCCGATATAATAGCGGTTATTTTTTAAGCTTTGTAATATATATACGTAAAACATATATAAACCTTTGGCCTTCCCGATGTGCATCGGGACGCTCTAACCAGCTGAGCTAATCGCCCTTATGAAGTATTCTTCGTGATTTATTCACACGAATTTATATAGGGACTAATGCATAATATATCAAAAAAATGTTTTTTTGACAAGCTTCTCTGAGAGCTTTGTCAGGGCGTCAATGCTGTCATTGTTGCTGGCTTTGCAGTGGGTTTCTTTGCCGCAAACCAGGCACCTGTGAGTTAAAATATATTTTTCGTTTTTTAGCTCCATCCCCACAGGCTCCATCAGTCCCCCACATTCTTCTTTCCTATCCCCGGGCCAAACATCCACGTGGCGGGAATACAAACATTTTGGACAATGGTTAGTAAAGCCGTTGCCTTTTACTTTGTGTCCGCAGTGTTTACAAGTGAAATTTTCAGTTTTTTTAGTGAATGTCATATTAACCCCCTCTCTTTTTCAAAGAGAGGGATGGGGTGAGTTATTTGTAAAATTTTATCTGTCATTCCTTATATTTTCCCTCCCCTTGAGGGGGAGGGTTAGAGCCTGCCCTGAGCTCGCCGAATGGGGAGGGGTGAATATTTGTAGTATTTTTTATTACATTTAATCCGCCATCCGCCAACTGGTGGAGGCGGAGGGAATCTTGTTGCCTAAACATTATATCAAAAAAATTCAGCGCGGGTCCGTTTATGAGCGGTCCCGCGCTTTTCTCTGGCATTGGGTCACGCGTTTGGTAAAAACGAGTGATCTTCGATTTCTTTTTGCACGGCGTCGACGGCCGTTTTTGGCCACAGCTGCATTTCCCCGAACGCGTAGGTGATGTCGAGCAGGTTATATGCAACCAAAACTCGATCAAATCCTTCACGCTTGAGAAGTTCGACTGCCCCTTGCTGGCGGTCAATCCAGATAATTACTCCGGCCGGATCCGGGTAGTGGTCAGCGCGCATTTTTTCCCGAGCCTCTGGTTTGGATGCGCCGTTGGTGGCGACATTGTCTACCAGCCAATAGCTCTGGTCTTCACGCGGGCGACCAACAATCCATCCGGGGTGTGCACCGTGCTGTTTTGTAACCTCTTTCATCTGGCGGTGAACGATTGGCCTGTCATTCACGAAGAGTTTGTTACAGCAGGCCATGGCTGTTGCCTGGGCGAACGGCGTGCCGGCGGTTGGAATACCGATCAAACAGATCTCTCGATCTTCAGGAACTGCCACCTGACTGATGAGCCTGCCAATCTTTTCCCCCACCATCACCTCCATGACGGGATTGTCGGTCATCTCTTCCCTTCCGAAGACGTAGACGTTAGACTGGATACCAGATTTGAGCGTGAATGGTTGTTCTCTGTGTTGAACGAACCCAATCGACACCATTGCCCGCAAGATGATCAAATCATCAGCGGTGAAAATTCTTCCTGATGGGACTTGCATTTTTACCTTCCGTGTATTTCCAGAATATTTTGAACGACCAGCTTTGCTGCCGCGACCGGGTCTTTGGCGCCGGTGATGTCCCGGCCAACCACAACTCCGCTTGCTCCCCATAGAATTGCTTGCCCGGGGGTCGCAACATTTTTCTGGTCATGGATTTGTGAGCCAGGTAGCCTAACGCCGGGCGTAAATATCAAGAAGTCTGGCCCGCAGGCTTGGCGGATAGCGACAACTTCAAGAGGAGACGCAATCACGCCGTCGCAGCCGTTCTGCTGTGCAAACTTTGCCCATCGTACAACGATCTCAAGACGCCTGGGCTCTGTGTCTTCCTGGTTTTTCAAACCCAGTTCAACAAGCTCACTTTCCCCAAGGCTTGTGAGCAATGTGACCCCCAGAAGTAGGGGTTTCCGTTGTAAGTTGAATGTTTTCGTCATTGTGTCGATGCTTTGACGCGCTGCCCTGAGCGGGCGAGCCGGCCGAAACGTGGACGTTGAACATTGCCGGGTATAGCCGGCAGATGGCGTTTGACGCGCCACCTACAGTATTGCCGATATCGCCGAGCTTGACGTCCAAAAATTCGCTGTTGCCGAGCAGGTGAAACAGCCTACGTAGTTCGCTGAGCAGGTTTTCCGCCACACTGGGTGTGAGCGTAATGAGCGACATGATGGTACTATAGATGAGTTCAAGACCCACCTTGAATCCGCCCACATGAACCATCCACATTTGCACGAGCTTGATTGCTTCGCTAACAGAAGCTACATCAAGCGCCACGATCACCTTTGATCTTGCTTCAAACTGATCCATATAATCTCACTTTCGCGAAAGTAAAAGGAGAAACACCGCAGATTTGCGAATTATTCCTCCTTTTGTGTAGCCAAATTTTAACAGAGAGAGAGTTTTAGAGCAAGGTACTGTACAAAGCGCTTGAAAATAAAACGCGCATTAGATATAATTAGCAAGTCGTTTTAGATTTGCCCGGGTGCTGGAACTGGTATACAGGCACGCTTGAGGTGCGTGTGCCGTAAGGCTTGAGGGTTCGAGTCCCTCCCCGGGCACCAGAAAGGAAAAGTCAAAGAGTTTTGGTTCGTCTCGCCTCGCTCGGCGACTAATTTGTATTCAATTTTGGGGGTAAAAAAGAATTAACAATTTCGCATTTTGAGGGAAGAAAATTTTTTATCCTAAAATTGCTATATTTAACATTATTACCTAATAACAAAATTATGCAAGAAAAATTTGAAAGTGGTATCTCTCCTCAAGAAAAGAGAGGAGAAGTAAAAACTCCTGAAATATCAATACAGCTTTTATTCGTTAAACGAGCTGGGTGGCAATACCGAGAGTTACCGTCCGCAAAAGTAGAGCAGTCTTTCAAGGGCGCTTTTGAAAGACTGCCGAAAAACGAACAAAAAGCTATCTCGCTAGAACTTGAAGCCCTTGAGGCTGAGATTAGTACGCTTGATCAACAAAACGAAGGTGTTGCAATAGTCAGACAAGACGAGATCGTCATTCGTTTTGTGGAAGCTTTGGAACGAAGTGGTGTCGTAGCTGGTGCAAAAGTAGGTAGTGTTGAACGTGTGCGCGAACAATTTTCTGGACTTGCTGGAAAGGCTCTGGCATACCTGCAGGAATACAACCTTTATGCACAAAGAGTAAAGGACAAATCAGACGATATTAGGCAGAACGTAGAATACCTGATCGCTGTTATTTCTGGTATTACAGAAGAACTAAAACGGTTACAACTTATTGACTTGCAAAATGTTCACCCAAAAGGAGAATTAGCCAAAGAAAGAAGCGCTCCAACCGTTCTATATACAAGCATAAAACAGCTTGGCGCAAGATTGGAGCCACATATCGAACTTGAAGGCCTTATTGGTTTTTCTACGCTTATTAAACTTATAAAGAAATTTAATCTCACTAAAAAATATTTAGAGGAAGCTGTTTTACAATCCGAGTCCGAGGAAGAATAATTTCTATTTTTTTATATGCTCAATATTCCCGTAGTGCTCGGGTCGGTGAGAAAAGAACGCAGGAGCCTTTATCCGGCCAAATATTTGGAAAATAAAATAAAAGCCCTGGGACATATGTCCCAGGTTGTTGATTTTGTGGAAATGCCTTTGCCGTTTTTTGACTCACCAATGGTACCGGTGGGACTGAAAGGTATTTACCCTTACGAAAATGTGCAGAAATGGAGCGAGATAGCAAAAAATGCAGACGCTTTTGTTTTAATAGTTTCAGAATATAACCACGGTTATACCGGAGTTTTAAAAAACGCGCTTGATTGGCTGTACAACGAATTTACACAAAAACCTTTTGGTCTGTGCGGGGTTTCTGACGGGAAGTTTGGCGGGCTGAGAGCTATGGAACAGATAAGACCAGTGATAGAAAATTTTGGAGCGGTGGCAATCCGTGAGACAGTGCCTTTTGGTCCAGTACAAAATGCTTTTGACGAAACTGGGAATTTGACGGACGAATCTTACGAAAAAAAGGCCGACGGCCTTTTGAAAAATCTAGTCTGGTGGGCAGAAGCCTTATCTAAAGCTAGGAACACCAATTAACCTTCCGCCAACCGGCGGACTAATTAACTTAAGTGCCCTAAATAATCTCTAATCTCTAATTTTTAAATTAAAGTTTGGGTTTTATTTAGAACAATTAGAATAATTAGGTAAATTAGGAATTTAAACTATTTTCCACTCCCCTGTTTTGTCTTTCACAAGTTTCCCAGGGATGGTAAAGGCAGAAGCCAGTTTGTGCCCCCCGCCGCCAAAAAGTTTGGCGATTTTTTGTACGTCCGTATTTTTATATGTGTCGCTTCTCAGGCTGCCTTTGATCACTTCGCCGTCTTGCCGGATGAAAAGCGAAAATTTTGCTTCAGGTATGGTGTTTAAAGTTTCAACCACACCGTCAAAAACTCCGCCCGGCAGATTACCCAGTTCTTTTTGGTCTTCTTCCGAAATAACTGAAATTACCATTTTATTTTTTTTATCAAAGCGAGCGTTTTTGAGCGCTTTAGCCCAGGCTTTAAAACCTGAGGTTTGTTTGTTTTTGTAGGCATGTTTGATGATTTGGTTAGTGAGCGCGCCTTTTTCCATCAGTTCCGCGGCGGTTTTTAAAGTTGAACCTTGGGTGTTTGAGTGCATAAACCGCCCCGTGTCAGTGATGATGCCGGTTAACAGGCAGGTGGCGATATTTTTATCTACAGGCCATTTGTAGAATTTGAACAGTTCATAAACCAGTTCCGCCACTGAGGATTTCTCCGAGTCAACCACATTGACATCGCCAAAGTTTTCGTTGTCAGGATGGTGGTCAATATTGAGAGTCTTTAGTTTTGGGTTTGTGGTTTTTAGATTTTGGATGTTGGTACTGCCAGTTCTTTTTAAACTGGAGCAACCAAAAGTTATGAGCAGATCAAAACTGTCAGTTTCAATGTCGTCCATAATCAGCCGGCTTTCCGGCAAAAAAGCCAAAGAGGGTGGCACGCCTTTTTTTATGGAGCAGGCGATGTTTTTTCCAAGTTTTTTCAGCTGTATAGCCATAGCCAAAAGACTGCCTCCGTCATCCCCATCCATCCGTTCATGCATAGTTAGGAGGATATTTTGAGAGTTGTTGATTAGTCTTTGAGCTTGTAAAAATATGTCGTTCATCTTTAAAGTATTAAGTAGTTGGTATTATGTATTAAGCTTTATACTAAATACTTTATACAAAATACTAAGCTTCTTTGTGTATTTCCCTAAGCACCTCGTCTATATGCTCGGCATATCTGGGACTAGTGTCCAGAAAAAATTGTAAACGCGGGATAACTTTGGTGGCAAAATTTTTATTAAGTTCGCCTTGGAGCTCATAAATATTTCTTGTCAGGTAGTCCAGGATTTTTTGGTCATCGCCCCCAAAAATAGAAATCCAAACTTTTGTCCATTTCATATCTCGCGAGGTTTCCACTTTACTGATGGTAACCAGGCCTTTGTGGTTTTCCAAAAACTCGCGTAAAACCGGACCAAGCGCGTGTTCTATCAGCGAATTTACTTTAGCAATCCTGTTTGTGTCTTTTTTTATAACTTTTTTCATAGCTTTCCATATAGGCTCCCTCTCCAATACTTGGAGAGGGAATGGGGAGAGGTTATTAATAATTCAACTGATTTAGTTTAGCTAAATATTCTATACATATTTTAGCATCTTGGCAAGAGTTTAAGCAAAGTTTTTAAAATGTCAAAAAACAAAACCCGCCCCGATAGACATCGGGGCGGGTTTTGGGTAATATATTTTAAATTTTAAATATAACCTAACAGCTAAAAGCTAATCCCTAAGCGCTAATTTAATGTTTTAATCTTAATCTTTTCTTCATAACTTTCCAGTACATCGCCTTCTTTGATTTTGGTTTGGGTTTTGAGTTTGACGCCAAACTCGCTGCCAGCCAGGACGGCTTTGGTGGTTTGTTTGTTTTGCTGCAGCTCAGTTATGTCAGCTTTGCCTATTTCCACCCCATCCCTCCAAATGGCGATGTGTCCGATCTTTTTTAACTCCCCTTCTTCTACTCTGCCGCCCACGATCATATTGTTTTTTTCCGTCAAAAATACTGCCAGGATTTTGGCCTTACCGTGGGAAATTTTTTCTGTTTCCGGAGTAAAGAGTTTGATAACCGCAGAAGTAATATTTTCCACCAGTTCGTATATCACGTCGTAAAAGTCCACTACAACTTGTTTTTGTTTAGCCAGGCTTTCGGCTTTGGAGTTTACTTTGACGCGGAAAGCTATGACAGCGGCTTTGGCATTGGCTGCAGACAAAACATCTGTTTCATTGACCTCGCCGATGCCGTCGGAAATAATATTGATTTTAACTTCGTCATTTTTTAGCTTGGCAATGGAGCCGTTGATCGCTTCCAAAGACCCCGCAACATCCGCTTTGATAACCAGATTAAGAGTTTTGGTGGAAGTATCCCCGATGAGCGAGCTTTTGGCTGAAAGTTTGTGGCTCTTGAGTTTTCTTAATGCGTTTAAAGCAATTTGTTTGGCTTCGTCCAAAGTTTGCGGCGCCTGCAAAATATCTCCGGCCTGCGGAACGTCGGAAAGTCCGGAGATTTGCGCTGCCACAGACGGGCCGGCTTCTTTGAGTTTTTTCCCGTGTTCGTCTTCCAAAGAACGGACCCGGCCAAAAGCCGCGCCTGCCACAACAACATCGCCTATTTTTAAAGTTCCATTTTGAATTATGACAGTTGCAGTTGGACCCTTACCGTGACTCATCCGTCCTTCAATGATAGTCCCGACAGTTTTACCCTGGGGGTTTGAGCGCAAATTTTCCACCTCAGCTGTCAGTAAAATCATTTCTAACAAATTGTCTATACCGGTTCCTTGTTTGGCGGAAATTTCACAGGCAATGGTTTTACCGCCCCATTCTTCGGTTAAAACATTTTGTCCGGCCAGCTCTTGTTTGATGCGGATTATATTGGCTTCCGGTTTGTCTATTTTGTTTATAGCCACTATCATCGGCGTGCCTGCAAATTGCGCGCGCTTGATAACTTCCAAAGTTTGCGGTTTTACACCGTCGTCTGCGGCGACGACTAAAACAATAATGTCAGTCACATTCGCTCCCCTGGCGCGCATTTCAGAAAATGCTTCGTGTCCCGGGGTGTCTAAAAAAGTGATGAATTTTCCGTCTTTTTTTACGCGGTAGGCGCCGATATGCTGGGTGATGCCGCCAGATTCCCCTTCTGCCACCTTGGTTTTGCGGATTGTATCTAAGAGTGTGGTCTTTCCGTGGTCAACGTGTCCCATAATGGCGACTATCGGAGCTCTTAGTTTTAAATTTTCTTCTTTTTCCGCTTTAACCACTTCGTGCAAAAAACCCGCGCCAAAATCCGCCAGGGTTTGGTCGGCTTTGGTTTCCACTTCAAAACCTAAGTCAGAAGCCACAATGCTGGCGGTTTCAAAATCTACTTCTTCGTTGATAGTTGCCATCACGCCGTTTTTGATCAGGGTTTTTATTACTTCTACAACCGGCAGGTTTAAAGCTACGGCAAAGTCGCGGACTTTTATGAAAGAAGGAAGTTTAACCAGCTTTGGGATTTTAGGAGCGTCAGGCTGGGATATGGGTTTCGGGGCCAAAGCTTCGGCAATCTGTTTTGCCAAACTGTTGTCTATCTTGTTGGCTCTTGGGGATATGACAAAACCTTTCGCTTTAGCTTTTAAGCGCAAGTCCTGGATGGAGATATTCAGTTGGGAAGACAAAGAAGATAAATCCATTTTTGACACCTCCCCTCCTGCCCGAGGAGGGGTAAGGGGGAGGTGGGAGAAATTATTAAATAAATTGAATTAACCAATTAACTTTACTATATTTTTGCAATAAAATCAAGGCAAAAAATATGGATCATAAAAATCTGGATTATGCTCAATTTAATGAGAGCAAAAAATTTAATACAGGTTTATCTGTTTTTATGTCATCCCGGCCGATCCGCCAGCAGGCGGAGAGAGCCGGGATCCAGGATTATATATTTAAACATAGAATATAAGATTAACCCCTGGATCCCCGCCTGACTGAATCATTCAGGCAGGCTGGATATTTTTAACTGCCCTTAAAAATTCCGGGATGACAGCAAATGAGAAATCTTACTCTACATCTATTGCATATGATCCAAAATCTTTTACAGTATTGTGACGAGTATTTTGTTTAGACGTTGTCCCAAATGAAATTAAACAGCGACTTAAGGGTGGTGGCTATTTCTTTGCTTCGGACGATCAAACCAATCGGCTCGCTGTCTTCGCGATAGACCGCAAATGAGATGTTATTGCCATAAATGTTTAAACCTAAAGGGATGGGGAAGTTTTTGCCGTCAATATTTTTAACTTCGCGCAGCTCAAAGGGGTCAGATTCCATTTTAAATATTCCAGCTACTGTGGGCCCGCTGATTAACATTTTTAAACTTATCTTTTTTCTTACCCTAGCCCAGACATAATCTTTTTTAATGTATTTGGCAATTTCGGGATGGATTTTTTCTATACCCACTATTTCTAATATGGATTGAGCTTGCTCAATGTGATCTTTATAAATTTTTTTTATTCCTTCTATGCCTTCATAAATTGAAATTTTTGGTTTAGATTTTGCTGTAAGCATTAAAGCTTGTAGCAGCGGAATTTGATTTTGAAATATTTCTAATTGGGATTTTTTGGCTTCATAAAATTTTTGAGGGTCTTCGGCAACTAAGAGAATTCTTTTCCCCTTAACGGTTTTAGAGATTAAACCTTTTTTAAAAAGTGTTGGCAGATTTTCATAGAGTGTGGGACGTTTAATCCCGGCTTTTTCAGCCAACTGTTTATGGAGCGACTCCCCTAGTTCTATGGAAGCTAAATAAATTTGGCTTTCTATTTTAGTTAAGCCCAAATTTTCTAATAATTCCTTATTCATATAAAAAGTGTAATATTTTCTGACACTTGTATAATACAATATTTACATTGTTTTAGCAATACAATATTCTTTAAAGTCATTTATAACCAAAAAAATGACACTTCAAATAAGTTAACAGGAGGCGGGTATGAGATATTTTGGCAACAAACCATTAGATGAGTCAGTGTGGATATATGACCAGGGATGGCAAGAGATGAAAGAAGACTCTGCTTTGCTTTCGGGGAATCAGCTTGTCACGCTGGTTGAGAGCAAGGTTCGGGTTTATTGGGGTACCGGTGAAGCTTGGTATCGAATAGTCCGCATAGATGGTCTGCGAGTCGTTTTGTATACCGAAGACGAGCCGGATTTGGAAAAGTGGCTGGTGAGCTTTCGTGAACGCAAGAAGCCTTAGTGGACGGGTATCCTTGCCACGCATACAAAAACCGGCAGGCGCGTAAGCGTTCTGCCGGTTTATATTTTTATTAGAATTTAAAATTAGTGTTATTTGTCCCTATCTGCGCATCCGTGAATTAAAATGTTCTGTTTTTTCCGACTATCATCCTGAGTCTTTGAGGGATGATTTCAACAGCGGCCGGGAATTTGGCTACAACGCGGCCGAGCATGGTTAGGTTGGTGCCGCGAGGTTCGATGAATTCCGCTTTTCGGCATTTGATGACTGTGGTTTTGGGCACATTTTCCAAAGTGCCTTCAGCGATGTCTTTTTTGTATTGCAAAATCTGCATTTTATTTAGAGGTTCTAGGAGTAAAAGATCAAGACTGCTGTCAGTTGGGTTGGCGATGCTAGCGTTTTTAGAAGAGGTGGAGCGGGTATTGGTCAGCATTCCGCCCAGGGCTTCAATCTCAACATTGTACGAGTCGTCTATGCGGATGTTAAATTTTTTGGGTTCAATGGACAAAAGTCTCAGGGATGAAAACCAGCTTAGGCCTTTTAAGTTTTGGCTGGTAACGCCGAATTCCAGATAGCTTAAAAAGTAATTGCCGCCAATCTTAGCCAGGTCGATTTTTTCCACCCGGCGAGCCGCAATGGTTTTAACAGCAGTAAATACGCTGTCTAAACCGAGTATTTTTCCCAAGTACGATTCTTCATCAAGCGGGATGAAGCCCAAAAGAAAGTCCCGTCCTTTTAGCGCAACCACGACCTGGTTAAAAGTGTCGTCTGAGCCACAGATGACTAGGGTTTTAACCGCTCTTTGGCTAGCTACATTGACCAGTTCGGAAACGTGCCGAAGAGGTGTTACCCTGCCCATTTCTCCGGCAATTTTAAACTCCGCCAAAAGTCCGGTGACTTCGGTTTGCAGTCTTTCAAATTTGTCGATCGGCAGGCTGCCCTGGTCAAGGATGTAGTAGTACATAGCGGTAAACCATAACAATAAAAATAACAATAACACTGTTAACGATAAATAATATCCTTTTTGTTATCGTAATGGTTATTGTTATCGTTATTTTTTTAGAAAATTACTCTTGCTCTATTTCCTCAACAAGCTTAACCGACTTTTTTCCATTGGTGGAAACCATTTCCCCGGTGTTCATAGAACATTTGCCGGAAAAAACCGCACCGTCTTCCACCCGCAAAACTTGGCAGGCAATGTCGCCCAAAATTTTAGCCGTAGGCTGCAAAATTAGCTGCCCGGATATTTTTAAATTACCTTGAATTTCACCGCCAATAACCGCATTGCCGGCTACTACATCGGCGGTGATTTTTGCGCCTTGAATGACAAATACGCTCTGGCTGGTTTTGACTTTTCCGGAAACCTGACCTTCGATGCGGATGTTACCCTCGCTGTTTAAATCACCTTGAATTTTTACTGAAGGTCCCACCACTGTGTCAGCCTGCTGGCTCTGGCTTTCTTCAAAAATTTTGTTCATATTTTAGATTTGTTCCAAGGCTTGTTTAAAAGCCTGAATTAATGTTTAAGGGTTGAAATCTTTTTGTCCTTGAGCAAGGTTGACAGCTTTGATTTCTTCTTCTGTCAGTGTTATTTCACTTTTTCCACCGATTATTTTTTTCGTATAGATTCGGTTATGCTCTCGTCCGTGCATAGAAGTCAGTATTAAACCCGAATTTTTGCCATTTAAGAGGGCAATGCAAAAACTTAAATTTCCCCCGCTGTTTTCATACGGGTTGAATTTCACCAGCCCGATTTTTTTTATTGCGTACGACCCGTCTTCTGTCAGATCCAGCAATTTTTGCTCCAAATATAGTTGCTGATTTTGCAAATCCTGCAAGTTGCTGTCCAAAACTCTCAGAATATTTTCCAGGTCAGCGCCATCGGACCCTTGGAAAAATTTCTTTTTTAAACTGTTCAGATTTTTGATCTTATACAGCGCCAAACCTGAAAGCGTCAGGGCAAATAAAGTCAGAATATACCCAATAAAATTGGGATTTTGGCTAAAAAATGTTTGCATAGCTTGCTTATTGTAACACTAAGACCATTTGCTTTCAAATCCCCTAAATGTTAATATTTATTTTAATGACTATTAATTATTTGTTTATGTCCCAAAAATTGAAAAAAAATAACAGTCAAAATGTCCAGATGTTTTCCGAGGCTGAGGAATATACTGTGATCAAGCACGACTTGGTGAGGTTGGTTTTGCTCAATTTGCTTTATTTGACTGTGGTTTTGGCGGTATATTTTTATAACCAAAAAACGCATTTTTTAGAAGCCTGGTTTAAGCAGGTTTTCCAGCTTTAACAAATTTACATCAAACAACCCGCCTAGGCGGGTTGTTTTATAATATCATATATGATATAATGTAAGCGATAATAATCTTAAGTCTAAAATATATGATTGAAGCCAAAACTATCGGAAAGTTTATTCAAAAGCTCAGGCAAAAACAAGGTATAAGCCAGGCAGATTTTGCCAAAAGTTTAAAAACTAGTCAGTCAGCAGTTGCGCGTATGGAAAAAGGTTTGCAGAATTTTTCTACCGAAATGCTTTCAAAAATTTCCGGGGTGTTAAACAGAAAGATAATTTCGTTAGCCTCTGAACAGTTGAATTTTAAGATTGAGGGAGGGCGCGAACTTTCCGGCGCTGTCAGAACCAATACTTCTAAAAATTGCGCTTTGGGTTTGATGTGCGCTTCGCTTTTAAACAAGGGAGCGACAACCTTAAAAAATGTTCCGAAGATTGAAGAAGTATATAGAATAATTGAGGTTTTAAGCAGTATTGGGGTCAGCGTTAAATGGCAAAATAATGACTTGCTTATAAAGCCGCCGAAAATATTTGCCATTCAGCAGTTGGATATTCAAGCAGCGATAAAAACTCGCACCGTGATTATGCTTATGGGTCCTTTGGCGCATTTTTTGCCCGAATTTTCTCTACCATTTGCTGGTGGCTGCAAACTGGGTCAGCGCACAGTTGCTCCGCACTTGTTTGCTTTAGAGAGATTGGGAATAAAAATAAAAACCATTCACGATCATTATGAAATATCTGCTAAAAATCTGAAAGCCGCTGATATCACTTTATATGAAATGGGTGATACGGTAACAGAAAATATTGTGATGGCGGCTGCGTTATGTCCTGGAAAAACCACTGTTCGCTTGGCCTCGGCTAATTATATGGTGCAGGATGTCTGCTTCTTTTTGCAAAAATTGGGAGTAAAAATTTCCGGTATTGGCTCTTCAACTTTGGAGATTGAGGGTGTAGATGAGATAGATAGAAATATAGAATTTGCAGTAAGCGAGGATCCTATTGAGTCAATGCTTTTTTTGTCCTTGGCGGCGGCAACGAGCTCCAACATAACAATTGAAAGGTGTCCCATAGAGTTTTTACGGATGGAGCTGTTAAAGATGGAAAAAATGGGTTTTAAGTATAAAATAATTAAAAACTATCTCAGCCAAAATGGTTATACGAAATTGTGTGACATCAAAACCATGGCGACTGGTAATTTAACAGCTCTTACAGAAAAAATTCATCCCCTGCCTTCAAATGCCGGGATAAATATAGACAATTTGCCATTTTTTGTGCCTCTTGCCGCTCTAGCAAAAGGCAGGACCTTAATCCATGATTGGGTTTATGAAAATCGCGCAATTTATTATCTAGAGCTTTCTAAATTGCGGGCCAATCTGACTTTGCTGGACGCTCATCGGGTACAAATAGAAGGTGTAAGTGAGCTTAAAGGGGCTGAAGTTATCTGTCCGCCCGCCCTTCGGCCGGCTGCTATTATTTTGATTGGTATGCTGGCAGCCAAAGGAACTTCCGTTCTTCGTAATGTGTATTCTATTAACCGCGGATATGAGGATCTTGTTAGTCGTTTGAAAACTTTAGGAGCAAAAATTGAGGTGTTGCATAGCGCCTAAGTTTATTGCAGATAGTTTAAAATCTTTTAGGCAATGGTTGTTGTTATATCATGAGAAGATTTTATAGCCGGTCAGTGGTATAATACCAAAGTGAGTGTGGGGAGTTATTTTTATTTATTTGTTTATGGATTTTGTTTTTTTAACCCTGTCCCCTATTTTGGCATACTTGGCTATTGTTTTAGGGATGTCAGTCGAGGCAATGATTACAGTTTTTGCAGCTGCCTTTGCAGTAACTCAGGGCAGTCTTGGGTTTTGGCCAGTACTGTTGTCCGTGGTTTTTGGCGCTCTTTTAGAGCAGCAGATCTGGTATTATATTGGCAGGCATTTGCACCGGTTTGAAAAATTTGTTGGTTTTTTACATAAAATGGTAGGACGTTTTGACAATCATTTTTTAGAAAAGCCGTTTAAAGTAATGTTGTTGTCCAAATTTGTTTATGGCCTGCATCGTACTGCGCTGTTGCGGTTTGGAGTGTTAAAGTTTCCAATGAAACAATATATTGGATTTGGTTTTTTATCTGTCGTGATTTGGCTGAGTATTTTTGGAACCTTGGCTTATGTTTTTAGCTCATCGTATCAAACCTTGCTGGGTTTTTTGAAATACGGCGAGTTGGTTTTGCTGGGTATTTTCTGTTTATTTTTTTTGTTCAGCCTGTACGTGTCAAAGAAATTTAAAAAGTTATAGAAATCACATTTAAGTTTTTATAAACAAAACTCCGCCCTTTGTTTGCAAAGGACGGGGTTTTGAATTGATATTATATTTATGGTCTTAGATAAAAGAATTTATTTGCAAAATAATCATTCCAGACTTTTATCATTCAGATCTGTTGATGTTACTTCTAAGTTAGAAATATTAATTTGCTGTTTGTTGGATAATGGAGCGTCTAACATAATATTCACATCTGCTTTTAGATCGTCAAAAATTTTTAAATCTCTTATTGGGACGACAGTTAAAGGTTCAGTATATCCAGCTTTTTGTATGGCTTCCATATATTTATGCAATTGGGTATCTGAAATTTTGGCCTGGTCATTGGTATAAAGAAAAATGAATTCTTTCCCACCAAAATCAAATATGCCTACGCTGTTATCTTTTTTTTGACAGATTGCTAGCATGCCAGGTTGTATTTCTTCACGCTTACAAATGTATTCAAACCAAGCGCCTTGTTTTGGTTTTTCCTTAAAATCTGAGGAGTCTTTTGAAGATTGGGATCTTGGATTGTCGTATTCATCAGCTAAACTCGCTATTTCGACGCTGATTAATGCTTCTGTGACCTCTTGCGCAGTAGGATTGCGCTCCATTGGTTTTGTTTTGGCGGGGGCTTGGGGCTCGTAAAGTTCGTCCGGATTACGTGTATAGTCTGACATAATATAAATATATAAATTTTTTTAAACACTAAGTTTCTATTTAACCAGAAAAAAAGTTTTGAGTTTAAAAACAGAATAAAAATTTGTCTGCTGCGTCTAGCAAGAGTCGAACTCTCGTCCCGGCAGCTTGTCCGTCCGAAATTACTTTTGGTGGAGATATCGGGAATCGAACCCGAACCTCGGCAATGCGAATGCCGCGTAATACCATTTTACTATATCCCCTACAAAAGTAATGTAGGAGGATGCGAATGCTGTGTCTTATCACTGGACCATAGGCCCTTAATTTATAAATTTTGTGACGGGTCGAGTTTCCGCATAATAATAATTTATTTATAGAGCCAATTATATTTTAGTTTTGTTAATAAATCAAGGTTTATTTTAAAAGCATATAAATGTCGTCACTCTCTTGCAGCAGGCAGGCAGAGCCTGCGTTGATGTTGCTGCTTAAATAATTTTGTTCTCGGTTTGCGCCATAACTCTGGATCACAGCATGTTTGACGGTTAATCCCTCTTCGCATGTGTAAAAGTCCGGATCAAAATAGTAACTGCTTTGCCAAACATCCACTGTAACAGGCGCATAAGGTCCGCGCCAAAGGGCAATATCGCTGGCTGTCCAAATACAAGAACCGCCATACGAACCGACTGTTGGCAAGGACTTGATGCCCGCAGCCGGCAAATCCAAAGCTACTTCAGGGTTGCCTGTTGTGTCAACAGGACAACCGTTTGGCCATTTGCCTGTATCGGCTTCAAGCATACTCAGAGCAGTGCGAATCTGTTTTAAATCCGCTAGGGTTTTAGAATTTTTTGCAGTTTCTCTGGCGTTTCTCATAGCTACCATAACAACCGAAGATAAAATTCCGATTATAGCTATGACAACCAGTAATTCAATTAAAGTAAAGCCAGATGTGTTTAATGATTTTTTCATTTTTATTTAATAGTTTTATTATACAGGATTTGCTAAAATATATGTATGTTGAAAATTCAAATTATTGTTTTAGGAAAATTTAAAGAGCAGGCATATAAAGACCTGGAACAAGAATATTTAAAAAGGCTTTTGCCATTCTTAAAAATTAAAATTGTTGAGCTTCAGGAAGTTGCTTATAAAAAAAATTTTGATATTGAAAAAATCAAAGAACAGGAAGCTGAAAAGATTATCGCTCATTTACCAAAAGACGCAGTGGTAATTTTACTGGAAGAAGCCGGTCAGCTTAGAACCTCAAAAGAGTTTGCGGTTTTTTTAGAAAGAATTGGCGGTTTTGGCAGGGAAATGGTTTTTGTGATAGGTAGTGGCGTGGGTTTGCATCAAAGTTTAAAAAAATATTCAAATTACTCAGTATCTCTCTCCCCTTTAACTTTCCCTCACAATATGGCAAGGGTTATTTTGGAAGAGCAAATATACAGAGCATTTACTATACTAACCGGCAAACAGTACCATAAATAATCAATATATATTTTTTAAAACCCTAATCCCCTACTGGGGATTTTTTTGTTTCAGATGAAACTAGTCCTAAAAACATCCACAAAAGTAACTGTGGTTGGTTTAAAGTGTAGAAATAATGGTCAAATTGCATTAAAAACAGTATGACAAGTAACAAAGCAGTAAGTAGTAAGTAGTAAGATGAAAAACAAATATATAGTTTTTTTATTAATCCAATCAGACTGTTGGCGAAGATAAAAAGAAAAAGAATCAATCCAGGGAGTCCAAGCTCTGATGAAGAAAGTAGAAAATAGTTATGTATTGGTTGCTTTTGCCAAAGTTTGAGGGGGGTATCTGAGTAGTGTTCCATATGAAGCACTGACTCCCCTGCTCCAACTCCTAAAAACCAGTTGTTTTTAATCATATTTAAGCCGATTTTGTTTAAAAAGACTCTTTCGCTGAAGGCCGGATCTTTAGTAACAGAGCGAGGAGTGATTTCATTTTTAAAAATTGAATATGAAAGAATTACTGAAAATAGGATTATGGGCAAAACCAGAAGGAAAAATTTGGAAACTTTATATTTTTTATAAACAAGTACAATTGTAAAGAACGAAATAAATAGTAAATAAGCCAAATATCCTGCTCTGGAGAAAGATAAGGTTAAACCGATTGTGTTTAGTATGATAAGTAAAGAGTATAAAATCTTTAACCTTAGCGAATTGGCTTCAAGTAACAAATAGATAGAAATTCCTAAGCCAAAAACGAGAAAAACTGACAAAACATTGGGATGTGGAAATGTCCCGTAACTCCGAATTGTCAATATGTCATTTGAAACTACTTTTGCCGTCCCTAAAATATTTGGTCCAATATGTGACTCCCCTAATTGGTACAAGCCAAGGGATTTTTGCTGAATGTGCTGGAGAATCGCTAAAAATGCTTGGAATGAGGTAAGAATTAAAAAAATCCTTATAAATATAGGGGATATCTTAACTTTTATTGTTCTTAAATGGGTAAAGATAATATCTGTTCCATATGCAACAAATAGCAGAAATATTAGCTTTATAGTGAAAAAGATTGATATGTAGCTTGCTTTTAAAGGAAATAATAAAAGCTTTGAAATAAGCCAGAAAATTAATAATATATAAATATCGGACATCCGATATTCAATTTTTTTCTTATATTTAAGATAAAAAAGTAAACATATTAAAGATATACCAATAATATCGCTTAAATATAAGGAAATAGTCGTAAAATCAGAAAATTGACCAAATATGTATGATTCTGGTAATTCAAACACTTTTCTTACAGAAAAAAATATGCTGAGAATCAATAAAAAAATTCCAGCTTGCAAAAAGATGTGCTGATATTTAACTTTTTTAATAAATGTGTTGTAAATCATAAATATTAATTCTTTTCATATTCATTTAGGTTTACTGCCAAATGTTGAAGCTTTCAAAAACAAAATTCAAAGTATCATCATAGGCATTTTAACATACTGATTTTTCTGATATACTTTTTCTACTTGATTTTATGCATTTATTTGAAATATTTAAATCAAATAAGACAAATCTTAGTTATGGCCTCGTAGCTCAATGGATAGAGCAGTAGCGTCCTAAGCTATTGATGTTGGTTCGATTCCAGCCGAGGTCACCAAGAATTTTGTTATTTCTTGTGATTTTTCAAAGCAGAAGACTGGTTACAGTTATTTAATTAAATATCTGTGTAGGATTTTTTGTTGAAAAAAAGAAGAAAAATTTAGAAACAGTTTTAAAAGTTTGATATAATGTAAAAAATTCATTTTCAATATATTTTTATGCTTGATCCCGAATTAAAAAATCAGTTAGAAAAATTAGATCAACATCTACTTGGAATTTTTCATAAAACCGAGAGCTGGTGGCGGGCTTTTGTGCGGGGGATGATGCAAGGGCTTGGAAGCATAGTTGGTGTAGCTTTAGGGCTTATATTATTGGGATGGGTTTTAAATACTATTGGCGTGATTCCCGCGTTTCGGGAGCAGGCAAAAAGCTGGCAGCAAACACTAGACGAAATAAAAAAAGCCAGGTAGAATGAATACTAAAATAATAACAATCGTAATAACAAAACTGGGCCATTAGCTCATTTGGTAGAGCGCTTCCATGGCATGGAAGAGGCGACCGGTTCAAATCCGGTATGGTCCACCAAAAACACGCTCCGATTTTACATCGGAGCGTGTTTTTGGTGTATAATATTTAAAATATTAAATTTTTTTTATGGCATTTGACGAGCAAGCTGCCACCCGTCGGCATCGCGAACGGCGGGAGAGGCTGCAGGGGATTCGTAATGAGTTTACAGATATTGTAAATGATTATTATGACAACATACCGGAAAGCGAACAGGAGGAGCGGGCTTTGGAGTATCGGATAGAGGAAAGGCTAATATATATAAACCGGCAGATGGAGAGGTTTATAAATGATTTTAGGCGCTATCCAAATAGTTAGCCTGTATTTATTTGGCAAATTTGGTTATAATATTCTCTATCGGGATGGAGTATGCCGGTCGTACGCACGCTTCGGGTGCGTGTAGACTGGGTTCAATTCCCAGCATCCCGACCAACAAAAACACATAACATAATGTTATGTGTTTTTGTTGGGGTTTAATGATTTCTCAATGAATGTTAATATATAAGTATGAATCAGCAAATTGTGGTGGAAAAAAATTTATTATCATATAAACAATTTGGAACAGGGGATAGTGAAGTGTCTGTTGTGTTTTTGCATGGCTGGAGGAGCAATAAAGAAGTGTGGGCTCGGATAGCTAGTGTGTTAATCAGTGCATCAGTCAATCAGCAAATCAGTTGTTACACTGTTGACCTTCCTGGATTTGGTGGTTCGCCTGCGCCAAAGACTTCTTGGACAGTGGGGGATTATGCAGAATTAGTAAAAGGTTTTTTAGAAAAGTTAGAACTTAAAAATGTTGTGTTGGTGGGGCATAGTTTTGGGGGGAGAGTGGCTATTAAAACAACGCGGACTTATGCAGAAGGTAACGCGGAATTACGCGGAAGGCTGACAAAACTGGTTTTGGTAGATGCAGCGGGATTTGCTGTGAGTGGATCAAAAAAAAGTGTTTATGGTTTTGTTGCAAAAATAGCAAGACCTGTTTTTAAACCAAAATTTATGCAGGGTTTACGGAAGAGTATTTATAAGACGATTGGAGCAGAAGACTATTTGGCAACGCCGGAACTTCGGGAAACTTTTATAAATGTAACACAGGAAGATTTAACCGAGGACTTAAAACAAATAAAAATTCCTACACTGTTGGTTTGGGGTGAGAACGACAAAGACACCCCGGTTGAGTTTGGTGAAAAAATGCATTCCTTAATTCAAAATTCAAAATTCAAAATTCTTCAGAACTCAGGGCATTTTAGTTTCTTAGACCAACCAGAGGAGTTTGTAAAGACTTTAAAGGAATTTTTATCCTCTCCTTTGTAAGAAGAGGGGGACCCGACAGGGTGGAGTGGTTGTTTTATGCTTTTAAATAATAAGCCGGAATTAAAAGACATTAGAAAAAAATTAAGAAAATCCCTAACACCAGCCGAAGCCCGTTTGTGGAATTGTTTAAAAAGTAAAAATTTGGGAAGAAAATTTAGGAGACAACACAGTGTTGGGGATTATATTTTGGATTTTTATTGTCCTGAGATAAAGTTGGCTGTAGAGCTCGATGGGGCAAGTCACAATAGTTCGGACAAATTTAAGAAAGATAGAGAAAAGGATGAGTTTTTGCATTCAGTCGGCATAAAAGTTTTAAGGTTAAAGAGCCAGTATGTAATAATTAATCTAGAAGGTGTGATTCAAGAGATAAAGAAAAATTTGTGAGGCTTTAACCACCCCGTCCCGATCAGATCGGGACACCCCTCCTTAGAAAGGAGGGGATAAAAAAATATGAATTTTTTAAAAATTCCAAAATATCAACTTTATTTACTGCAGCTCGAGAACTATGAGCTTGGGCGGTATTTTAAATTGCTGTTAAGCAAAGGACTGTTTCCAAAGCCCGAGCAAAGGAAAGATTTGGTTTGGACTATGAAAGCCCGCGTGTTTTTTTTAGGCGCTTTGGCTCTTCATATTTTACTAACCATTTTATTATTTTCTGTTTTATCGCAAGGGTTTTCAGTATTAAGTATTAAGTATTTAGTATTAAGCTTGGGTTTTTGTATTTTGCTTTATACTTTATACTTTATACTTTATACTTTCGTCTCAATTCTTCTTTGGCCACTAGATTTTGTACTGAAACAAATAATTGTTTCCAGAGCCAAATCTTCAATCTTCAATCTTCAATCTTCAATTAAGATAATCGGGATCGCCGGCAGTTATGGCAAGACCACAATGAAAGAAGTTTTAAAGACAGTGCTCAGTACAAAGTACTCAGTGCTCAGCGCGCCGGAGAGTGTAAACACGCCGGTTGGGATTGCAAGGTTTATTTTAAATGAAGTTTCAGATGAAACCCTGAACCACTCAGCTAACGCCTCGGGTACAGGGCAAGACCAAATTTTAATAATTGAAATGGGCGAACATTACAAAGGCGATGTAAAAGAAATTTGTAAAATTTCTCAGCCGGATATCGCTGTTGTAACGGGCATCAACGAATCGCATTTGGAAAGAATGGGAAGTTTGGACAAAATAACAGAAACAATTTTTGAGGTTGCACAAAATTCTAAGCCTGAAGCATTGGTGCTGCTAAATCGTGATGATGAAAATATAGAAAAGAATTTTTCAAAATTTGTTTTGCCAGGACAACAAATAAGTCAGTATGAAGTATCAGGCATTAAGCAAAAAACATTTAATGCTGAAGATCTTTGTTGGGATTTAACAAATGAAACTGTGGGGAGGTTTCATTTTGGACTTCTGGGGGAGTATGGTTTGGGAATCGCGGATTGCGCTATTCAGGTATCATTAGCTTTGGGACTTACAACAGAACAAATAAAAACCGGGCTTGAAACAGTAAAGCCGGTTTCTCACAGGCTTCAGCCTATTAAGTCTTCGGGCGACCTTCTTATAATAGATGACGCGTATAACGGTAATCCCGAAGGTGTAAAAGAGGCTATAAAACTTTTATCCCGTTTCACCAGCAAGAGAAAAGTATATATCACGCCGGGGCTCGTGGAAATGGGTTCTGTTTCAAAATCTGTCCACTTGGAAATCGGCAGGCAGCTGGCTAATGTTGCGGATTTGGTTATCTTAATAAAGAACAGCGTAACGCCTTGGGTTGAGGAAGGGATGCAATCAGTAAATCAGAAAATCAGTAAATCAGAAAATCAGATCATTTATTTTAACTCTGCCCCGGAAGCACATTCAGCTTTAAAAGATATCTTAAAACCTGGCGATGTTGTGGTGTTTCAAAATGATTGGGGAGACCAGTACCAATAAATTTAAGATTTAATGTCACGCAGAGCGTGATCTCACTTTGCGAGAATTTAAAGATTTAAAGCCCACCCATACCCTCCCCTTGAGAGGGGAGGGATTAAGGGAGAGGTAGAATGCTCTATATATCAAAATTTATTCGTCAGTCGGCGAATCAAATATCAAAGTTGTTCAGAAATGATTACCAGCCGCTCATAGAAGTACGGATTTTTAAAGATGCGATTTTGCACAACCTGGAAATTTTTAGAAGTGCTTACCCAAAGGTTTCTTTTGCTCCGGTTTTAAAAAGTAACGCCTATGGCCACGGCTTGAAAGAAGTAGGAAAAATTTTAGACGATGAAGGTTGTCCATTTTTTGTCGTAGACAGTTTTTACGAAGCCTTGGTGTTAAGGCGAGAAGGAACAAAAACCAAAATTTTGGTTTTGGGTTACGCAACTGTGGAGCAAATTAATTCGAATTTGGAAAATGTTAGTTACGCTTTAATTGATTTGAAACAAATACAAAATTTAAATGCAAATTTAAAAAGAAAAATTTATTTTCATTTGAAAGTAGATACTGGGATGCACAGGCAGGGAATTTTGGAAAATCAAATTGCTGAAGCGGCTCAAATAATTCAAAGTAATAAAAATTTTATCTTAGAAGGTTTGTGCAGTCACTTTGCCGATGCGGACGGGGAGAGTGATGTCTTCACAAAATTACAAATACAGAAATGGGGCAGAGTTGTTTCCGAAATAAAAAATAAATTTAGCAAGGTAAAATATTTTCATACTTCAAATACTGCTGGCGCTTTTTTTCTTCCCGATATAAATGCAAATGTAGGACGGTTGGGGATTGGGCTGTATGGTTTTAACACATCTCAGTTCAGCCAGCTTAAGTTAAAACCAGCTTTGGAAATGTATTCAATTATTACCTCTGTTAAAACAGTTTTGCCTGGAGAAAAAATAGGTTACAATAATACTTACGAGGTGTTACAAAAAACAACAGTGGCAACTGTACCCGTTGGTTATAACGAGGGTCTTGATGTCAGGCTTTCAAACAAAGGTTTTTTTAAGATCGGCGGAATCTTTTGTCCGATTGTGGGCAAGGTGAGTATGAATATGTGTTCAGTGGATGTTAGTATGTTGAAAAAAGTAGAGCTGGAAGATCCTGTGCAGATAATCAGTTCAAAAAACGAAGATTTAAACTCAATTGAAAATATTGTTAAAATTTGTGAGACAAACAGGTATGGTGTTCCAATCAGGATTCCGCAATATTTAAAACGTGTGGTTTTGTAAAAAATTTAAATAATAAACTTTTATTATCTATGACAATCGGAGTATTTTTTGGCTCAGGCTCGGTGGAGCATGATATTTCCATCATTACCGGAAATTTGGTGATCAACGGGCTGAAAGCTTTAAATCATAAAGTTGTACCGGTTTACATAACCAAGCAAGGCCAATGGATGTTGGGCGAGGAGTTGGGGGATTTGAAATTTTTAACTAACAACCTCTCTCCAGCTCTCCCCAAACTTGGGGAGAGAGCCCAAAATGAATTCTGCGAATACTACTTAGATATGCAGGAGTCAGTGGGGAAGATGGTGTTTAAGAAAAAAGGGTTATTTGGTAAAGAAACTGTTATAGATCTGGCTTTTCCGGCTATGCACGGTACATATGGGGAAGACGGCACTTTGCAAGGGCTTTTTGAAATGTTTGGAATTCCGTATGTTGGTTGCGGCGTTCCTGCGTCCGCTATTTCTATGGACAAAGCTCTGACAAAGATCATGGTTGAAAAAGCCGGTATCCCTACGACGAAGTATGTGTTTTTCAGTAAATCAGATTGGGAGAAGAATAGAGAATCAGTAAATCAGAGAATCAGTAAATCAGTAAATTTTCCTGCGATGGTTAAGCCGGTCCATCTTGGCTCGTCCATCGGCATTGGAAAAGCCAAGGATGAGAAAGAGCTAGAGCAGAAACTCGAAGTGGCCTTTTTTTATGACAACAAAGTTATTGTAGAGGAGGTGGTGGAAAACCTTATGGACGTAACTTGCTGCGTGATAGGTAACGAAACGCTGACTGCTTCGCTTTTGCAAGAGTCGGTATTTTCCAAAGACCTGTTTGATTTTGAAGACAAATACATTACTGACGGGGGAGGGCAAACCGGTAAAGCCCAAAATAGCCTGGTCATACCCGCGCGTCTTCCGGAAGATATAACAAAAAAAATCCAAGAAGCAGCAAAAGAGGTTTACAAAGCGGTTGAATGCAGCGGTATAGCGCGCGTGGACTTTTTGTACAACAAAGTAACTAAAGAGTTTTTTGCCAACGAAATAAACCCGCTTCCGGGAACGCTTTACCATCACTTATGGAAAGCTTCGGGCCTTGAGCTGCCAGAGCTTTTAAAAAAGCTTATAGCTTTTGCGGAAGAAGAATATAAACTCAAAAGAAGCATAAACTACACCTTTGAATCCAGCGTGCTGAAAAATTTGGGAGGAAGTAAGGGAAGCAAGCTGAAAAAATAATAACTAATAATTTATAACCAATAACCATGCAATATACATTGGAAGGAAATTGCCAAAGTTGCCTTATGCCTTTTAAAAAAGATCCAAAAGGCGCAAATAGGGAAAATGAAAAATATTGTTCGTACTGTTATTCTGGAGGTGAGCTCTGTTACCAGGGCGATGACCTGAAAGGTTTTAAAAAAGCTATGGTAGATGCCATAGTCGCACGCGGGGAAAGCAAGCTGAAAGCCCACCTGTTTGCGTTTATGGCCGGCTTTGCCCCAAGATGGAAAAAGAAATAACTTAATTTAAATTAAGAAAGGGCACCCTCTTGCATGAGAGGGCGCCCTTCTTTTGTTTTTAATGTGGCAGACTAAATAATTTTTTATAAAAAGCTTCCTGTCAAACGTAACACAATTGTGTCATAGTTGACAGGAATCTTTTTAAATTTTTGTTTTGAAAAACAGCTGACAAGCATCGGGTTTTTGTTTATAATATATTTACTTGCTGTCATTCCCGCGAAAGCGGGAATCTATTTGTAAATAAAAGTATGGAGAGGTCGCATAGTGGTCTAGTGCGCTGGTCTCGAAAACCGGTTGCTCCGCAAGGGGCTCGAGGGTTCGAATCCCTCCCTCTCCGCCAGAATTTAGATGAAGTAAAAATTATTAACATTAACAATAAAAACTATGGCAACAATCAATCCGCATATAAATTTCAACGGGAATGCTGAAGAAGCATTTAACTTTTACAAATCAGTTTTTGGTGGGGAGTTTGTAAAAGTTATGCGCCTCAAAGACCTTGCCAGTTCCGAATTCCCTGTGGCAGAAAACGAGGCAAATAAAATAATGCTCATTGCTTTGCCTATCGGCAAAAACATCTTAATGGGCAATGACATCCCAGAAAGTATGGGAAAAGTAAGCGAAAACGAAAACAGAAGTAAAATTTCTATAAGCGCAGAAAGTAAAGAAGAAGCCGAGAGATTGTTCAACGGACTTTCAGCCAGCGGGTCTGTTGAATTTCCTTTAGGCGACAGTCCTTGGGGTTCGTACTTTGGTATGTTTAGAGACAAATATGGAATTGAATGGATGGTAGATTTTGATCCAAGATATAATCAGACTAAATAATTTTTATGAAAAAGCTGTATGAAACCATAAAAGCTTACAACACTGCGCAGACAAAGAATAATAAAAAAATTTGTGAATTGCTAAGATTGGAAATTGGCAATGCGCTTAAAGAGTCTGAGTCAAAGATATGGCACGGTTCACCCGTTTGGTTTTTGGACGGAAATCCTGTGGTTTCTTACTCAGTCAGAAAAGATGAGAGAGTTTCCCTGATGTTTTTTAGCGGCCAGACATTTCAAGAAGAAGATTTGATCCCAGAAGGAAAATTTAAAGCTGCTGAAATATTTTATAAGGATGTGAGCGAAATAAAAATTAGTGAGCTTAAAAAATGGTTAAAAAAGGCTAAAGAAATCCAGTGGGATTATAAAAATATTGTAAAAAGAAAAGGAAAATTAGTAAGGTTAAAATTAGAGATCAAAGGGATGAGTAAATCAATAGTTGATTGAACTAATTTTAATACATTTAAATTCTATGCAAACAAAAGAAAAAACCAAAGTTGTCTTGATCAGCGGGGTAACTAGCGGGATTGGAAAAGAGACTTTAAAAGAACTGTTATCCCAGGGGTTTTTGGTTTGTGGTTTTGCGCCGGATATAAAAAAATGCAAAGCCCTGGAAACAGAACTTTTGAAAGACTTTAAGAAAGAACAGTTTTTGATTTTACCTGGCGATGTGACTAAAGAAGAGCAGCTAAAAAAAGTGATTATCCAAACTTTGAAAAAGTTTAAGAAAATAGATGTGCTTATAAACAACGCTGGGCTTTGGATCCAAGGGAAGTTGGAAGATAATGATTCCAAAAAGATCCGCGATGTTTTGGAGGTAAATACTTTGGGTACTATCCTTTTAACAAAACTCGTGTTGCCATATATGAAGAAACAAAAACAAGGTTTGGTTATAAATATAATTTCTCAGGCCGGAATTTATGCCAAAGCGGAAAGAGCTGTGTATCAGGCTTCCAAATGGGCTATCACTGGATTTACCAAAGGGATGCAGGAAGAATTGGCTGGCAGCGGGGTTAAGGTTATGGGCATATACCCGGGTATGATAAAAACCCTCTTGTTTAAAACAGCTGGCAACAATCGGGATTTAAGCAATTCTTTGGACGTGAAAGATGTTGTGAATTTAATAGTTTTTGCTATCAGCAATAAGGCATTTTACCCGGAATTGGGCATCAGATATCAACCGTAAAACTAATAGTTATGCATCCAAAATTTGTACAATTTCAAACCAAAGACGGGCTAACCTTGCCTGGGCTTTTGTATGAGGCAAAGAAAAAGGGAGCGGTTTGCATTTGGCTTCACGGCAACGGTAACTCTTCGGTGTTTTACAAACAGGAAGAAAATGGAATATATGCGGGCGAGCTTTTTAAAAAAGATGTTACAAGTTTGTTTTTTAACAACCGCGGAGCCGGAGTTATACAGAAGATCAAAGTAAAAAAAGGCAAGAAAATAGAAAAAAAATTGTACGGTATGGCGTATGAAAAAATCAAGGAATGCATTTTTGACATTGACGCGGCAATTGGTTTTTTAAAAACCCAAGGCTATAAAAAGTTTTATTTAGCAGGACATTCCACTGGGGCAAATAAAATATGCGTGTATAATTATTATCGCCCAAAAAATCCAATATCCAGATATATGTTGTTGTGCGGGGGAGATGACGTGGGTATATACTGCCAAATGCTGGGTAAAAACAAGTTTTGGAAGCTTCTTTTAGAAAGTAAAAATAAAATTAAAAAAGGCAAAGGCGAAGAGTTGATAGGGGAAATGTCTCAGGGATTTGTTTTTTCCTACCAGGGTTTTTATGACATCGCAAACCCTGACGGGGATTATAATGTATTTCCTTTTTTGGAACTTTTTGGCAAAGCCAAGCTTTCTAAAAAGCCTTTGCTTAGACATTTTAAAAAGCTGCATAAACCCAGTCTAGTGGTTTATGGGGAGAACGACGAATTCACTTCAGGGCCGCCAGCTGAGGCTTTGGAAAAACTCAAAGCTTTAAGACCCAATCTTGATTATGTTTTACTTAAAGGCGCTGACCATAGTTTTTCGGGTAAAGAAAAAGAATTGGCAAAAATTTTGAGTAATTGGATTTAGTGAATAAATGAAAAGACGGCGTCGTTATCGACGCCGTCTTTTGTTGGGGTTTATCAGTCGGCGGATGGCCGCCAACTGTCTTTTTACTCCGCCCAGCCACAGCAATGACCCGGGCTGATAATCGTTTATCAGCCCAATAAGAGTCTCCATCTCTTGGCACAGCGCACGTAAAGAGATGATCTTCTTTTGTGAGCGTTTCATTTGGCCCTCCTTTTCTGACATCATAAGATAATTTATTATATTTGGGATGTAAATTTATTTTTATAATTTTACAAAAATAACAAAAAGTGTTATATATATAACATTATGAAAACCATAGCATCGTTGGTAAAACAAGCAGTGAAAGACACTCCTTTTCTGGAAGAGGCTTTGGATTTGGGGATTATTAATCAAACTGCTTTAGCCAGGAAGATTAGGGCGAAGATTGAAGCTTTGGCCTATAAAAAAATTGGCACCGGGGCTATTGTAATGGCCTTGCAAAGACTAAAAAAACCGGCTAAGCATAATCTGGGCGTGAAAAACAAAAATTTATTGCCAGTCTCTTTAAGTTTGAAGTCCGGTATTACCGAGTTTGTTTTTAAACTGAATACAAATTATTTTCAGCTGCAAAAACAGGTTTTGCAGAGCATAAAGAAAGATTTGTATTTGGTTTCCGCTCAAGGCGAAAATGAGGCCACGCTTTTTATCAGTAGCGAGGGAGCTTTGGAGGTTTACAAGCATTGCCAAAAAGACGATTTATTGTTTAGGCTGGATCAGCAGTCAGTAATAATTTTGCGTTTCTCCCAAAATACGATTAAAATACCGGGGGTGTATTATAATCTACTGAAAGCCTTAGCTTGGGAAAATGTTCCGGTCAATGAAGTAATTTCAGTGGGCAATGAGTTGTCTTTAGTATTTGAGGATGATCATATTGCAAAAGCTTTTGAAGTTATTAAGCCGCTGATAAAAAGTTAATGAAAAAAGTTTTAATATTTTATACTTCAGTTGGGCTTGGGCATAAGGTTATTGCCGAGAATATTGCTTTTGATTTAAAGCAAGCAGGGTTTGAGGTGCTGTTAAAAGATGTGCTGGAAGTTCAAAAGGGCAAGTTGGTATCTTTTGGGAAAAGCCTTTACCATTTTATTTTAACGAAAATACCTTTTGTCTGGAGATTTTTACATAACAGTAAAATGTTTGTCCGTTTGACTTTACCTTTAAGGTATAAAGTTGCGGGAAAAAATTATCTGAGAGCAAAAGCGGAAATTGAAAAATATCAACCGGATTGTGTCATTACTACACAAGCAACAGCATCAGCATTGATCGCGTTGATGAAAAAACGCGGCGAGTACAAAAAACTTTTTGGCATTGCGTTTTCTGACTACCATTTTCACCCGTATTGGGTTTATAAAGAAGCGGATTTTTATCTGGCAAATATAGAGGAGCAAAAACAGGAGATGCTAAAATTGGGAGTTGCCCCGGAAAAAATATATATTTGCGGTATGACCCTGATGCCACAAATTTTAGTTGATAAGCAAAAAGTTAGAGAAGATCTAAGCATTAAACCTGAAGAAAAAGTTATTTTAGTAGGCAGTGGCTCAATGGGCTTAGAAAATAATTCTGAAATATTGGAGGAATTAAAAAATTGGATTAATACAAAAGTTTTGGTGTTGTGCGGAAAAAATGAAGAAAATAGAAAATTTTTAGCAATGAAATATGTCGGCGCAAATATTATGCCGTTGGCTTTTTTTTCGCCAATGGAAAAACTATACGCCATAGCTGATATTTTTTTAACCAAGCCAGGAGGCCTAACCACTGCCGAGGCCTTGCGGTTTGACTTGCCTATGATTATCACCCATTGTCTGCCAGGCGGGGAGGAGATAAATTTAGAATTTTTAGCCAAAAGGGGTTTGGCGCTCGAAAGTTCGTCCGACATTATTAAGATAATGAAAGATGAGCTTCAGACAGGCGCTTTTAAGCAGAGCCTTTCTTTAAATGCTTCAAAAAGACTCATCTTATACCCTGAAATTTGCCCTTCTAAGGTTCTTTTGAAACAGTTTGACGAAATTTAGGCAATAATATATGATTGAAACATAGATTAAACAATTTATATTGCTATGCCAAAGAAAGAAAAACCATCCTTTTTCGGGAAAATAATGGGCGGAAATATTACAGACGAAAATGAAGCAGAGCCTGTAGCTGTTTCACAATCAAAAAAACCTGAAAAAATGACTGAATTGGAAGCTGAGGAATTGACAGTTGAAGATGAAGCCGATGAACAGGACGTTGAGGTTGTGGAAGAGGTTGGTATTGTTAAGGAAAAACAGCAAGAAGAAGGCTGGATGTCAGATTATGAAGGACAGTTGAATATAGATATGTATCAGACTAAGGACAATGTGATTATCAAGTCTACTATTGCCGGAGTCAGGCCAGATGAAATAGATATAACAGTAGCCAATGATATGGTAACCATCAAAGGTTCCCGCAGGCGCGAAGAAGCGGTTGCGCAGGATGATTATTTTTACCAGGAATGTTATTGGGGAGGTTTTTCTAGAAGCGTAATCGTGCCTGTTGATATTGACAGCGAACATATAGAAGCTGACTTAAAAGACGGTATTTTAACAGTTGTTGTGCCAAAGGCCGCCAAAGCGAAAACAAAAAAAGTGAAAGTAAAAGGGATGTAATCAGCCGCGCTTATCTTCACCCCGCCCCGATGTCCGTCGGGACGGGGTTTTGTTTTGGAAAAGTCCGAAAAAATGCTACAATTTAAGTTGTAAAGATTGTCAGCAATCCGATTATTTTAAGATTTAAAATCAAAATAGAAATAATATGGCAAGGAAAAAAAATCAAAAATCAGAAAGTATATTCAATTCTTTAAAACCTAGTTTGAACTTATCCTCAGAAACCAAACGCGGGGCCGCAGTAGTGGTTTTTGCGGCCTTGGCTTTGGTCAGTTTTTTGGCAGTGATAGAAACAGCTGGAAGGTTTGGGCAGTTTTTATTCTATAGTTTAAAAATTAGCGTGGGTTTTTTGGGTTTTTTTGCGCCAGCCTTGCTGCTACTTGTCGCTATTTTGTTAGCCAAGGAAAAACTGCCTGCCCCAGAAGAAGAGGAAAATGCGAGCAGTTTTTATTGGCGCATATATTCCGGCGCGTTTTTGATAGCCGGTAGCATCACCGGACTGATACACATTTTTTTTCTGACTTCCGGACAAGATCCTTGGAGTTTAGCCGGCGAAGGAAGAGGTGGAGGTTTTTTGGGCGCTGTGTTTGGAGGATTATTGTTTAAATTTTTAGCTTTTTGGGCAACGGCGGCAGTTTTGTTTGCCCTGTTGGTTATTGGAATTTTGGTTGCGTTTGATATCGCGCTTCATAAATTGTGGGAAAAGTCGGAAATAGAGGAAGAAAAATTTAAAAAAGTAGAAAAAACCGCCCAAGCTGTCAAAATAAACAGTATGGCATCTGCCGGATTTGGAAGTGATAAGGTGGTGGCGAAAAACAAAAAAATCACAGACGCAAATTTAAATGACGGTCAGGCCAATGTAAAAGAAATATTACCGTCCAAACCTAAAATTATCCAGGCTTCATCGTCAGGGCAAAAAGTTATGTTGGAATCTATGGTAGTTGAAGAAAGAAAGGATTGGAAGCTGCCGCCGTTTGACCTTTTAGAAGCAGGAGCGGATGATGTGGATAGCGGCAACATTGAGCTCAATGTGCAGATCATCAAAAAAACTTTAGGAGATTTTGGAATTGAGGTTGAAATGGGGGAGGTTAATGTTGGTCCCACGGTTACGCAATACACTTTAAGGCCTGCGACCGGAGTCAAGTTGTCGCAAATTGCGGCTTTGCAAAATGACCTGGCTTTGTCCTTGGCTGCCCAAAGCGTGCGTATGGAATTGCCGATTCCTGGTAAAGCTTTGGTTGGCATTGAAGTGCCGAACAAAACTACGGCCATTGTACGTATCCGCGAAGTGATGCAAACTACGGATTTTGTGGACCATAAATCCAAACTGGCTTTTGCTTTGGGCCGCGATGTGGCAGGACATTCCATTGTGGGTGATATTGCAAAAATGCCGCACCTGCTCATTGCCGGGGCAACTGGGAGCGGGAAAAGCGTGGGGATCAATACTTTATTTATTTCACTTTTGTACCGCAACACGCCCCAGGATGTTAAATTTATTGTTGTGGATCCGAAGAGAGTGGAGATGACCCCTTACAATGGTATTCCCCATCTTTTAACTCCGGTTATTACTGAGCATGAAAAAGCGGTCAATGCCCTGAAATGGGCAGTGGCGGAAATGGACAGGCGATATAAGCTCTTGTCAGAAGCCGGCAAAAGAAATATTCTGGAGTACAACCAGGACAACCAGCTGGGACTGCCTTATATCGTGATTATAGTGGATGAGTTGGCGGATTTAATGGCTGTTGCTCAGGCTGACGTGGAATCAACAATTGTCAGGCTCGCCCAAATGGCTCGCGCTGTGGGTATACATCTTGTTTTAGCTACCCAAAGGCCGAGCGTGGAAGTTATTACCGGTCTGATTAAAGCCAACATAACTTCCAGAATTGCTTTCTCAGTTGCAAGCCAGATAGATTCCAGAACTATTTTGGACAGCTCAGGAGCCGAAAAACTTTTAGGCAATGGCGATATGCTTTTTGTGACTTCTGAATTCAACAAGCCAAAAAGGGTGCAAGGCGCGTATATTGGTGAAAAAGAAGTAAAAAAAGTCGTTGATTTTTTCAAAGCGCAAACCGGAGCGGTTATATATAACGAAGAAGTGGTGGAACGTCCTAAGAAGGCAATGGGTGTGCCGGGCTTTGAAGAGGGCGATGGGGATGGCGATGATCCGCTTTTGCTTGAAGCAACCGAAGAGGTTAGAAGGGCGGGCAAGGCATCTGCATCGCTTTTACAACGCAGGTTGCGCGTGGGCTATGCCAGGGCGGCCAGACTGCTAGATATTTTAGAGCAGCAAGGCGTGATAGGTCCTGGGGATGGCGCCAAGCCCAGGGAGGTTTATGGTATTGCCAATGCTGAAAGGGAAGAGTATGGCAGCGAGGCTTCAAATGTCGAGGAAACCGATGAAAATTAAACTGCTGAAAATGTATTATGATGTTTGAAACAAAGAAGATTAGGATGGAAACTTTGGGTGAATATCTAAAGTCAGTGAGAATTGGCCTTTCAGTGTCTTTGGATGAAGCGGCAAAAAAAGCCCAAATGAGCAGAAAATTTTTAGAATTATTGGAGCAAGGACGGATTTTAGAGCTTCCTACTGATGTTTATGTGATTGGTTTTTTAAAACAGTTGTCAGGGGTATACAAGATTGAAGCAGAGCCCCTTTTCCATCAGTACAAAAAGGAAAAAAATATTCAAGAACAGTTGAGTTCCAAGAAGGAAGAATCTAAGAAAAATTTAACAGTTTTTTTGAAAAAAATTATTGTTACCCCCAAGCTTTTAAGTATAATAGGCGCCCTGATATTTATAGTTTCAAGCTTGGTTTATATTATTTGGCAAGTTGTGTCTATCAACCGGGCGCCCAGTTTGGAAATATTTGAACCTAAAGATCAGCAAATCGTAAGTCAGTCTTTTACTTTGATCAAAGGTAAGACGGATCCAGGTGTTTCTTTGGATATCAACGGGCAGTCCGTGTTTGTTGATAGTTCTGGGAAGTTTGAAACACAATTAGGATTGTCTGAGGGTGTAAAAGAATTGGTTTTTTCAGTCAGAAATAAATTTGAAAAGACTGCGGTGAAAGTTCTCAGGGTTACTTCCCAGCAGGCAAAAGTAGAAGAGGGAGGGGTGCTGCTGGAATTGGCTTTTAGTTCCAAGGCGCAGGTAAAATATCGCGTAGACGATGGGCAGTTAGAAGAGGTTAAGGATTTTTCCGGCGGGGAGAGCATTCAGATTTCCGCAAAAAACAAAATTATTTTAAGCGTTTCCGACGCCGGAGCTGTCACAGCTGTGTTAAATGGAAAATATTTGGGACAAATAGGTCGAAGCTCGGAAGAGCTTTTAAACATTACTTTTTCTTCAGAAAATGCTACTATTGAAAATAGTAAATAGAGGTTAATATAATGTGGCTTGGTTTATTTAAAAATTAATTTAAATATTTATATGGTAAAAAATACAACAAAAAATCCAACTGACGCAGGAAAGTGGAAGGCGGTGGAATCCGCCTTGGATCAAATCAAAGACAAGTTTGGCGATGGCAGCATAATGAAGCTTTCAGATTCAAAAACTATGGATGTGGAAACCACTCCAACCGGCAGTATTTCTTTGGATTTGGCTTTGGGGGCGGGCGGTATTCCTAAAGGCAGGGTAATAGAAATTTATGGACCTGAGAGTTCGGGAAAGACCACTTTAACATTGCATATGATAGCTGAAGTGCAAAAAAAAGGCGGACTCGCGGCATTTATTGACGCAGAACACGCTTTGGATCCTGAATATGCGAAAAGAATTGGAGTAAAATTGGAAGATTTATTGATCTCCCAACCAGACAACGGAGAACAGGCTTTGGATATTTGTGAAACTTTGGTTAGATCCAATGGTCTGAATTTGATAGTTATAGACTCGGTGGCGGCGTTAACGCCAAGAAATGAAATTGAAGGGGAGATGGGCGACAGTCATATGGGTCTGCAGGCCAGGCTGATGTCCCAGGCTTTAAGAAAATTGACTGCCATTATTTCCAAAACCCAAACCACGGTAATTTTTATCAATCAAATTCGGATGAAGATCGGAGTGATGTTCGGCAACCCTGAAACCACCACCGGAGGCAATGCTTTAAAATTTTATTGTAGCGTGAGGATGGATGTCAGAAGAACCGCTCAAATAAAAAACGGCGACAAAATTGTAGGCAACCGGGTTAAAGTAAAAATTGTAAAAAATAAAATCGCCCCGCCTTTTAAAGTGGCGGAATTTGATATTATGTACAACGAAGGGATTTCCGCGGCCGGAGACCTTTTGGATACCGGAGTGGCTTTAGGGGTCATAGAAAAGTCCGGCAATACCCATATGTTTGGGGAAGTAAAGCTGGGTGTGGGTAAAGAAAATGCTAAAGCATTTTTGAAAGATGTGGCTAATGCAAAGATTTTTAAAGAAATAGATCAGGCAATCCGGGCAAAGATCAAGTCCGGCGATGTAAATATGGAAAAACCTGATGAAAAGGCAGAGGAAAAAGAAACAGAAGAATAGAATAAAAATAAAAAATAACAATAACCATTATGATAAGCCAGAAAAATTGGTTATCATTGTAAGGTATTGTTATTTTTTATAACCATCAATCAGTTAGGTTAAAATATTATGAAAAATGTTTTTTGCAGTTTGGATATTGAAACTACGGGCTTCGATCCTTTATGCGAAGAGATTTTGGAATTGGGGTTTGTGTTTTTTGAAGTGACGCAGAAAGGAGTGGTATTTGGCAAAAAATACACGCAGGTTTTCAAACCGAAAAAAGAAGTGCCGGCAAAGATCTTTGCCTTAACAGGGATTGATCCAAAAGAACTGGAAACAGCGCCTGAGTTTTCCGAGGAAAAAGACAATATTGAAAAACAGCTCAAAGACGCTGTGATTGTCGGGCATAATATATCTTTTGACATAAAATTTTTGACAATGGCAGGAGTCAAACTGTCGGGTTTGTCTGTTGATACCTTGGATTTGGCGCAGTGGCTTTTGCCCACCCACCCGAGTTATAATTTGGAGAATTTGGCGCACTTGTTTGGCATTGTTCATACAAACGCCCATCGGGCTTTGGCAGATGCGGAAGCGGCAGCGCATTTGATAAACAACTTACTTGGGGTTTTTGCCGGCTTGCCTGCAAAAGCAAAAAAAGAAGTCAGGGATTGCTTGCAGAAGCAAAATTTTGTCTGGGGACAGTGGTTTATGCAAGATCTAGAAGCGCCGCCGGGGCTGAAAATAAAAAAAGCCGCCAAGCCAAAAAAGCAGATTGCGGGCAAAGATACTTTGTTTAGTAACAAGGGCTTTTTGGTTTTGCCTTTTGGGGAAGATGTGGCGGTTTATGCGGCTAAGCATATTGTTGGCAGCGGGTCCGAGGCAGTCCTGGCTTTAAAAGATGACAACGAAGTTCTAAGGTTATGGAAAGCCGGATTGGCTGAACCTGTGTTTGAAAGCCGAGAGATTTTTTCCAACGACAAGTTTGAATCTTTTATTTCCAAGGATAATCTGTCGCCCGAACAAACAAGGTTTGCTTTGAAAATAATAGTTTGGAAAGCTGTAAATTGGCAAAATACGGCTTTAATTGATTTGAATTTAACATTTTCCGGCGGACAGTTTAAAGCCGAGGTGTCAGGAGGCAGCAACAGTCCGAAAAATGCCAATTTGTTATGCTGTTCGCACAGCGCTTTAACCGGAAATATTGACCAAAGTCTGAAATCCCGAAAGGTGCTCATTTTAGGAGCTAAAGATTTTGAAACCGCGCTTACGGAACCGACAGGTAGTCGGGTTTCTTGGGGGCAATTTAACTATTTGCTCAGGTCTTTGACGCAGACCGAAAAAACAGAAAAAAATTTCAAAATGTTTTCAGCGGTGGACAAAGCCCAAACCGCGGTTGATTTGTTTTTTGGCACAGTAAGTGCGATGCTGCAAACAGATCCGCCGGGCTTTGTGAACGTGAAATTTGACGCCGAATTTCAAACCACAGAAACCTTTAGCAGAATTTTAAGCGCAGCTGAGAATTTTCAGAAGAAAATAAAAGAACTGAATGTTGAATTGGGTCAAACAAAAATCACTGAGCTGGCAAATAGTCTGCGGGAGTTTTTTATTGAGAACCAAAATTTGGTCAAGTGGATTGAGCTTTCGGAAAAGCGTTGCGTGTTCGCCTCCAGTCCTATAAGCATCGCTCAAAAGGCAAATGAAATATTCGATAGTTTTGCTGGGGTGGCTTTGGCAGACAGTTGCAAAAGCCAAGCTGTATTTCAGTATTTTCAAACGCGTTTTGGTTTGAAGTTAGAATATAAAGAAATTTCTGTTAAGTCCGGGTTTGATTTGTTTAGTTCCGCAAATAAGAAGTCCAGGCTTCAAATATTGAAAAGCATGCCTAACAATCAGGGCTTGATAGGGTACTTACAGCAAGCCAAATATCCGGCGGCAATCTTGTTTGCATCCCAGAGCGGCGTCAAAGAGTTTTATGAACCGAATTATGAAATTTTAAAAAGTCTGGGCCGGGTTTTAAGTTCAGGCGGTTCCGGGGGCGGCAATAAAATTCTGAGAAATTTTGCCATACATAAAGATTCGCTTCTGTTAGCTACGCCAAAATTTTTATTGCAGCAAATTTTTAACCAACACCAGAAAGTTTTGCCTCAAGGTTTGGGAGTAAAAACTTTATTTTTGCTCAACTTGCCGTTTGAACAGTTTACCCACCCATATCAGGAAGCTGTGGCTAAGTTATTTCAAAACAGTTTTACTGACTATTCAATCCCCAGGGCTATATATAACTTGCAAGCGATTTTAGAATTTTGTTGTTTAAGCTCTTCCTCTGAAGTCTATATTTCTGACCAAAAAACAGAAAAAGCTTATTTTACGCCCTTTTTTGATTATTTAAACGGTATTTTTGAAATATCTAAGGAAAAATGAGGTTATTTATAAGTTATCCACAGTTTATTAAGAATGCAAAAAATGCTAAAAAACGACTGTTTGTCTAGAAAAAATCAAAGAATCCCTCATAATTAAAGGATATATTGTGCTATATTAAACCATATTCTTGACAAGAAAAAAAACACCTGGTATTATAAATATACATTGAGTTGTGGACAAGCAAAGAAATAAAAATCAACTTAAAGTTCTTTAAAAACTAGATTACACAAAGGAAAATTGCTTTTAGACCCTTTGAAAGCAGATTTCCTTTAAACTTCTCGTCATAGCCTGTCCAATCCAGGCTGATTGAAAAACAAAAACAAAAATGAAGCCCGTTTAAAAAACGGACGGGATGCGTTCAAAATAAATGCATCAAAGTTTAAGGTCTTTTGACCACAAGAGAAGTTTGAAGTGTAGTTTGAAAAACAGATTGGATATCAAACGCTTTCTTTTCCGATGTTAATCGGAAAAAGGCAAGAATTGCCAGAGTGTTGATTCCTACAGCGCTTTTTGCACCCTATCTCTTAGGGTTTGAAAAACGCTGTGGGGCTCAGCCGAGCAATTCGGGCTATAAGCGCCACGTCGGCTGATTCATTTTCAATAATGCGGCCCTAGACGGGCGCTTTTTTTATTTTCAACATAGAGCGAGAAAAGCTAAAAGTTTGTTTTTAGTTTCCGAGCCGAGGAGAAAAATATAGGTACAATGCTTTTATTTGTAAAAATATGTCGGATTCGCTATTATTAAGTAGATATTAATTAGGAATTATATGGATCAAAAATTTATTGATGAAATAAAAGCAAAATTACTAGAAGCAAAGAGCCGTTTGGAGGCTGAGCTGCAGAATATGTCTGAACACGAAGAGTTGGGAGTTGATCAGACGGATAATGCTGAGGAAGAGGAGATGGATATGGTTCATAGCGATATGAGCGAGAGGATAAAAAATGATTTAGTAAAAATTACTAAGGCTTTAGACAAAATTGACACCGGGACTTATGGAATTGATGAGGATGGCAAACAGATTTCCGAAGAACGCTTAAAGGCATTGCCTTGGGCGGATAAAGCAATTTAAATTTCAACATTTACAAAATGCAAAATAGATCAAGCATTTTTAAAAAAAGCGCCGAGGCATCGTTATGGATGGGCGCTTTTTTTCTGTTGGCGGGTTTTGATCTGTTGGCAAAAAAAAACGCTTCGCAAATTTTTAGAAATTATAACTTTGCTTTCAGCTTACCCGTGCCTTTGCCAGCAATGTATTTGATATACTTTGTAGCCATTTTGGCGATGATATTATATTTCATTAAAAACGGAAAAAAATTTAATCGCCCAGAAACTGCATTTTGGCTCTTGGTTTTTACTGGCGCTATTTTGAACGTCGGCGAAAGATTGGCTTTGGGGTATGTCAGAGATTTTATTTACATTTTTAACGGAGTATTTAACCTGGCGGATATGTATATTTTATTGGGTTTGTTGTTTTTGGTTTTTATTAAAACTAATGAATCATCAGTTGAAAAATGATTGAAAATTGCAAAATTAAAAATTTACGTTTATGATTGCCAAAGTCCTTTCAGCGGCTGTGGTTGGGCTTGAGGGCGAACTGGTTGAAGTGGAAGCTGATGTTACCAATGGCCTGCCAAATACTATAATTGTTGGACTACCTGATACTGCTGTGCAGGAGTCCAAAGAACGGGTAAAAACCGCAATTAAAAACAGCTCAGCCAGTTATCCGGTTACCAGAGTATCGGTAAATTTGGCGCCGGCGGATGTGCCTAAACTTGGCACGCATTATGACCTGCCTATTGCTTTGGCAATTCTAATTGCCTCTGAGCAGGCAACTTTTGATACTGCAAAAAAACTTTTTTTAGGCGAGCTTTCTTTGGACGGTTTGCTGAGGCCGGTGCCCGGAGTTTTAGCAATAACTTTAGCGGCCAGAAAAAATGGCATTGAAGAAATATACTTGCCAAAGACCAATGCGCCGGAAGCCTCGTTGGTTTCGGGTATCAAAGTTTTCGCTTTGGAAAGTTTAAGCCAGCTGCTTGCGCATTTGCAGGGGTTTAAATTTATGAGTGAGGAAGCCAAGATTGATCATAAACAGGTTTTGGTTAATGTGAAGCCGGCGCTGGATTTAAAAGATATTGCCGGCCAGGAGTCGGCAAAAAGAGCTTTGGAGATTGCTGCTTCGGGTTCGCATAACATCTTGCTTTCCGGCCTCCCTGGTAGCGGCAAAACCTTGCTTGCTCGGGCAATGTCAGGCATTATGCCAGATTTGAGTTTGGAAGAAGCTTTGGAATTGACTAAAATTTACAGCATTGCCGGCAAATTGTCCGGGAGCGGATTTGTTGCATCCCGGCCGGTTAGAAATCCGCACCATACGACTTCCAATGTGGCTTTGGTGGGAGGCGGAACAAATCCAAAACCGGGAGAGATAACTTTATCGCACAGGGGTATTTTGTTTTTAGACGAATTTCCGGAATTTCCCCGAAATGTTTTGGAAGCCTTACGGCAGCCTTTGGAGGATGGGGTGGTAACAGTGTCCCGGGCTTCCGGCACTCTGACTTTTCCTGCTAAATTTACTTTGGTGGCGGCTCAAAATCCTTGCCCATGCGGATTTCTGGGTGACACCGCAAGAGCTTGCATATGCAGCCAGGCGCAAGTTTTTAAATATCAAAAAAAGATTTCCGGTCCGCTTTTAGACAGGATTGATTTGCACATTGAAGTGCCGAGACTGCCTTATGAGAAAATGAATCAGACTGAAACGGCTGAAACTTCTGAAAGCGTTAAGTTGAGAGTAAAAAAAGCCCGACAGATTCAAATGGAAAGATTTAACAAATCCAAAACCAATTCTGAAATGTCTTTGGTGGAAATAAAAACTTTTTGCGTTTTGGGAGAACAGCAGCAGCAGCTTTTAAAAAACGCGATGAAGCAATATAATTTTAGCGGCAGATCTTTGCACCGCATACTCAAAGTGGCGCGCACTATCGCAGACTTGGATTCACAAACCGAGATTTTGACAAATCATCTTGCAGAGGCAATACAATATAGACCAAAAAGCGAATAGAATATTGATTACAATTATATAAAATTGCCAAAATCGCACAGTATTTTTTATTGTATTTATGGTATAATTGAGATATTCATCCTGTTAGAAATTATTTGTTGGCGGTTTGAATCAGTTAATAAAATTTTTTATATAGATATATAATGACAATGTCTAACTCGGTAAAAAAAATACGAAAAGCAGTTATACCGGCGGCTGGTTATGGCACGAGATTTTTGCCCGCAACCAAGGCTATGCCTAAAGAAATGCTGCCTGTAGTGGACAAGCCTATCATTCAATATGTGGTTGAAGACGCGGTGTCAGCCGGCATTGAAGATATAGTTATAGTGACCGGCTGGTCTAAGCGCAGTATAGAAGACCATTTTGACTATCCTTTTGAGCTGGAAAAGAGATTGGAAGAGTCGGGTAAATATAAAGAGCTGGAAGATATTCGAAGAATTGCGAATTTGGCGAATTTTTATTATGTCAGACAAAAAGGCCCGCTTGGAAACGCAACGCCGATTTGGAATGCCCGCGACATCATAGGCAACGAACCGTTTATAGTTTTGTGGGGAGATGAATTTATGGACTCTTCACCCACCCGCTGCCAGCAGCTTTTAGAGGCGTATGAAAAAACCGGGGGCGGTACGGTTTTGGCGAGTTTAAGAATGTCAGCCCCGGAAGACTATAAACGTTATGGCTATGCTGAAGGAAAATTGCAAGGCGATGGGCTTTTGAAAGTCTCCAATTTGGTGGAAAAACCCGGAGCAGGCAGGATAGAGTCGGACTTTGCCATTTTGGGCGGCGCGGTTTATGAGCCGGATATGTTTGACGCTATAGAGGAAGCGACAAAAAGATTGGCTTTTGACAACACTCCCAGAGAACTGGTATATGTGGATGCGGTCAATGTTTTGCTGGAGCAAAATAAAAATGTCTGGGCTGCGGAGATTAAAAATAGCGTATATCACGATTGTGGCAACAAGTTGGAGTATCTCAAAACCGTTGTGGAGTATGGCTTAAAGCATGAAGATTTAAAAAAAGAGTTTGGGGAATATCTTAGAAAATTAACTTAATTTCCCCACCTGCTACGCCTTGCTTAGCATTCGGGCAGTAAATTGTTTTAATTACTTTAAAAAATTTTTAAGTCAAAAATACCTAATTAAAAATTGTAAATTGGGATTTTGTTTAGTTAAATTATCATGCCTGAGGCAGATCCGCCTTTGGCGGAGAATAATTAGGTTAATTAGAAATTAATAATTATGTTAAAACAAACACAAAAAAAATATTTTTCTAGACTTTTTATTTTACTTGCTACTGTGGTTTTTGTTTCGGCCGGTTGCGGGGGCGGCGGAGGCGGACAAAAAGCCCAAAGCCAGATCACTTTGACTGTCTGGAAAACTTTTGAGGACTCGGAAAATTTAAGGCCGGTGTTTGAGGCTTTCCAGAAAAAAAATCCGAATGTTGAGATCAATTATGTCAAAAAAAACATAGACTCTTATGAGTCTGACCTTATAAATGCCCTGGCATCAGGCTCGGGACCGGATGTTTTTTCCATCCATAACGACTGGCTGCCGAAATATTTAGACAAGACTACCCCTGCGCCGGAAGCTCTGTTTGGTTTTAAGGAGTATAAAGATGCCTTTGTTGACGCGGCGGTTAACGACCTGACTTTGGATCAAAAAATTTACGGCGTCGCTTTGTCCGTGGATTCGCTGGCACTTTACTACAACAAAGATTTGCTTGGCTCTTCGGGCATCGCAGTTCCCCCAAAAACCTGGTCCGAGCTTTCTTCCCAGGTTAAGCAGATAAAGCGCTCTGACGGCAAGGGGTATTTTACCAGAAGCGGGGTGGCCATCGGCACAAATAAAAATGTAAATAGGGCGGTAGACATTCTGAACTTGTTTATGCTACAGCAAGGAGCCAAAGCTTTTGACGAAGACAGGACTTCAGCTGTTTTTGCCAACCAGATTGAGAAAAACGGGAATTATATCAACCCAGGGCAAGATGCCACCGAATTTTATACTTCTTTTGCCGATCCGGGGAGTTTGAACTATAACTGGAATATGCGCAGCGACTACAGCATAGACGCTTTTGCCAACGGGCGAGCCGCGTTTTTATACGGCTACTCATACTTGCGTTCCACTTTGTTGGCAAAAAATCCCAATTTGAATTTTGATGTTACAACCGCACCCCAGCCGAACCTGCAAGATCCCACTGTGAATTTTGCCAACTACTGGGGGGAAGTGGTTTCCAAACAGAGTAAGAATCAGGAAGCGGCCTGGAAGTTTTTGAAATTTATCTCCAGCAAGGAAGCTTTGGACATTTACTATGCCCAAAACAAGCAGCCTTCTTCGAGAAAAGATCTGATTGAGCTGCAGATCCCTGACCCTGAAATCGGGGTTTTCGCCCACGCTAACCTGACAGCTAAAACTTTTTATAAGCCGGACCAGCAAAAGATGGATGATATTTTCGGCCTGATGATTGACAACATTATTCTGAAAGGCGAAAGCGTTCGGGAAGCCTTAGAGCAAGCCCAGCAGCAAGCGGATGTGCTGGGAAGGAACAATCAATAAATTACCCTAATTCCTAATTATTCTAATTGTTCTAAACAATGACCAATCAGAAAAATCCTAAGTATGATTTGGAAGAAAGGACTGCTAAGTTTGGTGAGGATGTTATTAGATTTTGTAAAAGTTTGCCTTCAAATGAAATAACAAGACCGATTATTAATCAGCTAATAAAGTGCGGTACCAGTGTTGGAGCTAACTATTGCGAAGCAGATGATGCTGAAAGTTCAAAAGATTTTAAACATAAGATTGGTATTTGCAAGAAAGAATCCAGAGAATGTAAGCATTTTTTAAGAATGGCTGTAGTTGCTTGCCCAGACTTTAAAGTTCAAGCTAGATTGTTATGGGTAGAAGCTAAGGAATTAAACCTTATTTTTAATTCTATTTATAAAAAAGTTTGAGTATTTGATTTTAGAAATTGTTTAGAATAATTAGGTTAATTAGAAATTAGAATAATTCTCCTGTGTTATACTTATATTAAAGATGTCTTTATTCAAACAAAATTTATCTTGGTTAGGTTTGGGGTTTTTCGCTCTTTTGTTTTTTGTTTTTCCCCACATTTCTTTTTCTGCCGGGTTGGTTCAATGCGGGGGTCCGGGGGAGGCAGTATGTAAAGTTTCTGACCTTTTTATCATCATCGCCCGCCTGACCACCTGGCTTATCCGCCTGGCCGGGGTGTATGCCATCTATAAGATAGTCGGAGCTGGTTTTAACTTGGTAACAGCGCTTGGTGAAGAGGAAAAAATCACTAAGGCAAAAGAGGGGATTTCTAACGCTGTTGTTGGTTTTGTCCTGGTGATGATGGCGTATATGTTTGTTAGTTTTATGCTAAATTTCTTTATGCTTAGAGGTGTGCCTTCTTGTAAGATAGATATTTCCAAACCTTTGAATTATCTGACAGTTGATGAAAATTATTACAACCAATGCCGAGCCGACTATGAAAAAGAGCTTCAACAAGGAATTTTAAAATAAAAATATGAACATTTTTAGAAAAATAAAAACCAAATACAGCGTTTCTCTACTAACGGCTTTTTTTATAGCTTTAAATTTTGTCGGTTTTGTTTTACCAAAAAAAGCCATTGCTCAGACAGCTTGTAATTATTTTGTTGATTTTAAAGCGAATAAATCTCAAGCGACTCCATCTGATGTGGTCACTTATATAGCAACAGTGATTAGATCGGGAGATTTAAGCAAGTGTTCTGATGGTGTGAATTTGAATTTAGTTATTAAACAAAAAACTGGTGAATTAATCTTTCCGTTTGGTGCTGGTGATTTTTCAGAAATTTTAGGGTTGGGAAGCACGGTAAGAAAGTCGTATAATTTAGACCTGTCAAAATTTGATAGAGCAAATTTATCAAAACCCAATGTTATCGAAGCAAAAGTAAATGTATATGAAAAAGGCGTAATCGGAAAAACAGTTACAGAGAGTAGTTATTTTGAAGTTGGGGTTTCTGGCTCATTGGGTACATCAGGAGCTGTAAAAATGAATGTCTATTTTCAGCCAAATGCAGCGGAATATAAGAAAGGTGATAAAATCAGTGTAAATGCTCATATTACAGAAGGGCTGTCCGGTCTTGCGTCAAGTGTTTCAAACATTGCTTACATAGTTTATGTAAATGGAACGAAAATTGGGCAATTTACAAAACCACTGTCAGATTTTCAGAGTGGGGATCAATATTATAACAATCTTGAAATAAGTGATAATAACAAATTTGGTAATGGAATTAATACAATCAAAGTTGAATTAGTTCAGACAAATAGTTTAAAACTTGGGGAAGGAACTGCGACCTTAAAAGCCGCGGGATTGTTAAATAACGTTTCAGTAGCACCTGATCCAAATAGTAATACTGGAGGTGGTAATCCGGGTGGCGGTGGTGGGCCTGGGGGAGGAAATGGGGGTAATGGGAATGGGGCGATTGATTGTTCTGTGCCAGGGAATTGTTTGCAGTCGCCTATACCAGCTGAAAATTTGGTTGATTTTTTTATCATTGTTATAAAGGGCTTTTTAGCTATCATGGGTGTGTTTGCTGTGGTGTTTATCATAGTCGGAGGTTTTCAGATGGTCGTGGCAGCGGGTAACGAAGAAGCTATTACCAAAGCAAAGAAAACTATTACCTGGGCGGTTTTGGGGATGGTAGTGGCGCTGTTGGCTTTCAGCATCATTGCGATTGTGCAGAGCCTGCTTCAGGTGAATGTGCCTGATGCGCCCAAGGGCACGCAAAATACTGAAAAGGTATTTTTGGGGTAGAAAGTTGTTGTTTTGTAAAGTTTACATTGAACTTTTTATTTGTCCCTAAAACTTTTAAAAATTATTTTAAAAAAATTGAACTATATTTGACCCCCTCTCCTATGCGGGAGAGGGCTGGGGTGAGGTTTGAGCGATGGTAATAAAACATAACTTTGTTTAATATTCAAACATTGTAACCTCACCCTAACCCTCTCCGATAGCGGAGAGGGAATAAAAACATTTAATATATGAAAATTCTTCAAAAATTCAACAAACTTTTTTTTAGTTCAGTTTTGGTTTTTCTCCTGGCGTTTTCTTTTACTGCCTTGGCTCAGACTTCTAGCACCACCCCACAAAACCCTTGCGACAGGCTGGACAAGATGTTTAGTATTGGCGGGGTGAGTGTGGTTTCCAGTATGAATTTGCCGAAGTTTTGTACGGCTACTGACGCGGCGCTTTTTGCCTTTAACCTGTTAACCAGGATGGTGGGCGTAGTTACTGTGTTGTTTATAATGTACGGCGGATATTTGTATTTAACTTCAGCGGGCAATGACGAAACTTTGGAAAAAGGAAAAAAAGTTTTAACCAACTCTGCCATTGGCCTTGCGGTAGTCATAATGGCTTCAGCCATAGTCAGGATAGTGTCCGGACTTTTGCAGAAGTAAAATAGCAAAAAAGTTAAAAGTATTGTATAATATTTATAAATTAATTCCCTCACTCGTATCCCTCTCCCTTAAAAAGAGGGAGCAAGGGGTAAGGGTTTGAGAGAGGGGGTGTAAAAATGAAACAAATAGTAAAAAATATCAACTGGGGAAAAGTAGCAGCATTTGTTTTCGCTTTAGCTTTGGTTATTACCCCGGCTTTTGCTGGAGCCCAGCTTAGCAAAGGATTTCAATGTGATCCTTCATCTGGTTTGAACTGTTCAGCTGGCAATGATGTAAACTCATTGATCCGCACGGTTATCAATTGGATGCTTAGCATTGCTTTTGGCGTGGCAGTTTTGTTCCTTATCATCGGCGGTTTCTGGTACATCACTTCTGCTGGCAACGAAGAAACAGCGGAAAAAGGAAAAGGTACCGCAGTCAACGCTTTGATCGGTATTGTCATCATCATTTTGTCATATGTCATAGTCAATGTGGTTGCAAGATTTGTTGGCCAGGCAGGTTAATTTTTCAGCCCCGAAAAGTTTCGGGGCTATCCTTTGAAAACAAAGTGTAGATTTTCCTCTCCGAACACTGAGATCTACCCGCCGTGGGTGTTCGGGCGGGGGGTTAGCTTGCCCCGTACCAAACTTGTCCCGCACCGAATGGTGCTGGGATGGTACTGGGGGGCTAGGTAATAAATTTTAATAATCAGATAAGCTTATATCTTATTACAATCATTGAAACCTCACCCCTGCCCTCTCCCATATGGGAGAGGGAGTAAATACCACAAAATTTTGTTTCCAGAGGATAGAATTAAAATAAAATTATGCAAAAAATATTATCAAAAGTGTTAAAAATTTCCGCGCCCGCGATAGTCGGATTTTTTTCTTTGTTCCAAACAGCTTTTGCCGCTGGCGATGTTGACCGAGGTCTTAGGACTATCCGTTCGCCTTTTTCCACCTCAGGCTGGCTGACCGGAGCACAGGATGTGCCGGAACTCATAGAAGGCATTATTAAGCTGATGCTTTTCATCGGCGGGGCGGTTGCGGTGTTGTTTGTGATCATCGGCGGCTACCAATATATGACTTCTGGTGGCAACTCCGAACAAGCGGAAAAAGGCAAAACCACAGTGGTAAACGCGATCATCGGTATAGTTTTGATAGTTTTAGCCTGGGTTATAATCAATGTGGTTGTCGGAACAATAAGCTACTAAAATGAAAAACATAAAAACAAAACTTAATTTCGTTCTGAGTTTGAGTTTAGTTTCTTTTTTGATGTTTGGTTTTGTAAATTCGGGGTTTGCTCAATCATTGCCACAGCAATGTGTTGATGCTGGTATAACAAACGAAGATGTTTGTAAATCGTACTTGGGCTCAGACCCCAGCAACACGACTGATCAAAAAGTTTATGGGTATCAGCAAAATTATGCAAGCTATGACGAATGTGTTTTAAACACCGATGACAGAATTAATTGTTTAAAAGCTTTTCCGGATGGCGGACGACTACCTGGTAACAGCACATCAAACAATACAGTGAAGAGCTTTGCCGAGTGTAGAACTAATGGCGGCAGTGAAGCTGATTGCTGTACAAACGGAAAAAAATTAGGCTGGTCGAATTTACCGGCTTCGTGTAATGCATCAGCGGGTCAAGCCAGCAGTTATGCAGAATGTATTGCAAAAAATGGATCAGCTGAAGATTGTTGCGCTGCGGGAAAGCAATTAGGCTGGTCGAATTTACCAGCTTCGTGTACAGCTACGCCTGGTACAGGTGGTGGAGGTAATGGGGCTGTTGGAGTTTGTGGGGATTCTCGTTTAGAGATGATAAACGGTATTTGTGTGCCAAAAAGTTCTGGTGGAAGTGGCAGTTTAAGCGGTGCAAAGACATTGCAGGAACTACTACTTAAAATCATACAAACTGCTTTAGCTTTAGCTGGTGTAGCTGGGGTTTTGTACCTAATCTATGGCGGATACCTTTATATCACTTCAGGAGGCAATGACGAACAGGCGGAAAGCGGCAAAAAAGCCCTGGTTAATGCCATAATTGGAATAGTTATAGTCATAATGTCTTACACTATAGTCAATGTGATTATCAAATCTATCACTGAAAATAGTGTAATTTGACAAAATACTTTAAAAGTGCTATAATATAGTATATTATTATATACAAACTTTATGAGAAAAGAAGCAGCAATGGCTGCAGCAATGGCTGCAGGAGCAGAACAATTATCAGCCCAAAGTTGGATTAAAGATTGGGCGCTTATTTTATCACGCGAAGCGCCGAGAGCTGTCGATGATTTTAGAAGAACCAGTGCTGATGGAGAAAACAATAGAATGCGGCATATTGAACAGATGTTTCAGATTGCAACAAGATCTAAAAGTGATGATAATCGTGAAGATACTCGGCGCTACCAAATGTTTTTAGATTTTTTAAAGGACAATAAGCAGCTGGATCACCAGTTTTTTACAGCCCTAGCAAGTCGTGATAAAGACAAGATTCAGGCGGCAATTCTAGCGGTTGAAACTCTCAGAAATATGAAAACCAAAAAAGATGTAACTGAGAATAATCCGGTTACCTCAGTACAAATTCCGATAAGAGATAAAGACGGAAAAATAACAGGTTATATGACAGGTGTGCCTGAAAATAAATAAATCTATTTAACCCGCCCCGATGAATGTCGGGGCGGGTTTTGTTTTACAGTTTAAGCTGGGGCTGGTAGAATGTGTGGAGGATAATATAAAATTGTTAGCTCGAGTGGCGGAATTGGCATACGCGCTAGCCTTAGGAGCTAGTGCCCGCAAGGGCTTGTGGGTTCAACTCCCACCTCGAGCACCAACATAATATGTGGAAAGGAAAAAACAACATTGACCCTTATTTAACGAGGGAGTATTAGAGATTCGCTAAAGTCCAGGTGAGGAAATAAGCTTTAAAACATCTAAAGATTCCCGCCTCCGCGGAATGAAAAATGGGCAGGCATTGAAAGAATGGTTGAGAATTTGTATAATACAAAGACTTAATTGGAGAAAATTATAAAAAAATGGGAAAAATTCTAAAAAATATATTTATTATCATTGCCGGATTTCTTATCATTAGCATGGTTTATGATGCTTTTTCCAAAGACACCAAAACCGTCAAGGTGGATTTAACCGAGATTATTTTGCTGGTTAAGCAGGAAAAAGTTGAGAAAGTTACGGTTGAAAACAATCAGAAAGTTACAGTCAGGCTTAAAGACAGCGACCAGGCTCAATTTGCTTTGCTGGGGCCAAACGACAAGTTTTTGGAAATACTGAAAGACAGCGGGGTGACGCCAGAACAGATAGCAAAAACCAAGTTTGAAAATATCCAGCCCAGCGCCGCCACTGCTTTTTTGGGTTCAGCTTTAAACATTTTGATCCCCGTGTTTTTAGTCGGTTTGATCGCTTATTTTTTTATGCGCCAGGTGCAGGGTTCCAACAATAAGGCTTTGTCTTTCGGGCAGTCTTCTGTCCGCTTGTCTGATGAAAGAAAAACCAAGGTAAAATTTGAAGATGTAGCTGGGGCGAAAGAAGCAAAAGAAGAGTTGAAAGAAGTAGTGGATTTTTTAAAGTTTCCCCAGAAGTTTTTGTCTCTGGGCGCTCGTATCCCCAAGGGCGTGCTTTTGTTAGGCAGTCCAGGCGTGGGAAAAACTTTATTGGCCAGAGCGGTGGCAGGCGAAGCCAATGTTCCTTTTTTCCATATATCTGGTTCTGAGTTTGTGGAAATGTTTGTGGGTGTCGGCGCGTCTCGCGTTCGGGATTTGTTTAAAAAAGCGAAAAAAAACGCGCCTTGCATAGTGTTTATAGACGAGATAGACGCAGTCGGTCGTCAGCGCGGAGCTGGCCTGGGCGGCGGACACGATGAGCGCGAACAAACCCTAAACCAAATTTTAGTAGAAATGGATGGGTTTGAAAATGATACAAATGTGATTGTGATGGCTGCTACCAACAGACCTGATGTTTTAGACCCCGCGCTTTTAAGGCCGGGCAGGTTTGACCGGCAGGTGGTTTTGGATTTGCCGGACATCAAAGACCGGTTAGCCATATTGGAAGTGCATTCAAAAAATAAGCCTCTGGGAAAAGATGCGGATTTAAAGAAAATTGCAGAACGCACCCCCGGATTTTCCGGCGCTGACTTGGCTAACTTGCTTAACGAGGCGGCGATTATGACCGCCAGGCAGGATAAAAAAGAAATCGGAACATTTGAACTGAAAGAGTCCGTGGAAAAAGTTATGCTGGGCCCTCAAAGAAAAAGCCATATTCTTTCCCCGAAAGAGAAAGAAGTTACCGCTTATCACGAGGGTGGGCACGCTTTGGTCGGGGCTGTATTGCCGTTTTCCGACCCGGTGCATAAAGTTTCAGTCATCTCCCGTGGCAGGGCTGCCGGCTATACTATGAAGCTTCCCATAGAAGATAAGCATCTCAACACCCGATCCAGTTTTTTTGACGAGATAGCGGCTTTGATGGGCGGGTATGCCGCGGAAAAACTCGTATTTAAAGAGATAACTACAGGCGCATCCAATGACTTGAAAGTCGCAACCAATCTCGCCAGAAAACTGGTGATGTCTTATGGTATGTCTGACGAGCTGGGGCCGATATCTTTGGGCGACCATCAGGAAATGGTTTTTTTGGGTCGGGAGATTTCCGAATCAAAAAATTACAGCGAGGATGTAGCGAAAAAAATTGATTCCGAAGTTACGAAGATAATGCGAACCGGGTTTGACCGGGCAACTGAAGTTTTAAACAAGTACCGTTCATACCTAGACAGCATCGCTCAACGTTTAGTGAAAGAAGAAACTTTAGAGCAAGATCAGTTTGACGAGATTGTAAAAGATATTGTGCCAAAAGAAAAATTAGCTTCAGTTTCCGCCGCTAAGCAAACGGCATAAAATATGGATATCTGGCAAAAAATTTTTTTAACCTCCCTGCGTTTTGTAAAAGGAGAAAGGGTTTGGATGCTGTTGTCCGCGTTTCAGTTTGTATGCATTTTTTTTGCCGGGGTTTCAATTTATCTGTTAAATCCCGCGTCCATAGAGTTTTGGGTAACCCTGGTCGGCTCTGGAGCCTCTCTGGGCATCTTTACCCCGATTTTATGGAATGGCATCTTAAATAAATATCAAAAGGCTAAAAAATTTCCGGAAATTTCTTTTTCTCCGCGGGTCTTTTGGCCTTTTTTTGTATTAGTTTTGATTGCGTTTTTGTTAATTTGGATGCTGCAAATGGCGAATTTGGGTTGGGTGGTTTCAGTGGTTAGTATTTCTTTGGTATCTGTGTGGGGGTTGGGAGCGCTTTTGTTTTTAGGGGTACTGCAATTTAATGCCAAACAGGCAATATCCGCTGGGTTTGATTTGTGGTTTAAAAAAAGCCTGGCGCCCGGTTTGTTGGCGATAGTTCTTATGTTTTCCAACTCACTGGGTTTTATGCTGGCAAAACAAGGGCTGGTGAATAATCGGGCTTTAGGGGGGTTTTCAGAATTCCCGGGGTTTGTTACAATGTGTTTATTGGTTCTTGCGTCTCTGATGGTTTTGGTTTGGTTTGTTTGTTTCGCAAATACTTTTTTAGTCTTAGGGTTTTTAGAAATCATCAAGCTGGAAGATTCTGGAGATAGGCAGGAAATAAAGATTGAAGAAAGTCCGAGTCCGAGTATGTAGATGGGAGCAATTTCTTTTTCACAGTAATTTTTTATAGAAAACAGTTATAAGTACGTAAACAAATATCTTAAGGGCGGTTAGCTCATATGGTAGAGCGATTCTTTGACGTAGAATAGGTGACAGGTTCGATTCCTGTACCGCCCACCATTATAAATTTAAAATGTAAAAATCAAAATGTAAAATTAGTCATCATAATTTTTATTTTGATCTTTGCATTATGTGAGATAAAAAGTGCCTAGCTTTAAAAAAGAAGAACTGGAAACTATTCTTCAAACAAAAATTAACAACCAGGATCTGTATATTTCGGCATTTACGCACCGGTCATACTTAAACGAGCACCGGTCTTTTGCTTTGCCACATAACGAGCGGTTGGAATTTTTAGGGGATGCGGTTTTAGAGCTCTGCTCTACGGAGTATCTGTATCGCAACTATCCGCACCCAGAAGGCGAGCTTACCAATTTTCGTTCAGCTTTGGTGAACTATAAGATGCTGTCCCTGATAGCTTCCCGGATGGGTTTTGAAAAATACTTGCAGATGTCCAGAGGGGAAGCTAAAGACAAAGGCCGCGCCAGGCAGGTTATCCTTGCCAATTGTATAGAAGCGGTTTTAGGCGCTATGTATTTGGATGCTGGTTACCAGGCCTGTACGAACTTTATCGGGCGGGAAATCTTGGTGGAATTGCCAAAGATTATATCGGGAGAAACATATTTAGATCCAAAGAGCAGGCTTCAGGAAATAGTTCAGGAAAAACGGGGGATCACTCCCACTTACGCCGTGGTTTCAGAGTCAGGTCCGGATCATAACAAAATTTTTGTCGTTGCGGCTATGGTTTTAGACAAAGAAGTTGGACGAGGCGAAGGACCTTCTAAGCAAGAAGGCGAAATAGCCGCCGCAGAGGATGCTTTAAAGCTTGCTATCTACTAGTTCAAATTTGCAAATCAGACAAATTTACAAATGATTACAAATTCAGGAGCAAATAAAAGTAAACTTATTTTTGGCGATTTAAGTTACCGTATAAATGGGATATTATTTGCAGTTCACAATGAATTGGGTCCATTTGCCAGGGAAAAAACAGTACGGTGACTTAATTGAAAAAAAATTTATTGAAACCAAAATTCTCTATAGACGCGAATGTATAATTGGAGAAACTGCCAATACAGCTGATTTTATTGTTGAAGATTCAATTTTACTTGAGTTGAAGGCAAAACATCATTTGACAAATGATGACTATGATCAAGTTGAAAGATATTTATATGTGACTAATTTAAAATTGGCTATTTTAGTTAACTTTCGCACAAAATATATCACTCCCAAAAGAGTAATAAACAAAAATTTGTAGTCATTTGCAAATTTGCAATATTTGTATATTTGAATTATGTATCTTAAACGCCTAGAAATTCATGGATTTAAATCGTTTGCGCAAAAAACCACGCTGGAATTTTCCAGCGGGGTTATTGCCGTAGTGGGTCCGAACGGTTCGGGCAAAAGCAATGTGGCGGACTGTCTTCGCTGGGTCTTGGGCGAACAGTCAGCTAAGATGATTCGCGGAAAAAAATCAGACGACGTGATTTTTGCCGGCTCGGACAAAAAAGGCAAGATGGGTTTTGCCGAAGTTTTTGCGACTTTTGACAACAAAGATAAAAAAATTCCACTGGATGCCGCCGAGGTTTCCATAGGCAGACGCATAGACAGAAGCGGGCAAAGCGAATATCTGATCAACGGTCAAACCGCCAGGCTTTTGGACGTGGTGGACTTGGTTTTAAAAAGCAATATTGGCACTTCTCGTTACACGGTTATTGGACAGGGAACTATTGACCAGATGATTTTAGCCGGACCGTCCGAGGTAAAAAATCTTTTAGACGAAGCTTCGGGGGTAAAATCCTATTACATCAAACGGGAAAAGACTTTAAGGCGGTTGGAGCAAACAGCGCAAAATTTGATGCGCGCTGAAGATTTGATCGGCGAGATTGCGCCGCGTTTGAGATCACTTCGCAGGCAAGCGAAAAGAATGGAAGAGCGGGCGGCGGTGGAAGCTGATCTGAAAGGGTATTTGTATGAACATTACAGTAAAAGTTTTTGGCAGTTTCAGGAACAACTGGCAGGGATTCAAACTGAACTTTCAGCCACTCTGGCGAAAGAGCAGTCTTTTGAAACTGAGGTTCTGCGTTTGCAAAAATTGGCGCAAACGGAAGAATCTTCCAAAAGCGGATCTTTTGGTCAATATCGGCAGATTCAAAATGAGTTGACCAGGCTGCAAAACGCAAAAAACCGGCTTTTGGAAGATATGAGTTTAGTTCGGGGCAAAATGCAGAGCCAAAAAACTTCGGGTGTTTCCGACACGCAAACTTTGCATTTGGAGCTTCACCAGCTTAAAGCAAAAGAGGCAGAATTAGTCCAAAGGATTGAGGTAGCCGAAAGTGAAACCGCTGATCAAAATGCTCAGATCGCTAAAACTTCAGATATTTTAAAAGAGTTAAATTCCAAGCTGGATAAGCTGTATGAATTTTTACAGAATCCTAATACGGTTGATTGGGAGGGTTTTAACCGTCAGCTGGTCGTGTTAGACATTTCAGCTAACGAGTTTTATGGCAAAATTTCCGCCGGGCGTGCCTGGGAAGAGGTTAGGCCGGCCATTGAAGCATTTTGGGGGAATTTTAGGAAATTTAAAGAGTTTGTGGGCAAGTCTTTTCGCGACCCCCAAGCTGCGGCCAATCTGCAGGCTGAGCTTAAAAAGTTATTGAGAGAGAAAGAAGAGCTGGTTTTGAAACTTCAGGATTTGGAATTGGGTGTTTCTAAAAACCGCATAACTTTGGAATTTTTACAAAAACAAAAACAGGATTTAAGCCAGGAAAAGCTGAGGCTGGAGCTGGAACTAAAGAAAAATCAAACGGGAAGTTTTGATGATTTTGTGAAAGATTTGATGCAAGAAGAAAAGCGGATTCAAACAGAAGTCTCGGGTTTTTCTGTAGAAATAGAAAAGCTGCAGGAGCTTTTTAAACAAGAACAGCAAAAGCAGGAAGAAGGCCAGAAAAATTTGCGCGAGTTGGAAAATTTAGTTCGTCATAAGCAGAGCGATTTGTATAAAACTAAAGACGAAGTTTCCAAAATTCAGGTTGACAAAGCAAAAATTGACACCCAGGCCGAAGTTCTAAAAGACGAAATTGTAAGAATTTTAGGCGAGGCGGGATTTTTGCATATTTCACAAAATAGGATTGAATCTAAAACCCCTGATTTGGACCAAAAGATCGCCAAGCTTAAAAATCAAATTGAAAATATCGGCGGAATGGATGAGCTGACTATGAAAGAATATCAGGAAACTGAGGAACGTTATCAGACTTTAGGCAGTCAGGTTGAAGACTTAAAAAAGTCTATGAACGATCTTAGGCAGATAATGGATGATTTGGATGGGCAGATCAAGACTAAATTTAGCCAAGCATTTCATCAGATTAACGCGGTATTTGAAAATTATTTTCGTTTGTTGTTTAACGGAGGACGCGCGACTTTAAGTTTGGTTCGAGCGGATGATGTAAAAGAAGAGAGCGGCGAGCCGGAGAGCTTAAAAGAATCTGAAGGAAATTCCGAAGTTCAAGATGAACACTTAAGGCCGGAAGAAAAAATTGTCAAAAAATACGAACACGGGGCTTCCAATATCATTGGTGTGGACATCAAAGCCACTCCGCCAGGGAAAAAACTTTCCAGCCTGCAGGCTTTGTCCGGCGGAGAAAGGTCTTTAACTTCTATTGCTCTTTTATGTTCTTTGCTGACCTGTTTTCCATCCCCATTCGTAGTGCTAGATGAGGTGGATGCGGCCTTAGATGACGCCAATACTATTCGATTTGGACAGATTATCGGCAAGCTGGCGCACCAAACCCAATTTATCACTATAACTCATAACCGCGAGACTATGGCTCAGGCCAGTATGCTTTATGGCGTTACTATGGGCGATGATGGGGTCAGTAAGTTGTTGTCAGTAAAATTGGAGCAAGCTAAACAGTTTGCCAAATAAACAAGTATAAAGTATTTAGTATAGAGTATTTAGGTAGAAATTATTGCTAAATACCATATACATAATACTAAATACAAAAAAATGATTGAAAATATAATTTCCATCCTTAGCGTTTTCATTATCCAAACCATTTCCGCCTTAGGATATGCTGGCGTAGCTTTGCTTATGGCTGTTGAGTCAGCCTGCATCCCTCTGCCGTCTGAGATAATCGCGCCGTTTGCAGGGTACTTGGTTTTTACTGGCCGTTTTACACTGTTTTGGGTTTCTATTGCCGGAGGACTTGGCAGTATGATCGGATCTTTCGTAACCTATGAAATAGGGTTCAAGTTTGGCAGGCCTTTTGTGGAAAAATATGGCAAGTATATTTTAATTTCCAAACACGATTTGGATTTAGCCGACAGATTTTTTCAGAAGTATGGCAATCTTTCAACATTTATTGGCCGTTGTTTGCCGGTTGTCCGGACTTTTATTTCTTTGCCTGCCGGTATAGCCAAAGTTCCCAGGGCGCCGTTTTTGCTTTATTCATTTGTCGGTTCGGTTATTTGGACGGCTGTCTTGGCTTTTTTCGGTATGAAGCTGGGCGAGAATTGGCAGTCGCTTCGGGAACAGCTTCATAATTTTGATACCACCATAATCATTTTAATTGTTTTGGCAGCTGCTTATTGGGTTTATAGGCATTTTAAGATCGCTCAGCATTGACCATAATTTGTACAAAATTACTAAAATTTATTTATAAACTTTTTTTTGAGCCAGTTGACCAACCCTACAAATAATGGTAAGATATCCAAGCACTCAAAAAATTAATTAGTTAATGCCGATATACGGATGAATAGATATTACAGATAACTACAGATGTTTAATCTGTATGTATCAGTAGTTTGGCATCAATCAGTAAATCGGAATACCATTTTTTATGTTAATTATTCGTCTTCAAAGAACAGGTAAAAAAAATCAGTCGGATTTCCGGATTGTTTTAGCTGAAAAAACTTCCTCGGCATCTAAAAAATATGTTGAACTTTTAGGCAGCTATAACCCGCACAAAAAAGCTTTTCAGGTAAAAGAAGAGCGTGTGAAATATTGGGTTTCGCAGCGCGTGTCTATGTCCCCGACTATGCATAACCTACTTGTAGATAAGGGTTATGTAACCGGAGCTAAGGTAAAAGCTTTCAACATCCCTAAGAAACCGGTGGAAGCAGAAGCTAAGCCGGCTGAAGCCCCGGCAGCAGAAAAGCCAGCAGAAGCACAGGCGCCTGAAGCAACAACTGAAGAAAAAGCCGCTTAATTTTTTTACCCCGCTCCGATGTACATCGGAGCGGGGTTTTTGTTTGACTGGAAAAAAACCTTCAGTTATACTTATCCGTAAGATAGCAGACAAGCTAAATTCAAGAAAGGTCGAAGCTCGCTAAAATTTCAGCTATCAGAAATTGTAAAATGTTATGGAAAACGATCAGCAATTTGTAGAGTATGTGGTGAAAGCTTTGGTTGATCATCCGGAAGATGTAAAAACCGAACGGGTGGTTGACGAGATGGGCGTGCTTATCACCCTTCATTTAAACCCTCAGGATATGGGCCAGGTCATCGGCCGAATGGGACAGACCGCAAAAGCTTTGCGCACTTTGCTCCGCGTTGTCGGCGCCAAGCATAAAGCCAGAGTCAACCTGAAGATCTATGAACCAGAAGGTTCACACAGAGGTCCTCGGATGGATCGCGGTATGGGTAGCCCGATGGGGCACCAGGGCGGAATGGGCGGCGGTTCTATGAACCACTCTTCTGGCGCTATGCTGGATTCAGTAGATGACTTCAAACTTTAATCGATATAGCTGACTATCGCGGAATATACGCGGAAGTACGCTGAATCTATTATTTAAATTCCCCTGCTCGCAAGAGCGGGGGAATTTTGTTAGAATAGGTAAATGAGCAAAGCTAAAAAGTTAAATATCAAAATAATCACCCTTTTCCCAAAATTTGTTGAAAATTTTGTGGAGAGTTTTGGTATTGTCAAAAGGGCAATAAAGCTAAAACTTTTGGATGTTCAGCCTATTGATTTGAGGGGGTTTGGTTTGGGTGAAAGGAAAGTTGTGGATGACAGACCATATGGCGGCGGGGTGGGGATGGTGCTGAGACCTGATGTGCTTTATAAAGCAATCAGATCAATTAAAAATTTAAAATTAAAAATAAAAAATTCTAGAACCATACTTCTATGTCCTCAAGGGAAACAATTCAAGCAGGCTGATGCAATTAGGCTTTCTAAATATGATGAATTGATTTTTGTCTGCGGGCGGTATGAAGGTTTTGACGAAAGGGTAAGAAGTTTTGTGGATGAAGAAATATCCATCGGCGACTATGTGCTGATGGGTGGAGAGCTGCCAGCACTGGTTATAAGCGAAGCAGTGATGCGTCTAAGATCTGGGATTTTAGGCAAGGACGAGTCCAGTGTTGGGGAGTCTTTTGCAGAAGGCACGCTGGAGTTTCCACAGTACACAAAACCAGAGATTTTAAAGCTAAAAGCTAAAAGCAACAAGTTAAAAGCAATGAGAGTTCCTAAAGTGCTTTTGACTGGGCACCATAAAAATATTAATGATTGGCGTATGAGTGAAGCAATTAAACGTACGAAGAAGAGAAGGCCAGACTTGGTAAATCAAAATTTAAAAATCAAAAATCAAAATGGATAATTTTGTAGTTGGTGAACTAAAGACTCGTTTAGATAAGTTTTTGGTAAGTGTGCTTCCAGAAATTTCTCGAAGCGTAATCCAGCGCTATATAGAGGCAGGTTTGGTTATGGTGAACGGAAAAGTTATTAAGGAGAGTAAGTTTGTGGTAAGACTTGGGGATGAGGTCAAATATCAGAGATCAGCAGATCCCTCCTTCGCCAAAGCTATGAAGGGCAAGCAGAAAAGCAGTGAATCAGAAATCGTGGCTACAAATACCCCGCTTAAAATTTTGTATAACAATCACGGACTTTTAATAATAGACAAGCCCGCGGGGATGGTGGTACATCCTGGCGCTGGATTTAAAGGCGAAACTTTGGCTTCGGCTTTGCTGTATCAATTTGAGGGGATTCATCTGGTGGGCGAGGATCATCGGCCAGGCATAGTTCATCGCTTAGACAAAGACACGAGCGGCATCATATTGGTTGCCAGAACTCAGGAAATGTACGAACATTTAAAAGACGCATTTTTAGAAAGAAAGGTAAAAAAAGAATATATTGCCTTAGTTTATGGTCGTCTGGACAAGCAGCAAGGGTTTATAGAAACCCCGATGGGAAAGAGTAAGACCGATTTTAGAAAACAAACCACTAAAGATCCGGTTGATGGCAAAGAGGCTTTGACCGAATATAAAGTTTTAGAATATTTAACTCCCCCGAGCCCTCTCATTGCCAAAGATGGGGGGCGACAAGGAGTTGACTGCTATACCTTAGTTATGGTAAAATTGCACACAGGTAGAACGCACCAGATTCGGGTGCATTTTTCATCCATTGGTCACCCGCTAATCGGCGATGAGCTTTACGGGGGCAAAAAAATCAAGCTCAAAGGTTTAAAAAGACAATTCCTGCACGCAAAAAAGATAGAGGTACAACTGCCCGATAAAACTTGGATAGAAGCCGAAGCAGATCTGCCAAATGATTTAAAAGAAGTGCTTGTTAAATTAAATTCTAAAATAATCAACAAGCTGTGATATAGTTTAGCGTTTTAAATTTTCAATTTAAGAATTGATTGAAAATTAAAAATTGAAAATTAAAAATTTATTTATTATGCCCATTATCAAACATATCTCTGAAGGTCAGCTGAAAACTTTGCCGGATTTCAAGCCCGGTTATACAGTCAAAGTTCACCAGAAAGTTATTGATCTTATAGAAGACCCAAAGACTAAAAAGATTACCGGAAAAAAAGAACGTATTCAGATTTTTGAAGGTTTGGTTATCGCTAGAAAAGGCGGAACCGGAGCCAATGCCACTTTTATGGTTAGAAAAATCGCATCTGGCGTAGGTGTTGAGCGCATTTATCCCTTACACTCCCCAAACATCGCCAAACTGGAAGTGGTCAAAGCCCCGGAAGCCAGAAAAGCCAAGCTATACTATGTCAGAGGCCGACAGGACAGTGCTCCTAGAACCAGAAAAGCTAAGTTAAAGAAATAAATTAATCCCGCCCCTATTCCGTGGGCGGGATTTTCTTGACAGAATTTTAAGTTGTGATAATATCTATTTTAGAGTTTATGATATACCAGACAAAAGACAATCCAGCAAAGATGGTAAAAAGCAAAGACAATTTTGTAATTTTTAGATTTTAATTCCCGTTCCAATTATTGGAACGGTTTTTTTTCGCCCGCTTTTCCCCTCTCCGATATCGGAGAGGGTTAGGGTGAGGTAGCGGACTTTGTCCAATAAATTAAAGGTCAATATATAAAAAAGCCCTAACCTCACCCTTACCCTCTTTCACAAGGCAGAGGGAGTAAAATGAAAAAATATTTCTGTACGGGTTTTTGGATAGCTTAATAAAGCTACTCAAAAACCCGCCCGGAAAGATCCGGATCAAGCGGGGAAGGGGGACGAGATGCCAGATCGAATCCGTAGTTATTACGATTTGCAAGTGGTTGGTGTTGAGATGACCCGGTTATTTATTTGTGAAGAGCATGAAAAAGCCCGGGTTGAGTGGCGAAAAATTTTGGATTTTGATCCCAGCACAATTTCAGAAACAACAGAAGCAAGACTGCGGCGCGATTACTACCTGGCTCAATTGCCAGGCTCAGGCTCGGACTCACAGTAGTCCGAGCCTTCCATTTTTTAATTTTACTAATGGGTAATTCAAATAAACTTTAATCGGATTAGAAGCTAAAATTAAAAGATCCCCGCTTTACTCCTTCGTTAAAACTCCGGAAGGACAAGTCGTGGGGATGACACAAAAAAGGAGATGATACAAAATTCAGGGGATTATTTTTTAAATTATCTTTATTACCTTCCACCCTGTACTACTTGCTTTGCTTGAGTACAGGGCGCGGCCAATATTTAGATTATTTTGATCACTTCCCACCACGCAGTGATATAGTCTGGGCGTTTGTTTTGGTATTTTAGGTAGTAGGCGTGTTCCCAGACGTCTAGGCCGAGGAGGGGCTGAAGGCCAAGCATTATTGGCGCGTCCTGCTGAGGCATATTTTTTATTTCCAGTTTGGAAGTTTGCCCGTTTCTGACAAGCCAAGTCCAGCCGGAGCCAAAAACCTTTAAAGCAGAGTCGGAAAACTGCTTTTTAAATTCATCAACAGAGCCAAAAGTATTGTTTATTTCTTTTTGTAGTAATTCATCTGTGGTATTTTTGGGATCTAAATATTTCCAAAAAAGCGAATGGTTAAAATGTCCGCCCCCGTGGTTTTTGATAGCAGTGCGGTCAGCTTCATCAACTTTTAAATTATTTAAATCCGAAAGCAGCTCCTCTACGGGCCTACCCTGCAAGTCAGGATATTTTTCTAAAGCCGAGTTAAGTTTGTCCACATAAGTCTGGTGATGCTTGGTGTGGTGGATTTCCATTGTTTTGGCATCTATATAGGGCTCCAGAGCGGTGTAGTCGTAACCTAATTTTGGAAGTTCAAATTTCATATTTTTAAATATTCCGATTTACAGATAAACAGATTTTACAGATACCTACAGATTTATATATCCGTAGTTATCTGAAAATTTGTTACCAATCAGTATATCGGCATTAATATGAATTACTTTAACAACATTTGACCACTTAGGCAAACTATTGTAAGATTAGGGTACTTAAATAGTTTTAACCTTCCGAATTGGACTTATAAAGTTTTGTCGCAAATGAGTCTTTTTACGCTTATTCTTGTGAAATTTTTTACTTTTACTAAAGTTAGCATAAGAAAAGATATTAAACTGGCATAATTTGGCCAAGTGTTTTTGCGTTAGACTTTTTCCTTACCGTTCGGAAATGTAAGGTGTTTTATGATATTTATTTATATAGCATTGGGGGCGGTCGGGGGCGTTTTGGCCGGATATTTTATCCGCCAGGCTACGGCCACAAAAAAGATCGGTTCTGCGGAAACGCGGGCTGAAAAAATAGTTGAAGAGGCAAAGAACAAAGAAAAAGAGATGCTTTTGGACGCCAAGTCCAAGTCTTTGGAAATAGTGGAGGCGGCCAAAAAGCAGGAACAGGAATTTCGTTCCCAGATAGTTAGAATGGAAGAGCGTATAGAGCGCAGGGAAAAGGAATTGGACCAAAAAGATAGAAGTTTGGACGGACAAAGAATGGACTTGGACAAAAAAAAGGAAGAGATCCAAGCCAAGAAAGATGAAATCCAGAAAATTCAAGACGAGCTCAAAGAGCTGAGGCAAAAGCAGTTGGACAACTTGCAAAAAATCGCGGGTATGACCCGGGAAGAAGCTTCCAAAGTTTTGCTCGACAATGCGGAAAAAACAGTTAAAGAAGAAATGCTTTCTCTTCATAGAAAGCTAATAGCTGAAGCGCACGAAACCGCAGACAGAGAGGCAAGAAACATCGTGGCGCAAGCCATAGAGCGAGTGGCTTCAGAAGTGGCTTCAGAAACCACTACAACCACTGTGCAAATCCCTTCAGAAGAGATGAAAGGAAGAATCATCGGGAAAGAAGGCAGGAACATCCGCGCCTTTGAGCAAATGATGGGCGTGGAAATTTTAATAGACGACTCTCCGGATACCGTGGTGATCTCGGGTTTTAATTCCATCCGCAGGCATATTGCCAAGCAGACTTTGGAAAAATTGGTATCCGATGGACGCATTCACCCGGCTCGCATAGAAGAGGCTTATGAAAAAAGCAAATCGGAAATCGCTGAACAGATTAAACAAGCGGGGGAAGCAGCTGTTTATGAACTTGGTATAACTACTTTCCCTCCGAAGCTTGTGCATTTGATTGGTCGGATGATGTTTAGAACTTCTTACGGACAAAATATTTTAAGGCATAGTGTGGAGATGGCCAAGTTAGCCGCGCTTATGGCAGAAGATTTGGGCGCGGATGTGCAGATCGCCAAACAAGGCGCGCTACTCCACGACATCGGAAAAGCTTTGGACCAAGACTTGGAAGGCTCGCACGTAGAGCTGGGAAAGAAAGTTGCGGAAAAGTTTGGTCTGGACGCCAGGATTGTGGAAGCCATAGCCAGCCATCACGCGGATACGGATGTTTCCGGCAAGGCTGTTGCAGCCCAAAGTGTGGAAGCTATTATTGTGGATGCTTGCGACAATATTTCCGGAGCCCGCCCGGGCGCGCGCAAGGATACTCTGGAAAACTACATAAAACGTCTGACTGATTTGGAAAATATTGCCAATAGTTATGAAGGCGTGGAAAAAACCTACGCCATACAAGGCGGCCGCGAAATTCGGGTATTTGTTACTCCGGCAAAGTTAGACGATCTTGCCTGCCAAAAACTGGCACGCGAGATTGCCAACCGCCTGGAAGCTGAACTGAAATTCCCAGGCGAGATTAAGGTGCACGTTATACGCGAGACGAGAGTGATTGAGTATGCTAGATAGTATTGTGTATAAAGTATTAAGTATTATGCATAATACAATATACTAAATACTTAATACTAATTTTATGTCTAAAATTCTTTTCATTGGCGACATAGTTGGAAAACCTGGGAGAAAGATTCTTTCCCAGGTTTTGCCTATGTGGAAAGAAAAATATAAGCCGGACGCGGTCATAGTCAATGTGGAAAATATGGCTCACGGTAAAGGTGTTACCCCGGCGACTTTAGCAGAAATTGACCAGTTAGGTATAGACTGTTTTACTTCCGGCAATCACATCTTTGACAAAGAAGACCAGATAGAAGAATGTTTTGACAAATATCCCAAACTGATCCGGCCAAGCAACATATCAGGAAGTAATCCTGGATTTGGCTACTACAGGTTTTCAAAACCCTCTCCCACTATTGGGGGAGGGCAGGGTGGGGGCCAGCAATTTTTGGTATTAAACCTTCACGGGCAGGTTTTTTGCGATACTGTTTTTGACGGCAAAGTTACCAACCCTTTTTTGGGAGTGGACGAACTGCTCAGGCAAGAGGCGCAAAAAGGTGATATAATATTTGTAGATTTTCACGCTGAAGCAACCAGCGAAAAAAAGACTTTTGGCCACTATTTGGACGGCAGGGTCACAGCTATAGTCGGAACCCACACTCACGTGCCAACCGCAGACGCGCACCTAATGCCAAAAGGTGCGGCCTACATTTCAGATGTTGGTATGACAGGAAGCAGAGACTCAGCTTTGGGCGTAAAGTTTGAAAACGCGCTAAAGAAGTTTTTAGACCCGACCCAAAAGTTTAAAAACGAGCTTGAAGAAGAAGGCGTGATGCAGATAAATGGGGTTTTGGTAGAAATTAGCAGCGAGGGAAAAGCAGTTAGTATAGAAAAGTTATATCAAGAAATGTAATATTGCACTAATTACAAATTTTACTAATATTACTAATTACATATTTAAAATTTGTAGTATTAGTAATTTGTGGAATATCTATGTCTAAATTTTTAAATCCAGCTTTAATAGTTGCGCAGACCGGGCTGATGCAGGGACAAACTGTGGCGGATTTGGGGTCTGGCTCAGGTTTTTACATATTACCCGCAGCTCAGTTAGTGGGAAACTCGGGCACGGTTTATGCTGTGGATGTGCAGGAGTCCAAGCTTGCAGCCACGGTTTCTATTGCCACCCAGTTTGGGTATAAAAATGTCCAGGTAATGCAGGCAGACTTGGAAAAGCCTTTTTTAGACGTTGCTCCCGGCTCTTGCGATTTGGTGATAGCGGGCAATATTTTCCACGAAGTGAAAAATCGCGACCAGCTCTTCAAAAATATTTACCGAATCCTGAAAAGCCCTGGCAGGCTGTGCGTGGTAGAGTGGAAAAAAGGCGCCAGTCCTTTTGGTCCGCCACTAGAAAAACGGGTTGATCAGCAAGCCTTGGAAGTCCAGCTAATGCATTCGGGATTTAGGAAACTCAAGGATTTGGACGCGGACAGCTACCACTATGGAATTTTGTTTGAAAAATAATCCACTAATTACAAATTATACGTATTGTACAAAATACTAAAAATTAGTATTATTTGTATAATTAGTAATTTGTGCAATATAAAATGTTCAAATCTATATTTACTTACAAGTTTCTTTTTACCATAAACACTGTGATGATTGAAAAAGCTGACCGGATGTTTTTGATTTTGGCTATCTCTGCTTTGGTGCTTGGGGTTTTGTTTAAGTTGTCTGAGGTTTTGTCGCCCAATCCGATAGACAAGAAGTATCGTCATAAGTTTTTTTCCGCCTTTTTATTTTTATCAGTTTGGGAGTTTGTCTGGTACGCGGCTAGAACTCAGCATATCAGATTTTTTGGCACCCACTTTGTTGCTATGGTTGGCGGGTTGATTTTTCTCGTTTGGATAGTGAAAATATTGACGCAGATGTTTAAAAAATATAAGACAGAACTTGAAGCGTATCAAAAAGAGCAGATAAAGTTGAAATACCTTCCCTAAGCCCGACACGAATATACAAATAGGAAACGAATGTCACGAATTCTTATCATTCGGGTGTTTATTCGTAAATTAGCGTCGCAATTATGTTTAGTTGGTTTAAAACAAAAAAGCCTCAAGTTTTGGAAAAACCAAAAACTCTTGGCCAGCTCGGTGAGGAGTTTGCGCAAAAGCATTACACAAATTTGGGCTATGAGATTTTGGCAGCGAATTTTTTCAACAAAAAAGGTTTGAGAAAAGGCGAGATAGATTTTGTGGCAAAAGACAAAAAAACTTTGGTATTTGTAGAAGTCAAAACCAGAAAATCGGAAAATAGTAAGTTTGGTTCTGCAGCTGAAGCAGTCAATGTTTATAAACAAAGAAAGCTTTTAACTGCTGTGAAAATGTATTTGCTCCAGCATCCAGACCTAAGAAGTTTTAGGCCCACCATAGAGGTTTGTGAGGTTTTGTATAACGAGTTTGACAAAAGTTTTAGATGTGGTAATATAATATCGAATGCAGTGGAAGATGTTAACTAACGGATGAGCGATGGCTCGTCTTTTTTTATAAATAATGCACTAATTACAAATTTTTCTAATCATACAAATATTCATATACAGTATTATTTGTATGATTAGTAATTTGTGGAGAATATATGAACGACCAACTAGAACAAGCTCTTTTGCAGCTTGAAGAAGAAAAAGGTATCACCAGGGAAGAATTAGTGGGGATGATAGAAGCAGCGCTGGCTGCAGCTTTTCGCAAAGATTACGGCGAGAAAAATCAGAATATAGTAGTCAAATTCAGCCCGGAAAATATGGGGGTGAAGGTTTTTGATGTAAAAACCGTAACTGAAAACGAAGAGGAGGCCGCTGAAGACCCGCAAAAACTTATTTTGCTTGAAGAGGCTAATAAAGGCACTAAATCTGGCAAAGCTGGAAAGCTGAAAGCGGGTGACGAGTGGTCGGTTGAGATTACACCAAAAACTGGCACCAACTTTGGCCGTATTGCGGCGCAGACTGCCAAGCAGGTGATCATCCAAAAACTTCGTGAAGCGGAAAGAAACGCCCAGTTTTCGGATTTTAAATCCAAAGAACGCACTCTTCAAAACGGAATGGTGCAAAGAGTGGAAGGTGATACGGTGTTGGTAGATATGGGTAAGTCCGTTGGCGTGCTTTTTCCTTCTGAACAAATGCGCGGGGAAAAACTCCAGGTTGGCCAGCGTTTAAAAGTTTTGGTTTTACACGTAGAGCCTGCCACCCGCGGACCTAAAATAACTTTGTCCCGTTCTCATCCGGATATGGTTAGAAGACTTTTTGAGTTGGAAGTTCCGGAGATCACCAATGGCACGGTTGAAATCAAAGCTCTGGCCAGGGAAGCCGGCAGCCGGTCTAAAATTGCAGTCGTTGCCAACCAAGAAGGTATAGACCCTATCGGCGCTTGCGTGGGCCAAAAAGGCAGCAGAGTTCAGACCGTGATGGCTGAATTGGGCGGCGAAAAAATAGACATCATAGAATATTCAGATGATCCGGTTAAGTTCATTGCCAACTCTTTGTCCCCAGCCAAGATCTTAAATGTCCAGCTGGACGAAGCTTCAAAAGAAGCCAAAGTGGGAGTTTTGGAAGACCAGCTTAGTTTAGCCATAGGCAAAGCCGGACAAAATGTCCGCCTTGCCGCCCGCCTGACAGGCTGGAAGATAGATATAAACGGAGAGAAGCTCGGGGATACTAGTGAGTCAGAAAATCAGCCAGTCAGCGAATTAGAAGAGCAGGTAGAAGAAGAGAAATAGAATTGACCTAATTATTCTAATTTCCCCGCCTGCCAAAGGTTTATTTATTTAAACTCACTAATTGTTAATTAGCGTAAATAGTTTTTAATGGATTTAGTTATTGGCGGGCAGGTAATTGACCTAAATAATTCCCAATGCTAGAGCTCAAAGAATATAAATATATTATTTTGATAACTTTATTAGTTTTGGCATTTGGGTTTTATTGGTATTCTTGGAGGCCAACTAAAATTAGAAAAAGTTGTTTGGTTATTGCAAAAAGTTTAGCGAGTTATGTTGTTGAGCAGGAATCAAAAATGGAATTAAATGGTATAACTATTACAAAAAGAGCAGATTATAATGAAGTTAGGGATAATAAATATAAGGAGTGTAAGATTGAAAATGGTTTAGAAAAGTAATTTTTCGAATTTGGGATTTATTTAGAAATTAGATCAATTAGAATAATTAGAAATTTACAAAATCTGGATTCCGGATCAAGTCCGGAATGACACAGTGCTTAATTATAATTTTTACTACTTAATACTAACTTTATGCCTCTTGTTCCAATGGTCATCGAAAAATCAAATATGGGAGAACGCGCTTACGATATATATTCCAGGCTCTTAAAAGAGCGGATTATATTTTTAGGTGAGCCTATAGATGATGCGGTAGTAAACACGGTGATTGCCCAACTGCTTTTTTTGGATGCCGAAAACAGCAAAGATGACATTAAACTTTATATAAATTCTCCAGGTGGTAGTGTGACCGCGGCTTTAGCTCTTTACGACACTATGCAGCACGTAAAGGCCGATGTTTCAACCATTTGCATAGGTCAAGCAGCTTCGGCTGCTGCTGTGCTTTTGGCAGCTGGCAAAAAAGGTAAAAGAGTATCGCTTCCGAATGCCCGCATACTTATACACCAAGTGATGGGCGGGGCTGAAGGTCAACAGAAAGATATAGTAATTGCCGCCAATGAAATTACCCGGATTAAAAACCAGCTGAACTTAATATTGTCCAAGCATACTGGCCAGCCGATAAAGAAGCTGGAAACCGATACGGACAGGGATTTTTGGATGACAGCTGAAGAGGCAAAAAAATATGGAATGGTAGACAAAATAATCCAATAAAATGATTTTCAACCAGAGTATGTTATACTAATATTACTATAATATAGTAAAGTTACTATGACTATAAAATCCAAACAACGTGGATTTACCCCGCCCCACCTTTCACAAAAGGGCTTAGTGGAAAAATTTAAATGGTCTAATAAAAAGCATATTGTCAGAAATCGTTTATTCAGGAAAAGCGGGGCGGGGTTTACTTTAATAGAGTTGTTGGTAGTGATCTCAATTATTGGACTTTTAGCTTCTGTGGTGCTGGTTTCTTTAAATAGCGCCAGACAAAAGGCCAGAAACGCAAAGAGGTTAAGCCAGGCAAATCAGTTAGCTAAAGCTTTTGAACTTTTTTATAACGATGCCGGGGGATATCCCACAGGAACTGGAGCTATGGGAAGCGGTTATGCGGCAGCCGGCACAGGGGCAGTTTTGGGCAGTATACAACTTCAGCATATTAACTCCCGAGGAACCTTTACCATGACTCCGACTTATATGGTCGCAATTCCGACCGCGCCTACGCCTCAAGATGGTTCTTGCACATCCAGCAACAACGCGTATGTTTATGAAGTTGATGACGCAGGAACAAGATTCACTTTGAGTTTTTGTTTGGGGGCTGCAACTGGAAGTTTGTCTGCTGGAGTGCGTTATCTAACCCCTGCTGGTTTCAGATAGAAAATATGTGGAAAAAGTGTGGAAAATATGGGTAAAAATAAGGTCTTTTTACCCTTGACAAGGGATAGCATTTCCGTTAATATTTATAAGCTAAAGTAATTTAAAAATTAGTCAATAAACCAAGGCATAAAAAAAGTTTCCAATTTTACTTTTATGTATCCCCTTCTTGTATTTTGAAAGGGAGATTATAAAAGGTTCCTATAAGGGAAAATGGAACACTATCCAAAAAAAGGATGTGTTTTTTATTCGCCTACCAATCGTGCGCAGGTTGTTATGCAGAAAACGCTTAAATCATCAGCGTGAGATCTGCGTAGTAATCCGCGTGTAATCTGCGGTAACGCACTTTAACAGCTGAATAGTGATAGGAATAAGTACAAAACCACCCTATTTCACCCCCCGGTGAAATAGGTGTAAGTTACGTCAATTTCAAAGAGTTTCCCGCAGGATTTTGCTTTTGCAAAATCAGACGGGATAAACAAAAAACTTCCGGTTTTTTAATAGCTATCCATTTTCAAAAAATAACTATTCTGACCTTCATTTATTTGAAGGCAGTAAGTCAGATTCAATTTGAATCGGGCAAACTTCGGTAAAGTTTGTATTTCCGCCTTCGGGTGTTGAGTTAAGAACTTTACTTATATTAAGAGTTTGATCCTGGCTCAGGATGAACGCTGGCGGCGTGCCTAAGACATGCAAGTCGAGTGGGTTTAGACCCACGGCGAACGGGTGAGTAATACCTAGGAACGTATCTTTAGTGGAGCATAACCAGCCGAAAGGTTGGACAATTCTCCATGTGATAGCAATATCAAAGCAGCAATGCGCTAAAGAAGCGGCCTGGGCACCATCAGCTAGTTGGTAGGGTAAAAGCCTACCAAGGCTATGACGGTTAGGGGCCCCGAGAGGGGAGACCCCCACACTGGGACTGCGACACGGCCCAGACTCCTACGGGAGGCAGCAGTTTGGAATTTTGCACAATGGGCGAAAGCCTGATGCAGCGACGCCGCGTGGACGATGAAGGCCTTCGGGTTGTAAAGTCCTTTTGGCAGGGAACAATTTTGAGTGTACCTGCAGAATAAGAGGTTGCTAACTCTGTGCCAGCAGCAGCGGTAATACAGAGACCTCAAG